>JBKBHW010000001.1:0-13817 GCA_046297555.1 Aquificaceae bacterium
GGACAAATTTTAAGTGAAAAGCAACCTGAAATACTTGAAGAATATGCAAAATCAATCATCTTTGATTATTCCTACAAATACTTTTACCTTGATGGATACGGAAAGGATTTTTCCATTTTAAATGTAGAACCTAAAAAGGACATATCCGATGAGGAATTTTCAAAATTGATGTTTGTTGCCAATCTTCTTTCCTTTTATGAACAAATCCTTGTTTATGAGGAGAATACAGAATTGGCAAAGGAATATAACATTGAAAAGCCTCTTTGGATCTTTGTGGGCACAACGGTTTCCGGAAAGGAGGAAGAATCGGATGTTATCCAAATTGTGAAGTTTATAAAAGAAGGGATAGAGAATAAAGATGGGTGGGTCAATGAATTGATAAAAGATATTTTAGATGGTCAAACGGGTTTAAAAGATGAAAAGGGTAATGATATCTTCAAAGACAGGTTTGAATACTTAAAAAAGAAGGGCTTTGACCTTGAGGACCTTTATAAGAGGGTTTTTAACGGAAGGGGAAGCCTTGAAATATATGAATTGAAAAATGCCAAGGGAGAACTGGGATTAAAAACAAAAGATAGCCTATACTTTGGGGTTATAAATATCGGTGATGTTTCTGGTTTCAAAAAAGAATTAGAGAAAATTGGGATTGAAGTCAAGCAAGACTCATTGCATGGCTCCCTTTTTGATGAGATTAAAAAAGAGAATTCAAAAATAAATATTCTCATTGGCTCAAAGAAGTTTATTGAGGGTTGGGATACTTGGCGCGTATCTTCTATGGGACTTTTGAATATTGGTAAAGGGCAAGGGCCACAGATTATCCAACTATTTGGTAGAGGGGTAAGGCTAAAGGGCAAGGGTATGTCCTTAAAAAGAATCGGCGATCCTTTGCCCATCAAACTCTTAGAGAGGCTCAATGTTTATGGAATAAAGGCAAACTATTTAAAAAAATTCTTGGAGGCAATAAAGAAAGAGGAGGTAGAATTTGAGGTTATTGAAATACCTATAAAAACACAACATGAGGACAAATGGAAAGAGCTTTATATCCTTGAACCAAGACAAGACAAAAAGTTTGAAGAGGAGGAGATTATAGAGTTAGAGCCCGATGATAAGATCCACTACAGAGTTGACCTTCTGCCAAAGGTTTTAGTGCATAGTGGAGAATCAATGGAAATAAAGCCAGAGGGCAGAGAATGGAGATTTACCGACATAGACATGATTCATTGGCAAAGGATATATCAAGAGATACTTGAATTTAAGATGCAAAGAAATTATTCGAACTTGGTTTTTGACTATGAGGTGCTAAAAACCATCCTTTTGTATGGTAAATACACCGTCCTTTTACCATCTGAAGATATAAAGGACTTAGAAAAACTGGAAGATATAGCCTTGTTGGTTATAAAAAAATACATTGACCTTTTTTACAGGAGAAGAGCAAAGAAATTTGAAACGGAAAACTTACACTATTCCAGTGTTAAAGGATTACCACTACACACTATCTCCCAAGAAAGGCAAGGTTATGTAGTTAGGATAAACAAAGAAAAGAAGGATATAGTCAATGAAATAAGGAATTTGGCAGAAAATTTAGAAAAATTGCTCAAAGAGGATGAAAGAACATTACCGCGAATTTACTTTGATGGCTCCCTTTATGTGCCCATATTGCTTCAAAGCAGGGAAATAGATAAAATATCACCCGCAGGCTTGGTAGAAAGTGAAAAGAAGTTTATTAAAGGATTAAAAAGGTATTTGAAGGATAACAAAAACACCTTTGAAGTATATCTTTTAAGGAACTATCCTTTTTCCGGAGTTGGTTTTCAGCTAAAGTGGGCAGGTTTTTATCCCGATTTTATTATGTGGATAAAAAAGGGCCAAGAGCAGACCATTGTTTTCATAGACCCCAAGGGATTAGAACATTCAAAAGGACTAAAGGATGAAAAGATAGTGTTTGCCGGAGGCCAAGAAAAGGATGATGAGGAAATAATCACCATCAAAGATATACAGAAAAAACTGGGAAATAAGGTAAGGCTGGAGTCCTTTATACTTTCCGAGACCCCATATGAGAAATTGATAGAAGGGATGGCATCGCCTCCAAAAAAGGAAGAATACGAAAAGAAGCATGTTTTATTCTTGGAGGATCCCAATTGGCCCCAAAAGCTATTTGAGGGTATATTAGACTTCTTACATAATAAGGCGTAGCACAGACATTCTTGCCTGTGTGTTCAAAGCATATTAAACAGACAGGAATGTCTATGCTACATTTAATCAAAGAATGCGGGCAAAGATACCCGCATTACCTACTGCAATAGATCTGAGGTTGTAGTCTACATTAACCCAATATAAAATCCAAAAGCCTGTCCAAATCCTCAAGCCCTTTCACTCTAAAGCCTTCCGTCTGAAGTTCTCCCACCACAACCTTTTTAACACCCTCCAAAGACTTCCAGCCCTCAAGAAGAACTATATGGCAGTCGGAGAAGTACTCCTCCACAACCTTTAATGGGTCGTCCCCCCTCTTTTCCCAAAGGGTCAACCTTTGCGGAGATAGTAGGGCAACCTTTTCTGATAGCTTAAATATCCTGTGTGTATCGCTCCCTTCCTTATCGGTAATACCATGGCCCTTTGGGTCATGCTTTATGTAGCCCACCTTATAGCCCCTCTTTTCAAGCTCCGGTATTAGCCTCTCTATCAAGGTTGTCTTTCCCGAGTTATGGTATCCTACTATACATACCACCTTTGGCATGGGCAAGCTCCTTTATGCTTTCCATTATTTCCTCTGCCACCCTTCTGTATTCCCTTAAGTTTTCTTCACCGTGGTAGACCTTGCCTTTGCCTATAAAGACCCTTATGGGATAGCCCAACTTTGGAAGCTTGGCACCCTTTGGAAATACCCTATCGGTGCCCTCTATGTACACGGGAAGCACAGGCTTTTGGGACTTTATTGCCAAAAGCCCCACACCAAGCTTAGGCTTTAAAAACTCTCCGGGGTTTGCCCTCGTCCCTTCTGGAAATATACACACCTTACAGCCAAAGTGCATAAGCTCCATGGCAAGCTCCAAAACCTCTACGTCCCCAGACCCCCTTTTTACGGGCAAGGCTCCCATGTGGGGAAGAAGCCTGCCTAACAGAGGCACCCTAAAAAGCTCTTCTTTTGCGAGGAATTTTAAAGGCTCTGGAAAGACGGCGTTTAAAACGGGTGGGTCAAGGTGGCTTCTATGATTGCTTGCCACTATGCAAGGCTCGGAAGGTATGTTTTCTAAGCCATAGGCTTCTATGTTAAAAATGCTTCTGAAAAGCTTCTTGGTAGGTGGACAAAAGGGTGCAAGGAAAAGTTTGGCAAAGGTGCTTACAGGACAACTACCGGGCATTTTAAACTCCTAACCATATGAAGGGAAACGCTCCCTATCCTCTCCCTCATACCCTTACCCCTCCTTCCTATTACCACAAGGTCGTAATTGGAAGAGTTTATGTACTTTACCATCTCCCTGTAGGGATCGCCCTCAAGGATCACAAGGTTAAGCTCCTTCCCACCAAAGATGTCTGTATACATCTGCATAATCTCTTCCTTTTTGTCTGAAAGGCTTTTGGTGTAGTCCTTACTACTTAGCTTGTTTATAAACCGGCTCATGTTCATGGCGTAGACAAGGTCGTAATCAAATTTAAAAAAGCCCCTTAAGTATTCTGTATACTCCACCTGCCCTACAGACCTTTCGGAAAAATCCACAGGAAGGCATACCCTTTTTATATCCACATTGCCTCCTTCCTTGTATACCCAAAGCCTAAGGCCATCCGTTCCAGACAAGATCCACTCGGGCACAGACCTGCCAAAGAGCTTTCTTTTATACTTTACGAAAAGCAGGTCATAACTTTCCTGAAGGTTCTCCAAGGTGCCGTCATCCTTACCAAAAAGGCTATAAAAGTTAAACTCTTCAAAGAAGTCCTTTATATGCTTCCTTATAGCCCTTTGCCCTTCTTCCGATGGGCCCATAAGGCTGAAAACCCCCTCCTCCTCAAGGTACAAAAAGTCTGGAACCACACCAAGGGCAGAGGTTATACCCCTTACATACCATAAATAGTCTGCGTCCTCTCCAGATATATGTGCCGCTATCCTTCCTAACATCACTCCTTATTCTTTATCTTCTGCAGCAGCATATGAATAAAATCTTCCAAGCTCATGCTTCCCAGCTGCCCTTCCCTTTTGCTCCTCACCGACAAGCTTGAGCTTTCCCTTTCTTTATCTCCCAAAACCACTATGTAAGGTATCTTCTGAAGCTCTGCATCTCTTATGCGTGCGTTTAGCCTTTCTTCTCTCATATCCAACTCTACCCTTATGCCCTTCTCCTTTAGCCTTTGCTCCACCTCCTTTGCGTAATCTCCATGCCTTTCCGGTGAAAGGGGAAGGACCTTTACCTGCACCGGGGAGAGCCAGAGGGGTAAAAGCCCCGCATAATGCTCCAAAAGAACTCCCAAAAACCTTTCAATGGAGCCAAAGATGGCGCGGTGTATCATGTAAGGTCTATGTCGTTTGTTATCGGGTCCCACATACTCCATATCAAAGCGCTCTGGAAGGTTAAAGTCAAACTGTATGGTGGAACACTGCCAAAGCCTTCCAATGGCATCCTTTATCTTTACATCTATCTTGGGACCATAAAAGGCTCCCCCACCTTCATCTATCTCATAGTTTAAGCCTATCTTTTCCACAGCCTTCTTTAAAGAGTCTTCTGCCAGATGCCACTGCTCTTGGGAGCCTATGGCATCCTCGGGCTTGGTGGATATGTAAACCTTAAAGTCTTCAAAGCCAAAGGACCTTAGCATATCTATGGCAAACTGTAAGGTCTCTTCTATCACTTCTTCCACCTGCTCCGGCGTGCATACAATATGGGCGTCATCTTGGGTAAAGCCCCTGACCCTCATAAGCCCATGCAAGACCCCCGACATCTCATACCTATAAACGGTGCCAAGCTCCGCAAGCTTTATGGGAAGTTCCTTGTAGCTTCTTACCTTGCTTTTGTATATGGCTATATGGAAAGGGCAGTTCATAGGCTTTACAAAGTACTCTTCCTCTTCTATGTTCATAGGGGAAAACATGTTGGGTCTGTAGTAATCAAGGTGTCCGCTCCTTTGCCAAAGCTTGGCATTTCCCACATGGGGTGTGTATACAAGCTGGTAGCCCCTTTTTATGTGCTCCTCCTTCCAGTAATCTTCAAGGATCTTTCTAAGGGTGGCTCCCTTCGGAAGCCACAAAACCAAGCCTGCTCCAACATCTTCTTCTATTAGGAAAAGCTCCAACTCCCTTCCAAGCTTCCTGTGATCCCTCCTTTTTGCCTCCTCATAGAGCCTAAGCCTCTCCTCCAACTCCTCCTTATCCCAAAAGGCTATGCCATACACCCTCTGAAGCATGGGCCTTGAGGAATCTCCCATCCAATAGGCTCCCGCCACATGGGTAAGCTTGAACTCTCCTACCATGCCCGTAGAGGGCACATGGGGGCCCCTGCAAAGGTCTGTAAAGCCATCCTGCCCATATATAGATATGGTATCTGTGGGTTCTATCCTGCTTATTATCTCCAGCTTGTACCTTTCACCAAGCCTTGAGAATATTTCTATTGCCTCCTCCCTTTCCACCTCCTTCCTAAAAAGGGGATAGTCTTTCCTTATTATCTCCCTCATCTTTTCTTCTATCTTGGGCAAGTCCTCTGCGCTTATAGTATGACCTTCCACCTCCACATCGTAATAAAAGCCTTCCTCCGTGGTAGGACCAACTCCGAGATGAACCTTTTCATAGCTGTAGATCTCCTTTAGAGCCTGCGCCAGGATGTGGGAAAGGGTATGCCTCATTATGTCAAGGCTTTCTGGGTCTTCCTTATAGATTGGTGTGATTTCTATATCTTCCTTTATGGGTGTCAAAAGGTCTATAAGCTTGGAGCCTGCCTTTGCCCCGAGGGCATTCTCTATACCAACGGATTTAAAAACCTCTCCAAGGGTTGTACCTTTCTCTACGCTTATCTCTCTTCCGTTTATCCTTACCTTTACCATAAGGTTAATTATATTCTTCTAAAGCCCGAGGGCTCCCTTTACTATGTTTAACCTATCCTTTAGCTTATCCTGCTCTTTCTCTTCAGAGAAGTAATTGAGAACTTCTTCCTCTTTTAGCTCTACCTTTCCCCTCTCTTTGATCTTTTGTGCTGCAAAGTCCGCCACCGCCAAGAGCTTTTTACATCTCTTGGTGGCTTTGAACTTTATATCTTCAACCTTCTCCGCCGTCCCCTTTATAAAATAGACTACCGAATGGCATCCAGAGGTGCATTTCCCAAGCTCCGCATAGCCCTCAGGCCTTTCCTCCACCATATGCTTAAGGCCCCTTTCTATGTACTCGGAAACTTTCATAGTCTTAATTATAAAACGGAAAACATACGCCGGTTGAGAAATTCAATAAGTTTCTTGCATAATAGGGCGTAGCATAGGCATTCTTGCATGTGTGGTCAAAAAAAACACTGCACAGACAGGAATGTCTATGCTACATAAAATTTAATCAAAGATCGCGGGCAAGGATGCCCGCGCTACCTATACCAAAAAAACAATCTCTCACCCAGCATATAATAGAGTATTTAAAATGATCCACTACTTTTGTCCCGCTTGCTGGAGTGTTATAAGCAGGGGGGACAAGGTTTGCCCCAACTGCGGCTATGACCTTGAGGAGTTTCATAACCTGCCCTACGAGTACAGGCACTGGAGCTTTTGAGAGCCCTTAGCCAACATAAATATCCCGTGGTGCGCTCAAGGGCTATGATGCACCTTAAAAAGTAAACTCTCTTTCTGGTAGATCTTAACCAAATCTTAACAATTGGCTTGTAAACTTATAGAGAAATCCTTATAGGAGGTGGTAAAATGAAAAGAAGGATGCTGAAGACGGCAGTCCTTTCTATGGGCGCTATAGCCCTAATGTCCGTGCCTGCAAAGGCGCAGCAGGTTATCAAGATTGACGGCTCTTCTACCGTCTACCCCATCACAGAGGGTGTGGCCGAGGACTTCCAAAAGGCAAAGAAGGGCGCCATAAAGGTCACTGTGGGTATATCTGGAACTGGCGGTGGCTTTAAGAAGTTCTGCAGAGGAGAAACGGACATATCTAATGCCTCAAGGCCCATACTTGCCAAGGAGATGGAAGAGTGTAGGAAGAACGGAGTGGAATATGTAGAGCTTCCCGTCGCTTATGATGGCTTGGCAGTTGTGGTAAATCCAAAGAACAACTGGGCCACTTGTATGACGGTAGAACAGCTAAAAGAGATATGGAAGCCCGAATCCCAAGGCAAGAAGTTTATGTGGTCTGACTTTAATCCCAACTGGCCCAAGGAAGAGATAAAGCTTTGTGGAGCTGGCTCCGACTCTGGTACCTTTGACTACTTTACCGAAGCCGTAGTAGGAAAGGCAAAGTCCTCCAGGGGAGACTACACAGCCTCCGAGGATGACAATGTGTTGGTGCAGTTTGCCGCCAGAAACAGGGGAGCCCTTTGCTTCTTTGGTCTTGCCTATGTGGAAGAAAACAAGGGCAAGATAAAGGCTATACAGATCCAAAACCCCAAAACGGGCAAGTGCGTAGCTCCAAACTTGGAAACGGTCAAGTCTGGTGAGTACCAACCTCTCTCCAGGCCACTATTTATATATGTAAGTGCCAAGTCTATGGAAAGGCCAGAGGTTAAGGAATTTGTAGAGTTCTACATAAAGAATGCTGCAAAAATATCAAAGCAAGTGGGCTACATACCACTGCCCGAAAAGGCATACCAAATGACCATGGAGCGCTATAAGAAGGGCGTGAAGGGAACAGTCTTTGGCGGTGAGCCAGAGGTAGGACTTAAGATAGAAGAACTTCTTAAGAGAGAGGCAAAGCAATGACCTTATCCCTTGGTGCCAAAAAGGCTATTGACATAGCTGTTTACATCTTCCTTATGTTTATGGGAGCGGTTTCCATACTGGTGACCGCCGCCATTATATGGGTTCTTCTGGTGGACGCCATCAAGTTTTTTACCCACCCCGATGGGGGTGGCTTTCCCACCTCTTTAATTAGGTTTTTTACGGAAAAGGAATGGACTCCCACCTTTTATGATAAAAAGATAGGCATATGGCCTCTCCTTAACGGTACCTTTTTAATAGCTGGCATATCTATGCTTGTGGCAGTGCCCTTGGGCTTGGTGGTGGCTATATATTTGAGCGAGTATGCCAGCTGGAAGGTAAGGGAGTCGGTAAAACCTTGGCTTGATTTCCTTGAGGCTGTGCCCACCGTAGTTTATGGATACTTTGCCCTTTTGTTTTTAACCCCTATTCTCCAAAGGATCCTTTCCCTTTTTGGGATAGATATGGAAGGTATGAACGCCCTATCACCGGGCATAGTCATAGGTGTGATGATCCTTCCCTTTATGGCTTCCATGGTAGAAGATTCTTTAAAGGGCGTGCCCCAGTATCTGAGGGAGGCTTCTTATGCCTTGGGAGCTTCAAAGCTAAGGACTGCCCTTTTTGTAGTTTTGCCGGCGGCAAAGTCTGGCATACTTTCTGCCTACCTTTTGGGCTTTTCAAGGGCAATAGGAGAAACCATGGTGGTGGCTGTGGCTGCCGGTATGTACCCACAGATAACGGCAAGCCCCTTGGAGCCTGTCCAAACCATAACGGGCTATATAGTGCAAGTAGCCCTTGGAGACCTACCCTTTAACTCCTTTGAATACCTGTCTATCTTTGCCGTAGGCATGGTGCTGTTTGTAATAACCTTGATCTTTAACTCCATAGCAGTTTACATCAAATCAAAGGTGGTAGGGTACTAACATGGAGCTGCAACAAAGGCTAAAAGAGTTTGATGTCCAGAGCTACACAAAGGGTGTAAAGATAAGGGATAAAGTCTTTGAAGTGGTAGGGCTTATTGCCACCTTTTTGGTGCTTACCTTTCTTTTTGCGGTAAGCATAGACCTTTTGATAGACGGCTGGGTTAGGATAAAAGACCCAAGCTTTTATAAGTCTTTTCCCTCCCGCTTTCCTGAGGAGGCAGGCATACTTTCCGCATGGGTTGGTACCATTTATGTTATGGCTGGTGCCATCTTTTGGGCTGTGGTCCTTGGCATTCCAGCGGGTATATACCTTGAAGAGTACGGCGGAAAGGGAAGGATAGCAAGGATAATTGAAGCAAATATATCAAACCTTGCGGCGGTGCCTTCCATAGTTTACGGGCTTTTGGCTTTGGGCGTCTTTGTTTACAGATTTAAGTTTGGTGAAAGTATTCTAACGGCGGGGCTTACCTTGGGGCTTTTGATGCTGCCCGTGGTGGTGGTTGCAACCCGTGAGTCTATAAGAAGGATACCAAGGTCTATTAGGGAGGCAGCCTACGCCCTCGGAGCCACAAGGTGGGAAACCCTCCTTCATCATATACTTCCCTACTCGGCAGGTGGTATTCTCACAGGGCTAATAATAGCCGCATCAAGAGCCATAGGAGAAACAGCTCCCCTTATAACCGTAGGAGCCCTTACCTTTATAGCCTTTTTGCCCCCCGCCCCTTGGGAGGATTTTATAGGCATGCTAAAGTCTCCCTTTACCGTCTTGCCCATACAGATGTTCAACTGGGTCTCAAGGCCCCAAGATGAATTCCACACAAACGCTGCGGCAGCAGGCTTTATACTTTTAGTTCTTGCCTTTCTTATGAATTCCGTAGCCTTTTATCTTAGGTTCAAAGTAAGGAGGAAGTACCAATGGTAAATCCTGCTAAAATGTTAGAAGAGAGGAAGGTGATGTCTACTCCCGGGTCTTCAAACACAAAGATAGAGGTCAAGAACTTTAACTTCTACTACGGAAGCTACCATGCCCTTAAAAACATAAACTTCCCCATATACGAGAAGAAGGTAACCGCCATAATAGGACCTTCTGGCTGCGGAAAGACCACCCTTCTTAGAGCCTTCAACCGTATGCACGACCTCTATCCGGGTGCCAGGTATGAAGGGGAGATAGTATTGCATCCAGAAGGTATAAACCTTGTAGACAAAAAGACAGACCCTCTGAGCGTGCGCATGAGGATAGGCATGGTCTTCCAAAAGCCCAACCCCTTCCCAAAAAGCATCTATGAAAATGTGGCCTACGGCCTTAAGATAAGAGGTATAAAGAACAAAAGGCTTTTGGATGAGGCGGTAGAAAAAGCCCTAAAGGGTGCAGCCCTTTGGGATGAGGTAAAAGACAGGCTAAATGTCAATGCTTACTCCCTTTCGGGCGGGCAGCAGCAGAGGCTTTGTATAGCAAGGGCAATAGCGGTGGAGCCCGAAGTGCTCCTCTTTGATGAGCCCACTTCCGCCCTTGACCCCATATCTACCTCAAAGATAGAAGACCTGATAGTAGAGCTCAGAAGCAAAGTAACCATAGTGATCGTAACCCACAACATGCAACAGGCTGCACGTATCTCCGATTACACCGCCTTTATGTACCTCGGAGAGCTTGTAGAGTTTGGACCCACCGAAAAGATCTTTACCAAGCCAGACCAAAAGCTCACAGAGGACTACATTACCGGAAGGTTTGGTTAAAATATTCTTGTGTTTTCTTACCGCAGGCGCGTGCAGTTTTATGAAACAGACGCCCAAGGCATAGTACATCATTCCAATTACTTTAAATACTTTGAAGAAACAAGGGGGGAGCTTCTGCGCTCCCTTGGCTTTCCCTATTCAAAGCTAAGGGAAGAGGGCTATGAAGTAGTCTTACTTAGCGCCTCCTGTGATTTCCTCAAGCCTTTGTATTATGATGAGGAGTTTACCATAAGCTTAAGCCTTTCTCATATGGACCGTTTTACCTTCTCCTTTGAGTACCTTTTGAAATCCTCAGACCTTTTAAAGGCAAGAGGAAGCACAAAGCATTGCATCTTGAAAAAGGGCAAGCTTGTCTCCATACCAAAGGATGTAAGGGAAAAGCTCAATCAATTCTTTTTAAGTCTCTGTAAGCGTTGAGAAAGCCAGAGATTATGCCAACAAAAAAGAAAAAGAGAAGGCCTATGGGAAAGGTTCTTACCTTAAAAAGCCCTTCCATAAGCCACTTATCAAAGGCGTAGCCCACCAAAAGCCCAGCTATTATGCCACCTACAAGATGGAGCCCCACATTAAGAGCCAAAAAATCTTTACCTTTCATGTTTAAAAAAATAACATCACTCTAAGCCGAGCGAGAAATTGTTCTATGTATTGCATGTTAGTAGGTAGGCACCGGCGGGCCATGCCCGCAATCTTTGATTTTACGCAGGCAGTAGCCTTTGCTACCTTAGACAATTACGCAAGAAGTTTACCGGTTTATCTCTTGCGCGTTAGCTTCAAATTATTCTCTTGGTTCTTATGCCCAAAACTAAGGCATGCATAGTATTGGAACTTTTGTGATATAATACTTACACAATAACCACCAGGAGGTAAAAGATGGACTTGGAGCAGAGGATAAAGGAGATCATAGCAGACCAGCTGGGGGTTGAGGTAGATAAGCTAAACCCTTCTGCCAAGTTTGTGGAAGACCTTGGGGCAGACTCCCTTGATGTTGTAGAGCTCATAATGGCCTTTGAAGAAGAGTTTGGCATTGAAATACCCGATGAAGACGCAGAAAAGATAAGAACTGTTGGGGATGTTATAGACTACCTTAAGGAGAAGGTAAAAGCTTGAAAAGGCGTGTGGTAATAACGGGCCTTGGGGTAGTTTCCCCCATAGGCACCGGCGTAGAAAAGTTCTGGTCCAATTTAATAGCTGGTGTAAGCGGTGTAGACACAATAAAAAGGTTTGACCCTGCAGAAATAGGGCTTCCTGTACATATAGCCGCTGAAGTAAAGGACTTTGAGGCAGAAAAGTACTTTGATAAGAAGGATGCTCAAAAGGTATCGGATTTTATCAAGTTTGCGGTGGCGGCGGCCGAAGAGGCAATAAAGGACAGTGGACTGCTGGAAGGTAAATGGGACCCTTACAAGGTTGGTGTAATAATAGGCACAGGCATAGGTGGTCTAAAGGACATTGAAGAGCAGCAAAAGGTCCTTATGGAGAAGGGGCCAAGGAGGGTTTCCCCCTTCTTTATACCTTACGGCATATCCAACATGGCAAGCGGCCTTGTGGCCATACGCTTTGGATTTAAAGGACCAAATTACTGTGTAGTGTCTGCATGCGCCACGGGCAATCATGCTATAGGAGATGCCATGAGGCTTATACAGAAGGGAGATATAGATGTGGCCATAGCTGGCGGTTGCGAAAGCGCCATAACACCCCTCGGCGTGGCAGGCTTTGCCTCTATGAGGGCCCTTTCCACAAGGAACCACGAGCCCCAAAAGGCATCAAGGCCCTTTGATAGGGACAGGGATGGCTTTGTAATGGGTGAGGGTGCGGGCATACTGGTCTTAGAAGAGTATGAGCATGCAAAGGCAAGGGGGGCAAAAATATACGCAGAGCTTGTAGGTTATGGTGCCACCGATGATGCTTACCATATCACCGCCCCTTGTGTAGATGGAGAAGGTGCTTACATGTGCATGAAGCTTGCTTTGGAAGATGCAAAGGTAAAGCCAGAAGAGATAGATTACATAAACGCCCACGGCACTTCCACGCCTTTGAACGATAAATCGGAGACCTTGGCAATAAAAAGGCTTTTTGGAGAACATGCCTATAAGCTTAAAATAAGCTCTAACAAGTCTATGATAGGGCATCTTTTGGGTGCTGCCGGTGCTGTGGAAGCTGTGGCCACCGCAAAGACTGTGCAGACGGGCATAATACCCCCCACCATAAACTTGGAAAATCCAGACCCTGAGTGTGATCTTGATTATGTGCCCAACAAGGCTATAGAATACCTTGTAAACTATGCCCTTTCCAACTCCTTTGGCTTTGGTGGAACCAATGCCTGTCTTCTCTTTAAAAAGCTTTGAAGAGCTTGAAAAAGCTCTTGGCTATTCCTTTAAAGACAAAAATCTTTTAACGCAAGCCCTTGCCCACAAATCCTATGCGGGAGAATATGGGCTCAAAAGCTATGAAATCTTAGAGTTTCTTGGAGATTCCCTTATAAACCTTTTTGTGGTAGACCTTCTCATAAAAGAGTTTCCCAACGCCTCGGAGGGTGAGCTTGCTATGATGAAGTCTTACTTTGTAAGCGAGGAGTTTCTTTATGAATTGGCGGAGGAGCTTTCCTTGGATATGTACCTCCTTCTGGGGGGCAAAAAAAGAAGCAACTATGTGAGCCCCTCTCTCTTGGCGGACACCTTTGAAGCCCTTTGGGCTGCTATCTACATTGACTGTGGAAGGTCTGTGGACAAAACAAAAGACCTTTTCTACAGCCTTTACAAAAACAGGATAGTAGAATCTGTAAAAAGAAATGAGTACAAAAGGGATTATAAAACGCTGCTTCAAGAGGAAACTCAAAGGAGGTGGAAAGAAAGGCCTACCTACCGGGTTGTTAACATAGAAGGTCCTCACCATAGCAGAGTCTTTGAGGTAGAATGCAGCATAAGGGAATACAGGGCTACCGCCAAAGGGAAGAGTAAGAAGACAGCCCAACAACTTGCGGCAAAAAAGGTGCTTGAACTTATACAGTCTTCTGAAAGTTAGATTCAAAAAGCCTTTTGTTAAAGCTTAAAGCCTGCCTTATTACCTCCAAAAAGGCTCTAAAAGGCGTCAATATAGCATAAAGCTTTGGACTTTCCCTTTCATGTTGAAGTATATCTTCAAGAAGGCTGGCTATATCTTCTATCTTGGAGTTTATGGAGTTTGGTATATCTAACCTTTCTACCTCTCTCCAAAGTTCTTCTGGAATGTTGGAAAGGAAGGTTATTTCAAAGTTAAAAACCTCATAAAGGTCATAAAGGTACTCTA
>JBKBHW010000001.1:13915-93467 GCA_046297555.1 Aquificaceae bacterium
GTGACCTCACCGATGATGCTAAAAAGGTCCTTTTCAACCCTTTGAATTACTTGATCGTAGCCTTTTAGCTCTTCTTCCGTTGAAAGACAAGCCTCAGCCAAAAAGTTTAGCTCTTCAACATCAGCCCTTAGCTCTTTCAACGCCATTTCCAGCATTTTAAGGTTATACCTTATGATCCTGTCCTGTATCAGCAGGGCGGTCAACACAGAGCTTTTCTCCATCTAAATCCTCCACATAAAAAATTCCAATCTTGCGGAGCTCCTCTCTAAATCCTTCTATTAAAATATATCCCTCGGAGGCCAAAAGGGTTTTTACCTTTTGGTTTATCCTTTCCCCATGCTTGTCAAGGTCAAAAAGAAGGATAACCTCCCTGTAGCCCTCCAAAAGGTCCGGAAGGTCTGAAAACCTTTTGCCCTCAAGGGTGAAAACATTTTTTACACCAAACTTGGTAAGGGCTCTCTTATCCCTTTTGCCCTCCACAAGCACAGCCCTATCTTGGGAAGCCTCTTTTAGTTTTTTTATCCACTCACTTAGCATAGTTATATTATCAACCCTAAAAGCTACGGCTTTGGCGCACAAATAAAGTCCCCCAGCTATTTTCATAGAATCTTAACAAACGCCTCCATTAAAAAAAGTATAATTAAACAAAAGGAGTCAGATACATTAAGGAGGTAAAAGCATGCAATCTTTGACGAGCATTATAAGAGACTTAGATGTGATCCTATCAATGCATTACATTTACATATCCAAACTTGAGAAAGCTATAGAGAAGGGAGAGCTCTTTGAGCACAAAGCTCCCACAGAATGCGCCTTTGGTAAGCGTTTTTATTCGGAGATCTGGCCCCATGTTGACCAATATCCACCAGAGATCGCAGAGGTAATAAGACAAATAGAAAGCATGCACAGAGAATTTCATGAAAAGGCTTATGAAGTAGAAAAGCTACGTGCCACGAAAGAAAAAGAAGAGCTAATAAAGTTTGTAAAACGGACATCCACAGAGCTTATTAGGACGGTCTGGCAATTGAAAAATATTAGGACAGATCTCTTGGGTTAAATTTTGGTTATAATATTCCACAATGCACCGAATGGGCGTAGCGCAGGCATTCTTGCCTGTGTTAAAAACACAAAATTTAACCAAAGATAGCAGGCAAATATGCCCGCAATACCTACTATTATGCAATAGATCTAAAGCAAAGCTATGACGCATCCAATAGATAATTTCTCACTTAGCGTGTGTTTTGGTTATAATATTCCACCATAACCCATGGAGATCATCACAGTACCCATAGAGGAAGAGGTCAAGCAGTCTTACATAGACTATGCCATGTCCGTTATAGTGGGCAGGGCTATCCCAGATGTTAGGGATGGTCTAAAGCCCGTCCAAAGGAGGATTCTCTATGCCATGTACGATATGGGCTTGTATCCAGAAAAGCCCTTTGTGAAAAGTGCCAGAATAGTAGGCGCCGTGCTTGGACATTTCCATCCCCAC
Organism: Aquificaceae bacterium; assembly: GCA_046297555.1. Classification (GTDB taxonomy): domain Bacteria; phylum Aquificota; class Aquificia; order Aquificales; family Aquificaceae; genus Pampinifervens. The sequence continues at coordinate 15,405 of JBKBHW010000001.1, forward strand.
GGAGACCAAGCGGTCTATGAGGCCCTTGTGCGTATGGCCCAAGACTTTAACATGAATTATCCTCTTGTGATAGGTCAGGGGAACTTTGGGTCTGTAGATGGAGATCCTCCGGCGGCTATGAGGTACACGGAGGCAAAGCTTTCCAAGTATGCCATAAAGCTCCTTGAGGACATTGATAAGAATACGGTAGACTTTGTTCCCAACTTTGATGGCTCCACTGTGGAGCCTTCTGTACTACCTTCAAAATTTCCAAACCTTTTGTGTAATGGAAGCAGCGGTATAGCTGTAGGCCTTGCCACATCTATTCCACCCCACAACCTGCGGGAGGTTTGTCAGGCACTTATAGAGCTTGCCAAAAATCCCAATATAAGCACAGAGGAGATAATGAAGTACATAAAGGGACCCGACTTTCCCACGGGGGGCATAGTGGAAAACTATGAGGAGTTAATAGACTTTTATGAAAAGGGAAGGGGGCAGGTAAAGATACGTGCAAAGGCTCACATAGAAAAGCTTTCCGGCGGAAGGGAGCAGATAGTGATCACAGAGCTTCCTTATCAGGTGAACAAGGCAGAGCTTATAAAACGTATGGCAGAGCTTGCAAGGGAGGGCAAGCTAAAGGAAATATCCGACATAAGGGATGAATCAGATAAGGAAGGTATAAGGATAGTGGTAGAACTAAAGCGGGATGCGGAAGGTAGCAAGGTATTGGAAAAGCTCTACAAGCATACCGCCCTTAGGAAAAACTTTCCCATAAACTTCGTGGTGCTAATAAGAGGAGAGCCCAAGCTTGTAGGCATAAAAACACTGCTTCAGGAGTTTATGGCTCACAGGCTTGAAGTGATCTTAAGAAGGTCCAAGTTTTTCCTTTCAAAGGCAAGGGAAAGGCTGCACATAGTGGAAGGGCTCTTAATAGCCCTTAAACATCTTGACGAGGTTATACAAGATATAAGAAGCTCCTCCGATATTCAAGAGGCGAGGGAAAGGCTTATAAGTAAGTATAAGCTCTCCCAAGCGCAGGCAAACGCCGTTTTGGATATGAAGCTTCAAAGGCTAACATCCCTTGAAAGGGGAAAGCTGGAGGAAGAAGAAAAAGAATTGAAGGAGAAGATAGAGTATTACACCAAGCTTGTGGAAAAGGAGGAAGAAAGGATAAAGGTCTTCATAGAAGAAACCCAAGAACTTGCCAAAAGCTTTAACGCACCCAGAAGAACCCTCGTGGAACAGATCCAATCTCAAGAAGAGGGTGCTCTTACCGTGGTTGTATACGCAAAGGGTAGGGTTTTACCAATAGAAGATATGGAAGAGGGCGAGGAGGTGGTAAACATCCTTGATGTACCCTTTACCAGCGGTCTTTTTATGGTTTCTCACAAGGGAAGGGTTTATTGGATAGCTGGCTCCCAAGCCCTAAGGGGTAGCCTTTTGTCGCTAAAAGAGGCAGAGGAGAAAATAGTGGGAGCTTTTGTAAGGTCTCATGTGGATGGAAGGATCCTTTTGGCAACCCAGATGGGTTATGTGAAGAAGATTCCCCTTGTGGATTTTGAATACAGGGCGCAAGGCATGCAGATAATAAGGTTCTCCGAGGAGGAGGACAGGATAGTTAAGGTAGTACAAGCGCCAGAAGAAGGAGATGTACTTCTATTTACCCATAGAGGTAGATTGCTAAGGTTTCCGGTAGGAGAAGTGCCTCCTTCCACAGTCAATTCAAAGGGCGTTCAAGGTATAAAGCTGGAAAAGGATGATAGGGTGGTAGGGATAAGAGCCTTGAGGGACGCCGAATATCTGTTGGTAATAACAGAGGACGGTGGTATAAAGAAAATATCGCTTCAAGAGGTGCCACAAAGGAACAGAGCAACAAAGGGTGTGGAAGTGCTCGGATCTTCAAAGGAAAGGCTTGTGGATGTAGTTCCTATAAAGGATTCTGTTGAGCTCATGATAGCCACAAGGGAAGGCAAGGTATTTTATGATAGGCTGGGGGAGAAGGATATACCTTTGAGCAGGCTTGATCAGAGGACAAAGAAAAGGTGGGAGATAGGAGAAGATAGCATTATAAGGGTTGTGCTAAAGGGATGAGGGAGAGATAAACCCTTTGTGTAATAGTAGGTAGCGCGGGCATCTTTGCCCGCGTCTTTTGATTGATTTTTTTTACACAGGCAGGAATGCCTATGCTACTTCTTTGAGTCGCAAATAAAAAAGCAAGAGCAAGCCTTGTCCCAAACTTAAGATATGATTTCTCACCCAATGTGTATAAACCTTGTTTATAATTTTCCTATGATTGTAAAAGGCAAAGTCTGGAAGTTTGGAGATAATGTGGATACAGACCAGATAATACCTGCCAGATATCTAAACACTTCAGACCCCTACGAGCTTGCCCAGCATGTGATGGAGGATTCAGAGCATCCAAACTTTGCCAAGGACCACAAGGAGGGAGATATTATAGTGGCTGGTAGGAACTTTGGGTCTGGCTCCTCCAGAGAGCATGCCCCCATTGCCATAAAGTACGCGGGCGTGCCCGTAGTCATTGCCAAATCCTTTGCAAGGATATTCTTTAGGAATGCTATAAACATAGGGCTTCCCATAGTGGAGGCTCCGCAGGCGGTGGATGAGATAGAACAGGGGGATGAAGTAGAGGTAGATTTGGAAAGGGGTGTGGTAAGGAACCTTACAAAGAATAAAGAATACCAAGCTACCAAGTTTCCAGAAACCCTTATGGCAATCCTAAGGGCTGGTGGCTTGATGGAGTATGCCAAAGAAAAGCTAAAGGGCAATGCCTGAGCTGGAAGTCTTAAGGGAGTTAATAAAGGAAAGGGCTTTGAAGGTGGCTTCTGAGCCCATATTTAAGCTCTCCTCTGGAAAGCTAAGCAAGTACTACATAGACCTAAAGCAGATAACCTTTGACCCAGAAAGCCTTTACATACTTGGTAGAGTACTGTATGAAAACATAAAGGAGTTAATGCCCGACGGGGTGGGCGGCCTTACTCTCGGTGCAGACCCTATAGCCTACGCTGTGGCCATGATCTCTTACTTGGAAGGCAGTCCCATAAGGCCCTTTGTGGTAAGGAAGGAGCCAAAGGCTCATGGCACAGGAAGGCAAATAGAAGGGCTTTTGAAGGCGGGTGATAAAGTGGTTGTTCTTGAGGATGTTATAACCACCGGTGCCTCTGCATCAAAGGCGGTCCAAGCCTGCAAGAGAGAGGGCTATCAAGTTCTATGTATTTACGCTGTGGTGGATAGGGAAGAGGGCGGGAGGGAAAGCTTAGAAAAGGAAGGTATAAAGGTTTTCTCCCTTTTTAAGGTATCAGACTTACTATGAACATAATTTCTCTTTCTTCTTTACTCCTTTTTGGTACCTTCCTCGGAAGCCTTTTCGCCGTACTTTTTAAAAGGTCTTTTATAAGCATAGGACCTGCCCTTTCTTTCACCGGTGGTGTTATGCTTGTAGCCAGCTTTACCAGCCTTATACTGCCGGGCATTGAGATAGGAGGCTTTTTAAAAGTGGCCTTGGGTATTATCGTAGGCTTTGGAGTCATGGCCTTTATAGAGGGCATAGTACCCCATGAGCATACTCTAAAGGGCAAAGAAGGCTTGACCCAACACAGGATAAACAAGCTCTACCTCATCGTTTTTGCGGTGATAATACATAACATACCAGAGGGATTGAGCGTAGGCATAGCCTCTGCCTACTCTGTAGATAAAGGCCTTGAGACTGCCATAGCCATAGCCCTTCAGGATATACCGGAGGGTCTTGTGGTAAGCTTGCCCTTAATGGTGATAAGCGGAAAGGTGCTTATGCCCTTGTGGGTAGGTTTTCTTAGCGGTCTTTTGGAAGCCTTCTTTTCCCTTTTAGGTTTTGTTTTCTTTGAACACTTTAAAAACCTGCTTGCCTTCGGCCTTGGCTTTGGCGGTGGTGCCATGGTTTATATAACTGCAAAGGAAGTTTTCCCCGAGGCTTATGCCGAAGGAAAGCATACTCAATCCACCGTGGCTTTTCTTGTAGGGCTGCTGCTTATGCTCTTTTTGGATACTTCACTTTAGAGCATTTTGCACAAGCACGGGTATAAGATGCACGTTATGACATCTATAACAATATTGGCCCACTTCCGATAGGTGTTTGAAAACCGTGTCCCTGTTTATCTGTGGTGCGCTTAGGGCCTTTTGCAAATTATCAAGAGCCGTAAGGTAATCTTTGCCCGCAAGGGCCTCTGTGGATGCTTTGGAGGTGTGGCACTTGGTACACATAGTATTTAGCTGCTTTGCCCTTTCCACGAAGTTATCACCGTGCTCCTTTGCCTTTACCACATCACCTTGAACGAGGAAAACCCTAAGGGATTTCATGGAATCAGATAGCTTCCTCATGTAGTCTTTTACCTTCAACTCTTGTAGTTCTACCGGATCTTCAAGCTTTATGTGGTCATACCTTGGAAAATGATAGTATAGCTTCACAACCGCTTGATTATCCTGATGGCATTTGTTGCAGGTTTGGCCAAGCTCTCTTGAAGCCTTTATAACTGCGTCCGCGTTCCTTGATTGTACCGCCTTTACTAAACTGTCGGCCAAGGCAGGCTTATAGTAATCTTTCTATTCGGGCACCATCTTTGCGCTTTCCTCGTAGGCCTTTTTTAGCTGGCTTACCCACTCAAGGGCCTTATCCCATTTGCCCTCGTTTATGTTTAAAGTAATTCCATGAAAGGCTGTGCTCATGGCATGCATATTGGAAAGGAATTCCATCCTTTAGGATTGAGGGGGATAGTATTTGTCAAGGGATTTGGGTGGCTTTTTCATAACTACCTGCTGTGAAAAGGAAATACCCAAAAGCAAACTTGTTAAAACTAACCACCTTTTCATCTTTCACCTCCTTATGTTTTTAAAGGATATTATAAAAACTTCTTGCATGATTAGTTTCTGTTCTGTAAGATAGGTAGGGGTGGGGCAAAGGTCTATCTCTTTGTTTTGAGCAACCATAGAGGTAGCGCGGGCATCCTTGCCCGCGGTCTTTAATTAATTTTTTTTTACACAGGCAGGGATGCCTGTGCTACCTTAAGAAAAAGAGCCTTTATGTTATCACGCAAGAGGTTTATAAGTTTTTTCCTTTCTAATACAGGTGCAGAGCTTATAATTTAACTTCATGAAATTTGCTGTCCTTGGTGGGGGTCGCTGGGGCTGCGCCTTGGCTTTCTATCTAAGAAGGCTAAAACATGAGGTCTTGGTCTTTGACAAAAACCCTCAAACGGTAGATCTACTAAACAGAGGAATACATCCTTACATGGAGGGCCTTAATGCAGAAGGTATAAAGGCCACCGTTGATTTAGAGGAAGCTTTAAGTTTTTCTGATTACATAATCTTGGCGCTGCCTGTTCAGGTGGTAAGGGAAGTACTTAGGGAAAAAAGCCTTAAGGGTAAAAAGGTTATATCTGCTTCAAAGGGTCTTGAGATAGGGACAAATAAAAGGGTTTCACAGATCCTTTTAGAGATAGATTCGGAGGTTGAGGTCTTTTGTCTTTCTGGTCCCTCCTTTGCCAGCGAGGTTTCAAGGGGTTTGCCCACAGCCCTCGTTTTGGCGGGCGAAGGGCTAAAGGAGATGGAGAGGGTAAGGAAAGAGATGAGCAGTGAAAGCTTTAGAGTATACCTTTCTACAGACCTTGTAGGGGTGGAGCTGGGAGGTGCTTTAAAGAACGTTATAGCCATAGCCTGTGGCATATCCGATGGCCTTGGCTTTGGAGAAAATGCAAGAGCCTCTCTTATCACAAGGGGGCTTGCGGAGATGGTAAGGATAGGTCTTGCCCTTGGAGCCAAAAGGGAAACCTTTTATGGGCTTTCTGGTGTGGGGGACCTCTTCTTAACGGCAAGCTCCACCCAGTCAAGGAACAGAAGCTTTGGCTACCTGCTTGGTCAAGGGCTTTCTGTAGAAGAAGCCTTAAAAAGGCTAAACCAAACGGTGGAAGGCATTCACACAGTCAAAGCTGTTTATGAACTTTCCAAGGCTTTAAACATCTACGCGCCCATCAGCGTTGGTGTGTACAAGGCTGTGGTGGAGGGTCTTCCTCCCCTTGAAGTTGCCCTTGAGCTCTTAAAGAGGCCACCTCAGAGCCCCTTTGAAACTCTATAAGCTCACCATAAAAGTAATACTCTCCACAGGCCTCACACCTGTATATACCACTACCGCAACACTCTATAACCTCAAGAAGAGCACCGCACTTAGGACAAACTTCCATAGCTTATAATTTATTCCAAATGAGAGAAAAAATCTTTTTCTACTTTCTTCTTTCCTTGACGGGCTTTTTTACCGCTTTGGCTTTTCTTATGCTTTTACCTTTCCTAAAACCCATCCTCTGGGCTGTTATATTTGCCTTAGTTTTGTATCCAGTGCACATAAAACTTTCCCGTAGGCTTGGAAATACCCTTTCCGCCCTAACTTTAACCCTTCTTATGCTCGTTGTGGTTGTAATCCCTTTTAGCCTCGTCTTAGCCTTGGCAATAAGACAGAGCATAAACATCTTTCAACTGCTTTTAAATTTCACCCAAAACCATTCCTATTTGGAGCTATTAAACCACTTAAAAGACAACGACTTCATAAAGAGATTCCTCTCGGAGGAGGATATAAACAGGATTATAGCCTACATAGAATCGGAGGAGTTTAGAAACTTTGCCGTAAATAGTCTTAGGGACCTTGCCCAAAGGGGCCTAAACATGCTGGCACATCTTGTGCCAGCCATAGGTGCCTTTATCTTCAAAACCTTTGTCTTTCTTCTTACCCTTTTCTTCATACTAAGGGATGGTCCAAGGTTTGTAAAGTTTGCAGAGAGGTTTCTTCCCATGCACAAGGAGGACATAGAACAGGTTTCCCTAACCATATACAAGACAGTTATAGCTACCGTTTATGGGTCTATTGGCGTAGGTTTAGCTCAAGCTGCCGTTGGCTTTGTAGGATACAAGCTTGTGGGTATAGACTATGCCCTTCTGCTTGCCCTTGCCACCTTCATAAGCTCCTTCGTGCCTCCCTTTGGCTCTGGCTTTGTATGGTTTCCCGTTGCCCTGTATACCTTCATGTCAAAAGGCTTATACATGGGCCTTTTTATGCTCCTTTATGGCATGCTTATCATATCCACCATAGATAACTTTATAAGACCTCTCATAATGAAGATGGGCATAAGGATACCTTACATAGTACTCTTTTTCTCCATCGTTGGCGGGCTTTTGGCCTTTGGCTTTGTAGGCATCTTTTTAGGCCCAATAATCTTCACCACCCTCTTTACTCTTGCCCTCATATACGAGAAGAGAATCCTAAAGGAGAATAAAGGCTGAGTGATTTGTTAACCTTTTGGCAAAGAGAGAATTTCTGCTCGGCATGTTTAAGGTAATTTAAAGCACCATAGAGGTAGCGTGGGCATCCATGCCCGCGCCTTTTGATTAATTTTTTTACACAGGCAGGGATGCCTGTGCTACCTTTTATAAAGCTATGAAAAGGAAAAGATCTGTTGTCTCCTACTCAAGAGATCTCTTGAATTTCTCATCCATCCTATACAAATGCATTATATTTTTTACCATGTTAAGCACGTCCTATGGTTTTAAAGGGTACGCTCTTTTGGTCATCTCCTTTCTTCTCCTTGCATTTGTCTTAATAGTTGGCCTTTTTCATATTCAGGAGCATGGTGTAGTGTACTTTGCCCTGCTGGGTGGATCCCTTGCTTTGTTTAGCTTTTCCATGTTCTCATACCTTTTGGGTGTGTACGCCTACCTCAAGGCGGAGTATTCAAAGAGAAAGAGCCTTTGGTCCTTTATCTTTGATTTTTTTGCAGACCTTAGGCTTGCCATCTTTATCATGATAGTCCTTGGCATACTTTCCATGTTGGGATCTACCTATGTGCAACAAAACCAGCCCATAGAGTTTTATCTTGATAGGTTTGGTGCAGACCTTGGCTATTGGCTTTGGAGGCTTTGGATAACAGATGTGTTTCACTCCTGGTACTACATAGGGCTTATAGTACTCCTTGCCATAAACCTCACCGCCTGTTCCTTTAAAAGGCTGCCAAGGGTATGGGTGCAAACCTTCACAAAGGAAAGATTTCAGAAGCTGGACGATCACATGGAAAGGCATCTAAAGGCTATATCCATAAAGGTTAACCCATCGGAGGAGAAGATAGCTAAGTTTCTTGGCAGTATGGGCTTTAAGGTTTATATAGATAGGGAAGAAGGAAAAACATATTTTTATGCAGAAAAGGGTAAGTTTTCACGCCTTGGAGTCTATGTGGTGCATATAGGTCTTTTGGTCATTATGGCGGGAGCTCTCATTGACGCCATATGGGGCATAAGGGGTGCCGTGATAATACCCGAGGGCTCAAAGAGCGATGCTCTTGTCATTCCTGCCAAGGAAAAGACTATAAAGCTCCCCTTTCAAATAGAGCTTGGGGATTTTAGGATAGTTAGCTATGAGGAGGAGTTTGAAAGGAAGGGCAAGAAAAAGGAAACACCCTTTAAAGATGCCATAGCAAGCTTTGAAAGCGATATAAGGATCATAAAGGATGGCAAGATAGCGGCAAAAGGCACAACGGCGGTCAATTCTCCTTTTGACTTTGGAAGCTACAGGATATTTCAAGCTACTTACGGTCTTACTGGAGAGGCGGGAAGGGCAAAGATAGCCATCTTTGACAAAAGCCTTGCACCAAAGGATCCCCAAAGGGCTTTTCTTGGAGAAGTGGAGCTGAGGGCTGGAAAGGTCTCCGAGTTTAAGGATATGCTTCTTTCCATAGACAGATCTACATTAAACATTGAGGATGAACAGAAGGGATTTCAGGGAGAGTTAAAGCCTGCCATGGTGCTAAAGGTGCTAATGGATGGAAAGCCTTATGATGTGCCAGTTGTATACTCTCCAGAGCTCACCCTCTTTGCCCAATCCCAGCTAACACAACTCAAAGACTTTCCTTATATCTTTTTCCTTGTGGATTTTGAACCTCAATACTTTAGCGGGCTTCAAGTCTCAAGACAACCGGGCACCCCCATCATATGGCTTGGCTCCATCTTAGTTGTAGGTGGTATGATTGTAGCCTTTTACACGGTACACCGAAAGGTGTGGGCAAGGCTTGAGGGTGATACTTTAAAGATAGCCTTTTGGTCTCACAAGTTTAAAGAGGAGTTTAAAAGAAGCTTTATAAAAGCTTTGGAGGACTTAAAACATGAGAGTGCTTCTTATGGAGAAAAACCTTCTACTCCTTAGCAGGATAAAAAACTCCTTATACCAATGCCAACTTAGGGTTGGTGAGGATTATAAGGATGAGGAAGTGGTGTTGATAAATGTAGAGCAGTATCCCCCAGAAATCATAAAGACTCTAAAGGAAAAAGGTGCAAAGGTTATAGCCTACTGCGGGCATAAAAATATATCTTTGATAGAGTCTGCAAAAGCCTTAGGGGCAGACATGGTCGTTTCCAACAGTCAAATAATAAAGGCTGGAGAACTTATCTCAAAAGTTTAAAAACTCCATCTTAAGGTCCAATAAGAATTCTGGGTAAAACCTTTCTAAGAGCTTTTTGGTTTTTACTAAGGTCTCCTCTGCTATTGGCCTGTCTCCCGCCACGCACACAAAGGCAAGGCTTGCCCTTTGCCAAAGGTCTTGATGATCTACTTCAGCCACAGATACGTTTAAAGTAGACCTCACCTTATCCTTTATTGACCTTATGAAATGCCTCTTTTCTTTAAGAGAGCCGTTTTCTGGGAAGAAGAGTTCTACCATAAGTATACCAAGCACCATGTGGAAGTTATATTATAATAACATTCCTGTGTTTTGGTTGATAATTTTCATTACCTTTCTTAACGCCTTTGCCCTTGACTGTTCTCTTCTCAAGGCAAGGTATATGGCTTTGAAGGAAGATATGATCTATGATGACCTTATGAGGGAAGCGGAGTTTCTGATAAACCTTGCCTGCAATAAAGAAGATGAGAAGGCTTTAAGGTCTGCAGATAAAATATTACAAGCCCTTGAAAACATAAAATTTCCAGAGAGCTCTGGAAAGGATAAAGTGGTTGTTAGCAAAAGGTTAAGGAGAGCTTCTGTCCTTCTTAACGAGACTCAAAAATACTCTAAAAAATACTCTCAACTCTTTGCCTATCAGCTTCTTTTTTACCAAGTGGCAAGAGAAAACTACAGGGTAGGTGATTATGAATATGCCTTAAAATACTCTATAGCTTCCTATAATCTTGGAAGGGCCATACTGGAGCTAAGATGACTTTTAAGGAAGGGGATTACATACTTCTTGTAGAGGGTGAAAAAAGGTATGTAAAGCTGCTTAGCAAGGATTTTAACCTTAGCCTTAAAGGAAAAACCATAAAGTTTGAGGATATAATAGGCAAGAGGGTTGGTGAAGTGGTAAAGGGCTTTTGCCTCTTAGTCCCAACCCTTGAAGACATCATACTTTATGGCTTTAAAAGAAAAACGCAGATAGTTTACCCTAAGGATAGCTTTTATATTGCCTTTAGGCTTGGCCTTTCAAAGGACAAAAGGCTCCTTGAGTTTGGCGTAGGAAGCGGTGCATCTACGGCCGTTTTTTCTCAGCTTGCCCAAGAGGTTTGGGCCTATGAGATAAGGGAGGACTTTTATAAGCTGGCAAAGAAAAACTGGGAGAGCTTTGGGCTATGTAAAAATGTAAAGATTGAAAATGTAGACTTTATGCTTGCAGACTTACCGGGAGAGTTTTTTGATGCAGCCTTTGTGGATGTAAAGGATCCACTGCCCTACATAGAAAAGGTTTGGAAGGTTCTAAAGGTTGGTGCCCCCATTGGAAGCATATTGCCTACCGTAAACCAGGTTAGCTCTTTGATAAGGGCCATGGAGGGCCTATTTTGTGATATAGAGGTGGTGGAAATACTTCAGAGGTACTATAAGATAAACCCGGAGAGGCTAAGGCCACAGGACAGCATGGTGGCACACACGGGCTACTTTGTCTTTGCAAGGAAAAGGATATAGCTTTTTATGTCCGGCAGGTCTATTTTGCAGTAATCATAACCCTCCGGAGGGGTGGAGCCCTTCATTATGAGTATGTATCTACTTGAAAGCCTATCCAAGATGGGCAGTATATCCTTTAGCTTCCCCAAAGCTCTGCACACCACAAGGTCAAACTTTTCCTCCACCCTCTGCGCCTCTTTACATACTACCCTATAAGATAAGCCCAACTTTACCTTTACATACTCAAGGAAGGCACATTTTTTCGCAACAGACTCCACAAGGGTTAGGTCTATTCTATCTCCATAGTATATCTTTAGCGGCACGCCGGGGAAGCCTGCACCACTACCCACATCACATAAAGAAAGCCCATCAACCTTTATGCCCCTTCCCTCCAAGCAAAGGCTCACACTTAAAGAGTCAAGGAAATGCCTTATAACAATCTCTTTATCCTCCTTTAAGGCTGTTAGGTTATGGACCTTGTTCCACCTTTTTAGCTCTCTTAAGTATGTATCAAAGCTTCTGATCTGGTCTTCATGCAGGCTAAAGCCGTTCCTTTGAAATACCTCCCTTATTAGCCTTTCAGAAGAAATCTTATGTCCTCCGCCATTTTTTGTGGATCTTGCTTGGAAGGTGTGTAAAGAAGCTTTATTTTGTTATCTGGGGTGATCAAGTATATGGTGGCCGTATGGTCTATTAGGTAGCCGCCGGCAGATTGACCCTCTACCTTTCTGTAATAAGCCTTGTACTCTTTTGCCACCTTTCTTATCTCTTCCTCAGAGCCCCTTAGTCCTATAAAGGTGGGATTAAAATAGGGCACGTAGCCCTTTAATGTTTCTTCCGTGTCCCTTTCTGGGTCCACGCTTATAAAGAGCACCTGTACCCTTTTGGCTTCCTCAGGTTTTAGATATTTCATCGTCTTTGCCATCGTCTCAAGAGCAGCTGGACACACATCGGGACAATGGGTATAGCCAAAGAATATGAGCACTATCTTACCTTGGCCTGTATAGTCGGAAAGCCTTACCCTTTTTCCGTTATGGTCTGTTAGCTCAAAGTTGTAAGCCGGCTGGTCAAAGATATGACCATAGAACTCATGCTGTTTTTTGCAAGAAGCTATAAAAGCCAAAACAAGGGCTATAAGAAAAGTTAATTTTCTCATAATTTAAAATTATAACATAGACTTACCTTTGTGCCAAGGCCCTTTTTACTCTCTATATTCATGCTCATACCACTTTTTTGGGCTATAAGCTTGACTATGTATAACCCAAGGCCTGTGCCTTCTTTGTCTGTGGCCTCCCTATAAAAGAGCTCACCGGCTCTTTCTGTATGCTCCATGCCTATGCCTTCATCCTCAACCACTATACAGCCATCTTTGAAATAAAGGCTTATTCTTGCACCCTTTTCCGAATACTTGTAAGCATTTTCTATAAGGTTTCTCAAAGCCAGCTTAAAGTATTCCTTATCCACTTCTATCTCTTTGTCCTCTTCAAGGTATTTCACATAGAACCTCCTTTCTTCCTTGATAAACTCATACTCTTCTTCCATCTCTGCAAAAAGCTGGTTTATGCTTACCCTTTCCATCTTTAAAGGCATTTGAGATTCAAGCCTCATTATGGTAGCAAGCTGGGTTATAAGTCTTTCCATCTTTTCCGATTGAGCCTGTACTCTGGAGTATATTTCTCTTAGCTTTTCCTCCTTATAGGCGCCCATCTGTAAAAGCTCCATCTGTCCCTTTATATAGGCCAGGGGGGTCTTTAGGGCATGGGTTATGTTCCTTATAAACTCCCTCTGCCACAAAATAATGCTTTTTAACCTATCCACCATATTGGCATACGCTTCCTCCAAAAGCCCAAACTCATCCTTCCTTCCACTCACCCTTATCTCTATATCCAGCTGGCCCTTGTATATGAGCTCTGATATTTCTCTGAGGTAAGATAGGGGTTCAAGGAGCCTTTTTATCAAAAAGACTGCAAGCAAAGATGCAGGAAGGGATATAAGTAAAACCAAAACCCCCGTAAAAAGTAATATCCTCTTCTCTATCTTTCTTATACCTTCCAGCTTTCCCAGTATGATGAGCTCATAATGCCCAACTTCTTTAACTATAAAGGCATACTCCTTTCCCACACCCTTCTTTCCCTTTAACATCTGCCTTATCTCTTTCTCTTCTACCTCTGGCATATCCCCTTCCAGAAAACTCTCCTTGTTTATAACCTTCCCCTCATTATTCACCAAAATGCTGGTTATCTCCCATGAGACTATATCTTCTGCAAGAAGCTTGGCATAGAAATCGGGGTTTTTGTAATACTTTTTGTAAAAATCTATCAAGGGATTTACCTGATATTCCATGTAATTAAGCGTATATTCATAAAGGCTGCTTCTTATGACCAAAAGGCTAAGAAAGGAAAGTAAAAAGACGCTGCTTACATAAAGACTAAAGAAAAGGATTAAGGCTTTTAGCCTAACTGACATTTTCCTCTAAGTTTAGCATATAACCATATCCTCTTATGGTTTTTATAAGCTTGTAATCCTTATCTCCCAACTTGTTTCTTAGGTTTTTTACATAAACATCTACCACATTGGAGCCTTCACCGTGAGAATAATAACCCCCCCAAATCTTTGCGTATATCTCATCCCTGCTAACGGCAGAGCCAGCCCTTTCCATAAGAAGCTTCAAAAGGTTAAACTCTTTCTGCGTGGTATGTATCTTATTACCCTTATAATAAACCTCAAGAGATCTCAGCCTCAACTCTAGATCACCAACCTTAAGTACATCTGGACCATCCTTCTTGTACCTTCTTAACACAGCCCTTATCCTTGCTATAAGCTCTTTAAAAGAGAAGGGCTTGGTTATGTAATCGTCTGCGCCCGCCGAAAGGCCCTCCACCTTATCCTCAATCTGAGCTTTGGCAGTAAGCATGATTATCGGAATATCCTTTGTTTCCCTTATCTTTTTACAAACCGTTAGACCATCCATCTTAGGCAGCATAACATCCAAAACAACAAGCTGATAATCTTCCTCCATGATCTTTTTCACCGCGCTATAACCATCCTTTACCCATTCTACTTGGAAGCCTTCGTGGCTTAGGCCATCTTTGAGTAGTTGACCCAAAGATTGATCATCTTCAACAAGCAAAACCCTCATGCCTCCGGTAGCTTTATATAATCTTCCACCCTAAGAACCTTCAGTATATCCCTATAAGGTTGAAGGGCCACCTCCAGCTCTTGCTCAAATCTATCCTGTCCAAGCATATTATAGCTTAAATCCAATAGAAATTGCAAAAAGCCAAAGGCTTCTCCTTCATTCCCCCTTGGCCGCCTTCTGTATAGAATGGCACCTTCTTGGTATTTTAGCACCTCAGAGGAAGACAGTTGAGAGAGCACCATATGATTAAGGTGGCTTGCATGCCTCAAAAGTATACCGTATATAACATCGAGCAAAAACAGGTGAACCACATCCTTTATATTTTCCATAGGTTGGTAGAAGATTACATCAACCCAATTAGCCTTTTCAAAGGATATCTTACTGATAACCTTTATAGCTTCTCCATCCTCTTGAACAATGCTCAAAAGCATACCCTTTTTGTACAAAATATGGCTTTTGGAGCTTCCAGAATAGACGGTTATGATACCTGTCCTGCCTTCCACACTCATTGCCATTAGCATCTTTCCAATCTCCATGAAAGAGGCGGGCAAGCCGCATACAACCCTGTTTTCAGCATGTTTAAGCATGAGCAGATCAATCATACTGCTACCAAGCCTTATTACGCTCAAAAGGGATCGGCTCTTAGGATTGAGTAAAAAATCAAATATTTCTGGAGTATATGGATAAACTGCAAGGGGCTGACCTCTTTTATAGCACAATTCAAACTCAAAGTCGCCCCCAGTAATCCTCATTATCCCGGTGAACTTACTAAGCTGAAAATTTTCCAAAAGTGTTATAAGATTTATCCTTTCAGTTTCTATATTCTTCATAAGGTAGTCAATTTCAAGGTCTTCCCTCAAAGCTTCTGGACTTTGAAACTGGTTAATATCCAAATACCCCTTGGAGAAAAGAGAGCTAATATTTCTTATTTCTTCAACCAAACTGCCTGGTGAAGACATAAGTATGTAATATACACTTTTTCCATCATAAAAATCGCTCCTTTCAAAGCCTTTTAATACCTTCACAACTGCCAAAGGCGTCACAACCCTATCCATAAGGGTCTTCAATTCCTTATGGACCAGTTGAAGCTGCAAAACCAATTCTTCCGCCGGCATAGGCTCTTCAAGCTCCACCATCTTTTCTGTGATGCCTTCTATGAAGGTAAAAAAAGCTTCTGGATTTTCCATCAATTCAGAAAGATGGTAAAGAAGCATAGATCTTTTATTTACATTTTGTACATCTTCTCCCGCACCAAGCTTAAAGCCTTTTATTAAACCTTTATCAACATAAAGGGATACAGTATTTACACCAAGGAATATATTTAACACCCCCACCTTGCTAAAAAGGCAGCCATTTAAAAGATCAACCAGAGCCTGCCGGGATGATAAGTAGCCCGATATCATAACAAAGCCCCCCTTATTTTTGATATGAGTATGCTCTCAAGAATTCTGAAGGTTTCCAAAACACCCTCTCCTCTTGTAGCTATTGCGGGCATGGATGGGTACCCATAAGGGTTTATAGCTTTTTCCAACTCTTCATAACTAACGGCGTCTGCATAATCCATTTTGTTATATTGAAAAACCAAAGACACATCCTCAAGACTATTTTCTAAAGTAGGATCCTTAAGATAACTTTCTAAAATAGGATTTGGAGAGTCTGTTTTTTCAAATTGAAGGAACAAGGGTACATCCTCAAACCTTTTACCAATATACAAGAGATCCTCTTTTAGACGGTTATAGAGCTTTATATTCTCAGCAAGCTTTTTTCTTTGAGAATCTACGACAAAAACTATCCCATCAACTTTTCTAAGGGTTTTAACTCCGTAGCCACTTTGTGCGGGGTATGCGTAGAGAGTAAGTGAAATGGTATAGTCGTCTAAGGTTATGTTTTTGGTGGCAAAGTCAACGCATATTCTTCTTTTCTTATCTCCCCCCTGCCATTTATCTGCTACTGTTATCTTTATAAAATCGTCCAACTCTCCCATTTCATGAAGCTTTTTAAGGTTTGTGGTTTTTCCCGATTGGGATATTCCGTAGTAGACAATTGTTAGCTCTATGGGCTTTGTTTCACCGTTAGGCATCCAAAACATGGGTCCCCCTATTTTCTATATCATAGCAAAATCTTCTCCATTTTTGATATAAGATGGTCTTCAAGCATCTTAATAGTTTCCAAAACACCTTCTCCTCCTATGGCGCTGGCACATATAGAAGGATAATTATCAATATTTATATGTTTTTCTAACTCCTTATAGCTCAAGACATTTGGCAAGTCCATTTTGTTATACTGTATAACTAAGGGCACATCCTTTAGGCTTTTCCCAATGCGTGAAAGGTCAGCCTTAAGAAGGTTATAAAAATTTACATTATCTGATAGCCTTTCCCTTTGAGAATCTGCCACAAAAACCAAGCCATCCACACCTCTAAGCACGGTAAGCCTTATATCTTTATATATATCCTGCCCAGGGACGGTGTACAAGGCAAAGGACAGGGTTATGTCACCTACTTTTACCTTCCTGGTGGTAAAGTCAAAGACCAAGGTTCTTTCCCCTTGAGTGTCAAGCTTGACAAGGTCCAAGCCTTCCATCTCTGAAAGCTTTTCAAGGTTTGTGGTTTTACCGGACTGGGCTGGCCCATAATAAACTACCTTTAGTTTTACAACCTTTCTTTCAATATCTACCAGCATGAAAAGCCCTCCTTATTTTTATTTCTCCCCAGGTTAAGCACCCGGAACATAAGGGATAGTAAATATTGTAAGCTTTCCCACAACTACATACAAAGGGTCTTAGCAGATCCTTTACACTTGTTAAGCAATACTTATCCTGCTCTTTGTGGGAAAGGGCGCTGTACAAAAGGGCTTTTATTGGATAGGACAAGCTTTCCTCCAATTCCTTTGCCTTGCTGAGAAGGTTTAGCTTTATGTAAACCACAGCAAGAGCATCTGGCGAGATCATATCCTTCTTAGATTCCAATATGTCCAACAGCTTGGTAAGTGTGGCTTGATCTTCCAAAAGGTTCCATAAAACATCTTCTTGATAGTTTAAAGATAATACTTTATCCCATTGTTTCCTTGCATCTTTCGTTCTATCCTTTGAAAGCAAATATTTTATGTAAATTGCATATACAAAGGGCGTTGTATAAAGATCAATAGCTTTTTCTATAAACTTTTCTTCCTTTTCCTTTTGGTAAAGCATAGCCATAATTTCTGCTTTTATTCTTTTTTGCTTTTCCTTTTCCCACCTTTCGCAAAGATCAAGCACCTTATCTTGGTATTCAAGCGCCTCCTGCCATCTATCTTGTAAAGAATATAGGTCTCTTAGGCTTTTTATGGCTTTAAGGTTCTCTCCATCTTGAGACAAAACCTTTTTTAACTCCTCTTCTGCCTCTTGAAATTTTTCTTCTTTTAAAAGTGCCTGACATACCAAAGATGGGTCAAGGGTCTTTGCCTCCTCCATCCTCCCTTGTTCTATCATAAGCTTTGCAAGTATGCTTTTTATGCCTTGAAGGGATTTGGCAGGACCTTCAAGAAGGTGCTCCGCCCTGTTGATATAACCCCTTGATAACTCCTTTAAACCTTGGTCTACACCCTTTAACCTTCTCCTTAAGCCAACCTCCTTAAAGATAAAGTAAAGGGAAGGTATGAAAAAGCCGAGGCTAAAGGAAAGGAGCAGGAGCACAAAAAGAGGCAGCTTGTAAGCCGTATGGAAAAAACTTATCTCCACATATCCGGCGTTCTGGGCTATAAATAAAAGGAAGAGCACAACCAAGGAAAGGGCCAGTAATATTTTTATCAGGTTCATAGCTCTAACCTCTCCGCCGTTGAGTAAAGCCATTCAAGATCATAGTATTCCCTCCATTCCTTGAGAAAGATATGGACTATTATATCAATAAAATCAATAAGGATCCAAGCTCCTTCCTCCGCACCTTCCACATGATCTGGTTTTATGTTCTTCTTTTCAAGCTCTTCCAAGATGTATTTTAGAAGAGCCTTGGCGTGCACCGAAGAGTTGGCTGTAGCTATAACAAAATAGTTGGCTATGTTTGTATGCTTTGAAACATCCAGCACAACTATATCTTCTGCCTTCTTATCCCCAAGAAGATCCTTTAAAGTTTTCAATAATTCCTTATTGTCTTGCATACTCCTTCAATTTTTTATAGTAAACATTTTCTCCATATACTTCCTTATACTTTTCCATGAGCTTTAAACCTTCCTGCCTGCTGTCTTCTGCAAGTTTTTTCCACCTTTCTATTTCATTTTCTAAAAAGGCTACTCTGTTTTGTATAGCCTTCTTATCCTCTTGAGATTTAACATCTTTTAACTCCTTTTGTGCCTCTTCTATCCATCTTCTGTACTTATCCTCTTGTTTCCTTGCCTGTTTTTTCACCAGAAGAAGAGATTTTATGTATCTGTATAGAACTTCAGCCTCGGATATTTGTTCTGGATAGTTTATCAAAAGGTTTTTGTATCTAAGGGATGCAGAATAGTAATATCCAAAGTCCTCATAAAATCTTCCTATGAGGTACTCGTGCTTTGCCAGTTTGCTTTGGGCATCATCTATTAAGGCTACTACCCTGTCTGCATAAGGGCTTTTTGGATATTTGGTAAGGAATTCCTTTGCCTTATCTATGGCTTTTATCGTATAGCTTTGGTCCCTGTATGCGTCCGGTGCCACCTTCATATAGCTATCTACCAACATAAAATAAGCCTTTTCTACCTCTGGGCTTTCTGGATAGTAGAAGATGAGGTCTTCCAAATACACTATGGCGTTTATGTAATCCTTTCTAAGATAATAGCCCTCCGCTATGGTATATTTGGCAGACTTTATCTCTTGCGGGCTTAGGTTTTCAAGGTATTTTAGAGCCTCCGATAGCTTGCTTATGGCTTCGCCATAATCCTTCCTTGAATAGGCGGCCATGCCTTGTGAGTAGGTATCAAGGGCAATCTTAGCCCTTTTTTCCTCCGTAATCTTGGCGCAACCTACCACCAAAAGAAGCAATAAGAATACAATCCTTTTACTCATGGCTTATGTTAAAGCTATTTACACCAACATAATGGCTTTCCTCTACCTGCACATTAGAATATCCCCTCAACTGCAAGGTTTTTTTCACCTTTTCGTATCTTATGGGATGGACTTGAACTTTCAAGGTCTTGTGGGCATGATCTCCTATTTCCTTCTCCAATTCAAAGAGAAAGAAGGGAGAACTCTTTATGTAGCCCTTACCAGAACAATAGGGGCAAGCTTCTGTGAGCAGCTTACTAACACTCCTACCAGCTTTTTTCCTTGACATCTCCAATATGCCCAGCTTTGTAAAACCATATATGTTGATGTTGCATGCCTCCTCTTCAAGGGCTTGTTGCATACTCTTAATTACAAGATCCTTGTTTTCTTGCTTTTTCATATCAATAAAATCTATAAGAATTATACCACCTATGTCCCTAAGCATGATCTGCTTTGCTATCTCCTTCACCGCTTCAAGGTTGGTTCTTAGGGCATTTTCTTCATGGCAGGAACCTATAGGGTCTCCACTGTTTACATCTATTATTGTAAAGGCTTCCGTTTCCTCTATAGATATATAGCCGCCCCCCTTTAGCCAGACCACCTTATTGAGCACACTCCTGAGGCTTTCCTGAAGTTTGTACTTATGCATGTAGGCAGTCGGGTCCTTTATGTAAAGATTTTTCTTGAGGAGTTCTGGCTCAAAATCCTCAAGGAATGAAGCTATGTGATTCCATATTAGGGGATTGTCCGATATTATTTCCTCCATATCCTGCCAATGGTCTCTTATTAGCCTTATGTAAGATGGATATTCTTCCAGTATGGGTTGGGTTTTTTTTAAGACCTTGGCCCGCCTTTCTATCTGTTGCCACAAACCTCTCAACTTTTCAAGCTCTTCTTTTATTTGTTGGTATGTGGCCTTTACCGCCCCGCTTCTTAAAATCACACCTTCTTCTTTTAAATCCTTTTCCAATAAACTACAGAGCCTATTCCTTTCTTCCGACTGTATTTTACTGGAGCACTTTACATCCTTGCCTCTGGGGAAATACACAAGATACTTTCCTACCAGTTTTATGTTGGTGGTCAGCTTTGCTCCCTTTTCTTCCTCTGCCTCCCTCACCATCTGAACTATAAGGCTTTCTCCAACTCGGTAGCTTTCACCTTTCAGAGGAAGAAAGGCATCCCTTCCTATACCCACATCCACAAAAACACCATCCATACCCTTTGCGAGCCTTTTTACCTTCCCCTTAAATATGGTGTTTGTATATCTTCTGACACCCCTTTCCTCCGCGCTTATTTTGTACACACTATCTCCTTTTATAAGGAAAGAAAGGATAAGCTCGCTGGAAGACAAAACCACCAACCTTTTGGCCATCCATTCTTATTATACTCATAAATACCGGCTGAGAAATTTGTCTTTTGTAGGGCGCCTTTTAAACCACTCTTTTATTTTAATAGGTAATCGGTGAAGCTATCCTTACATAAAATCTTAATCATAATTTGTAAGGGAACAAATTGGCGTGTCATCCCTACCATGAAATTCTTTATTTTTGCATCAAAACCACTATGTAGCATAAACATTTCTGTCTGCGTAAGCAAACAAGTCAAGGGCAACTTTTACGGTTTAAACACACAGGCAAGGATGCTTGTGCTACCCTTGATAAATTTAAACTATAGACCTCTTGCGTGATAGGAAACTTTTTGTCTGCCTGTTTAACATAAACCGAGAAATTTCTCAATTTAGGAGCAAGGTTTGTCCCTGCCCTTTTTTCGGGCGACCGTAAAGGGCTGCCTCTAGGCTTTCTAAAGGAGAATTAATAGCGCAAGAAGTTTTATAAGGTAAGCGGGTTTTGTGGGCTTGCTACTCCACCCAATAATTTGGTGCCTCTTTTGTGATTTGTACATCGTGCACATGGGATTCTCTGTAGCCAGCCCATGTGATCTTTACAAACTTGGCCTTTTGGCGAAGCTCCTGTAAGTTTTTGGCTCCCACATAGCCCATGCCAGACCTTAAGCCACCCACAAGCTGGTAGATCACATCGCTTAGCCTTCCCCTGTAGGGTACCCTACCTTCTATACCTTCTGGTACGAACTTTTCCATCTTTTCCTGCCCATACCTGTCGGCACTCCTCCTGCTCATCATAGCCCCCAAAGAGCCCATGCCCCTGTAAACCTTATATGCCCTACCCTGATAATAGACCGTCTCGCCGGGAGATTCTTCTGTGCCCGCCAAAAGGTTGCCCAACATCACAGAGCTTGCTCCCATGGCAAGGGCTTTTACTATATCTCCTGAGTACTTTATGCCACCGTCTGCTATGATGGGCACGTTGTAATCCTTTGCCGCTTGGTAAGCCCATCTTATGACAGTCAATTGGGGAACGCCCACCCCCGCCACTATGCGCGTTGTACATATGGATCCCGGTCCCACACCTACCTTGACTGCGTCCGCTCCAGCCTTTATAAGGTCAAGGGTGGCCTCCGCCGTGGCCACATTCCCCGCTATCACCTGAAGGTCTGGATAGTGGGATTTTATGTACTCAACGGTTTCCAAAACCCTTTTGGAATGGCCATGGGCAGTATCTACCGCTATAACATCAACGCCAACGGATACAAGGGCGGCAACCCTGTCCTTTGTATCGGGTCCTGTGCCCACAGCCGCCCCCACCCTTAGCCTACCCAGCTCATCCTTGCAAGCGTTGGGATACTTTTTCCTTTTTGTTATGTCCTTTATGGTTATAAGGCCCACAAGCTTTCCCTCTTGGTCCACTATGGGAAGCTTTTCTATCTTGTGCCTTTGGAGGATTTCTTCTGCCTCCTCAAGGGTGACCATCTCCCTTGCCACTATGAGGTTTTGAGAGGTCATAAAAAGGGAGACGGGCTTGTGATAATCGGTGGGCTTTATAAACCTTAGGTCTCTGTTGGTGAGGATGCCCACAAGCCTGTTGCCATCGCTTACCACGGGGACACCGGAGATCTTGAACCTTTCCATTATCTCAAGGGCTTCCTTCACCGTGTTATCGGGCTTAACGGTAACTGGGTTTATTATCATTCCACTCTCGGACTTTTTAACCTTTTCCACCTCTTTGGCCTGTTCTTCAATGGACAGATTTCTATGGATAATGCCAATGCCCCCTTCCCGCGCCAAGGCTATGGCAAGGCGTGCCTCTGTAACCGTATCCATGGCCGCAGATACGATGGGGATGTTTAGCTTTATCTTCTTTGTAAGCCAAGTGGACACATCTACCTCATGGGGCAACACTTCCGAATACTGGGGAACCAACAAAAGGTCATCAAAGGTATAACCTTCTAATATCTCCATATATCTATTATACTCCTACGGGCTTTCCACTTCTATCTCATACTGCCTTATCTTCCTGTAAAGGTTAGAAAGGTCTATGCCTATGGCCTCTGCAGTTCTCTTGAGGTCATAATTATATTCCCTGAGCTTCCTTTCTATAAAGATCCTTTCAAACTCTTGCTTTGCCCTTTTTAGGTCCTTTTCAAAAAGTAGGCGGTTTATATCTTCTGCCGTATGCTGGAAGCCGGTAAGATGGCGAAGGTCTTTTTCTGTTATCTGAGCTCCCTCATGAAGGAGGGCAAGCCTCTCCATTAGGTTTTTCAACTCCCTTACATTGCCCTTCCATGGATAGGAAAGCAAAAGCCTTTTTGCCTCTTGGCTTAGGTACTTTTCCCCCTTCCCGTACTTCTTCAGATAAAGGCTCAAAAAATGCTCCGCCAGAAGCAGTATATCCTCTCCCCTCTCTCTAAGGGGTGGAATGTTTATCAAAAAGGTAGATATGCGATGATAAAGGTCTTCTCTAAACCTACCCTCTTTTACCTCTTGCAAGAGGTCCTTGTTGGAGGCGCATATGAGCCTAAAGTCAGACTTTATAACCTGCGTGCCTCCAAGCCTTGTAAGCTCCTTCGTTTCTAAGACCCTTAAGAGCTTGGCTTGAGCCCTTGGACTCAGCTCCGATATTTCATCAAGGAAAAGGGTGCCGCCATGGGCAAGCTCAATCTTGCCCAGCTTCCTCTGGGTTGCGGAGGTAAAGGCTCCCTTCTCATAGCCAAAAAGCTCCGCTTCCACCAAATCTTCGGGCAGGCCGGCGCAGTTGATATCCACAAAGGGACCTCCAGCCCTGTTGGAAAGGGCATGTATGTTCCTTGCCACAAGCTCCTTGCCTGTGCCGCTTTCCCCTATTACAAGGACGTTGGCATCCGTTTTTGCCACCTTGACTATAAGGTCTTTTACCTGCAGCATTGCCTTGCTCTCTCCAATAAGCTGGTCCCTTTCCTCCAAATCCTTCCTCTGCCTTATGGTCTCCTTTAGAGCTCTATCCACCGTTATCAAGAGCCTGTCCATAGAAAAGGGCTTTTCAAGAAAGTCGTAAGCCCCCTCCTTTATAGCCCTTACGGCATGCTCACTTTTCCCATGGCCCGTTATTACTATGATGGCAGACCCCGGAAGGTTTTCTTTAAGATAGGTTATGTATTCAAGGCCGTTTCCGTCAGGAAGCCAAAGGTCCAACAGAACACAATGAAAGTATTGTCTTTCTATGTAATTTTTCATCCCCTTTATGCTATCGGTGGTAAAAACCCTATAGCCCTCCTCCTCAAGTATAACCTTTAAGGTATCCCTTATAGACCTCTCATCGTCAACCACCAATATGCTAACTTCCATAGGAAAATTATAAAAGGTCCGTGAATATGTAAGTTCCAAGCACGCCCTTTACCCTGCCCGCTGGAATATTTTCACCCTTTAACATAGCCTCAAGTGCCCTTCTTTTCTCCTCACCCTTTAGGAAAAAGATAACCACGCAAGAGCTCTTTAAATAGTCCTCCTTTAAAGAAAGCCTTAAAATCCCCTCAGGGTCTTGGCTTATGCAAACCTTTGGGCTAACTTCCTTGCACTCGGTGGAGGGGAAAAGGGAGGCCGTATGCCCATCGGATCCAACCCCAAGTAGGGCAATGTGCAACCTCTCGGGCAGCTGAAAGCTATAATCTATGGCACACTCCTCCGGCGGCATCTCTGTTTTAAAAAAGACCACCCTTGCCCTATCGCCCAAAGACTCCCTTATCACCTTATAATTGCTAAGAGCTGAAGCCAAAGGAACGTATCGCTCATCGCCAAGGTAGAACTTAACTTTATGCCATGGAAGGTTTTCCTTGGAAAGCTTTCTGTACAATTCTATTGGGGTTTTGCCGCCCGCAAGGGCCATATGGCAAAGCTTTTCTCTCTTTAGAAAAACTCCAAGGAGCTTTTTTAAAAACCTCACAAGGTAAACCTCTGGCTTTTTGCTTGAATGTACAAGGTAGCTTGAAATCCTTTTCATAGGAATATACTATAAACGCTTTATGCGAGAAGTAGCACAGGCATCCCTGCCTGTGTGAGAAGATTTAAACAAAAGGCGCAGGCAAGGATGCCCGCGCTACCTACTATTACACAATGGATCTGAGACAAAAGCATGACGCATCTAGCAAAAGACAATTTCTCATCCAGCGTGTTTTTCATAGGAATAATATAAAAAATTAAGAGGAGGGTTAAAGATGGTAAAAGAAATCGTAGAGCATATAAGCAAAAGGCTGGAAGAGGGGTTGACGGTGGAGCTTCCCAACGGTGTATGCTACGGGCAGGGAAAGAATAGGATAAGGATTACAAGGGAGGAAGCTATAAAAGATATACTCAGGGATGCAGAGATGGGTTTTTGTGAAGCCTACATGAGGGGTGATGTAATCGTGGAAGGTGATCTGGAGAAGGTTTTAAGGGCTTGCATGGAGTATTTGGCTTCTAAGGAAAGGAAAAGCCTAAAGGAGGCTTTCTCATACTTGCTCAGGCTTTTTCTAAGGGGGCTAAGGCTAATAAAGGGCTTGGAGAGCAAAGAAGTAAGGAGGCACTACGACCTTGGCAACGACTTTTATAAGCTCTGGCTTGATGAATCTATGACATACTCTTGCGCCTTTTTCTACGAGCCTGATATATCCTTAGAAGAAGCCCAGAGGGAAAAGAGAAGGATAATATACGAAAAACTACAGCTAAGGGAGGGTGATAGACTTTTGGATATAGGCTGTGGTTGGGGCTCTATTATCCTTGAAAGCGCTTCCCTTTATAACCTAAGCCCTGTAGGAATAACCCTATCCAAAAATCAGTACGATTATGTAAAGCAGAAGATAAAGGAGCTTGGCTTGGAGGGAAGGGTAGAGGTATATCTCATGCATTACGAGGACCTTCAAAAGCTAAGAAGAAGGTTCAACAAGGTGGTTTCTGTGGGTATGTTTGAACATGTGGGGAAGGGGAGGCATAGAAGGTTTTTTGAAGTGGTTAGCCAGGTTATAGAAGAGGGTGGCATCTTTTTACTACACACCATAGGAAAGGTTCATCCATCAAGCCAAAGCAGGTGGATAAGGAAGTACATCTTCCCGGGAGGCTACTTACCATCCATAGAGGAGGTTCTTAGGTCTATAAATAGTCTTGGCTTTAACCTTATAGACATAGACGATTGGAGGTTGCACTACTACTTTACCTTCAGAGAATGGAAAAGGAGATTTTATAAAGCGAGGGAGTGGGTGGTAGAAAGGTACGGTGAAGAGTTTTTTAGGATGTGGGAGCTTTATCTGACCGCATCGGCCGTGTCCTTTTACATAGGCAGCAACCACCTATTCCAATTTCTCTTCTCCAAAGGTGTGGTAAACAACTATCCTGTGATGAGGAGGCAGTTTGGCTATCCACTCTTGACTGCCTGAAGGTCCCCCAACCCCTTCTTTATAAACTCTCTCACAAAGGGTATATCAGAGTTTAGTATCTCTTCCCTTGTCCCTATCTGAACGAGCTCACCCTCCCTCAGTATAAGTATGCGGTCCGATATGGAAAAGGCGGACACAAGGTCGTGGGAAACCACAATGGCTGTAGAATTTGTCTTATCCCTAAGGCTAACGATGAGCTCATCTATCAGCCTGCTTGTTATAGGATCCAGGCCCGATGTGGGCTCATCGTAGATTATAAGTTTGGGTTCTGTGGCTATGGCCCTTGCTATGCCCACTCTCTTTCTCATACCTCCCGAGAGCTCGGAGGGGTACAAGTCAAGGTGTTCTTCCGAAAGGCCCACCATGCTTAGGTATCTTTTGGCCATCTCCCTAAGCCTTTCTTCCTCAATATTTTCATGCTCCAAGTAGTAGAAGGCCACATTCTCCCAAACTCTTAAACTGTCAAAAAGTGCCGCACTTTGAAAAACATAGCCTATATCCTTCCTTAATCTATCAAGCTCCAACTGGCTTAACTTAGACACATCCTCTCCAAAAACCTCCACCTTACCGGAGGTAGGCTTGTATAGACCCACCAAGCACTTGGTAATTGTAGTTTTTCCACTTCCGCTACCACCCAATATGGTAAATATTTCACCCTCATAAACCTCAAAGCTTATACCCTTTAAAATCTCCCTTCCGTTTATGTTAAGGCGCAGGTTTTCAAACTTCACTATGCTTTTCATAGGCTTTTGAGAGCATCCAAAACAAGCTGGTCCAGCTCGCCAGCCTTCTGAAGATCACCCGTATGCATAAAGGGTATGGTACCAGTTATAGTTCCACCGGGGAAAAGGTTGTTTTCTATGTTGTAGATCTCTACCTCAAAAACAGAAACGGGAAACTTTACCTCATCTATCTTGTCTTTTATCATGCTTGCCCTTCCATAGCATGCCAGCGCCTTATCTTGAGCTATAAGCATAAGGCTCACAGCCCCTCCCTGAAGCATATTTACGGCGCTTTTGGCCTTTGAGCTAAGGGCTATTCTTATAGTTTTGTCATCCACGGGATATACCCAAGTTATAAAGGTCAGATGAGGGTTCCCCTCTTTGTCTACCGTGCAAAGCACCGTAGGAAAAACTCCAAGGTTGCGCATGAGCTCCACAAGGTCCTTTGGAAGCATGTCCTACCTCCTTTGAATTTTCATAAAAATATAAGCCCTTTGAAGGGTGGTGAAAAGAGAACCTACTACTATTATTAGGACTGCAAGCAAAACCATATCAAGGGCAACACCCAAAAGGAGAACGACCCACCTTTCTGGCCTCTCAAAAAGTCCCACCCTTAGCTCATAGCCAAGTCCTTCAGCCCTTGCCCTTGCATAGCTAACGGTGTAAGAAAAAACTATGGCAAGCATAGAAAGAAAGGAAAGTACCCTATTCCCCGAGGAGAGGGCTATGGCTATAAAGGGAAGGGCATCGGAAACCCTGTCTACGAGAGAGTCAAGAAAGGCGCCAAGGGGTAAAGAACTTTTGCCAAGGCGTCTTGCAAGGCTACCGTCTATGGCATCGCACAAAGCACCCAAAAGTAAAAAGGCAAGGCTTATAAGGTTTTGACCAAGGTAGAGGAAATAAGAGCCTATGGCTACAAGAAAAAGCCCAAGAAAGGTTATAAGGTTTGGACTGGCACCAAGTTTATGAAGCAGGTCTACCAACGGCTCTATCAGCCTTTCAAAGGTAGGTTTTAACTCTCTAACTAAATGACTCATCCTCTTCTCCTACGGCGAGGGAGGGATTCGAACCCCCGGTGGGCTTTGAACCCACAGCGATTTTCGAGACCGCCCCGTTCGACCGCTCCGGCACCTCGCCTACCCTATAATTATATTCTAACAGTATGTTAAACCTTGCAGTAGTTCAATACAAGCCTGCCTTTGGAAAGGTGGAGGAAAACCTTTCCAAGGTGTTGAGCATGCTCAAATACATAAAGGAAGGCTCCATAGTGGCCTTGCCAGAAATGTGGCAGTGTGGTTTTGACTACAAAAACTTAACAAATCATGCAGAAAGGACGGAGGAGGTGTTGGAAGAGGTAAAAAGGATATCCTTAGAAAAGAACCTTGCCATCGTAGGCACCTATCCTTTGAAGCTAAAAGGAAAGATATATAACTCGGCTGTTTTTGTAGAGAAGGGTAAGGTGATAGGCATAAGGCACAAGATAAAGCTTTTTCCTTTGTATGAAGAGCCCAAGTACTTTGCTCCCGGCATAGAAAACCCAGTTTTTGAAAGCTTCACGGCTAAAATCGGTATTCTCATATGCTTTGAGTTAAGGTTTCCCGAGCTCTCCCAAAGCCTAAGAGAAGTAGATATCCTAATAGTGCCATCCATGTGGGGTGAAAAAAGAAAGGAGCACCTCAAAACCTTATCCCGGGCAAGGGCCATAGAAAATCAATCCTTTTTGATGCTCTCCAACGCCTGGGGAAGTGTAGGTGGGGAAGAATATGCGGGGCATTCTGCCATATACAGCCCTTGGGGAGAGGTGCTTGCCTTTTCTGAAAAAGGAGACAGCATACTCCAAGTAGAGGTAGAAAAAGAACAAGTGCAAAGGGTAAGGGAATATATACCCCTTAAATCCTAAAACTCTTCCAATTCTCCCTCCTCCAAAGCTACCTTTTCTATGGCAGAGATAAGCTTCTCAAAAACGGTATAAAAGTCGTCGCCTATGTTTCTTACATATTTTCCATATTCCATTTGAAAAGCCTTTGAAACTATGGCCTCCTTCTGAAGAGCATTTTTAAGCCCCAGCTCTTCATACCTTCTGTTTAGCACATCCTTGGCAGACATTAAAACCTCTGCCCTCCTTTCCCTCTCTCCCTTTGCAGACTCTAAGGGAGCATCAAGGAAAAAGTCCACCTTCTTTAGGACCTTTTCAAAGGCATAGCCCGGAAACCTTTTATCTCCTATTTTGTCTATTACAAAGCCAAGCGTTATAAGGTGGGCCTCTTCAACAAACTTTTCAAGCTTGTATTCCTCCAAAGAGGGGGACTTTTGAAGATAGGACGTAAATATCTCATAAGCTTGATGAGCTTTATCTTTTAGGGATGGAACTTTTTCCACATTTAGGGCTATTATGTAATCTTTGGCGGAGGCCGGTAAGATAATAACTGGGAACTCAGACATGCCAAGCCTTTTTCCGGCCTCAAACCTGTGCTGCCCATTTATAACCTCATAGTAGCCATCCTCAGTTGGAACCACCGTTAAAGGCTCTACAAAACCTATCTTCTCCATAGATTCCATAAGCCTTTTTATGTGCATGTCCGATAGCTCACGCTGTATAGATGGTATAACTATCTTACCCGCGGGCAGTACGGTAAACTCCAACTCCAAACCCTTAATAGGCTCCCTAAACCTCATCCCTTCTGTATTAAATATTATAAGGCTATGCCCTGCACCCTCCTCTTTTGAATTTCCCACCTGGCGTTTAAGGTTATAATATTATATCTTAGTACGGGGTGTAGCTCAGGTGGCAGAGCGTTGGCTTTGGGAGCCAAAGGTCGCAGGTTCAAGTCCTGCCACCCCGAGGGTCCGTAGCTCAGCTGGACAGAGCAAGGGATTTCTAATCCCTAGGTCGGGGGTTCGAGTCCCTCCGGACCCGCTTTTCTTCATACACGGCTGGGGCTTTAGCTCAAAAGTCCTAAAAAACCTACCCTCCATAGACTTACCCTTCCATGGGAACGGCACCCTTGAATACAAGGACCTTTGGAGCTTGGCAAGGAGTGTGGCCTTAGGAGTAAAAAAGGGCTCCCTATTGATAGGTTGGTCTTTGGGCGCAAGCTTGGCTCTTATGATGGCCTACATGTTTCCAGATAGGTTTAGTGGAATTTTGCTTATTGGAGCCTGCGCTTGCTTTTCCTGTGCTTGGCCTGAGAAGAACCTTAGAGGTTTTATGCTAAGGCTTGAAAGAGACAGAGAAAGCTTTCTGAAGGAGTTTAGGTCCTTAGCCTATCCAAAGCCCTTTGAGGACAACCTTAACCTTGAAGGGGCAAAGGATATGCTGAAGGATTATATGAGGCTGGATCTGAGGCCCATACTGCCTTACATAAAACAAAGGGTCTTCATCTTGCATGGCCTGAAAGATCCTATAGTACCCTTTAGCTCATCCCTTACCCTTTACAATATGCTAAAAAGGTCTAAATTAATAACCTTCTTAGGAGGACATTTCCCAAAGGATGAAAGTCTTATCTTTAAAGTTCTCAAGGGCATGCAATAGCTACGAGGAATGGGCTCTGCCCCAGAGGTACTCTGCAGAAAGGCTAAAAAAGATTGAAGAGATAAAGGGGTCTGTGCTTGATTTGGGATGTGGCACCGGTTTTATGAGTCAGGGGCTGCAAGAGGTGGTGGGCATTGACATTGCCGTTGGCATGACAAAGGTATATAAGGAAAAATTTGGGAATGTGGTGGTTGGAGATGCCCACGCCCTACCCTTTAAGGATAAAAGCTTTGACTTTGTGGTTAGCAACTTTGCCCTTCACTGGACGGACATAAACAAAAGCCTACAGGAGGCTTTGAGAGTTTGCAAAAGGCTTTTTCTGTGCGCCCTGCCGGTAGATGGAAGCCTTCCCCAAACAGGCTTTCCCTTTCCAAGGGCGGAGGAAATAGGGTCGGTGCTTGAAAAAGGGGCAAGGGTCAGGAAGTTTTTTGTTGAGGATGTTTTAATACCCTTTCGGGGCTGGGATTTGGTAAGATTTTTCCACTACACGGGTTCTTCTTACAACCCCATTCTAAAGGGTGGTATAATCTCAAAGAAAAGGCTTGAAAGTATGATAAGGACGATTGACAAGCCCTTTTTTAGGGTGTTATTCTTTTCATGTGAGGTGAAGGAATGAGGAGGTTGAAAATGTGGTCCTTCTTCTTAGTTTTCTTCTTTTTCTCTTCCTTGTTCTTTGGCTGCAAAGCCCAGCAAAAGGAGATCCTTCCCCCAAAGGAAGAAAAGTCTGTAATAACCTCCAACGTGCTTTCTCAGTTTGAGCAGGAGCTTACCGCCATAGTGGAAGCCGTATCCCCTTCCGTGGTAACCATATTTGCAACCCAGGAAACGACAGGCATAGAAGCACCTTTTCCCTTTTTTGGAATACCACCCCAAGAAAGAAGGTCCCTTGGCTCTGGTGTAATTATAGACCACAGAAAGGGTAAGTTTTATATACTTACCAACAGCCATGTGGTACAAAACGCGAGGGATATAAGGGTAAGGTTTGATAAACATACAGAAAAAAGGGCAAGGATAGTAGGTACAGACCCAAAAACGGATGTGGCTGTGATAGAGGTAGATGACAAGGATATACCCAATCCTCAAGGCAAGGTTGCCAAGCTTGGGGATTCTGACAAGCTAAAGGTAGGTCAGTTGGTTATAGCCATAGGAAATCCTTATGGCTTGGAAAGAACGGTAACCGTTGGCGTGGTGTCTGCCTTGAAAAGAGCCATAGGGATTACCCAGTATGAAAGCTTTATACAAACGGACGCCGCTATAAACCCCGGCAATTCTGGCGGCCCCCTTGTAAACATAAGAGGGGAGGTGATAGGCATAAACACAGCCATCTTGGCAGAGGGTCAAGGCCTTGGCTTTGCCATACCCATAAACTTAGCCAAGTGGGTGGCCGACCGGCTTATAGAGAAGGGTAGGGTTGTAAGGGGATGGCTTGGCGTAGTAATACAGGATATAACACCGGATATGGCAGAAAGCCTTGGTGTTAAAGAGGGTGTCATAATAGCACAGGTTATGCCGGGAAGCCCCGCGGATAAAGGAGGTCTTAGAGTAGGGGATATAGTGGTAGAAGTAGACGGTCAAAGGGTTAGTGAGGTAAGGGAGCTACAATTTAAGATAATGAGAACACCACCGGGGAAAGAGATTAACATGAAGGTAATCAGGGAGGGTAAGGAGATAGCCCTTAGCATAAAAGTGGGTGAAATGCCAGAAGACAGGCAGGTAGGAGAAGGGGAACAAACACAAACAGACATAGGGCTTATGCTAAGAGAGCTTACTCCGGAGGAGGAAAGAAGGTTTGGTGTTAAGGGCCTGTTGGTGGTCGGCGTGGCTCCCAACAGCCTTGCCATGCAAAGCGGTATATTGCCCGGTGATATAATACTCCAAGTGGGCAATAGGCCCGTATTTAGCGTAAAAGACTTTCAACAAAGCATAGAGGCCTTAAGGCAGGGAGGAAAAAGCAATGCCCTCCTACTCATAAGAAGAAGGGGAAGCAATATCTTTTTGGTATTGAAGCTGAGGTAAGAAGGATGATACCAGATACAGAGCAAGAGATTATCAATCAATACCTTAAGAAGGTTTCCAAAATACCCCTTCTCACTCCTGAGGAGGAGAAGGAGGTGGCAAGAAGGGCAAAGGAGGGGGACCCACAGGCCTTTAGAAGGCTTGTGGAGGCAAACCTTAGATTTGTTATAAGCATAGCCAAGCAGTACCTTGGCTACGGCCTTCCCCTCTCCGAGCTGATCGCCGCCGGCAACCATGGACTAATAGAAGCGGCCAAAAGGTTTGACCCAGATAGAAGCGTTAAGTTTATATCTTATGCCGTTTGGTGGATAAGACAGGCAATCATGCAGGCACTTTCCCAACAAACGGGAGCTGTGAGAATACCAATAAAGCAGTCCCATCTTATAAACCGTATTAGCAGTATATACAGCAAGCTATACAGGGAGTTTGAAAGGGAGCCTACTTCAGAAGAAATAGCTTACGAGTACACAAAAGAAATACTACAAAAGGAGCTTGAGAAGGAGCTTGGAAGGGAGCCCACTGAGGAAGAGATAGAAAAGATTATAAAAAAGGAAGGCTATAAAATAAGCCCGGAAGAAGTGGAAAAATGTTTGCAGCTTTGTAGGATTCCACTTTCCCTCGATGCACCGGTAAGCGAGGACGAGGATACATCCTTTGTAGATTTTTTGAGCCAACACGGTACCGCAGATGTGGAAGAAAGGATAATAAACGAAGTTTTAGAAAAGGAAATAGAAGAGCTATTGGATAAACTTCCTGAGAAGGAGAGAAGGGTTATAGAGCTTAGGTTTGGCTTGAGGGGTGAGGAGCCAAGGACGCTCAGAGAAATAGGTGAAATTTTGCAGATATCAAGGGAGAGGGTGCGGCAGCTTGAAACAAGAGCACTTAGAAAGCTAAGAAATATGGCCATGAAGAGGCATTTAAAAGACTTTTTGAGCTGATGCTTTCTGGCGTACTCCTTGTGGACAAGCCAAAAGGTATGACCTCTATGGAGGTGGTGGAGGGTATTAAAAAAAGGTTTAAAGTGAAGGCGGGGCATAGCGGCACCCTTGATCCGATAGCCACCGGGCTTTTGCTTGTTCTGATAAACGAGGCCACAAAATTTTCCCAGTTCTTCACAAGCTTGGACAAGGCATACACTGCTGTGGCAAAGCTTGGTGAGATAACAGATAGCTACGATGCAGAGGGGGAAGTGTTGGAGATAAGGCCTTTGCAGGCTTCTTGTGAAGATGTAAAGAGCGCTTTAAAAAACCTTACTGGGAAAATACTTCAAAAACCACCGCCCTTTTCTGCAAAGCGTGTAAGGGGTAAAAGGGCCTATGAGCTGGCAAGAAAAGGTATAAAGGTTGACATCAAGCCTGTAGAGGTGCATGTATACAAGGCAGAGATGAGGGAGTGCAACCTTCCCTATGTGAGTCTGTACTTTGAGGTTTCTTCCGGTACTTACATAAGGAGCTTGGTACATCAGCTTGGCCTTGACCTTTCTTGCGGAGCTCATCTGGTGGAGTTGAGAAGGTTAAGGATTGGAAGTTTTGGTGTTGAAAGGGCTATAGGCTACCACAGGCTTATGTCCATTGAGGACCTTGCCGGGCTTTTGATACCCGTAGGGGATGCCCTTGCCTTTCTTCCTAAGGTAAACTTAAACAAAGAATTCTCAAGGAGGATAAGGCATGGGCTACCTATAAGGTTGGAAAAAAGCTATGAAAGGACCTTTCTTAGGTTGTATGAGGGAGATAGCTTTTTGGGTGTGGGCCTTATAGAGGATAACATGCTAAAGCCTTACAGGCTCATGCAATAGCCTTAAGCTTTTCTTCTATATCGTGTTCTATAAGCGCCTGTATGATCTCATCCAGCTTCCCTTCCAGCACATCCTGTAGCCTATAAAGGGTGAGGTTTATTCTGTGGTCTGTAACCCTATTTTGGGGAAAGTTGTAGGTTCTTATCTTTTCGCTTCTTTCTCCCGTGCCCACCTGTTGCCTCCTCTCCCTTGCCAACTCTTCTTCCTTTTGTCTTTCAAAGAGGTCCTTTAGCCTTGCGTAGAGTATTTTTAGAGCCTTTTGCCTGTTTTGAAACTGGGACCTTTCATCCTGACAGGAAACAGTTATGCCAGTTGGAAGGTGTGTTATCCTTACTGCAGTCTCTGTGGTGTTTACATACTGCCCTCCGGCACCACTTGCCCTAAAGGTTTCTATTTTAAGGTCCTTCGGGTCTATTTGTATTTCCGTTTCATCCGTCTCAGGAAGTACTGCCACCGTGGCCGTTGAAGTATGTATCCTACCGCCCGCCTCCGTTGCTGGTACTCTTTGAACCCTATGGACGCCGCTTTCAAACTTGAGCTTTGAGTACGCCCCTTCACCTTCAATAAGGGCCATAACCTCCTTATAACCACCCAAGCCCGTTTTGTTGGCAGAAAGCACGCTAAACTTCCACCCCTTTTCCTCCGCAAACTTTTGGTACATATGCAAAAGGTCCGCCACAAAAAGGGCGGCTTCTTCTCCGCCCACACCAGCCCTTATCTCCAGTATAACATTTTTGCTATCCCTTGGATCCTTTGGCAGCAAAAGAATTCTTATATCCCTTTCCACCTTCTCCAGCTCTTTGGTAAGCTTTTCTACCTCTTCCTTTGCCAGCTCCCTTAGCTCCTCGTTCTTTAAAAGCTCCTTGGCCTGCTGCAGGTCGGAAAGGATCTTTTTGTATTTCTTGTACGCGTTGTAAAGCTCTTCAAGGTCTTTTATTTCCTTTCCAAGCTTTGTAAGCCTTTCCCTGTCAGAAACCACCTCCGGGTTGCTAAGCTGGTATTGAAGCTCCAAATATCTTTGTTCGGCCAGCTTTAACCTTTCTTCAAGCTCCTGGCTAAGCATTACTTCTTGCTGGTTAGCTCAAGGAAAGCCGGCTTTACCCTCAGCTTGCCCGTGTAAAAGGGATGGCAAGCGTTGCATGTTTCAAGGTATACAGTACCACCCTTTGTGGAAAGTAGAGTAAACTGGTTTCCACAACCACATACAAAGAGCGTAGGTTTAAGCTCTGGATGTATACCCTTTTTCATGCTTTAACCTCCTTAAATTTGTTTATTATAACAGATTTTAGGGCTTCTAAGGCGGCTTGCAAGCCCTCAAGAGTGTTTACCCCTCCCTGTACAAGGTCATCCCTTCCACCTCCACCTCCACCAAGATGTTGAAAGACAATTTTCATAAGGTCTTTTGCAGAGATTTGGCTTGTTAGGGCCCTTGAAAGGGCCATAAGGGCTGAGATTTTGCCCTCCCTTTTGCTAAGAAGGAACACTATGGCCTTGTTGCTCTTGTTTCTTATGTTATCGGCAAGGGCAAGCATGTCTTTGGGGTCTACCTCTTCTAAAAGGCCAAAGTGAAAGTCAATCTCTCCCAAAGCTTCCCTTTTTATGTTTGAAAGGGCTGTGCCTCCCGTCAAAAGCCTTTCCTTTAACCTGCCTATCTCCTTCTCTTTTTCCTTTAGCTCCTCTATAAGCCTTTGGACTGCCTTTGGTACATCTTCTGTAGAAACGCCAAGGAGGCGTGCCGTCTCAATAAGAAGCCTTTTTTCATTGAAGGCCTCCTCCAGAGCCCACCGGCCAGTTTTGGCCACTATACGCCTTATACCGGCGCCCACCGAGGACTCAGAAGCTATCCTAAAATAGCCTATATCTCCAGTCCTTTTAACATGCGTCCCACCGCACAACTCCTTTGAGAAATCCCCCACGCTCAAAACCCTTACCCTCTCTCCATACTTTTCTTCAAAGATGGCTATGGCCCCGCTTTTTATGGCAGACTGATAGTCCATCTCCTCCACCATCACAGGCTGGTTTTTCATGATCTGATAGTTTACAAGCTCTTCTATCTTCTTTATCTCCTCTTCTGTAAGTGGTTGGAAGTGGGTAAAGTCAAAGCGTAAGTACTGGTCTGCCACCAGAGAGCCAGCTTGGCGCACATGGTCTCCCAACACCTCCCTTAGGGCTGCATGCAAAAGGTGTGTGGCAGTGTGGTTTCGCTTTATGTCTTCCCTTCTTTCTTCCTCTATATGGGCAAAGGCTTGATCTCCTACCCTTAAAGTACCTTTGACCATGTAGCCCTTGTGGGCTATTATGCCTTCCAACGGAGATTGGGTATCCTCTACAAAGAAGACACCTTCAGAAGTTTCAATGGTTCCCATATCACCTATCTGACCACCCTTCTCCGCATAAAAGGGTGTTTCCCTTAAAAACACCTCCGCCCTTTCTCCCTCCCTTAACTCGGAAACAAACTCCCCATCCTTTAATATGGCCATAACTTGGGTGTTGGCAGAGGTTTCCTCATAGCCTACAAAGCGGGAAGTGATACCAAGCTCTTTTAGGTGGTGATAAATGGGCTTTGTTTCTTCCACCTCTATTTTAAAGTGCTTCCTTGCCCTTTCCCTTTGCTCTTCCATTTCCCTATGGAAGCCTTCCATATCAAGGCTTATGCCCCTTTCCCTTGCCATCTCCTCCAAAAGGTCTATGGGGAAGCCATAGGTATCGTAAAGGGTAAATATCTGGTCTCCCGGAATGGTTTTTTCCGCCTTTTGTAGTATCTCCTCTACATAGGGCATGCCCCTCTTTAATGTGTTTATAAACCTTTCCTCCTCACCCTTTATAACAGACTTTATAAAAGACCTTGCCTGTAAAAGCTCTGGATAAGGCTCTTTCATTATATCAACTACCAAGTCCACACCTTTGTATAAAAAGGGCTCCTCAATACCAAGCTTGTAGCCAAACCTCATGGCCCTTCTGAGTATTCTCCTTAGCACATATCCCCTTCCTGCGTTGGAGGGAAGGATCCCATCACCCACGGCAAAGGTAAGAGCCCTAAGGTGGTCTGCTATCACCCTTAAGGCGCTATCTGTTTCAAAGCCCTCACCGTAAGATTTTTTTGAGAGCTCTTCACCAAAGGCTATAAGAGGTCTTATAAGGTCTATTTCAAAGTTTGTTTTTGTACCTTGCAACACGCTTGCTACCCTTTCTAAACCCATACCCGTATCTATGTTGGGCTTTGGAAGGAGCGTTAGGTTCCCTTTTTCATCCCTGTTGTACTGCATAAAGACCAAGTTCCATATCTCAAGGTACCTTTCTGGCTCATACTCCGGCCCCCTATCCACATATATCTCCGAAGAAGGCCCGCAAGGGCCCGTATCTCCCATCTGCCAAAAGTTATCCTCCCCTCCCATCATCCATATGCGCTCCTCCGGCAGGCCTATATGGTCTCTCCACAAAAGAAAGGCCTCCTCATCCTCTTTAAAAACACTCACATATAGCCTTTCCTTAGGTATCTTTAGGTACTCTGTAACAAACTCCCAAGCGTACTCTATGGCTTCCTTTTTAAAGTAATCTCCGAAGGAAAAGTTGCCAAGCATTTCAAAGAAGGTGTGATGTCTTGATGTAAAGCCCACGCTTTCAAGGTCGTTGTGCTTTCCAGAAACCCTTAAACACTTTTGGCAGGATACTGCCCTTGTATATGGCCTTTTTTCAATACCGAGAAAGACTTCTTTAAAAGGTACCATGCCGGCGTTTACAAAGAGTAAAGTGGGATCCTTCTCGGGGACAAGGCTTGCAGACTTTACCCTTGTATGTCCCCTCTTTTCAAAAAAGCTCAAAAAAAGCTCACGGATCTCATGCCCAGTCATGGAAATAGAATTATATACGCTTAGGCTTTGAGCGTAGGCTCTTTTTCCAGAACAAAGAGGACAAGGTCTCTCAATCTACAAGAATAACCCCATTCGTTATCATACCACGCACCCACATGTACCAAATCTCCGAGTACCTGAGTTAATCCGGCGTCAAAGATGGCAGAGTGTGGATTTCCTACTATGTCCTGAGAAACTATGGGATCTTCTGTATATTCAAGTATGCCCTTGAGAGAACCTTCCGAAGCCTCCTTAAAGGCCATGTTTACCTCTTCCACAGAAGAGGGTGGATTTTCCACAACCACCGTTAAATCTACCAAAGATCCATCGGCCACGGGCACACGCCTGGCTGTGCCGTCAAGTTTGCCCTTAAGCTCTGGGATTACCTCTCCTATGGCTTTTGCCGCACCGGTGGTTGTCGGTATTATGTTTATTCCAGAGGCCCTTGCGCGCCTTAAGTCCTTATGAGGGAGGTCAAGGACCCTTTGGTCGTTGGTGTAGGCATGTACTGTGACCATATAACCCCTCTTTACACCAAACTTTTCATGAAGCACTTTGAGGGTGGGAGCTAAGCAGTTGGTGGTGCAGGAGGCGTTGGATATAATCCTGTGTTTTTCTGGGTCATACATGTTTTCGTTTACGCCAAGCACAAGGGTTATGTCCGGGTTCTTTGCTGGGGCAGATATGATAACCCGCTTGACTGTATCCCTAAGATGGAGTTCGGCCTTTTCCCTGTTGGTAAAGGCACCTGTGGACTCTATTACCACATCCACACCAAGCTCACCCCATTGTATTTCCGCCGGATCCTTTGCAGAAAACACCCTAATCTCCTTTCCATCCACCAAAAGGCTTGAGTCCTTTGCCTCCACCCTTCCTTTAAATATTCCATGCACGGAGTCGTACTTAAGCAGGTGGGCAAGGGTGCGTGTATCCGTTAGGTCGTTGATGGCTACTATTTCAATGTCTTCATAGCCGTAGCATGCCCTAAAAAAGGACCTACCTATCCTACCAAAGCCGTTTATGCCAACTCTAATACCCATAATTATACATTATAAACCATCTCTTGGGCGTGGTAAGAGGACCTTGCCAACGGCTCGCACAACACCCTTTCAAAGCCCATAGACAACGCTATATCCTTTAACTTGGCAAACTCTTCCTCTGAATAGATTTTGACCACTGGATGGTGTTTGGGACTTGGTCTAAGATACTGCCCTATAACCAGTATAGATACACCCACCCTTTTGAGGTCTTCCATGCTCTTGATAACCTCCTCCCATCTTTCTCCAAAGCCAAGCATAAGACCAGACTTTACGGGTGCAACCCCGCTTTTTGAATAAAACTCCAAAACCTTAAGGCTCCTTCTGTAATCTCCCTGAGGCCTAACACTTGGAAAAAGCCTTTCTACCGTTTCTATGTTATGTGCAAGCACATCTGGATTGGAGCTAACTATGTCTTCCATGGCCCTTTTTAGGCCCTGAAAGTCTGGGGTTAAAACCTCCACCTTAAGGTCCTTACCTTCCCTTGACTTCAAAAACTCTACACACCTGCGGAAATGCCCAGCGCCATAGTCG
Organism: Aquificaceae bacterium; assembly: GCA_046297555.1. Taxonomy (GTDB): domain Bacteria; phylum Aquificota; class Aquificia; order Aquificales; family Aquificaceae; genus Pampinifervens. Next base: position 54,696 of record JBKBHW010000001.1, read on the forward strand.
GGTAGGTCATCCCTGTCTACAGAGGTTATTACCACATACCTTAGCCTTAGCTCTTTTATGGCATGGTATAGTCTTATGGGCTCTGATGGGTCGGGGGGCCTTGGCCTTCCAGTTGCCACATGACAGTATTTACACGCCCTGGTGCATACCTTTCCCAATATCAAAAAGGTAGCCGTTCCCTTGGAAAAGCATTCACCCATATTGGGACATAGGGACTCCTCACAAACGGTGTTAAGAGAATATTTCCTTAAAACCTGCTGTGTTTTATATAAAACCTCTTTTTGGGGGGCCTTAACCAAGAGCATACCTTAAAAGCTCCTTCTTCCCTCTCCCTTCTTTGAAAGAGGTCTTTATGAGAGCAGCTTGGGAAACCTCCTTCACCTTTTCTACAGCCTGGTGTATATCCTTCTGGGTAGCTCTATCACACTTGGTCAAGACTATCATATACGGAAGCCTTAGCCCCTCGAACCATTCAATGGCTTTTACATCCAGCTCCGTAGGTCCCACAAGGCTATCTATAAGCAAAAAGACAACCCTTATGTCCTCCCAACAGCTTTTAAAGTAGTCTTCTATCATCGTCCGCCACCCTTCCCTTTCTTCCTTTGAAACCTTCGCAAATCCGTATCCCGGCAGGTCCACAAGGTAAACATGGTAATCCTCAATTAAAAAAAAGTTTACACTTCTTGTCCTGCCCGGTTCTTTGCTTACCCTTGCCACATCCTGTCCCACCATCATGTTTATAAGGGAGGATTTACCCACGTTGGACCTTCCTGCAAAAACTATATGCTTCCTCCCATCACCCTTAGGAAAATCCTTTTTAAAGCTGCCAACAAACCTAACCCTCATGCACTCCCTCAAGTATTTCCTTTATTTCTCCTACAAGATAAAGGGAACCAAGGACTATTATATCTTCCTGAATGTCCAAGACTTGGCCCGCCTCCTCAAGAAGTTGCACCTCTTCAAAGCCAAGCTCTTTTGCCTTCTGATAGACCTTCTGTATGTCTTCACCCCTGTGGTGCTTTACCGGCACAAGGTAAAGCTTGTGTGAAAGCTCTTTAAGGTATTTTAGGGATAGGTCCCATTCCTTTTCCTTGAGGGCTGTAAAAACTGGTGTAATGCTTCCAAGGTGGCTTTTAACCTCTTTTACAACCCTTGCCACACCATCGGGGTTGTGGGCTCCATCCAGTATAAAAAGAGGCTTCTTTCTAACTATCTCCATCCTACCTTCCCACCTTGTGCTCTTTAGAGCCCTTCTTACCTTTTGCTCCTCAAGCTTTATCAGAAGGCTTGCAGCCTTTAGGGCAAGGCTTGCATTGTCTATCTGATACCTCCCCCATAGGCCAAGCTCCACCCCTTTTAGATCCATAGCATCATCTCTGTAAAACTCCATCAAAGTGGTAAGCCCCTCCACCCTTCCGTAGGAGAAAAAGTCAATGCCCGCCACATAAAGATCCTCCTCCTGACACATCTCCAAAGCCTTGGGATACAGCGGGTACTTCATGCTTCCAAGGACCAAGGGCTTACCCCTTCTGTATATACCAAGCTTTTCTACAGCTCTACTTTCGCAGTCTGCACCCAGCCACTTGGTATGGTCCCTTTGTACATTGGTTATTACGCAGACCTCTGGAAGGCAGACCTTTGTGGCGTCCCACCTTCCACCCATCCCCACCTCAAATACCGCAAAATCAACCTTTTCTTCCTCAAAGTATCTAAGAGCCAAAAGGGTACATGCCTCAAAATAGGTTAGTTCAAACCTTTCAAAAACACCTTTAAGCTCTTTTATTAAGTTAGAAAGTCTTTCCTCCCGTATCTTCCTCCCGTTAATCCTCCACCTCTCCCTTTCATCAAAGAGGTGGGGAGATACAAACCAGCCCACCTTGTAGCCATGGTGTTGCAAAAGGTGGCTTATAAATGCGCAAGTGGAGCCTTTACCGTTGGTACCCCCCACCTGAATTGAAGGATAGGAAGGCTTTAAACCAAGATAATCTACAGCCCTTTCTATCCTCTCTAAGGTAGGAACTATGTGGTAATCTTTACCTTTATAAAGGTCGTAGACATACATAAAGTTTAATTATAGGCAGAGGGAAAGTTTCATCTCTTGTAGTTTACAGCCCCCGGAGGGGGCTTGGCTTTAGGAGAGGATTCTTACGTTCTTTGCTCTTAAGCCCTTTGTATCCTGCTCTACATCAAACTCAACCCTTTGACCTTGTTGAAGGGTCTTGAAGCCTCTTTGCTGTATGGCGGAGAAGTGTACAAAGACATCCCCTCCGTTGTCATCACGGGTTATAAAACCATAACCCTTTTCCTTGCTGAACCATTTGACTGTACCTGTGAGTGGCATGGAACAAAAACCTCCTTAAAAGTTATTACATAGCAAGCTTAGAAAGGTAAGGTACCCTCCCTTTCCTTACTTGCTCATTTATAATCATAGTCCATAAACTTGCCTACGTCAAGTGGCGGGAATATAATTTATTATCAAGGAGGTGAAAAGATGCATTTTCCGTTGCCTTGGCAGTTGATACTTATACTTTTGGTCATCCTTGGTATTTTTGGAGCCTCAAAGCTTCCTGAGTTTGGTAAGGGGCTTGGTGAAGGTATAAGGAACTTCAAAAAGGCCCTATCGGGAGAAGAGGAGGAGAAAAAGCCAGAGAAGAAGGAGCAGGCATGATCCCTCACTTTTCCTTTACAGAAATCCTCCTCATACTCTTTGTGGTATTTTTGCTTTTTGGTGCCGGTAAACTCCCGGAAGTTGGCAGATCTTTGGGCGAAGGTATAAGGAACTTCAAAAAGGCCCTCTTGGGAGAAGAGGAAAAGGTAAAAGAGGTAAAGGGTCAAGAGATAAAAGAGAAGGAAGGCTCCTAATCCTGTATACCCAACTTCTCCCTTAACACCCTCCCTAATATTCCATTGACAAACCTTGCACAGTTTTTCCCCGCATACTTTTGAGCCAACTTTATATAATCCAATATGGCAACCTTTGGGCTTTTTACCGATATGTACAACAGCTCCGCCAGAGCTATCCTAAGTATGTTCCTCTCTATAAAGCCTACCCTATCTATATCCCACTTTTCTGAAAACTCCGCTATTAGCTTGTCTATATCTACCGAGTTTTCCACAAAGGTTCTCACCAGCTTTCTCATGTACCTTCTTCTGTCTTGCATGGATATGCGGTTTGCTGATATGTACTCTTCCATCAAAGCTTCTATAGGTTCTCCCTTCATATCCCATTGATAAAGGACCAAAAAGGCGTCTTTCCTTGCTTGCGGCTTGTATATCATTAAAGGCTTTTTAAGAGATTGACCATTTCAATAAGAGATAGGGCTGCTTCCCAGCCTTTGTTGCCTTGCTTTGTCCCAGCCCTTTCTATGGCCTGTTCAAGTGTATCTGCCGTTATAACACCAAAGCTAACTGGTTTATTAGTTTCCAAGCTTACCAACGCTAAACCCTTGGCCACCTCACTGGCTATGTAGTCAAAGTGAGGGGTCTGCCCTCTTATAAGAACTCCAATGGCAATCACACCATCCACCTTCTTTTTGTTTATGAGTTCTTTTACCGCAAGCGGTAGTTCCCAAGAGCCCGGCACCCTAAGAAGATAGATGTCCTCCTTTGAGGCTCCGTGTCTTACAAGACAGTCTATAGCACCTTCTATAAGCCTGTCCACAAGAAGGTGGTTAAACCTGCTGGCCACTATGCCCAGTTTAAGGCCCTCTGCCTTCAAAAGACCTTCAAAGCTTTGCATTTTTAATCCTCCAGTTGTCTATAAGCCTTGTATCTCCAATCCACAAAGCAATAAGTATTCTATCACCCTCCTTCACCTCTTGCACAGGCTTTAGATTTTCATCGGTTATTTCCACATAGTCAATCTTCCTCACATGGGGATGTTTTATCACAAAGTCTTTAATAGCCTCTTTAAGAAGTTGGGCATCCTTATTCCCGCTTTGAAAGAGTTTTTCCGCCAGAAGGAAGGACCTGTAAAGGCAAAGGGCAGATTCCCTTTCCTCCGGTTTAAGGTATGTGTTTCTTGAACTGAGAGCTAAGCCATCCTTATCTCTAACGGTGGGCACAGGCACTATTTCCACTGGAATGCTAAGATCTTTTACCAGCCTTTCCACCACCTTGAGCTGCTGGTAGTCCTTCTCGCCAAAGTAGGCCCTGTCTGGTTGTATTATGTTAAAAAGCTTAAGCACTACAGTGCAAACACCGCTAAAATGTCCCGGTCTAAACTGCCCCTCTAATACATTAGTAAGACCATCCATTTCTATTCTTATAAGGGTCTTTTCTGGGTACATTTCCTCATCAAGGGGTGCAAATACTACATCCACACCCTCCTCCTCACATATGCTCATATCCCTCTCCAAGTCTCTTGGATATCTATCAAAGTCTTCACCTTCAGCAAACTGAAGGGGATTTACATATATGCTAACAACGGTAATGCTATCCTGTATCTTTGACCTTCTTATGAGCTCTCTGTGGCCTTCGTGCAAATAACCCATGGTGGGTACAAGGCCTATAGCATGCTGCTTGTTTTCACACTTAACAGACCTTATGTAGTTCCTTATCTCCTTTACCTTTCTAAAGAGCGTTGGCATGGCTTGTAATGTGGTAATTATAACACAGGTTTTTTCTTAACCAGATCTTAACAATTCACTGCTATAATGCTTGTCAATGATTGAATATGTTTCTCTAAGGCGAGGAGAGGCAAAGCTTTACTTCTCAAGCGTGGAAGAGAGAGATCTTTTCCTACGTGGTATGGGCGGGGTTATGGAGGGGGTTGTGGGGGTGGAATACAAGGAAAACACAAAGACACTTCTTATAAGGTTTAAGGAAGGGAGTTTTTTACATTACCTTATTGAAAATATAAAGTATAAGCCCGTTCAAAAGCTTGAGAAGGAGGACATAAACTTCTACCTTCAGCATATACTAAAAAATCCTGGATTAAAGCTCGCTCTTAACATTGCTCTCCTTGGCTGGGGCGCAGGGCTTGTTTCTTTTGCCTTTTGCAGTATGTTTTTGCTTCCATATTTGAAAACAAAGCTATAAGGAGGTAAAGGATGCTAAATGTTAGCCTTCCGAGTACCATAGGCGGATGCCTATCTACCAACATGATGCTGTATGGTTTTGGTACCCTTGCGGGTCTGGTGGTGCTAAGCAAGATTATGAAAGATTCAAGACCCTTGCTTGTATCTGCTACCAAGGAAGTTATAGCCTTCCAGCAGTGGCTTACAGGAAATCTGGAAGAGGGTAAGGAGTTCTGGGAGGATGTGGTTTCAGAAGCCAAACACCTCTACAGGCTTGAAGTGGAGAAAAAGCTGGAGATACTCCAGAAACAACAGGAAATACTACAAAGAATAAAGGAAAGATTGTAAGGAGGTAAGAAGATGAACCAGATAGGATCTATGCTTGGCAGGGTGGTATGTTCTGGTCCCTTTAGCTTTGCCCTTGGCTTTGGCCTTGGGGTGCTTGCCCTTTATATGCTTGATAGAGCAAGGGAAAGGAGAAGGCTTGAGGAAACCCAAAAAAGGAAATTGAAGCTATGGTAAGGGCTCTTGAGTTAAAGCTAAAACAGGAAGAAAAGGCAGAGGGACAATGAGCTATAGGATAGAGAGGCTATCGCCTGGAAGGATCAAGCTAAGTTCTTACCTTTTCAAATACCTACATCATCCCGAAGAAACACTTAAGTCTTACTTTTCAAGGTTTGGTGGAATAAAGAGGGTCAAATACTCAAAAACTTCTGGAAGGCTCACCCTTGAGTATGACCCCGAAAGCTTTGACCTTATAGACTTTTTAAACCATATAGAAAACACGCCAAGGGATGTCTTTCTTGAAGATCTCTCAAGGGAAAAGCTAAGGGCACAAAAGGAAGAGAAAGGTGCCTATAGATGGCTTACTCTCACATCTTTAGGCTTTGTACCCTATCTTTTTAGAAGTATTCTTCCAAACCCGTTGCTGATGGGTATAACTCTCCTTCTCTCCAAGCCTATCTTTGATAAGGCTTTAAACTCCCTAAGGGATAAAAGAATTGATGTTCATCTACTTGATTCCTCTGCCATATTACTGGCGAGCTTTACGGGAAATCCTCTTTCAGCCCATACCATGGTCTTTTTGCTTGCTCTTGGAGACTACCTTTCCGAAAAGGTTGAGCGTAAAGCTTATGAGAAGATTGAAAAGCTCTTTTCTTACAAAGAGGATATGGCGTGGTTAATTGTGGGCAATGGCCAAGCACTAAGGACAAAGGCTTTGGATCTAAGAAAAGGAGATCTTATAGCAGTATATGCAGGTGAAAAGATACCAGTTGATGGTGTGGTGGTTGATGGAGATGCCTTGGTAAACCAGGCAAGCCTAACGGGAGAATCAAACCCTGTGCACAAAAAGGCTGAAGATAAAGTCTATGCGGGCACCTTTCTGGAAGATGGAAAGCTGTATGTGAGAGTGGAAGAGGTGGGAGAGGACACTGTAGTAGCTAAGATTGCAAAAATTGTAGCTGAAAGCATAAAGGAGCCCATAAGGGTGCAAAAGATGGCGGAGGAGTGGGCAAACAGAATGGTAATACCTACTATAGGAATTGGCCTCTCCTCCTATATGCTGAGCGGAAACATAGGAAGGCTTACATCCACCCTTATAATAGACTACCACACGGGCATACACCTTACCACCCCTCTCAATGTGCTATCTGGAATAGCCAAGGCATCCACCTATGGCATACTCATAAAGAGCGGTGGAAAGCTAGAAACTCTTTCAAAGGTGGACACTTTTGTTATGGACAAGACAGGCACTCTAACGGTGGGCCATCCCAAAGTGGAGGATGTGGTGGGATTGGAAATGTCTGACGAAGAAGTGCTCCTTTATGCTGCTTCCTTGGAGCAGAGGATAACCCATCCTGTAGCAAGGGCAATAGTTAGACTGGCGGAAGAAAGAAACCTAAAACTCCTGCCGAGAGAAAACTCCAAATATCACATAGGGCTTGGAATTGAAGGAGATCTGGAGGGTCAAAGATTTATGCTTGGAAGCACACGCTTTATGCAAACAAAAAGAATAAGGATAAGCCAAGAGATAAGAAGCTTTGTGGATAAGTTTCACTCAGAGGCAAAGTCTGTCTTATACCTGGTTCAAGGTAGAAAGATCGTAGGGCTCCTTACCTTTAGAGATCCTCTTAGGGAAGAGGCAAAGGATGTAGTGGCGGAGCTAAAAAGAAGGGGCAAAAAGGTGGTGCTTTGCACGGGAGACAACGAAGGTATTGCAAGCTATATGGCAAGGGAGCTTGGTATAGAAGAGTTTTATGCAAGGGTCTTTCCTGCGGAGAAAACAAAAGTGGTAGAAGAGCTTAAAAGACAGGGTAGAGTTGTGGCTTTTGTAGGTGATGGTGTAAACGACTCTCCAGCCTTGTCTTCTGCAGATGTAGGCATATCACTAAGGAGTGGAACAGATATAGCTATAGAGGTGGCGGATATAGTTATAGGGGATAGCCTTTGGCATCTTCTGGATGTGGTGGATATAGCGCAGGATGTTATGGAGAGGCTAAGGAAAGTTTACAAACTAAACAATCTTATAAACACGGCAGGCCTTTTGGGTTCAGCCCTTGGGCTTATAGGCCCTTCTGTATCAACCCTTATAAACAACGGTGCTACTCTACTTTTGGGATTATATTCAATCAAAAGGAGGTAAAAGCCATGGAAGAAAAAAAGGACCTAACACAAGAGTTAGAAAGGATTAAGGCAGAGCTAGAAGAGCTCAAGAAAAAGCTTGGAGCCACAGAGGAGAAGAGCCTAAAAGAGCTGCCAGCGGAGGCACTTTCCAAGGTGATGGAGATAAGCAAGGAGATAGTAAAGACTACAGCAGAAATAGGAGAAAAAGCCTTGAAGGTTGTTAGGTATTCTGTGGAGGGTGCCGTAGAAGGACCCAAGAAAGCTCTCAAAGAGGAGGAGAAGAAGGAAGAAGTATGAACTTCCTGAGGACAAGGAGCGGAAGGTACCTCAACGCCCTCCACCTTATATCTATTTCTGTAGAAGAGGCAAAGATAGAGGTGGAGGGTAAAAAGAGGCTGGTTTACAAGGTGGTAGCTTACATGAGCCAGCCTCTCCTTCCAGCAGTTCTTGGCATTTATTCTACAGAAGAAAAAGCCTTTGAGGTGCTTGAGGATATAATAGGGAGGTTATCAAGCGATGAGAGAATTGTACGCATTGAAAGCGAATACTGAGGACTACCTTAGAGAACTAAAACTGCTGGCGCATCATCTACAGGAGGAGCATAGCCAATCTCTAAAAGAACTAAAAACCCCTATACTGCTCATAGTTAACCTTCCCAACGGACAAAGAGAACATTTTCTTATAAGCCAAGAGGGTATAAGCCATATGCCAAAGCAACCAGAGGTAGAAGACAAATTAGTTTTAAATTACAAGGACCTTATGAGGATTATTGAAAAGCCTTCAAGAATGTTGAGGTATGTTTTTGAGGGAAGGGTCAAAATATACGGAAACTACAAGAGGGTTCTAAGTGTTCTTGAAAAGGTATTTTAAAAAGCGCTTTTTATAGAAGGATTCCTGAATAACGTAGCATAGGCATTCTTGCTTGTATGCTCAAAGCATATTACACAGACAGGAATGTCTGCACTACATATTAGAAGAGCTAACAACTCAAAAGGCGCGGACAAGATGCCTGCGCTACCTCTGAACCAATCCCCAACCTTTCATTTTGGGCGACCATAACCAACTGAGTTTTCTGATCGGCTTTGATGTATAAACTCTTTGTTTCAGATCACTACATAACCCTCTATCTATGATATCTTCTTTAGACAAAGGCAGAGATCTCTTTCTCTTTTGTAGGGACATGCCGCTACGTGCCCCTACCATAGAATTCTTTATTTTTGCACCAAAGCAGCGTAAGAGGTTTATAAGAAATTCTTATAGCTCATATAAAAAAAATTCTACTTGACATGAATAATCGTTAGCACTAAAATGATAAATAAATATTCAATCAAAGGAAGTTTAACATGGAAACCTTCTGGGATACCTTTAAAAGGCACGGGTTAAGCAGGAGGGATTTCCTTAGGTTCAGTGCCACCATAACTGGCCTCATGGGACTTTCCCCATCCATGATACCAGAGGTGGTGCGGGCTTTGGAAACAAAGCCAAGAGTTCCTGTTCTATGGCTTCATGGGCTTGAGTGTACATGCTGTTCAGAATCCTTTATAAGGTCTGCAACTCCCCTTGCCTCCGATGTGCTCCTTACCATGATCTCCCTTGAGTACGACGATACGCTCACTGCTGCAGCGGGAGAAGCTATAGAAAAACATAGGGAAGAGGTGATGAAAAAATACTGGGGAAACTATATCCTTGCAGTAGAGGGAAACCCGCCCTTAGGTGAGGACGGTATGTACTGTATAGTAGGTGGGAAGGCTTTTTTGGAAAACCTCAGAGAGACTGCAAAGGGGGCAAAGGCTGTAATAGCTTGGGGTTCTTGCGCCAGTTGGGGATGCGTTCAGGCTGCAAAGCCCAACCCAACCACCGCAGTCCCAATACACAAGGTTATTACAGATAAGCCCATAATAAAGGTACCAGGTTGCCCTCCTATAGCGGAAGTTATGACGGGCGTTATAATGCATCTTGTCCTCTTTGATAGCATACCACCTCTTGATTCACAGGGAAGGCCTAAGCAGTTTTACGGAAACAGAATACATGATACATGCTATAGAAGGGCCTTCTTTAATGCAGGTCAGTTTGTGGAGAGGTTTGACGATGATGGAGCGAAAAAGGGTTGGTGTTTGTACAAGGTAGGGTGCAGGGGGCCAACAACCTATAACTCCTGCGGTAATATACGCTGGTACAACGGCCTATCCTATCCAATACAAGCTGGCCATGGCTGTATAGGTTGTGCAGAGGAAGACTTTTGGGATAAAGGACCCTTCTACGAAAGGCTTACCAATATACCACTTCCCAGCGTGGAAGCAAGTCCGGATAAGGTGGGTGCTGCCCTTGCAGCGGCAGCGGCAGCTGGTGCGGTAGTTCACGGTGTTTTGTCAAAGATTAGAAACAAATAAAAGGAGGTGATAAACATGGCAAGGGTAGTAGTTGATCCAGTAACAAGGATAGAAGGCCACTTAAGGATTGAAGTAATAGTAGATGAAAAGACGGGAAAGGTTGTAGATGCCGTATCTTCTGGCACCATGTGGAGAGGCATAGAGCTCATACTAAAAGGTAGGGATCCAAGGGATGCATGGGCTTTTGCTCAAAGGATATGTGGTGTTTGCACCTCTATACATGCTTTAGCTTCTGTAAGGTGCATAGAGGACGCCCTTGAAATCCAAATTCCAAAGAATGCCAACTACATAAGGAATATCATGTACGGAACTCTACAAGCCCACGACCATTTGGTGCATTTTTACCATCTTCATGCCCTTGATTGGGTATCACCCTTGGAGGCTTTAAAGGCGGACCCTGTCCAAACTGCGGTACTTCAAAATCAACTCCTTGAAAAGTACGGTGTAATAGGGGATGTAATGCCCGATCCCTTAGGCCGCAGGGCGTATCCAAAGAAATTTCCTAAGGCATCACCGGGCTATTTTAGAGCTTTCCAAGAAAAGATAAAGAAGGTGGTGGAAAGTGGGCAGCTTGGCATATTTGCAGCCCATTGGTGGGACCATCCAGACTACAAACTGCTGCCCCCAGAAGTACATCTTATGGCGGTAGCCCACTATCTTAATATGTTGGATGTTCAAAGGGAGCTGTTTATTCCACAGGTAGTCTTTGGTGGTAAAAACCCTCATCCCCATTACCTGGTAGGTGGTATGACATGCTCTATATCCCTTAACGACATGAATGCTCCAGTAAACGCAGAAAGGCTTGCCGTAGTTGAGGATTCTATATATACACAGGTAGAAGCGGTTAATCTCTTCTATCTTGTAGACCTTTTAGCCATAGGTCATATATACGTACAGAAAGGACAGGTTTATGGTGGAGGGCTTGCCAAGAAAAGGGTAATTGGATATGGTGAGTTTCCCGATGAACCCTATAAAGGGATAAAGACGGGAGACTACCACAGTAAGATACTCTACCATTGCAACGGTGTGGTAGAAGATTTTGCAGAAGGTCTGGAAAAGGCAAAATATTATCCCCTTACCGGTAAGGACTTTGCAGACCCCAATGTGATCCAAGAGTTTGTAACCCATTCTTGGTATAAGTATCCTGATGAAACCAAGGGACTCCACCCGTGGGAAGGTATAACAGAACCCCATTATACAGGACCTAAGGAAGGAACAAAGACCAATTGGAAATATCTTGATGAGAAGGGTAAATATTCTTGGATAAAGTCTCCAAGGTGGAGAGGAAAGCCCTGTGAAGTAGGACCTTTGGCAAGGTATATAGTGACATATACCGCCGTAAGGCAGGGGCACATAAAGCCTTCTTGGATAGATGAAATGGTGGTAAAGCAGATAGACCTCGTTTCAAAGGTACTTGACCTACCGCCTCATGTATGGCTTCCTACCACCGTAGGTAGAACCGCCGCAAGGGGGCTTGAAGCCCAGCTGGGGGCTGCCGCAAACCTTTACTTTTTAAAGAAGCTCTATGATAACATAAAGGCTGGGGATACGTCCGTTGCCAATATGGAAAGATGGGACCCCTCCACATGGCCCAAAGAGGCAAAGGGTGTAGGAATCACAGAGGCGCCGAGGGGAGCCTTGGGTCACTGGGTAGTAATAAAAGATGGTAAGATAGCCAATTATCAGTGTGTGGTTCCCACCACTTGGAATGGCGGCGCAAGGGATCCTATGGGTGGTCAAGGTGCCTTTGAAGAATGCATGAAAGATTCGCCCGTCAAAGTCATTGATAAACCCCTTGAAGTTCTCAGAGGTATACATTCCTTTGACCCATGTCTCGCATGTTCTACACATGTCTATGACACAGAAGGAAGAGAAGTGGTAGAGGTAAAGGTTCAAGGAGCCCAAGTATGCTATTAAGGGAGGTATAAAACATGGAAGCCAAAAGGATATATATCTTTAGCCCCGGTTTAAGACTTTGGCATTGGGTTAATTTCTTTGCCATTTTGATTCTCTTTATAACAGGGCTCTACATAGGCAACCCTTTCTTTTTAGGTCCTATAGGTTATGAGGCCACCTACGCCTACGATAAGGGTATAACCATGGACTTTATCAGAAAAGTACACTTCATAGCAGGCTATGTATTCCTTTCAGGCTTTATCTTCAGAATCATAATAGCCCTCTTTAGCAAAAGGGACAGGATATTCCTACCACCCCCCTGGAGAAGAGATTACCGGGTAGGTCTCAAAGAAATAACCTTAAAATACGCCCTTATCATGAGGGATAAGGAAGGGAATGAGTACATAAGGAATGCATATGCAAGGAGCGTATATCCTCTGGTTTACCTCCTCTTCTTTTTCATGATCCTTACGGGTTTTGCCATGTACGGTATGTCCAAGCCAGATGGATTCTGGGCTTCCCTTTTCGGATGGATCCTTCCCCTTTTAGGTGGAGAGTTTATGGTCCATATGTGGCATCATTGGATAGCTTGGATAATAATCATCTTCGCCATTCTGCATGTTTATCTTGTTGTAAGAGAAGAGTTAGTAAAGAAAAATGGAGAGCTTACATCCATGTTTACTGGTTACAAAGTTTTTGAAAAAGAGCCTATAGACATAGGAGATATAAAGTAATGAAAACTCTCGTGCTTGGTGTGGGAAACGTGCTGCTGTCGGATGAGGGTATAGGCGTTAAAGTAATTGAGGAATTTGTAAATAGATATGATGTTCCGGAGGATGTGGAGGTGATAGATGGTGGTACCTTAGGTTTAAATCTCCTCTATTTTCTAGAAAAGGTGGATAGGTTGCTGGTAGTTGACGCTTTGTTTGGAGGGGGGCCTCCAGGCTCCCTTTATAAATTCAAAGGAGATCAAGTAAGAACCTATTTTAAAAGGAGGAAGCTATCTGCTCACGATATAGGCCTTCAGGAGGTTTTAGGCGTTGCCGAGCTAATAGGCAAAGGTCCAAAGGAAATAGTGGTGATCGGAGTGGAACCAGAAAGCTTGGATGTATCTTTAGATCTCTCCCCATCTGTCGGAGGAGCCTTGGAAAGGCTTTTGAACGAGGTTGTAGAACAGCTCAAAGAGTGGGGTATAAAGGTTAAGGTCAAAGATGAAGCGTATAAACTTAAAGGAACTTCAAACCCTTAAAATGAATGGAAAGGATTTTATTTTATACGTGCGGTCTGAGAAAAAAAGGGAGAGTATAAAAGAGATCTTTGATACAGATGTAGTTGTGCCTGAGTTGGAAAAAGGCTTTAAATTGGACTTTTTTTCTATAAATGCAGATGAAGACCCCGATATACTGAAAGAGTTTCCATTGCCTGCCCTTGTTTTGTTTAAGGCTGGAATTCCTACTAAGATATTGAGGGGTATATGTGCTTGGAACCAATATATCCAGACTATAAAAGGAGTTTATTTTGGAGGAGAAGGCAATGCTCATGAATGCCCCAGCCCTGCTTAAGGAGGTATTGGTCGCTTTGAAGGATCTTTATGAAAAGGGCGAAGAGCACATAATATATACCAGCAAGCTACCAATAACGGAAGAAGATAGAATGGCCATACTGGACACTTTAGGGGAAGGACAGGTAAAGATAACTCTACAGGCTAAAGGCCAAAGGATAGAATGGAGGGAGACAGGTATATATGGAGTTTGGATAGGAGTTTTCTTTGATAGAGATAATAAACCTCTTTTGGAAACCTTAGAGATAACATACTTTCCAAGATTGGCCTCAGCCCAGAGAGAAGATGTAGAAGAATCCATCAAGGTTTTGGAAGATAGATTGAAGGAGCTTTTTAGATATCTTGAGGATGATAAAGGACTTGATCTAAAGAGGGAATCCCATCCTTAGATACTCCTCTGCTACTCTCTATAAAGCTTACGTATAAAGTATCTGATAAGTAGAGAATTTCTCACCTGTGGTGCCCTTATAGTATAATCCTTTCTTTATGAAGGATATAGGTCAGTATAATCACAGGGAGATAGAGGAAAGGCATAGGGTAAGGTGGCTAAAGGAGGCTATCTATTCGGTAAAGGATGTTGACAAAGACAATAGATTTTCTGTAGTTATACCTCCTCCCAATGTAACGGGCTCTTTGCATATGGGCCATGCCCTAAATGCCACCCTTCAGGATATTCTTTGCAGGTGGCAGAGGATGTTGGGGAAAGATGTGGTGTGGGTGCCGGGCTTTGACCACGCCGGCATTGCCACCCAATATGTGGTAGACAGACAGCTGCAAGAAAAAGGCATAAACAGGCTGGACCTTGGAAGGGAGGAGTTTTTAAAAAAGGTATGGGAATGGGTACCCCTATCAAGGAAGGCTATAAGGGAACAGTTTGAAAAGCTTGGTGTTAGTGTAGATTGGAAAAGGGAAAGGTTTACCCTTGATGAGGGCTTTTCAAGGGCGGTAAGGTATGCCTTCAAAAAGCTCTATGAAGAAGGTCTTATATACCGTGGGGAGTATATGGTAAGCTGGTGTCCCAAGGACCTTACAGCCCTTTCCGATTTGGAGGTGGAGCACGAAGAGGAGGAAGGAAAGCTCTATTACATAAAGTACCCCTTAGAAGATGGCTCTGGCTATATAACCGTTGCCACCACAAGGCCGGAGACCATGTTGGGAGATACTGCCGTGGCCGTCCATCCGGAGGACGAAAGGTACAAGGGCCTTGTAGGCAGAAGGGTAAGGCTTCCTCTCGTGGAGGGCAAAAGAAGGGCTATGGATGGCTCTTGGGTGGATCCCCTTATTCCCATAATAGCCGATGAGAGGGTAAAGCCCGAGTTTGGAACGGGTGCGGTAAAGATCACTCCAGCTCACGACCCTTTGGACTTTGAAATAGGTAAAAGCCATGGCCTTGCCTTTGTTCAAGTTATGGACCAGTTTGCCCGCATAAACGAGAACGGGGGAGAGTTTAAAGGCCTTGAAAGGTACGAGGCGAGGAAGAGGATAGTAGAAAGGCTTGAAGGACTTGGTCTTCTTGAAAGGGTGGAGAGCCACAGGCATGCGGTGGGCAAATGCTACAGGTGTAAAACGGTGATAGAGCCTATGGTATCTAACCAATGGTTTGTAAAGGTCTCCGACCAGCGCATCAAAGAAAGGGCTTTAAGGGTGGTAAAGGAAGGATTGATAAGGTTTGTACCGGAGGGGTGGTCAAAGGTCTACATCCAATGGATGGAAAACCTTAGAGATTGGTGCATTTCACGCCAGATATGGTGGGGACATAGAATACCCGTATGGTACTGTGAGGACTGCGGGCACGAAAATGTCTTTACCGATGAAGATTTTGACAGGGTTTACGATAAACTGGTTTTTAACCTCATAGCCGATGGCAAAATATCACAGGAATTTACCCCCGAAGAGGTGGCAAGCCATCTAAACTCACCCTCCTTTGTACATCCCAATATATCCGTGCTGGACTTTTACAAAAACTTTGCCTTTCACAAGTACCACTTCATTCAAGTGGATGCCAACTCCATAAGGCTCTTTTTCACTCAGGACCTAAACCCTATGGAAATCCTCACGCAGAAGGAAAGCAGGTACAAGTATGACCCAGATAGGAAGGTTTTTAAGTTTGTTCTTAAATGCAAAAAGTGTGGCTCCGAAAGGCTAAGGCAAGAGAGCGATGTCTTGGATACTTGGTTTTCTTCTGCCCTTTGGCCCTTTGGAGTCTTTGGATGGCCGGAAAAGACCGAAGACCTAAAAAAGCTTTATCCAACAGACCTTTTGGTTACGGGCTTTGACATCATCTTTTTCTGGGTTGCCCGCATGGTTATGATGGGCACCCAGTTTATGGAGGATATTCCCTTTAGGGATGTTTATATACATGCCTTGGTGAGGGATGAAAAGGGACAGAAAATGTCCAAAACAAAGGGAAATGTAATAGACCCCCTTGAAATCATAGAGAAGTACGGGGCGGATGCCCTAAGGTTCACCCTTGCCATACTTACCCAGCAAGGAAGGGATATAAAGCTTTCGGAGAAGCGCTTTGAAGGTTATAAGCACTTTGCCAACAAGCTTTGGAATGCGGGAAGGTTTATCCTTATGAACTTGGAAGAAGACCTTCTTTCCAACCTACCCTACGGAGCACCACCAAGGAGTGAAGACCTTTGGATCATAACAAGGCTCAACAGAGCCATAGAAAAGGTCAATAAAGCCCTTGAAAGTTATGAGTTTTCCGAGGCTGCAAGAGAGCTCTATGAATTTATCTGGAGTGAGTTTTGCGATTGGTATATAGAGCTTTCCAAGCTTAGACTGTATGCAAAGGCGGAAGGCCCCGAGGAAGAGCGAAGGCTAAAGGGAGAAAAAATAACGGCGCAGGCAACCCTCCTTATGGTCTTTGAAAGGATCCTAAGACTGCTTCATCCCTTTATGCCCTACATAACAGAAGAACTTTGGCTCTCTTTGCCAACAGCCCACAAGGAAAGCATCTCCTTAACAGAATATCCACAGTTTAACCCTCAAGAGATTTACTTGGAAGCGGAGAAAAAGGTAGAAAGGTTAAAGGAGATAATTACCTCCATAAGGTCTTTGCGCAGCGACCTAAGAATAGAGCCCTCAAGGAGGATAAGGCTCTATTACAAAGCAGAAGAAAGCAAGGAATTGGTGGAAGAGTTTATGCCCCACATTGTAAACCTTGCAAGGCTTGAAAGCCTTGAGCTGGTGGAAGACAAGCCGCCAAGGTCTGTAGCAGGCTTTTCAAGGGACTTTGAATTTTATTTACCTGTAGAGGAAGGCGTAAAGGTTGAGGAGCTCATTACTTCTTATGAAAAAAGGCTATCGGAGGTAGAAAAATCCATGAAAGCCTTTGAAAACAGGCTAAACAATGAGAACTTCCTAAGGAGGGCACCCGAGGAGGAAATCCAAAGGACAAAGGAATCCTTGGAGGAGTTAAAAGTAGAAAAGGATAAAATAGAAAAGCTTTTGAAGGCGTTGAAGGAGGTAATTTAGCGGCGTGCCTTTACAATCAGTATCCTTACTTCCTTAAATCCTTTAACTCCCTTGCCGCCGCATAAAGGATTGCAGAGGCTGCCACCTCTTCTCCTACTTTTGCCGTTCCTTTCATCTTTGAAAGGCTCTTTTTTAGGGATATAACCTCAAGCTCCATTATAAGCTGGTCGCCTGGATAAACGGGCCTTTTAAACCTTGCCTCGTCAATGCCTGCAAAAACTATGGCATATTTGCCCACCTCTAAGCCCAAAGACTTTATCATCAAAATACCACCCACCTGAGCCATAGCCTCAAGGATGTAAACACCCGGCATAAGGGGGAAGCCCGGAAAATGCCCCTGAAAAACAGGCTCGTTTACAGAAACATTCTTTAACCCCACTATCCTTCTTCCCTCTTCCATCTCAAGGATTTTGTCTACCAAAAGGATGGGATATCTGTGTGGAAGTATTTCCATTATCTCTCTTACGTCAAGCATAAAAAGATTATAAACAATCTTAAGCTGGGTGAGAAATTCAACCTTTATAGGAATGGTTTATAGGACGCCTATTCATTAAACTTCTTGCGTGATAAAGTAAGGACTCTTTTCCCCTCTCGTAGTTTAAGTTTATGAAAGGTAGCAAAGGCTCTTGCCTGTGAAAAAAATCTAATCAAAGATCGCGGGCAAGGATGCCCGCACTACCTCTATGGTGTTTTAAAACATAAGAGGCGAGGCTTGGCTCTGCCCTCACCTATCTTACAGAACAAAAACTAATCATGCAAGATGTATAATCTTAAGCTGAGTGAAATAATTCAATTGAGCAGTTCGTGAACCACCCCTGCAAAAATTGAATTTTTCAATCAGCGTATAAATTTTAAGAATATAATAAAACTCTAAAGGAGGTGAAAGATGCTTTTGAACCTTGAGGTAAGGGCGCAGCTAAGGGATATTTTCTCCAAGGAGCTCATACATCCGGTAAATCTAAAGCTCTTTTCTCAAGCTATAGGATGTGAAAGCTGTCAGATCACAGAAGAGCTTTTAAAGGAGTTGGCAGGAATAGAACCAGAAAAGATAAGGCTAAACATATACTCTCCGTTGATAGATAAGGAGATAAGTCAGGCTTATCAGATTGAGAGGGTTCCTACCATAGTTATAGAAGGCGACAAGGACTACGGTATAAGGTATATAGGCTTGCCCGCTGGGCTTGAATTTACTACCCTTGTGCAAGGCATAGTACAGGTGTCTAAGAGAGAGCCAAAGCTTTCAGAAAGAACGGTGGAACTCCTAAGGGATATAAACTTACCCATAGAGATAATGGTATTTGTAACCACTTCCTGCGGCTATTGTCCTTCCGCCGCCATAACAGCCATGAACTTTGCTTTGGCTAACGATAACATAAAAGCCATAATTGTAGACGCCAACGAAAATGTGGATTTGTCAGAAAGGTTCCAGGTAGTAGGTGTGCCAAAGATAGTTATAAACAAGGGGCTGGTGGAGTTTGTGGGTGCACAGCCAGAAAACAACTTCTTAGGCTATGTTATATCAGCCTACGAAAAGATGAGGAGAGAAAATGGACAGGCTTGAATACTTTAAAAGCCTTTTAGAAAAGTCGCCTGACAACCCCCTTCTTCACTATTCTTTGGCCCTTGAATACTACAAGCTAAAAGACTATGAAAACACCATAAGGCATATGGAAAGGTATATGAGCCTAAAAGAGGATGAAGGTGCAGGCTACAGGGTATTGGCAAAGTGCTACGAAGAAATGGGAGAATACCAAAAGGCTATAGATGTCCTTCAGAGAGGGATAGATAGCGCTATAAAATACAACCATCCGAGTATGGCGGAAGAGTTTAGGGCATGGATAGAACAGTTAAGGCAGCTTCAATCCTTTTAGGCCTTTTTTCTCTTTCCTTTTCACAGGAGCTAAAGGCGTGCTATAGAGCCTACCTCTTTTTCTTTCCGGTGGCGGAGACATGCATAACTTACAAGCAGGAAAACAACCATCTTAAAACAGAAAGCTTTGTAAGGACTATTAATGTGGGGAAGTTGGTAAAAAGAGTATACAACAGAGGTGGGGCTACCATAATCCTGCCAGGTTTAAAACCAAAGCACTTTGTCTATTATCAGGAGGAGGGAGAGTTAAAAAGGTATCAGGAATATATCTTTAACGACCACAAGATAAAGGTAAAGGAAATAAAGTATGTAAAGCTAAGCGACGAAGTAGAAAGAAAGGAAGAGAAGGAGTATGAATACAAGGGCTTTGTAGACCCATACACTGCAAGCCTTATACTCTACAAAGATAGCTCAAAGGTAAACCAGGGTACTGTAAAGATGTTTTACGATGACAGGGAGTATCTTTTGCCCTACGGCGTAAAGGGGATAGAGGTCATACAAACACCTTTGGGTGAATTCAAGGCAAGGAAGGTGGAAGTTTATCCAAACATTGAAACAAAGGGGCTTTTAAAACCAAAGGGCCTTTGGTATTTATGGATTGATGAAGAAACTAATATACCAGTTAGGATGGAGCTTAAGTTTGTTATAGGTTCTGCTTCTGCAAGGATTGAAAGGATAGAAGGAGATAAAAACCTTTTAAAGGATATTTTTAATGTAAAAAGGTAGGGGGCAAAGCCCCCATGGGAGATTATTACTTCTTTTGTTCCGCAGGAGCCTGTTCCTTGTGTTCTTCCTTCTTTTGCACTTTCTTGTGCACTTTCTTGTGTACCTTTTTCTTTTCTGCCTTTTGCTCTTGCTTTTGCTCCGCGGCTGGCTTTGCTGGCTCAGCAGGCTTTGCTGGCTCGGCTTGCTGTGCCATTGCGGCACCTGCGAAGGCTACTGCAAGTAGCAAGGAAAGTACCTTCCTCATGTTGCTACCTCCTTTAAAGGATTTTTACAAGGATAATCTTAGCCCGCGGATCATGAAAATTGCATGAAAAAGAGCCGGGTGATAACACTACAGCCTTTGCTTTAGTAAAAACAGAAAAACCTCGTACAATACAGATATAAGACCTACCATATAGTAAAACCTATGGTGATGCTCAAGTACTTGCACAAGAAGGTAGGCTATAGCTAATAAGAGCAAAGGGGAAAGGGCGTTAATTATGTTTACCGCATGTATCTTTTTTATATTTTCCATTGGCATAACCATGTTGAGGTTTAGCCTATATAGGTCAAAGTCGGTGGAAAAGGTTTTGCCCTCCTTTTGAGTAAGGAGAGATCCTTTTTCAAAAATAATCTCCTTATCCTTTAAATAGGCCTCTTTGGCAAATACAACGCCCTCTTGGAACTTAAAGAAAACACCTTTAAGCCTATTGCTGTGCCTTTCCTCTACATAAAGGGTAAACTGTCCAAGGGTTTGAAAGGTCTTTGGTGGTACAGAGGTTAGCATAAGAGTGTAATATTCAAGCGTTAATTGCCTTCTGAGATAGTCTATATGACCTTCATTTATCAAAAGGGAGCTTACCACCAAGGCAAGCAGAATTGGGGATAGATACATTACACTTCTTGTGTAAAGGTGGCTTGGCTTTATGCCAAAGGACTGAATTACATGCAGCTTTTTGCTTTCTTTAAACTCAAAAAGGCTGAGGGAAAAGGCTATGAAAAAGGAAAGGGGCAGCATATAGGAAAGGTAATAAAATAGCCAAAGCAACAAGAAGGGAAGGGACTCATTGGGTGGCAGGCGGAATATTACTTGGTCAAGCTGTACAACTTGAAATATGAGAAAAAGGAAGGTAAAAAGGAAGCCTGTTAAGAAGGAAAGCTTTAAAAACTTCCAAAAAAACCAACGGAAAAGCATTTATTTTGTTAACTTATTCTTGAGCCTTTCCCTTTGGTTTGGCTCGCCCTTTTTGTCTTCAAGCAGTAGCCTATAGGCTTTTTGGTAGTATTCCTGAGCCTTATCCACCTGTCCCAGCTTTGAGAGCACATCACCCATATGCTCATAGAGGACTGGATCTTCTTTTTCCTTTTCAAGGGCTTTTAAAAGCAGTTCATAGGCCCCTTTGTAATCTCCTTTATAATAGAGCACCCATGCCATACTATCTATGAAGGCTGGGTTTTCTGGATCCTTCTCCAAGGCTTTTTTTATCATAACCTCCGCCTCATCAAGCCTTGCGCCCTCATACCACAAAAGCAAAGAATAACCAAGATGGTTTAAAAGCTCTGGGTCTTCCGGGTTTAGCTCAAGTGCCTTTCTTAAATCTTTTTCTGCAGAAACTACCTCCCCTTTCTTATCATAGACTATGGCCCTCAGAAAATAGCCCCTGTAGTCCCTCGGGTTTAGATCAATAGCCTTGTCTATATACCTTAGTGCTTCATCGTACTCTTCCTTTTCGCTGACAAGGTTTCCCATAAGAAGGTTTAGCATGTAGCTGTTAGGCTCTACAGATAGACCTACCTTTAGGAGTTCTTCCGATTTTTTGTATTCTTTCTTGTCTATGTATATGCCTGCAAGCCTTTCAACGACCTTAGGATTATTACCAACCTTTTTCTGCAAGCTTAAATAAACTTCAAGGGCCCTATCTTGATCTTTTAGAATCTCAAGAAGGGTGGCGTAGGTAAAGGCTATGTCAAGGTTTTCTGGATTTTCCTTGTACAACTTTTCCAATATCTCTCTTGCTTCCGAAATGTTCCCAGACCTTATTAGCACAAGGCTGTATTGATAAAGGTAATCCTCTTCTGGGTATAGGTCGGCCAATTTTTTATATACCTCTTTTGCCTCTTCATACCTGTTGGTTATAAGGTAGAGGTTGCCAAGCCTTTCAAGGGCCCTTTTGTTATCTGGGTACTTTTTGAGAATATCCTTATAAAGGCTTTCTGCCTTGGAATATTCTCCCCTTTGTTCATAAAGGCTGCCAAGGGTTATAAAGCTGGCTTCAAAGCTCATGCTTACCTTTAGGGACTTTTCAAGGTACTCTATGGCCTCTTGCTGTTTTCCTTCCGATAGTGCTATGCGTGCAAGCATAAAGTAGGGTAAGGGATTGTCTGGACTAAGCTTGGCTAAATCCTCCAAGACAGCCTTAGCCTTCACAAACTCCTTCCTTTTTAAATAGTCCTCAGCCAAAAAGACCATTATCTCCTTAGACTCTGGGTTCTTGGAGTAGCCCTCTTCCAACACCTTTAGAGCCCTTTCTTCTTCCTTCTCGGACATGTAAAGACTGTGAAGCAAAAGATAGGGCTCTGGTATGTCGGGATATTTATCTTTGAACTCCTTGGCAATTTTAAAAGCCTTGTCCTGCTTTTTTAATCTTATTTCAAGCCTTACCACATCCATGTAAAGGGTTGGCGTGGGTGCCCTTGTAAGGGATCTAAGGCAGTAGATTTCAGCCTTTGATGGCTCCTTTTCTTGGAGGTCTCTGCACAAAATATAGTCCATGTATGGGTTGTATGAAAAGGATATGCCCAAAAGCAGCGTTATAAAAAGATAATATCTCATTCTACGCTCCTGTGTATAAGCATGGGTATCTCCAAGCTTCTTATAAGCTCGGAGGAGGTGCTTCCAAGGAGGACTCTTTTGAGGCCAGAAAGGCCTCTGCTTCCAAGAACCACAAGGTCCATATCAGGCCTTTCCTTTAAAAACCTTCTTATCCCATCGGCTGGAGACTTGTCTTCAAGTATGTAAGACTCTGCCTCAAAACCCTCTCCTTTTATCCTATCCTCCAGCTCTTTCATATGCCTTTCCTTTTCTTCTTTGTACCTTTGGCTCAAAACATCCTTTACACCCTCCACCAAGGGAAGCTCTATGGTTTCTTCCACATGTAAGAGAAAGATGTATGAATTGAAGGGTTTTAGAAGGTTTAGGGCAAAGCTTAGGGCCCTGCTGGCATATTGGGAGAAATCGTAGCAAACCAAAACCTTGCCCATCCTTTCCGGCTCTACACCTTTTAGTACAAAAACCGGCTTGTGGGAGTACTTTACCACCTTCTCCGTTGTGGAGCCTATGAGTATCCTTTGCACAAGGCCCTTTTTGTGGCTTCCCACAAAGATAAGGTCGTAAGATGCCTCCTTTTCCAGAATTGTCTCCGCCGGGTCTCCTACCTCCACATAAAAACCAACCTTTAAAGGTTTTAAAAACTCCACAAGACCTTCAAGCTTTTCTTTTGCATTTTGCTTGCGCCTTTCTTGGAGCTCTGTCAACAAACTCATATCAATGGTTGCCATGCCAAAGCTTTCTGGATAGGGAAGGTAAAGTACTGGAGGAACGGCATGAAGCAGGTCCACCTCCGCCTTATGGGCCTGCGCAAAGACCTTAACAACCCTCAAAAGCGGGTTGGTTATCTCGGTAAAATCCACTGGCACAAGAAATCTCATAGCCCTATTCTCCCTTCTTTGTATTCAAAAAACAAGCCCATGAAACTCCTCAAGGTTTAATTTAACCACCTTTTCTATAAAGGGAAAGCATGTTTCGTTGCCCGCATAAAGGTCTGTCCCCATAGAAAAGCCTTTGCTAAGAGCCACCCTTGCTCCCGCCTCCTTTGCTATAAGCGTTCCAGCCACCACATCCCAAGGGTTTAGCTCAAACTCCAAAAGTCCGTCAAAGATCCCTTCAGCCAAAAAGCAAAGGTCTACAGCGGCAGCCCCCGGCCTCCTCATGGCCCCCACCTTATCAAAGATTTCCCTAAATATATTCCAGTAGATGTTTAGGTCTCTTTTGGCCCTTGAAGGATAGCCGTAGGCCACATAGCATTCCTTTAATCTCTCCTTCCGCCTAACCCTTATAATCTTTCCATTTTTGTAGGCACCAAGGCCATCGGCAGCCCAGTAGAGGCTATCAAAGGCTGGTAGGTAGATGGCCGCCACAAGGGGCTTCCCTCTGTAAAGGAGGCCCACAGAAGTACCAAAGATGGGAAAGCCTGCTATGTAGTTCTTAGTTCCGTCAAGGGGATCTATGTACCAAACATAATCTCCATCGCTTGAGCCGCCCTCCTCCTCACCAACAACAAGATGGCTTGGGAGGTATTTTTGTATATGTTCCCTTATCCTCTCTTCAGAGAGCTTGTCCGCAAGGCTGTACACATCCTTCTCCCCCTTTTCCATAACCTTGTTGTTTTCCCTTCTGTAAAACTCCTTCAGTACAAGCCCTCCCAGAAGGCTTGCCTCCTTTGCCACTCTTAAGAAAAGGTCTATGTTATGCATCGTCCAAGACTTCTATACAGGGTAGACTGTTGCCCTCAAGGAGCTCCAAAAAGGCACCACCGCCCGTGGATACAAAATCTATGGCGTTGTATACTCCAGCCCTGTGGATGGCGTGGTCTGTATCACCGCCCCCCGCTATGGTAAGGGCTGGAGACTGAGCCAACATCTTTGCCGTCTCATAAGTGCCGTCCTTGAACCTATCCAGCTCAAAAACCCCCATAGGACCGTTCCAAACTATAGTTTGGGCATCGGAGATGATCTCCCTCAAAAGGGCTACAGAAACAGGCCCAATATCAAGGCCCATCCATCCATCGGGTATTTCCTGCCAAGGAACTAACCTTGTGGGCGTGTTATCGGACACCTCCCTGCCTATGACAAAGTCCACAGGAAGATAAAGCCTCACATCCAGCTTTTTGGCTATCTCCAATATATCCCTTGCCGTATCAAGAAGGTCTTCCTCCACCAAAGAACTGCCTACCCTGTAGCCCAAGGCCTTTATGAAAGTAAAGGCCATAGCACCACCTATAAAAAGCTTATCTACCCTTTTGAGAAGGTTTTTTATTATGCCAAGCTTGGAAGAGACCTTGGCACCTCCAATGATAGCCACCACAGGCCTCTGCGGGCTTACCATTGCCCTCTCAAAATAGCTTATCTCCTTTTCAAGTAAAAAGCCCATAACTGCAGGCTTTAGCATTTGCGGCACAAGGTATACGGAAGCGTGCTTCCTGTGGCAGGTGCCAAAGGCATCGCTCACATAAACTTCGCCAAGCCTTGCCAAAGCCTTGGCAAACTCCTCACTTCCCTTGCTTTCCCCTTCATGAAACCTCAAGTTCTCCAAAAGAACCACTTCCCCCTCATTCATCTTATAGACTTCCCTTTCCACCTCCTCTCCAACGCAATCGGGCAACATCTTTACCTCTCTGTTTATGTACCTGGACAACCTTTTGGCCACGGGCATAAGGCTAAACCTTTCATCCCTTCCCTTTGGCCTTCCAAGATGGGACATGAGGATGATCTTTGCCTTTGCGTCCAGCAGGTACTCAATGGTAGAAAGGCTTGCCCTTATCCTCGTATCATCCTCAATGTTTCCAAGCTCATCCATTGGTATATTAAAATCCACCCTTACAAGCACCCTTTTACCCTTTAAATCCACATCCCTTAAGGTCTTTTTCCTAAAGGGCATCTCCACCTCCTTTAAAAATCAAAGTCCATATCCCCGTCATCAAACTCAGGGCTTTCATTTACCTCAAAGACACCCCTTAAGTTAAGGGCGAGCCTTTTTAGGCTTTCTAAGTACATCACCAAGTCTTCATAAACCTCTAACAAGGCCTTATATTTTTTTATCTCCTCGTAGGTAAGCCTTCTGGTTTTTAGAAGCTTTTTAACCGCTATTCTTGAGACAAGTGCTCTGGAGTACTTTTCTTGCCACTCCTTCCAGAACTCTGAGCTGTTTACCGGAGCCTTTACTACAAAATACTCAAGGTTTGAAAACTCTTCCATGAGATTAAGGTCAAGGGTGTTTTTCACAGAGCCACCTCCTTATAGAGAATTATAACCCATTATACGCTGGGCGAGAAATTAAATAAGCTTTTTGCATAATAGGGCGTAGCACAGGCATTCTTGCCTGTGTGGTCAAAAAAATACTACATAGACAAGAATGTCTATGCTACATATCAAAAATACGGGCAAAGATGCCCGCGCTACCGATTTTGTTGCATAAATTTTTGGTTTGGATTATCGCTTAGGCATGACACCTTCTTTAGACAAAGGGATGGTGGTTTTCGCTTTTTGTAGGGGCACGATGCGGCGTGCCCTATCATGGAATTCCTTTATTTTGCACCAACTCCCACACAGACAGGAATGTCTGTGCTACATAGACAAAACAGAAGGCTATTGCACAACATGTTTGACTTATAAGAGAATTTTTATAATGCTCCTACTTTACAGGCGCGGTGGGCTTGGCGATACCCTTCTAACCTTTCCAATACTTGAAACCCTAAAAAGGGTCGGCAAAAGGATATGGGCTGTAGGGAACACAGACTACTTTGCCATAGCAAAGGAGATAGGCTGGGTAGACTTTGTAAGCTCAGAAGTTCCAGAGTTAGGATTTGAAGAGAAGATAATTATAGCTTACGACGGTAATGTAAAGCCCTTCCCAGAAGAGAGGATATGGATTGTGGAGCACTATTTTAAAAGCCTTCAACTGTCTGGTGATTTTTCCAGATCTTTGCCCATAGAGCCCTTTGAAAAAAGCCCCCTTCTGGGCTGTGCAGTGCTTCATCCCTCCAGTGGGTCTCCAAAGAAAAACCCACCCCTTGAGCTTTTCTTCAGGATAGAAGCCTTTTTGAAAAGGCAGGGCATTAAAACGGTGTACCTAATAGGGGAAGCAGATCAATGGCTAAAGGGCTATGTGAAAAAGTACTTTGAAAGTCTTTCTCCCCTTGAGATAGCAAAGGCTCTAAAGGGTGCAAGGCTTTTTATAGGGAACGATAGCGGGATTTCTCACCTTGCAAGCTACTGTGGAATTCCTACCTTTGTCTTTTATGGTCCCACAGACCCCATAGTTTGGAGGCCTATAGGAGAAAGGCTTTTTCAGATAAGCCTTCATTTAAAATGTAGCCCTTGCTTCCCCCAAGTATGCCAAGAGAAAAGGTGTTTTGATGTTGCGGCCCTTTTTGAGAGTTTTAAAAGGGTGTGGCGAGCCCTAAAGTAGCTCCACATCCCTTATATGCTCCACCTCCTTCCCCCTTACGACCACCACCTCCACCCTGTAATCCTCCGCCGGATGTTTAGAAAGGTATTCTTCTATGCATCTTAAAAGCCTTTCCATCTTTCTTTTGTCCACCCTTTCTGCCGGATCTCCCAAAGCCTTACTCCTTCCACCCTTTACCTCCACAAAGATCAAAGTGTTGTCCTTTAGGGCCACGATGTCTATCTCACCAAACCGGCAATGGTAATTTTTATGGAGTATTTTATAGCCAAGATTTTGTAGATATTCTACCGCCAGTCTTTCAAACTCCGTACCTTTCCTCAAGGCTTTGAAGAATCTCCTCAGGTTTTACCACCGCTGTGCCGAGCTTTCCTACCACGATGCCGGCGCACAGGTTGGCAAGCTCACAAGCCTTATCCCAATCCAAGCCCATAAGAGCACAAGCGGTAAGTACAGCCACCACCGTATCACCAGCCCCAGACACATCATAGACCTGTTTTGCCCTTGCCGGAAAAACCTTGTATTCTTTGTCAAAAAGGGCCATGCCCTTGGGACCCAAAGTTATCACAAGCGTCCCCAAGTTAAGCTCCCTCTTTAGCCTCCAGCCAAGGCTTTGCAGAGACTCTTCATAGGTCATGGACCTTGCCTCTTTTTCATTGGGGGTCATAAGGCTTGCGCCTATGTAAAGGTGTTTGTTCTGCGGCCTTGGATCAACGGCAAAAAACACCCTCTTTTCTTTTATCCTATCCATAACACCTTTGCCTATTACTCCCTTTGCGTAATCTGAGACTACTATACCGTCCACATCCAATTCAAGCCTTTCCATCAACCTGTCAAGTACCTTACCTTCAACAATTCTCCTGCTTTCACTGTCTACCCTAAGGAGCTGTTGGGACATGGCCACTATGCGAGCCTTCTCTGTGGTGGGCCTTTGTGGATCCTCCACCGTTAGGTCCTCAATACCCGCCTCTTTCAAAAGACCCCTTATAATATGCCTTCCGTAATCTTGCCCTAATACACCAAGAAGGTAGGTTTTTACTCCAAGGCTTGAAAGGTTATGGGCCACATTGCCCGCACCACCAAGCCTAAACTCCTCCCTTTGAACCTCTACCACAGGAACGGGAGCTTCTGGAGAAATCCTCTCTACTTTTCCAAAGATGTACCTATCAAGGATTATATCCCCTACCACAAGGACCTTGAGCCTTTTAAACTCTTCAAGTATGTTTAAAACATCTTCTTTGTCAAGGCTCATTGACCACCTTTACCTCCTCTCCCTCTTCTATAAAGGCTGAATGAAGCTCCCTTACCGCAAGCTCTCCATACTTATCCTCTATAAGGCAGGAGATCTTTATCTCCGATGTGGATATGGCCATTATATTTATGTTGTTCCTGTATAGCACTTCAAACATCTTGGCCGCTGTACCATAAGAGCTTCTCATGCCTATGCCCACAACGGAAACTTTAGCTATTTTGTCATCTCTTACCACTTCTTGGGCCCCTATCTCCTGCGCCACCTTCCTTACTATCTCTTCCGCCTTTAGGGCGTCCGACTTGTTTACCGTAAAAGACATATCTGTGTAGCCCTGATGAGACACATTTTGCACTATCATATCTACCACTATATGGGCATCCCCCAAAGCCTTAAAGATCTTGTAGGCTATGCCCGGTCTATCTGGCACCCTTACCACCGTTATCCTTGATTCGTTCCTCTCCAAGGTTATAGCCCTTACAACGCTTTTCTCCATAACCTCCTCCTCAGGGACTATCCAAGTCCCTTCACTATCATTAAAAGAACTTCTTACATGTATTCTTACATTGTATTTCATGGCAAACTCTATGCTTCTTGCCTGCATCACCTTGGCACCAAGGGAAGCCATTTCAAGCATCTCCTCATAGGATATTACCGGTATTTTCTTTGCATTTGGGACTATCCTCGGGTCTGCGGTAAAAACACCCTCCACATCCGTGTATATCTCGCAGTCTGCACCAAGGGCATAGGCCAAAGCTACAGCCGATAGGTCTGAGCCCCCCCTTCCAAGGGTGGTTATCTCCCAACCTTCCGTTACACCTTGAAAACCAGCCACCACGGGCGTATAGCCTTCCATCAAAAGGTTTTTTAACCTCTGCACACCTATCTTCCTTATCCTTGCCTTTGTATGGACCTCATCGGTTATTATAGGCACTTGCCAGCCGCACAGGCTTATGGCTGGAACTCCAAGATTTTGAAGGGTCATGGCAAATAGGGCGATGGCCTGCTGCTCCCCTGTGGATATAAGCATGTCCAGCTCTCTTTCTGGTGGAATGGGGTCAATCTGTTTTGCTAAGTTTATAAGCCTGTCTGTCTCTCCCGCCATGGCGGATGATACTACCACCACTCTGTAGCCCTCTTTTAGCTTTTGAAGTACCCTTTTGGCAGCGTTTTGAATCCTTTCCAGGCTTCCAACGGAAGTCCCACCAAACTTAACAACCAGAATTTTCATTTTTATTATTTTACTTTAACACCTTCCCCGTTTTATAATAAAATATGTAAAGGTCAAGCTCTGCTTGGGAAATGCCAAGTTTTTGGCATATATTTTGGAGTTTCTCCTCAGCCGTCAGGTATACCCTCCTTGTTAAGCTTTTGTAATCGGGCAGAAGTTGCTTTTCCTTTAGGTATCTAAAGATGTGTCTGTCCACTATGGCAACATCTTCAAAGCCTATGTTTCTCAAAAAATGGGAAGCCTCCTTTAGGCCAAAGCCCTCAATTTTGTACTTGGAGCAGCTATCACTGAGAAGCTCCCTTACCTCTTTCCCCTCCCTTGAACCTCTTAAAACTTCCATAACCCTATCAAAGTTTTCCCTTGCCTTTACTATCCTCTCTGCCCTTTGGCGTGCAAACCTATGTCCCGCGGAGGAAATAACCCTTTCCAACTCCTCCAAGCCCATCTCCTTGAAACCTTCTATTCCTATGATGCTTTGAAGCTTTATGCCCAAAAGGGCTGAGGAATTGGCGGTAAGTATACAAAAACAAAGCTCTGAAAAGATATCGGCTTCATAAACATAGTCTGCGTAGGGCCTAAAGTCAAAGGTTGTCCTGCCCTCTTTTCCGAGCCTTTTAAACTCCAAAAGCCTTCCTTTTACATGCTCTCCTATCTTTTCTTTGAGAGCCGTCAACTCTTCAAACACCACAAACCTCCTTTATGAGCTCCTCTGAGGCCCTTAGGGTGTTTTGGTCAACCCTTCCCATAAGCCTTGCTATCTCCCTTAGCCTTTCTTCACCCTTTAGCTCCACAACCCTTATAAGGGGCATATCTTGGATAAACTCCTTCCTTGTGGTAAAGTGCTTGTCTGCGGCGCTTGCTATGGCGGGGGAATGGGTTATAACTATAAGCTGAGTGTTTCTTGAAAGCTCCCTTAGCAGCTTGGCAAGCTTTATGGAGGTCATACCGCTTATGCCCGTGTCTATCTCATCCAGTATGTAGGTTTGGGCCGGCGGCAAAAGCATAAAAAGGGCAAGGGAAAGCCTTGATATCTCACCCCCAGAGGCTACCTCTGAAATATCCCTTTCCTCCCTGCCATAGGAAGAAAAGAGAAACCTTACTTGCTCCTTTCCATACCTTCCCCTTTTCTCCTCAAAGCTTACCCTAAAAACAGCCCTCTCAAGCCCCATACTTTCCAAATAGCCCTTTACCCTTCTTTCAAACTCCTCCTTACCCTTTAACCTCTCCTGGCTTAAAAAGCTGTAAAGCCTTTCTAACTCCTCTTCCTTTTCCTCCAACTCCCTTTGCAAAGCCTCTGGATCCTCTTCCTTTTGAAGGTTTGAAAGCTCCTCCCTTAGCTTGCCCATATACTCCCATATCTCCTCATAGCTTTTTCCATACTTTCTTTCCAGCCTTTGCACCTTATACAGCTTTGAATTCAAGGCATCAAGCTCCTCTTGACTGTAAGATAGGATCATATCTCCCAAAGACCTTTCCATGTCCATCAAGCTTTCCCTTATGACCTCAAGGCTTTCAAGCTTTTCCCCCACCTCCCTATAGGCCGAAAGCTCCCTAAGGGCTCTGTAAGCAGACTTTATTCCTTCTAAGGAATTGGACAGGCCCGACAGGGCCTCAAAGATCCAGCGGTTTAGCTTCTCAGCCAGACTTATCTCCTCAAGCCTTTTCTTTGCCTTCTTGTACTCCTCTGGCGTTAGCCCTATTCCTTCTATCTCCCTTATATCCTCCTCTATTAGCCTTTTCCTTATTTCCCTTTCAAGCCTCTTTTCTTTTAAGCCTTTTATCCTCTGGTCAAGCTCCACAACCTCTTGGTACAAACCTTCCACCTTAGCCCTAAGCTCCAGAACATTCAAAAACCTATCGTAAACCTCCCTTTGAAAGTCAAGCCTTGTTATCTTTGTCCTATCATTTTGCCCCTGAAGGAGAACATAGGAAGATAAAATTTCTTCCACAACCCTTTTGTTGCTTCCCCTGCCGTTTAGATAGTACCTACTTCTCCCTTTTGTGATCTCCCTTCTCAAAAGGGTGCTTTCGCCTTCTATGAAGAGCTCCACCTCTACGCATGTCCCCTCCGGATAGCTTCCCTCCTCCCCCATAACAAACATGAGGGAAGACACGGTAAGAGATTTGCCCGTGCCCGTCTCCCCAGTGATTACATTAAGCCCCCTGTCAAAGTATATCTCCTCGCCCTTTATAAAGTAAAAGTCCTCAAGGGATAGCCTAATCAACATCTAAGTTTAAAATCTTCTCCTCCAAATACTCCACATCCTCCATAGCTCCCATGCTCTTGTAGAGCTTGTAAGCCTTTTTGAGATATTCTAAGCCACGCTTTTTATCGCCCATGTCCAAATAAAAGTCTCCCAAGTACTCATAAGCTATAGCCTCTCCAACCTTATCCTTTAGGCTTTTAACCTTGTCCAAGCCAGACAGCAAATAATTCTCCGCAAGTTGATAGTTCTTTACCTCTCGGTATGTATCCCCAAAGTTCAAAAGGCACATGGCTACGCCGTGTTGGTCTTGTATTTTTTCTGAGATCTCAAGGGCTTTATGCAAGCATTCAAGAGCCTCTTCAGATTCTTCCATCTCCGCGTACACCACAGCCATGTTGTTGTAAATATGGCCAGCCTTTTCCTCCGGCACCACCTTTAGCGCCTCATGAAGGGTAGCAAGGGCTTTTTCTTTTTCATCTATGTTTTGATAGGCCTCTGCCAAAGATACCAAGGCCTTTGCTATGCTTTCCCTGTCCCCCATCAGCCTACTTATGGATAGCTGCTTTGTAATGTAGGTAAAGGCCGTTTTTATACTTCCTCTGCTCCAATAGGCACGCCACAGATATTCATAGGCCTCGTAAAGCTCCTCAGGCTTTGCCGTTAGCTTTTCCGCTTTTCTTAGGTGTTTGAGGGCTCTGTCTGGCTCTCCTATCTCCAAGTAAACCCTACCAAGGCAAAGCTGGGTCTCAAAGCTTTCTGGGTTCTTCTTCACCGCCTCCGTTGCCATCCTTAAAGCCTTTTTGTACTCTCCTGCCCCCAAAAGTTCAAAGCAGCTTCTTAGCATAGTATTTAATAATAACACGAGGGCAGAAAGCTTATCCTTTTATATTAATTTTTTTCACTGGGAACTTAGGGTAAAATTATAAAACAAAATATGTGGAGGATTGCCATGTTTACAACTGGCTTTTGGAAGTTGGTTATGATAGGGGGATTTGTGGGCAGCACTTTCTTTACGGCAGAAGCCCAAAGTATAAAAGAACTTGAGAAAGACTGTCAATTAGGTGATTCTCAAGCATGTAAAAAACCAATGTATTTATATGTAGAAATTGACAATACAAGGAAAAGCTCTTCAAAAAGAACATATACAGAGATTCAAAACATAAAACAACTTGAGAAAGCTTGTACAAAAGGTGATGCTAAAAGCTGTGTAAAACTTGGCGACATGTACGCAGAAGGCAATGGAGTACCTCAAGATTACACAAAGGCTATATTCTTTTATAAGAAAGCTTGCTCTATAAGAAATGTAAAGGAAACACAAAGACTTCAAGGTGGAGTTAAAAAGACTCCAAAGCATGCGCACAGAAAACTTCAAAGCCCCGCCATTTATATCCAAAAACATTCGGAAAAGATTGAACATATAGAAGAAAAAAGACCAGAAGGTGCTCAAATGTTAATAGAACCCTCGCCAGTGTATAGTTTTTCAAGCGCGACTTTACAATACAACATGAAGGTAAAAGAGCTATATAAAAAAGCATGCGAAATGGGAGACAATATGGGATGCTATAAGCTTGGTGAGATGTACTACTATGGCAAAGAGGAGCAGCAAAATTACGAAGAGGCAGCAGAATACTATCAAAAGGCTTGTGCAATGGGCAATAGCATAGCATGCTATAGACTTGCCGAAATGTACTACTACGGTCAAACTCAAAACGGCGATCCTCTTGCTATGTATAACTTTCTATACCGAAGAGCGTGCAACATGGGGAATGATGCAGCTTGTTATAAGTTAGGAGATATAAATTACTACCTAATACAAGACCTTCAAACGGCTATTGAGTATTATCAAAGAGCTTGTGATTTGGGAAGTGCTGGAGGTTGTTATAGAGTTGGTATTATTCAGGCAGAGGTCGCAATCAGAGAAAATAGCTATATGAGAGCCATAGACTTTTATGAAAGAGCTTGTGATTTGGGAAATGCCAATGCTTGTAAGGACCTGGGTATTATATACTTAGAGGGTAAGGGTTTACAAAGGAATTTTAGCAAAGCCTTAGACCTATTTCTAAAATCCTGTAAAATGGGTAATTCTATGGCGTGTACAAGCCTTGGTCGCTTATATATGGAAGGTATAGGTATACAACCTAATTATTCCAAAGCGGTGGAGTTTTTCAGCAAGGCGTGCTCTGCAGATAATCCTTCTGCTTGCGGGTACCTTGGTATAATGTACATTAGCGGAAGCGGTGTAGCTCGTGATTATACCAAGTCTGCTAGCTTATTAGAAAAGGCTTGCAATATGGGCAATGCTTTAGCCTGCGCAGACTTGGGAAACATGTATAGCATGGGCTTAATAGAAAAATAATCCCCCTTGGCAGCAAGAAATTTTTGTGTATAGTATTCAAATAGACAATTTAAAGGAGGTGAAAAATGGCGCACGAGGGAACCCATGCGGCGCACCATGAGACCAGCGTTTGGGGTCTGCCGGTAGGCTTGTCAACCTTTTTCCTCGCCCTTGCGGCCATAGCCTACTTTACCTGGAATTTGCCCCTTCTGGCGGTGATAACGGGTGGCATAGGGCTTGCCCTGCTCGCAATAGGCGTGGCTGGGTGGGCAAACGAGTACTTCTCCAAGGGGCACGATGAAGGGCTTGGCTTTCAGGGCATAGTCTGGTTTGTCTTTGCCGAGGTGGTTATCTTTGGTACCATCTTTGCAGGCTTTTGGATGGCAAGGGCAACTCACGCAGACGTATGGGTAAGGGAATGGATACCAGAAGGTGGCATGAATTTGGCCCTTGTAGCCCTACTTACCCTTATCCTTTGGACTTCCAGCTTTACCATATGGAAAGCGGAGCACAGCATTGAACAGGGAGACCTTGGCGGTTATAGGATGTGGCTTTTGGCAACCATGATCCTTGGCACCGTGTTCTTGGTGTTGCACGCTTGGGAATGGCTTCACCTTTGGCATAAGGGCTTTACCATAAGCTCCAACATGTACGGTACTGGCTTTTACATGCTTACTGGGGTGCACGCTTCTCACGTGCTTGTGGGCCTTGGTATGCAACTTGTCCTTCTAATAAACAGCTCAAAGGCCTTGGGTAAAAAGACACCAGCCAGGGCAGCAAGCTATTATTGGCACTTTGTAGACCTTGCATGGCTGCTTGTAGCAGGAACAGTGTACATAGTAGGTTCCTTTGGTAGGTTTTAAGCCACGAAAGGGTTGGTCCTTCTTCTCCTGTTTTGGGTTTTTGCCTACGGCACACCACAGCCTAAGAATACCCCAAGTATGTTTGACGCAAGCATAATGCAAATAGAGGAAGAAAAATACCTTGGGAACAAGGTGGCGGATATGACCTTTACCGCAGAGGATGGAAAAACTTACAGACTTTATGACTTCATAAAGGGTAAGCCCACAGCCCTTATATTGGCTTACTACACCTGCGATGCAGCATGCCCCCTTATAGTAAAGTCTGCCCTGCAAGCAACAAGGAATTTGGGTAAAGATGCAAACCTTCTTGTTCTCTCCTTTGACAAAGAGGATAAGCTGGAAGATCTAAAGAAGTTTAAAGAACAGCTTGGTGTTTCTAATCCCAAGTGGACCTTTGGGATTATGTCTGAAGAGAATATAAAGAGGCTTACAAAATCGCTCGGCTATAAGTTCTTCTACTCCCGCCAAGATAGAGTGTTTGTTCATCCCAATGTGGTTATCTTCATAGCTCCCGACGGTAAGATAGTTCGTTATCTGTACGGTATATCTCCAAAGGAGAGGGACTTTAGGATAGCCTTGGCGGAGGCAGAAACCTTTAGGATAACGAAAAACACTATAGTGGATGTGGCTTATATGGTGTGCTATAGGTACGACCCAAACACGGGGAAGTATGGACTAAACCCAGCCCTTATCTTTGCCTTTGGTGGGCTAATGCTAGGAAGCCTAACCCTTTTGCAAGCCATAGTTAGAAAGAAAAAGGAGGTATTAAGATGAGAAACCTTCTTATCTTACTTTCACTTGCTGGATTATCTTTGGCGAGTGAGGGTGCCGTTGTATATCCCAGAGCCTACTGGGAAAACTCCGTAACCGTATGGTTCTGGGTATCTGTGGTTATATACATCATAGTGGCTATTCCTTCCATATACTTTATGATAAAGTACCGCTACAAGCCGGGTGAGAATGAAGAAGGAGCCCACATAGAAGGAAGCACCGCCTTAGAAATAGTCTGGACCGTTATTCCTATTCTGATAGTTCTTTTCCTTGGCACTTATTCCTTTGCAAACTTTGTCAAGCAAAGGAACGCTCCAGAGGGCGCTCTGGAGATAAAGGTGACTGCCTTTATGTGGGGTTGGGAGTTTGAATACCCCAACGGCAAAAAGGTTTATACCTTCTTTAACCAAGTGGCTGACCCTGAGAAAAATGTATACTTGATGCCTGATAAGATTGATGACTTTGCAAAAGCCTACATACCTGCAGGAAAGCCCATAAAGGTTTATTGTACATCCAGGGATGTTATCCATTCCTTCTTTGTACACGAGGCAAGGGTAACCGAGGACTGTGTGCCCGGAAGGATAACAAAGCTTTGGTTCCAATTTAACAAGCCCGGTGAGTACTGGGTCTTTTGTAGGGAATACTGCGGAACATGGCACTCAAGGATGGCAAGCGTTTTAAAGGTGGTCCCAGAAGAGGAGTTTAACAAGTGGCTTGGCGGACAGGAGCAAGCTTCTACAGAGCAACCAGCACAGCCGGTTCAACAATAAATAAAAAGGAGGTGCAACTATGGCAGTAGCACATGTACCACCCTCTGGCACCTGGTACGGTGCCACACTAAAGGAGTGGCTGTTTACCACCGACCACAAAAAGGTGGGTATGCTCTACTTTATAACCTCGCTAGTTTTCTTTGTGGTAGCCGGGCTTTTTGGTCTCATTATCAGGTTTGAGCAGTCAGCACCCGGTATTCAACTTCCTGGTTTGTTTGGCCAAGAAGGAACAGACCTTTACAACTATGTGCTTACCGGCCACGGTGCGTTAATGCTCCTCTGGTGGGCTGTAAGCGTTTGGATGGGTGGCTTTGCCAACTTCTTAGTTCCCCTTATGATAGGGGCAAGGGATGTTGCCTTTCCAAGATTAAATGCCTTTAGCTATTGGTCCTTCTTTGGTGCAAGCCTTTTGGTACTCCTTACCCTTATACCGGCAAACTGGATAAAGATGCTATGGACAGGGTATGCCCCTTACTCTATGAACGACAACGCAGGACCTACTTCCTTGTATGTGCTTATAGTTCTCCTATATGGCATATCTTCTACTGCAGGATCTGTAAACATGATAACCACCATTGTGAGCATGAGAGCAAAGGGTATGGGTTGGACAAAGTTAAACCTCTTTGTCCATGCCGTAATGGCTGCAAGCCTAATCCAGCTTTTTGGCGTGCCATCTTTGATGGGAAGTGTAATACTTCTCTTCACCGATAAATACCTTGGCACCAATTTCTACAACCCTATGCTCGGTGGAGATCCATTACTTTATCAACACCTTCTTTGGTTCTACTCTCACCCAGTGGTGTATGTGATGATCCTGCCAGCCTTTGGTGTGTTTTCAGAGGTTATCTCCACCATGTCCAGAAAGCCCATATTTGGATACATTTCTATGGCTCTTGCCATATACGCCATAGCCTTTGTTGGCTTTGGAACATGGGTTCACCATATGTTTGTCTCCGGTGTGCCAGACTGGCTTAGAGTATTGTTCTCCTATACCACCTTGTTTGTAGGCGTCCCTACGGGTATAAAGATATTTAACTGGGTGGCAACCCTTCATAAATCAGCTGTTAGGTATAACACGCCCATGCTATTCACCTTCGGTGGGATCCTAATGTTTCTGATAGGTGGCCTTACAGGCATTCCCAACGCCATGGTTTCCATAGACCTTGGAATATCAGACTCTCTCTTCGTTGTGGGACACTTCCATTATGTGCTTGGTATGGCATTAACCTTTGGAGCATTTAGCGGTATATATTATTGGTATCCAAAGGTAACTGGAAGAATGTTCTCAGAAGGTCTTGGGAAGCTAAGCTTTTGGCTTATGCTGATCGGTGCTAACATCATGTTCTTCTTCCAAATGTACATAGGAATGGCAGAAGGTATGCCAAGAAGGTATCCAGACTATCCACCCATACCCGAATGGATACAATTGATGCAAATACAAACTGTGGGAGCTCTTATAATGTCTGTTGGCATACTTCTATCCTTGATAAACTGGATAAAGAGCTTGAAAGGTCCAAAGGCAGAGGATAATCCTTGGAAGTCCCCTTCCCTTGAATGGAGTATGACCACTACACCGGTAGGGCCTAACAACTTCAAAAAGCACCCTGTGGAAGTCCCAGAGGATTGGCACCCCTATGCCTACTACAAGGGATACCATACGCACGTTTGATCGTGGTGGTGCACCTTTTGCCTTTGCTCCCCTTTTTGGGGGGGCTCTTTTTACTTATGGAGGAAAATTATATGACGCAAGAGCAGAAAAAGAAGCTGACGGGGATCATAGTTGGTCTTATAGTACTTGCAGGATTTTTAACAGGGCTTTTGGGTATGATCTTTTCAGAAAAGAATAGAGAGTACTTTATAAACAGGTTGAAAAACATAAAAAATGTGCCATACATAAGGCAAGACAAGGATCCAACGAGATGACTTTGGATGCTACAACCCTTGGACATATCCTCATAATAGCTGCCCGGCTTTTGGAGATGTTTAGCTTTGGTATGGTTCTTCTTTTTATCTTCAAGGGAGTTGCCCTCAAGCATGTTTTTATCACCGCCTTTATAACTGTGGCTGGTATATTGATATCCATATTTGGCTATTTGGGTAATTTTCTTTCCCCTTTCACTTCTTTTTCTGTGGACGCTTTTGTATTCTTTGTGGTTCTTTTCATCGCCTTTTATGCCTTTATGGAAAAGAGGGAGCTTAGAATAAAGCCTCCATTTGCACCGCCAAAAGGAACAAGATGTCCCGTATGCAGCGCCTTTGTAAAACCAGAGGATGAATACTGCGTAGTTAGAGAAGGTAAAGACTTGCTCTATTTTGATAGCTTGGAACATTTAAGGAGGTTCGCAGAGAATTTTCAAGAGTACAAGGCATTAAGAAGGCTTAACTTCAAAAGGATAGAGGATGTTTACATAAAGGGGGAAAAAACTTGGAGAAGGCTTGAAGATTTTGAAAAAGTTTCATATAATAACACCCATGAAGGGCTTCGGTGCATAAATCACCCTTTTTGGAAAGATTAAAGCAAACAAGCCCCCTAATCTGAACTTCCTCATCACCAC
>JBKBHW010000002.1:0-6144 GCA_046297555.1 Aquificaceae bacterium
GGTAGATGTAAACGGCTTAGATGGTATCATCATCACCAAGCTTGATGTTTTGGATAGCTTTGAGGAGATAAAGGTATGCGTAGCCTATGAGTATGAGGGAAAAAGCTTTGACTACTTCCCTGCAAGCCTAAGCCTTTTGGAAGGCTTAAAGCCCGTGTACAAAAGCTTTAAGGGTTGGCTAAAGAATACAAAGGGGGCAAAAAGCCTGTCCCAGCTTCCAAGGGAAGCCCTTGACTATTTGGATTTTATCCAAAGCTACTTGGGCGTGCCCATTGTAATGTTATCTACCGGTCCTCAAAGGGATGAGTTCTTCTGGCTTGAGGAGCTTGCTTTGAAATAATAGACTTATTGCTTTAAGTCTATGAAAAGGCGCGGGCATCCTTGTCCGTGCCTTCTGGTTAAATCTTTTCACACAGGCAAGAATACCTTTACTCCGCCCTATTATGCAAAAAGCTTATTATGTCAG
Organism: Aquificaceae bacterium; assembly: GCA_046297555.1. Lineage (GTDB taxonomy): Bacteria > Aquificota > Aquificia > Aquificales > Aquificaceae > Pampinifervens. The sequence continues at coordinate 467 of JBKBHW010000002.1, forward strand.
GGAGCACTAAGCGTTAAAATTATAACATGCTGGAGTTTATAAACCTTTCAATAGCCCAGATAAACCCAAAGGTTGGCGACATAGAGGGAAATTTAAAAAAGATAAAGGATTTTTGGGAGAGGGTCGACAACCAGAGCCACATGGTCATATTTCCAGAGCTCTGCTTGAGCGGCTATCCGCCAGAAGACCTCCTTTTGAGATTGGATTTTATCCAAGAGTGCCACAGGGCCCTTCAGGAACTGCTGGATTTTTCCATAAAAAGGCAGTCCTTGGCAGTTATAGGTATGCCTTATTACGATGGAGATCTGTACAATGCCCTTGTGCTATTGGGTGGGAAGGTGTTAGGAGTGTACAAAAAGACCTTTTTACCAAACTACTCGGTCTTTGACGAAAAGAGGTACTTTAGGTCTGGCAAGGAGCCTTTCATACTTGAAGTAGAAGGTCTAAAGATAGGTTTTTCTATATGTGAAGATATCTGGCATCCAGACGGTTGGGAAAGGCTTTATGCCCTTTCTAACTGTCATGTGCTTATAAACATAAACGCCTCTCCCTATTACATGGGTAAATATGAGTTTAAGGAAAGCTTTTTAAAGGCGAGGGCTGAGGACAACATAGCCTATGTGGTATATGTAAATATGGTGGGGGGGCAGGATGAGCTGGTCTTTGATGGTCGTAGTATGGTAATAGACCCGGAGGGAAGGATTCTGGCAAGGGCAAAAGCCTTTGAAGAGGATCTGCTTACCCTTAGCCTTGATATAAACATGGTAAGGAGGAAAAGGCTTTTTGACTTAAGGTTAAGGGAGAGGGAGGTAGAACAAAGACACAGGCTTGAAATCTTTCACATTGCAAAAAGGGAAAAAGTGCCGCCGAGAGTGGAAGAAATCCCAAAAGAGGAAGAAGAGGTTTATAAGGCTATTACATTGGCCATAAGGGACTATGTGGATAAGAACGGCTTTGAAGGTGTGGTCTTGGGGCTCTCCGGTGGAATAGACTCTTCTTTGGTTGCATGTCTTGCGGTAGATAGCCTCGGAAAGGAAAGGGTTTGGGGCGTCTTTATGCCTTCGGAGTTTACTTCAAAGGAAAGCAGGGAGGATGTGTACCTTTTGGCAGAAAACCTTGGCATAGGACTTTTGGAATATCCCATAGAGGGCTTTTATAAGGCCTACCTTCAAGCCTTTGGCTCAAGGGAGCTGACCGTTGCGGAAGAAAACCTTCAAGCACGCATAAGAGCAAACATACTCTTTTATCTTTCCAACCGTTATGGATGGCTTGTGCTTTCCACCTCCAACAAAAGCGAGATAGCGGTGGGCTATGGCACCATATATGGAGACATGGCGGGGGGCTTTGCCCCCATAAAGGACCTATATAAGACCATGGTTTATAGGCTTGCCCAATATAGAAACTCTATAAGGCCCGATATTCCACAAAGGGTACTTTTTAAGCCTCCCAGCGCAGAGCTAAGGCCGGGCCAAACAGACCAAGACACCCTTCCACCTTACGAGGTCCTTGACAAGATCCTCATGCTTTACATAGAGGAAGGTATGAGCCTAAGGGCTATAGTAGATCAAGGCTTTGAGGAGGAAAGGGTGAAGCAGGTTTTGACCATGCTAAGGAGGGCAGAATACAAAAGAAAGCAGGCGCCGGTAGGGCCAAAGCTTACAAAAAGAGCCTTTGGAAAGGATTGGAGGATGCCCATAACCAATGGCTTTTAGCTGTATTAAACTATAATCATGCATCTTATGAACACCTACAAAAGGCTTCCCGTTAAGTTTGTAAGAGGAGAAGGTGTTTATCTTTATGATGATAAGGGGAAAAGGTATCTTGATATGCTTGCAGGTATTGCGGTAAACGCCCTTGGCTACGGGGATGTAGAGTTAACGGAAGCCCTGTGTAAGCAGGCAAGGGAGATCTTGCATATTTCCAACCTCTTTGAAAATCCATGGCAGGAAGAGCTGGCTAAAGAGCTTGTAGAAGAATTTTGGACCTCTGGGAAGGTCTTCTTTTGCAACAGCGGGACGGAGGCTAATGAGGGTGCCATAAAGCTTGTAAGAAGGTATTTTTATGAAAGGGGGGAAAAGAAATATAGGATAATCACCTTTTATAACTCCTTTCATGGAAGGACCTTTGGATCTATGTCAGCCACAGCTCAGGAGAAGATACAGAAGGGCTTTGAGCCACTTCTGGAGGGCTTTGACTATGCGGAGTTGAACAACTTTGACTCTGTGTTAAAGGCTTTAAAGAGGGATACGGCGGGCATAATGCTTGAGGTTATTCAGGGTGAGGGTGGTATAAGGGAAGCGGACCCTGAGTTTATGCAAAAGGTGCAAGAGCTTTGTAGAGATGAGGGCCTGCTTTTGATCGTGGATGAAGTGCAAACGGGCGTAGGAAGAACTGGCAAGTTCTATGCCTACCAACACTATCACGTAAAGCCAGATATTATAACCCTTGCAAAGGGCCTTGGTGGTGGCGTGCCTATAGGTGCCCTTTTGGCAAGGGATGAGGTAGCCCATGCCTTTGGCCTTGGCTCCCACGGCTCCACTTTTGGTGGGAACCCTTTGGCATGTAAAGCTGCCTTAGTGGTAGTCAAAAGGGTGAGGGGGCTTTTAAACCATGTGGAAAGGGTAGGTGCCTACTTCAAAAGAAGGCTAAAGGAGCTTGGAGTTGGAGAGGTAAGGGGCAAGGGTTTAATGCTTGGCCTTGAGCTGGAAAGGCCCTGTCAGCAAGTAGTGTTGGAAGCTTTGGAAAGGGGGCTTGTGATAAACTGCACCTCAGAGAGGGTTTTGAGGTTCGTGCCACCTTTGATAATAGAGGAAGAGCATGTTGACAAAGCTATACAAATCCTAAGGGAGATTTTTGCCTAAGATTAGGTTTCTTAAGGTAATTGGCTGGAGAGCTTTTCTCCGGGATAGCACGGGAATAGATGTCCGCGCCTCTTGATTAAATTTTATGTAGCATAGACATTCCTGTCTGTGAAGCATTTTTTTGACCACACAGGAAAAAATGCCTGCGCTATGTCCTATTATGCAATAACTCTATTGGATATCCTCGCTAAAGCTTAAACCTTTTTTTATAAGCTTTTAAAGTGTTCAAAAGCAGGCCCGTTACCGTCATGGGTCCCACGCCACCCGGCACGGGTGTGATGGCATAAGCCTTCTCCTTTACCTCTTCAAAATCCACATCGCCCACTATCTTGTTTCCAACCCTTGATATGCCCACGTCTACCACCACCGCACCTTCCTTTACCATATGGGCCTTTATAAGACCAGCCACACCCGTGGCAGATATGAGTATGTCCGCCCTCTTGGTGTATTCCTTTATATCCTTTGTATAGATATGACAGATGCTTACCGTGGCATCCCTCCAAAGCATAAGGAGACTAAGGGGCCTACCCACTATAAAGCCAGCGCCCACAATTACCACATCCTTACCCTTTAGCTCTATTCCATAATGGCTAAGCAATAGGTCTATACCCAAGGGCGTGCAAGGTATAAAGCCATCTTCCATACGTGCCACAAGCCTTCCCATATTCTCCGGATGGAAGCCATCTACATCCTTTTTTGGACTTATGGCAAGAATAACCTCTTGCTGGTTTATGTGGGGTGGTAGGGGGAGCTGGACAAGGATGCCATCCACCTCTTCATCTGCGTTTAGCTGGGCTATGAGCTCAAACAGTTCTTGGGTAGTTGTGTTATACGGAAGTCGGTAGGAAAGGGACCTTATGCCCACCTTTTGGCATGCCTTTTCCTTGTTAGATACATAAATTTGGCTTGCTGGATCATCTCCCACCAATATCACCGCCAAGCATGGTGCTCTGTAGCCCTTGGAAGTATACTCTTTTATATCTTGGGCTATTTCACTCCTTATCTTTTCCGAAAGGGCCTTTCCGTCAAGGATGATGCCTACTGCCTTTTCCATTTTGTCCCCGCTGGTGTGTCCTCAAGGATTATACCAAGCTCCCTCAACCTATCCCTTATATGGTCTGCAATGGCAAAGATCTTCTCCTTCCTTGCCATGCTTCTGATTTCTATAAGTAGTTCTATAAGCCTGCTGTCCAGCACTTCCCCAACAGACAGCTCCCTTTGTACCACCCTTTTTACCTCACACTGGGGCTTGTAGTTCTCCAAAAGGCCAAAAACTCCCCTCAAGTTCCTTATAAGGGAACCTACCGCAAACTCATAAGCCTGAAGCTCCTGCTGGGATATCTTACCTTCTGAGAAGGCTTTGTTTTTTATCTTATTTAGCTCGCCCAATAGGCCGTAAACTACAGCTAAGGCCTGCGGCGTGTTGAAATCTTCACCAAGGGCCTTAAAGAAGGCTTCTTCCGCTTCCTTTACCCTTTCAAAGAGTGGATGGGTTCCCTTTTCTTCATAGCTTGGCAATTTTTTCAAAAGCTCTAAATCATCCAAGGTGTTCAAAAGCCTTTCATAGGCCCTCTTTGTCTCCTCCATCTTTTCCCAAGAAAAATCCAGCGGGCTTCTGTAGTGCGTAAATAGTACCAAAAGCCTAAGTACATCTGGGTGGTATTTGGAATAGACCTCTTTAAGGGTTATGTAATTGCCAAGGGATTTGGACATCTTTTGACCGCCAACGGTTACAAGACCGTTGTGAACCCAATAACGGGCAAAGGGCTTGCCAGTTATGGCCTCTGCCTGCGCTATCTCGTTCTCATGGTGTGGAAATACAAGGTCAAGACCTCCAGCATGGATATCTATGGTCTGCCCCAAGTGTTTAAAGATCATAGCTACGCACTCTGTATGCCAGCCGGGCCTTCCGGGCCCCCAGGGAGAATCCCAAGCAGGCTCTCCAGCCTTGGCAGACTTCCAAAGGGCAAAGTCCAAAGGATTTCTCTTCTTTTCGGAAGGCTCCACCCTTGCACCCACTTCAAGCTCCTCTATATTCCTCTTTGAAAGCTTTCCGTATTCTGGAAAGTTAGATACAGAAAAGTAAACGTCCCCACCCGCCTCATAAGCATAACCCTTATCTATCAAAGCTTTTATAACTTCTACAATCTCCTTTATATGCTCCGTTACCCTCGGCTCCACATCTGCAGGCCTTACCCTTATGTTTTCCATATCAATGTAATAGCTGGCTATATACCTGTTGGCTATGGTCATAAAATCGGTACACTCTTCCCTTGCCCTGTTTATTATCTTGTCATCCACATCGGTAAAGTTTCTAACAAACCTAACCCTGTAGCCCATATGCTCAAGAAACCTTCTAAAAACATCAAAGACTATAAGGCTTCTACCATGGCCCACATGGGAGTCATCGTATACAGTTACACCGCAGGTGTATATGAGCACATTGGGTGGATTGATGGGGACAAATTCTTCCAACTTGCCCGTTAAGGTGTTGTATATGCGGAGGCTCATAATGGTATATTTTAATTCATACGCTGGGTGAGAAATTGTTTTTTTGGTATAAGTAGCGCGGGCATCCTTGCCCGCGACCTTTGGTTAAATTTTATGTAGCATAGACATTCCTGTCTGTGCAGTACTTCTTAAATCCACAGGCAAAAATGCCTGTGCTACCTTCTATAAACTTAAACTACGAAAGGAAAAACCCTTATATTATCACGCAATATGCCTATTGTTAGCCCCTAATGGTAAAATAGCATTAATGGGTTTTTGGGATAGGTTTAGAAAAAAAGAAGAGAAGGAAATCCTTTGGACCAAGTG
>JBKBHW010000002.1:6244-86370 GCA_046297555.1 Aquificaceae bacterium
GAAAGCTGTAAGTCTCTTTTGTACATTCCCGAATTAAGGAAGAACTTGAATGTTTGCCCAAAGTGTCAACATCACTTTAGCATGCCCGCAAAGGATAGGATTGAACATCTCTTACAAGACTATCAAATTCTTTTTGAAGGGATAAGGCCTACAGACCCGCTTAACTTTAAAGATACAAAGGGCTACAAAGAGAGGCTCAAGCAGGCGCAGGAAAGCACTGGCCTTTCGGAAGCCTTGCTTGCGGTGGAAGGATTCTTAAAAGATGAAAAAATAGTGCTTACAGTTATGGACTTTGGTTTTATAGGCGGTAGTATGGGCTGTGTGGTGGGTGAGAGGTTTTACAGGGCTTGTAAGCATGCAAGGGACAAGGAGCTACCTTTGGTAGCTGTAATAACCTCCGGTGGTGCCCGCATGCAAGAGGGCATACTCTCCCTTATGCAGATGGCGAAGACTTCTATAGGCGTGGGCTACCTGAAAGAAAAAGGCTTGCCCTATATAACGGTGTTGACAGACCCTACTACGGGCGGTGTATCTGCAAGCTTTGCCTTTCTTGGAGATCTAATAATAGCTGAGCCAAAGGCTCTTATAGGCTTTGCAGGACCAAGGGTCATAGAGCAGACCATCAAGCAACAACTACCGGAAGGCTTTCAGACATCAGAGTTTTTGTTGGAAAGGGGTATGGTAGATATGGTGGTGCATAGGAAGGACCTAAAGGACACTTTATACAATCTTATAAAGATGGCCACCTATTGGAGAAGGCATGTGGCGCTTTGAAGAGGAACACCCCTTCGCCTTGGCATACAGGTTGGTGGAAGAAGGAAAGCTTGACCCTTGGGATGTGGATATATGCGCCCTTGCAAGGGCTTACATGGAAGAGATAAAAAGGCATGAATTACTTGACCTAAGGGTGCCCGCAAGGGCACTTTTGGCAGCCTCCTTTCTGTTAAAAAAACAAGCGGAAGTCCTTTTCCCAGAACCAAAGCAGAAAAGGGAGAGAAAAAGGATAAGCCTTGAGGAAATAGTAGAACAGTTTGAAAACCAACAAGAGGAGATAATAGAGGATTTAACCGACAGGTTAGAAAAGGTAAGAAAAGTTATAAGAAAGGTAAAAGTATCTGCAAAAAGAAAGAGGGAAAGGAGATTTCCCATACACATATCAAAGTTTGAGGAAGCCCTCCAAGAGCTAAAGGATATATTAAGAGAAAGCGGGAAAGTTTTTTTCTTCTCCCATCTTATAACGGGTAAAAGCTTGGTACCTTACCTCATGGCCCTCATGGTGTTGTACCAAGAAGGACTTGTGGATATACAGCAGGAAAGACCCTACGAGGATTTAAGGATTATAATTAAGAACAATACGCCGGGTGAAAAATTCAATTTTCGTAGGGCATCATTTTGAATGCTTGTTTTTCATAATTTGTAGGGGCACGCCGCAGCGTACCCCTACCATGGAATTGTGCCCTTACCACGGAATTCTGGGTAAATCCTTTAGGTAGCGCGGGCATTCCTGCCCGCAATCTTTGATTAATTTTTTTCACACAGGCAGAATGCCTGTGCTACCTTCTATAAACCTTATATAGTGAATGGGTGCTTCATAAACCACCCCCTACAAAGATTTAATTTCTTACCCAGCATATTTTCCTATGATAAAAACCATCACTTTTTGAAAGATTGGCTTATAATTTATATCCACACTTTTTAGGAGGTAGGCATGAAGGTTAGGGTGGTCCAAAAGGAAGATTTTCACTTTGTGGGCAGTGGTGAATCGGGTAGGGAAGTGCCCATAGATGCGGCAGGATATGTAGGGGGTAAGGGAAGAGGTATAAGGCCTCCAGAGCTCCTCTTTCATTCCATAGCAGGCTGTGTGGGCATACACCTATACGAGGCTCTCCACAAAGAGGGGAAGCACACAGATTACATAGAGATAGAAACGGATGCGGAGAGGATAACGGAGGGCTATCCAAAGGTCTTTACCAAAATATACCTATTTGTAAAGGTGAAGGGGGAAGTGTCCCAAGAAGATGTAAAAAAGGCCCTTGACAAGACCATATACGACCCCGGCACATGCTCCATAGCCTACATGATAAACAAGGTAGCACCCATTGAATACAAGATAGAACTCCTTTAGGAGGAAGGCATGTTCAAAAAGGTGCTAATAGCCAACAGGGGTGAGATAGCTTGCAGGATAATAAGGGCTTGTAAAGAGCTTGGTATAAAAACGGTGGCCATCTACAACGAGATAGAGTCTACCGCAAGGCATGTAAAGATGGCAGATGAAGCCTATATGATAGGTGTTAACCCGCTGGATACCTATCTTAACGCGGAGCGTATAGTGGACCTTGCCCTTGAAGTGGGTGCCGATGCCATCCATCCGGGATACGGCTTTTTGGCAGAAAACGAGCATTTTGCAAGGCTCTGTGAAGAAAAGGGCATTAACTTCATAGGACCCCACTGGAAGGTTATAGAGCTTATGGGAGACAAGGCAAGGTCAAAGGAGATAGCTAAAAAAACAGGACTTCCCACAGTGCCCGGGAGCGATGGCATATTAAAGGATGAACAGGAGGCAAAACAGATAGCAAAGGAAATAGGCTATCCTGTACTTTTGAAGGCCTCCGCCGGGGGTGGTGGAAGGGGTATAAGGATATGTAGGAACGAGGAAGAGCTTTTAAGGAATTATGAAAGTGCTTACAACGAGGCCCTAAAGGCCTTTGGCCGTGGAGACCTCTTGCTTGAAAAGTACATAGAAAACCCACACCATATAGAGTTTCAGGTGCTTGGGGACAAATACGGCAATGTAATACACCTCGGAGAAAGGGATTGCTCCATACAAAGAAGGAACCAAAAGTTAATAGAAATAGCTCCATCCCTCCTTTTGACACCTGGAAAAAGGGCATATTACGGCGAGCTTGTGGTAAACACGGCAAAGGAGATAGGCTACTATAGCGCAGGCACCATGGAGTTTGTGGCAGATGAAAAGGGCAACATATACTTTATTGAGATGAACACAAGGATACAGGTGGAGCACCCTGTTACAGAGATGATAACTGGAGTGGATATAGTAAAGTGGCAAATAAGGATAGCTGCGGGAGAGCCCCTAAGGTACAAGCAAGAGGACATAAAATTCAACGGCTACTCCATAGAATGCAGGATAAACGCAGAAGACCCCAAAAAGAACTTTGCCCCAAGCATTGGAACCATAGAAAGATACTACGCTCCCGGCGGCTTTGGCATCAGGGTGGAACACGCAGCCTCAAGGGGGTATGAGATAACGCCTTACTATGACTCCATGATAGCCAAGCTTATAGTTTGGGCCCCCCAGTGGGAGGTGGCCGTAGACAGAATGAAGGCAGCCCTTGAAACCTATGAGATAACGGGTATAAAAACTACCATCCCCTTGCTTATAAAGATCATGGAAGACCCAGACTTTAGGGCTGGTAGGTTTAACACCAAGTACTTAGAAACACATCCACACCTTTTTGATTACCAAGAGCATAGAGACAAGGAAGACTTTGTAGCTTTTATATCTGCGGCTATTGCCGCATACCATGGGTTATAAATAAAGAGGAGGTAAGGCATGCACGCAGTAGAGATAATGGAAGAGATCCAAGAAAAGCTAAAGGAATATGAAAGGTCTGGCTACAAGAAAAGGATCCTTATCACAGACCTAACTCCAAGAGATGGTCAGCAGTGTAAGCTTGCTACCCGTGTAAGGACCGATGACCTTTTGCCCCTTTGCGAAAAGCTGGACAAGGTAGGCTTTTACGCCGTAGAAGTTTGGGGTGGTGCCACCTATGATGTTTGTCTAAGGTATTTAAAGGAAGATCCGTGGGAAAGACTAAGGCGTATAAAGGAGGTGATGCCCAACACAAAGCTTCAGATGCTTTTTAGAGGTCAAAATATAGTAGGCTACAGACCAAAATCTGACAAGCTTGTTTATAAGTTTGTGGAAAGGGCAATAGCCAACGGCATAACCGTTTTTAGGGTCTTTGATGCCCTTAACGATAACAGGAACATAGAAGTGGCAGTAAAGGCAATAAAGGAGCTTGGCGGGGAAGCTCACGCGGAGATAAGCTACACAAGAAGCCCCGTACACACCTATCAAAAGTGGATAGAGTATGCCCTTGAGATAGCGGAGATGGGAGCAGACTGGCTATCCTTCAAAGATGCCACCGGCATCATTATGCCCCTTGAAACCTACGCCATAATAAAGGGTATAAAGGAGGCAACAGGCGGGAAGTTGCCCGTCCTACTTCACAACCATGATATGAGTGGAACGGCCATAGTGAACCACATGATGGCCATACTGGCTGGTGTGGACATGGTGGATACGGTTCTATCTCCTTTGGCCTTTGGCTCTTCTCACCCCGCCACCGAGTCGGTGGTTGCCATGCTGGAGGGCACACCCTTTGACACGGGCTTGGACCTTAAGAAAATAGAAGAGTGCGCCGAAATAACCAAGCAGATACGTAAAAAGTATGAGAAGTATGAGACAGAGTACGCCGGAGTTAACGCCAAGGTCCTCATACACAAAATACCGGGGGGCATGATATCCAACATGGTGGCTCAGCTTATAGAAGCAAACGCCATAGATAAAATAGAAGAAGCCTTGGCAGAAGTGCCCAATGTGGAAAGGGACTTGGGCTATCCACCCCTTCTTACACCATCCTCTCAAATAGTGGGCGTGCAAGCGGTCTTGAATGTAATATCTGGAGAAAGGTACAAGGTTATAACCAAGGAAGTAAGGGGTTATGTGGAGGGCAAGTACGGAAGGCCACCGGGTCCTATCTCAAAGGAGCTTGCCGAAAAGATCCTTGGTCCCGGAAAGGAGCCCGACTTTTCCATGAGGGCAGCAGACCTTGCAGACCCCAATGATTGGGATAAGGCTTACGAAGAAACAAGAGCGCTTTTGGGAAGAGAGCCCACCGATGAAGAGGTGCTTTTGTATGCCCTTTTCCCAATGCAGGCAAAGGATTTCCTAACGGCAAGGGAAAGGGGAGAGCTTCATCCAGAGCCTGTAGAAGAGCTTGCAGAAGCTACAGAGGTAAAGCCCGGAACGGTGCCCGGGGCAGCGCCTGTGGAGTTTGAAATAGTCTATCATGGTGAAAAGTTTAAGGTGAAGATAGAAGGCGTAAGCGCCCATACGGAGCCCGGCAAGCCAAGAAAGTATTATGTAAGAGTGGATGGAAGGCTTGAAGAAGTACAGCTCACACCACAACTGGAGGCCATACCGTCTGGTGGAGTATCTCAAGCGGTAGTGCAAGCGGAAGAAAAGGGCATTCCAAAGGCAAGCCAGCCCGGAGATGCAACGGCACCCATGCCCGGTAGGGTGGTTAGAGTGCTTGTGCAAGAGGGCCAGCCCGTAAACGAAGGACAAACGGTAGCCATAGTGGAAGCCATGAAGATGGAAAATGAAATCCACGCCCCTATTACAGGAGTTGTCAAAAAGATCTTTGTAAAACCCGGTGATAATGTAACGCCCGATGACGCCCTCTTGAGAATAGAGCCAGTAAAACCGGAAGGAGACACCTATGGATGAGGTCCTTTTGAAGGAAGGAGATGCGGCACCAAACTTCTGCGCCGAAGGCATAGACGAAGAAGGGAAGGAGAAAAGGTTTTGCCTTAGCGACCTCCTCTCCTCCCCCCTTGTCCTTTATTTTTATCCAAAGGATGATACGCCGGGATGTACTCAAGAGGCTTGCGATTTCAGGGATAACCTATCCCTTTTGCAGGGCAAGGGTTTTAAAGTAGCGGGTGTAAGCCCCGATAGCCTACAATCTCACAAAAGGTTCAAGGAAAAGCATGGTTTAAACTTTATCCTTTTGAGCGACCCCAACAAGGAAATAGCAAAAAAATACGGCGCCTATGGCAAAAAGAGAATGTACGGTAAAGAAACAGAGGGCATAATAAGAAGCACTTTTTTGATATCAAAGGAAGGAAAGATACTTAAAGTCTTTTACAACGTAAAGGCAAAGGGACATGTGGAAAGCCTTTTGAAGACTATTGACAATATAAAAGTTTGAGTGATATAATTATATAAAATCCTTGTAAAGAAGGAGGTTTAAGATGAGGAAGCTTATAGCTCTTGGAGTTGCAAGCCTTGCACTCTTGGCAGCATCCTGCCAGCAAAAGCCGGCAGAACAACCAGCAGAGCAGCAACAACCTGCTGAACAGCAACAGCCTGCTCAACAACAGCAGCCTGCTGAACAGCAACAGCCTGCAGAACAGCAGCAACAACCCGCTGGAGAGCAACAGCAGCCCGCCGAGCAGCAACAACCTGCTGGTGAGCAAAAGAAGTAAACTGTCTCAGGGGGCCTTGCCCCCTATTTAGATCTTTAAAGGGGTAGCTTGGCATGTATGCGATAATAGAGACAGGAGGAAAGCAGTATAAGGTTGAGAAGGGCTTGAAGATAAAGGTGGAAAGGCTTTCCCTTGAGCCCGGCGCGGAGGTGGAGTTCAAGCCCTTGCTTTTGAGGAAAGAGGATGGATCCATAGAGTTTGAAAAGGGCAAGGTTATAGCCCAAGTCCTTTCCCACGGAAAGCATAAAAAGGTTATAGTTTTCAAGTTTAGGGCAAAGAAAAACTACAAAAGGTGGAGAGGCCATAGGCAGCCCTACACAGAACTGCTTATAAAGGATATAAAGGAGGTTTAAGCTATGGCTTCCAAGGCAAGCGGAGGCTCCACAAGAAACGGAAGAGATAGTCATTCTAAAAGGTTAGGGGTAAAGAGGTACGATGGACAGGTAGTAAAGGCTGGAAATATTCTTGTGAGACAAAGAGGGACTAAGGTTTATCCCGGGTTAAATGTGGGCATGGGTTCAGACTTTACCCTCTTTGCCCTTGTAGATGGTGTGGTAAAGTTTGAAAACAGAAGGAATAAAAAGTTTGTAAATGTTATCCCAATAGGTGCTATAGTTTAAGTTTCTTGTCCGTCCCCCTGTAGCCCACCAATTCTTTTATAATTAGGGCAAACTCTTTTATCTCCTTTTGGGCACCTTCATGGGTCCTTAGGCTTATGAAGTTGTCTAAGGAGATCCTTGGCACCGTCCAGTAAAACCTTGTTTTCATAAACTGGGGGAGGATCCCCCTTGCCAGCTCCTTTGCAGCCTGATGTTTTAGCATAGAAGTGTAAAGCTGCCTGAGGTCTTCCACATACCACTTTATCTTCTTTAGAAAAAGGGAGTTCCAAGGCTCTTCTATGGGCTCTTCCACCGACGCTTGCTTGTTGCTTTTTGCCTGTTTTCTTAGATAGTGGGGAATGTAAAAATCTGGCTCATAATCCACATACCTTCTGCTAACCTCGTTGTAAGAGCCAAACCTGTGCCTGTGCCACTGCCGGGCTACAAAAAGGGGACATTCCACTATAAAGGTGTAATAATCCATGCAGGTACCAAACTCCATCTTATCCACCAGCCCTATCCATCCTGAAGAAGTTTCTATCTTCTCTTTAAGAAAATGGGGGTCTGTGGAATAGTCCTGAGGCTCCTCTCCCCCTATGATGTCTATGGTGGCAGGAAGGTAGCCTCTCAATTCTTCATGGATGGGTAAGTATTCTTGGGCGTTTATGAAATTTCTCAGATTGAACCATAAATAGCCCTCCGAATAGTAAAACTGCACGGCAGGGTTGTCCAGCTTTTCCATTATTTTAAGCCAAAAGGATCGGGGTGCCTCTATGGCTATTATCACATGTTCAAAGGGTGAGGCGTGCCTATGGCTCAATAGGTACCTTATAAGTTTTATATCCCTTTCTCTATCTATCTCATGGTCTTTGGCAAAGGATACCCTTGCACACCTTACAATCCTTTGGTCTGAGCCCATTACATGAACTTTCATAGGATCTCCAAAAGCTTTTTTAGGCCTACGCTGGCAGGCTCTCTAATTATAACATGAGCTATGGAAGATATGGGAGTGGGTTCTGGGTTTATCTCTATTACCTTTGCACCGGATGCCTTTGCAAGAAAGGGAAGGGAGGCAGCGGGGTACACCAAGCCAGAGGTACCAACGGACACAAAAATGTGGCAGGACCTTGACTCCTTAACAGCTCTTTTTAGAGCATCCTCCGGCAAGCTTTCTCCAAACCACACCACATGGGGCCTTATCAAACCGCCACATTCCTTGCAAGCGGGAGGAAGCTTTTCGTAATGGGTTTGGTAGTCATAATAGGTGGAAGAACATTTTAAACACTTCACTCTCCATATGTTTCCATGAAGCTCCACCATTCTCTTTGAGCCAGCTTTTTGATGAAGTCCGTCCACATTCTGGGTTATAAGAAAAAAGTTATCGCCAAGCCTTTCCTCCAAATTGACAAGGATTTTGTGTCCCTCGTTGGGTTCGGCTTTGGCTATTATGCTCCTTCTCCAAAGGTACCACTCCCAAACAAGGGAAGGGTTTCTTCTGAAAGCCTCCGGGGTTGCAAGCTCTTCGGGCTTAAAGTTTTTCCAAAGACCCCCTTTTCCTCTAAAGGTAGGTACCCCACTCTCCGAAGATATACCAGCACCCGTAAGAACCACCACTTTCATGGAATAATATTTAAACCATGAGAAGCCCCTTTTACCAAGTACCAAAGAAGCTATGGAGAAGCTACCAATGGCAGATACAAAACAGGATAAGGACAAAGGAAGAGCTAAAGAAATACATTAACCTTACAAAGGAAGAAGAGGAGGGTATAGACAAAACAGAAGGATTTTACCCCATGGCTATAACACCTTATTACCTTTCCCTTATGGACCCAAAAGACCCAAAGGACCCCATAAGACTTCAAGCCGTACCAAGGGCGGTGGAAGTGGATGGAGAAGTGCAAGCTCAAGGGGAAGAAGATCCTTTCAAAGAAGAGGGAGAGATTCCCGGCCTTACCCACCGATACCCCGATAGGGTGCTTTTTACCCTTACCAGTTTTTGCGCCGTGTATTGCAGGCATTGTATGAGGAAAAGGATCTTCAAAGAGGGGGAGAGGGCAAGAACAAAGGAGGAAATTGACAGGTTTATAGACTATATAAAAAAACATGAGGAAGTAAGGGAGGTAATTTTGTCTGGTGGTGAACCTCTTTCTGTAAGCAATGAAAAGTTAAACTATGTGCTTTCAAAGATAAGGCAGGTGTCCCATGTGGAAATAATAAGAATAAACACAAGGCTTCCAGTTTTGGCACCACAAAGGTTTTTTGACGATGAACTTCTGAGCATCTTGGAAAGACATTCACCCCTATGGATAAACACCCACTTTAACCATCCAAGGGAGATAACGGAGGAATCTGCAGAGGCTATAGAAAGGCTTTTAAGACATGGCATTCCGGTAAACAATCAAACGGTGCTTTTGAAAGGGGTCAACGATAGCCCAGAGATTATGCTAAGGCTTTTTAGAGGTCTGCTTATGATAAAGGTAAGGCCTGTTTATCTCTTTCATTGCGACCCTGTAAAAGGAGCGGTGCACTTTAGAACAAGCTTAGAAAAGGGCCTTGAAATAATGGAATACCTAAGAGGGAAGATTTCAGGCATGGGCATACCTACCTATGCAGTAGACCTACCCGGTGGAAAGGGTAAAGTGCCAATAAGCCCCAATTATATACTCCAAAAGAAGGGAGATACGTACACCTTTAAAAGCCCTCTTGGAGGTTTTGTGGAATACACTATTTCTGATGGGGAAATACTTTAGAGCCCTCCTTCTGTCCTTGTTAGACCTACTTAAAGGAGATGTAGCCTATCACAGCGCCTCTTTGACCTATCAATTTTTGACAGTAATTGGCTCTATTATAATGGTGCTGGCCTTTATATCCATGTATTTACCCTTTCTTGACCCCATAAAGATTTATCAACACCTTCAAGAAATTGTACCTTCCTATGCAGAGGACATATTAAACAAAATACTTCCAGCTTATAAAAAAAGGGCTCATGGGTCAGTTATCTCTTTTGCCATCGCCTATTACTTCTCCTTATCCTTTGCCAAAGCTTTGAATACAGCCTTCGGCTTTATGCATGGTAAAAAGCCTGTAGAAAGAGAGCTCTTTTTCTGGACCATAATGCCCCTTGTGATAATCCTTTATGCCATACTTCTTTCTTTTGCTGTAGTTTTAATTGCTATAAGTAAGGCTCTTCTTGGTGGTGTATACTACAAGATTGCAGAGGCTTCCAATTTGTTTATCTTGTTTTTAACACTTGCCATGCTCTACTCATTGTACTTTAAACTCAAAAAAGCTACCCTTTTTGCTTCCGCTCTTGTAGCCCTTATGCTGCTTTTGCTAAATAAAGCCTTTTCTCTTATAGTGGTTAAAATGATCAGTCTAAGCCCACTTTATAGCATAGTAGGATCTCCCCTTCTTTTACTTTTGTGGCTGTATTACTCTTTCTCCTGCCTTTTGGTGGGTGTTAGGATAATAGCCAGGTTAGACAAGCCTTTCCAGTAAGTTGTTGGCTCCGTTTAACTTCTGGTAAGCGCTGGAGATCACATAGTATATCTGTTCACCCTCCGCTATAGAAAGGTCATAAAGTGTAATGCTAAGGTCCTTAAGCACTTGGTAAAGGGTGGTGTACAGATTTTCGTCCAATTTTTTCTCCGGGTTTGGTATTTCCTTATAGGCTTTCATTATATAATCACACATGCCCTTTATACTCTTTGCTATGTTGACTATCTCGGGGTCATGGGCGTATATCTGCATAACCTCTGCATACCTTTCCTCTATCTCCTTGTAGGTGCTCTTAAAAAGTAAGTCTTCTAAAAAGAAGAGTTCTTTTTCCATGGCCAATCCTCTTCTGTATAAATATGGTCTTTTGAGATGTATTTTCAACTGACATATTTGTCCAAAAAGATAAGGATTTCTGACAGGTTGCTTGCCTGAAGTAGTCCTTCTATGTTATGGGTTTTATAACCGATTATGGGCTTTCCCAATATGAGGGCATAGGCTATTTCCGAAAGGGTTCCCCAATTGCCACCTATATCTATCACCACATCGCCGCTGGCTACCACCAGAGGGTTTCTGTTCCAATTCATGCCGGTCCTTATCTTTATATCCACATAGGGGTTTGCCTCTTCCCCCTCATAGGAAGGAAGTATGCCTACAGTTAGCCCCTTGGCTTCCTTTGCGCCTTTGCATACCGCTTCCATAACACCGCTCCGTCCTCCACATACTACCACCAAACCCCTCTTGGCTATTTCTTTACCAAGCTCATAGGCTATTTTGTATTCCTCTTCCTCCGGCTTTGCCGCTGATGAACCTATGACAGCCACCTGCCTCATATTTTTTTAAGTATAAGGGAATATACGCCGGGTGAGAAATTATCTTTTGGTGGATGTTTAATATCTCAAAGGGCGTCTTCATAGCAAAGGAAGAAGAACCACATTCCTTAGATCTATTGCGTAGCAGTAGGTAGCGCGGGCATCCTTGCCCGCGATCTTTGATTGATTTTTTTCACAGGTAATAGCCTTTGCCACCTTTCCTTAAACTACGAGAGCGAAAAAGAGCCCTTATGTTATTGCGCAAGAAGTTTAACGGATAGGCGTCTCATAAACCATCCCTATAAAGGTTGAATTTCTCACCCAGCGCATAGTTTTTAAGTGTAAAGAATATGCCGTGAGAAATTCAATAAACTTCTTGCATAATAAGGTATACCCCGTTATAGAGTTCATGCTTGAATTTTTTCCCTTTCCGCCAGTACTTTCCTCAGATACAGCCCCGTGTAAGAGTTCTCCCTTTGGGCTATCTCCTCCGGTGGTCCCACTGCCACTACATAACCACCCCTTTCTCCTCCCTCCGGACCAAGGTCTATAATCCAATCTGCGCTTTTTATAACATCAAGGTTATGCTCTATGACCACTACCGTGTTTCCTTTGTCCACAAGCCTCTGTAGTATGTCTATAAGCTTTTTCACATCGTCCATGTGAAGGCCTGTGGTGGGCTCGTCCAAAAGGTAAAGAGTCCTGCCCGTTTCCTTTTTAGATAGCTCTCTTGAAAGCTTTATCCTTTGGGCTTCTCCACCAGACAAAGTGGTGGCTGGCTGACCAAGTTTTATATAGCCAAGGCCTATATCCTTTAAAAGCTGCAGCTTCCTCCTTATGGTGGGTATATTCTCAAAGAATTCGTAGGCTTCGTCCACCGTCATATCAAGCACGTCCGTTATGTTTTTACCCTTATAAAGAATGTCAAGGGTCTCCCTGTTGTACCTTTTGCCCTTACATACATCACAAGTCACATACAGGGGTGGTAAAAAGTGCATCTCCACCCTTATCACACCCTCACCCTGACAAGCTTCACACCTTCCACCTTTCACATTGAAAGAAAACCTTCCGGCGTTGTAGCCCCTTGCCCTTGCCTCGGGGGTCTGGGAAAAGAGCTCCCTTATATGGTCAAAGACCTTGGTGTAAGTGGCTGGGTTTGACCTTGGAGTCCTTCCTATGGGGGACTGATCTATGTTTATAACCTTATCAAAGTGTTCAAGGCCCTCTATGCTATCAAAGCCTTCCACTTCTGCATTGCCCCCATAAAAGAGAGCCCTGCTGTACTCCCAAAGGATATCGTATATGAGGGTAGATTTACCACTACCAGAGACTCCAGTGATGCATACAAAGAGACCAACTGGAATTTCCACCGTAATATTCTTTAGGTTGTGCTTTTTTGCCCCCACTATCCTAAGCCATTTATCTTTGGGTTTTCTCCTTTTGTCTGGCACTGGTATGGAGAGCCTTCCCGAAAAGTAGGCGCCGGTAAGGGACCGCTCATCCCTTAGCATGTCCTCAACCCTTCCTTGAAAGACTACCTCACCACCCTTCTTGCCCGCCCCCGGACCCATATCAACCACCCAATCTGCGCTTAATATGGTCTCCGGGTCGTGTTCCACCACTATAACCGTGTTGCCAAGGTTCCTTAGATCCTTAAGGGTGTTTATAAGCTTTTCTGTGTCCCTTGGATGCAAGCCTATGGAGGGCTCATCAAGCACATAAAGAACTCCGGTAAGCTTAGAGCCTATCTGTGTGGCAAGCCTAATACGTTGCATCTCACCCCCAGAAAGGGTGGTGGCGCTGCGAGCAAGGTTTAGATAATCAAGCCCCACATTTATGAGAAAGCTAAGCCTGTCAGAAATTTCTTTTATCAACCTTTCCGCCACTATAAGGCTCTTGCCCTCAAGCTTGTAAGGAAGCTTATCAAAAAACTCCTTTGCCGACCTTATGGGCATACAGGATATTTCCCATATGCTTTTTCCATCCACAAGCACAGAAAGAGCCTCTGGCCTAAGTCTGGCACCGCCGCACTCAGGACAAGGCTTTTCCCTTATGAACTCCGATATCTCCTCCCTCAGCCTTTCTGACTCTTCTTCCAAAAACCTCCTCTCCAAATGCTTTACTACACCTTCAAAGCTTCCCCCGTCAAGGGAACCACCATAGAGCAAAAAGCTCCTTATTCCGCTGGGTAGATCCTGCCATGGGGTCTTTGGGTTGTATCCCAGTTTTCTCAGTATGTTCATTATGGGGTATTTTAGGTACTCAAAAAAGGAAGATTCAGTTATCCTTATGGCGTCCACCGCCGGCTCCCTTTCGTCTATTAAAAGCTTTACATCCACCTCCCATTTTACACCCAAGCCCTTACAGGCCGGACAGGCACCGTAGGGGGAGTTGAAGGAAAAAAGCCTTGGGGAAAGCTCTGGAATGGAAAAGCCATGATCTGGGCAGGTTAGCCTCTCGCTAAAAATTTCTTCCCTTTGAGTATCCACCTCCTCCACCTTCAAAAGACCCTTGGACAGCTCAAGGGCCTTCTCTATGGCTGTAAGCAGCCTTGCCCTCTCTTCTTCATCAAGGGTAAGCCTGTCTACCACTAAATCCACATGGTGCTTTTTGTTTTTGTCTAAAGGTGGCACCTCAACTATCCTCATATATTCCCCATCCACCTTTACCCTTGAAAAGCCCATCTTATCAAGCTCTTTAAACAGCTCCTTAAACTCACCCTTCTTGCCCCTAACCAAGGGAGACAGCAAGCTTATGCGCTTTCCTTTGTACTTTTCCCAGACCTTTTCCAATATTTCATGGGCTGAAAGCCCTTCAAGCAACCTTCCGCACTCTGGACAATGGGGCTTTCCTATGTTTGCCCAAAGGACCCTCATATAGTCGTATATCTCCGTTACGGTGCCAACGGTAGAACGTGGGTTTTTGGAAGTGGTTTTTTGATCTATCGCTATGGCTGGAGATAAACCCTCTATAATATCCACCTCTGGTTTTTCCATAATGCCAAGGAACTGCCTTGCATAGGAAGAGAGCGATTCTACATACCTCCTTTGCCCCTCCGCATATATGGTATCAAAGGCAAGGGAGGATTTGCCAGAGCCAGAAGGTCCGGTTATAACCACAAGCTTGTTCTTTGGTATATCAAGGTTTATGTTTTTTAGATTATGCTGACGGGCACCCCTTATTATGATCTTGTCGTACATGCTCCACTTCTGACTGTGTTATAATTTAGGAAAAAGATGGAAAAAATTCAAGAGATTGTGGCAAGGCTTGAAAAGGTCTTTCCAGACAAGATAGAGCTGAATTTTTCTAACCCGCTTGAACTACTTGTGGCGGTGGTGCTTTCAGCCCAAACAACAGACAAAAAGGTAAATGAAGTTACACAAAGCCTCTTTAAAAAGTACAAAAGCTGTGAGGATTACCTAAGGGTTCCCATTGAAGAGTTGGAAAGGGATATAAGCTCCATAAACTACTACAGAAACAAGGCGAAGTTTATAAAGTCTGCCTGTCAAAAGATTGTGGAAGAGTTTGGGGGTAGGGTGCCAGATAGGATGGAAGACCTTGTCAAGCTCCCGGGCATAGGAAGAAAAAGCGCCAACATAATCCTTTATAATGCCTTTGGGAAAAAGGAGGGCATAGCGGTGGATACTCATGTGGCGAGGGTAAGCCAGAGGCTTGGACTTACCCAAGAAAAAAAGCTAGAGAACATAGAAAGGGACCTTATGGAGCAGGTTCCAAGGGAGCTTTGGGGCAAGTTTTCAAACCTTTTCATACTTCTTGGAAGGTATATATGTACGGCTCAAAAGCCAAAGCATTTTGAATGCCCCCTATATGACCTTTGCCCCTCAAGGGAACTATGATAGGTGTGGTTGGTGGAAGCGGCCTGTACAAGCTTGAAGGCTTTGAAATAGTAGACAAAATCAAGGTAAGGACACCCTTTGGAGACCCCTCCTCTCCCGTGGTAATGGTAAATGTGGCAGGGAAAAAGCTCTTTTTCCTCTCCAGACATGGAGAGGGACACACCTACCCACCCCATCTGGTTCCTTACAAGGCAAACCTCTGGGCTTTTAGGGAGCTGGGCATAAAAAGGGTAATAGCCATATCGGCGGTGGGGGGCATAAACAGGAAGCTTTCACCGGGAGATTTTGTGGTGGTGAATGACCTTTTGGACTTTACAAAGAAGAGAAAGGACTCCTTTTATGAAGGCAAGTTTTCCCTCCCTGTAGATGGTGAGGATAAGGTGGCAAGGCTTTTAAAGGGGGGTAAGGTGGTCCATATAGACGCCACGCAGCTCTACTGCCCACAGATGAGAAGGGTTATGATTGGAGTACTTGAGAGGCTAAAGCTCCCTTACCATGCCTCCGGCGTCTACGCCTGCACGGAAGGTCCAAGGTTTGAAACACCTGCGGAGATAAGGATGATAGAGAGGTTGGGCGGTGATGTAGTGGGTATGACGGGCTATCCTGAAGTTGTCCTTGCAAGAGAGCTTACCATGTGTTATATGAGCCTTTGTGTGGTGGCAAACCCGGCAGCGGGCATTGCAGGCTACCGTCTAACAAGCGAGGAGGTTATAAACCTTATGAAACAAAAGGAAGAGGAGATAGGAAGGGTTCTTGCCGAGTTTGTAAAGGAATTGCCAGAGGAAAGGGACTGTGGATGTGAGAAGATTTTAGATGGTGCAGAGGTTTAAACAAGGGCTTCCTTACAAACTTGCTTGTGTATTTAAAAATACTGCACAGGCAGGAGTGTCTGTGCTACATAGTCAAAAACAAAAATCATTCTCAAACATACGCCGGGTGAGAAATTGCTTTCTTAGGTTTTGTCTTCACATGTTCAAAATTTCATAGTAGGGGCACGCCGCGGCGTGCCCCCACAAAAGGGAAAAAGAGCCCTTAGATTGTTGCGCAAGAATGCTAATATATCCTTCTTATCTCCCTTCTGTATGCCCGATAAAAGATAAGAGCCCTTAAGGTGGTTTCAAGGCTCATAAAGACCCAAGGTACCAATGGGCTATGGATAAACTTAAGCATCAAGAGGGAGGGAAGTATTCTAAAGAGCCAAAAGGAGGAAAGGTTTACAAGAAGGGGTATGTGGGTTTTTCCCATTCCCTTTAAAGAGCCCGAGAAGATGCTGGCGTAAGCCATCTGGGGCTGGGACAGGGC
The DNA here is from genome assembly GCA_046297555.1 of Aquificaceae bacterium. Classification (GTDB taxonomy): domain Bacteria; phylum Aquificota; class Aquificia; order Aquificales; family Aquificaceae; genus Pampinifervens. Next base: position 22,604 of record JBKBHW010000002.1, read on the forward strand.
AACTATGACAAGGTAATAGACCGCATAGCTAATAACCTCTTGGTCCCTCGTGAATATAAGAGAAAAATGGTGGGGGAAAAGGGCTATTAGAAGGCCTATAAGGCCCATTGTAAGGGCGGTAAAATGGGCGCTTATTCTTATTCCGTAGTCAAGGCCTTTGAAGTTTTTTGCTCCATAGTTTTGACCTGCAAGGGTGGTAGATGCCACCATCATCCCAAAGCCTATCATAAAGGATACACTTTCAACCCTTAGGCCTACTTGATGGGCTGCCAAAACCTTATCGCCAAACTGGGCAACAAGTCCAACAAAAACATTAAAGGAAAGGCTTGTAAAGGCCCTTTCTATGGCGGTGGGGGTGCCAATCCGTAGCATTTTTAAAAGTAGCCTTCCATCAAGGTTTAGCATTATGGGAAAGGGCTTTTTACAGCGTACATAAAGGTACACATAAAAGAAAAGCCCTACTATCTCCGAGAGGGCTATGCCCCATCCTGCTCCCGCCACCTCAAGCCTTGGAAAACCAAGCTTCCCATAAATGAGCACATAGGCGCTGCTTATGTTTACCACATTCATCAAAAGGGCAACTTTGAAGGGGGTTTTAGTATCACCGTATCCGTTGTAGCCCGCATAAAGGGTGTTGGTTATAAAGCCTATGGTTATAAAGAGAAAAACGGGATTAAGGTATTCTTTGGCAAGGCTTACCACATCTTGGGAGGCACCAAAGGCAAGCATAAGATGGGCTATGAGGTCTTTGCCAAGGAAGGTAAGGGGAAGGGCTATTAAAAGAGCTATTATGATACCCCAAAGGAGGGCGGGGGAGGGGTCCTTTTTTGCTCCTACCCTTTGGGCCACCAGCACCGTGGTGCCCGTGTAGGCAAGAGCCATAAGGGAATACACAAACCACAGCATACTGGCGGAATATCCAACGGCGGCAACGGCTGTGGCAGATATGCCAGACACCAAGATAATAGAAAAGGCGCTTTCCACCGTGTATAGAAGGTTTGAAAGCACAATGGGTAGGGCAAGCCTTAGCACCCTGTTTATAACCCTAAGCTTACCTTCCGATGGGTCTATAAGAAGCCCTCTACTTTGCATAAACTTTCATAACCCTTAGAGTTTTTTCATAGCCAAGCTTGTATATCTCCTCCGCCTTTGAAAGGCTAAGGAGTGAGTATTTTAAAAGGTCTGGTTCAATGACCACATGGCAAAGCTCCTTCCTTTTATCCACATTGGACCTAACCGCCAAAAGGAAACTCCTCACAAGTATGTGAAATATATTCCTTATCTTTTCCACTTCTTCGCTTGGGTTTACATCTACACCAACAAGGATGCCCTCCATGGAGATTAAAGGCTCCACGGGAAGGTTGTTGGTAACACTACCATCTATAAGAAGGTACTCTTTGTACCTAATGGGCTCAAAGATGCCCGGCAGGGCACAGCTACCCAAAAGGATGGGTACAAGGTCCCCCCTATCAAAGTAAAAGGTTTTCCCGCTCTTTATATCCAAGGCTCCTATAAAGAGTCTTTTCTTTGCTTTTTCAACGTACTTTGTGGATAGCATTCTGTTTAAATACTTCTCCGCTTCCTTCAAAGAGATAAGGCCAAGCCTTGGGAGGGTAGGCCTTAGGTATTTTAACCATTCCCTTGATTTGACTATTCTTAGCATCTCCTCGGGTGTATAACCGTCGCAGTAAAAGGCTGCCACAAGGGCCCCCGCACTTACACCACTTATGGCAGATATTTCAAAGCCAAGCTCCTCCAGAGCCTTTATAACACCAATATGGGCTATGCCACGGGCCGCACCACCCGAGAGAACAAGATTAACCTTCATACATTAAAAGGATATTACAAAAACAAGCCAAACCCTCTTCCTTACAAAAGCCCTCCCTGCTCTTTCCCTTTATAGATATGTCTTCCCGTGGTATTCCCAAAATCTTTGAAAGGTTTTCCCTTATAAGGCTTTTGTAAGGGGATATTTTGGGCTCATCGGCTACTATAACACAGTCAAGGCTAAGGATCTTATAACCCTTCTCCTTCATCCTTCTTAAAGTTTCTTCCAAAAATACCTCCGAGTTTGCCCCCTTCCACCTTGGGTCCTTGTCGGGGAAAAGCTCTCCTATGTCTGGCTCACCAAGGGCGCCCAATAGGGCGTCTGTAATGGCATGTAAAAGGGCATCTCCGTCAGAATGTCCCTTTAAGCCCTTTGGGAAATCTATGGGCACACCACCGAGCTTTAGGGGCTTTCCTTCTTCAAAGCTATGGGAATCAAAGCCCAAGCCTATGCGCAACTTCATTGGTTTAAAAACTGCATAAAGTAGAAGATAAGCCAACCTGTTATGGCCACATATATCCAAACAAAGGCGGTTATGGGGGCAATCCTTTTGTGCCTTTCAAAGACTCCCTTAAAGGCATACCTAAGGGTCATGACGGCAAGGGGGAAGTTTATTATGGCAAGGAAGGTATGGGACCAAAGAATAAAGAGAAATAGGCCCTTGTAAGGCCCTGTGTATTTCCCAACGGGTACAAGTCCTTGGGCTTGAAGGAAGTTCCTTAAAAGATAAAGGAAGACGAATATAAGGGCAAAGACGGAAGCGGTTATCATAGCCCTTTTATGAGCTTCCCTTTTGCCCAACTTTATAAGGAAAATACCCACTATTATGGCTATCCCGCTTACGGCTATGGTTAACATACTTAAGGTGCTTATAAGGGATACAAGCATAGCTATATTATACCACCTTTCTCCCTTATCATAGTTTAAGTTTATAGAGAGTAGTACAGACATTCTTACCTGTGCCTATGGCACAGAAAATGTTAAAATTTTATAAGTTATGAAAAAGCCGGAGAGAAAAACTAAGAGAACGGAAAGCTTCAAAAAAACCCTCTTTAGAATACTTCCAAAGCTGCTTGAAAAGGATGAGAGCTTTAGGGCTCAATTTATAACTTTTCTCAAGCCTTACTTTGCTGAGAAGGAAAAGACGGAGGAGAGGTTTAACATCCTCCTTGAGGAGATAAAAATCCTAAGAGAAGAGGGTGAAAGAAGATGGCAGGAGGCTATAAGAAGGCTTGACGAGCAAGAAAGAAGACTTGAGGAACACTCAAAGATATTACAAGAGCATAGTAAAAAACTTGAAGAACATTCAAAGAAATTGGAGCTTCTCACACGGGAGCTTATCTCCTTGAGAAAAAGGCAAGATGTGCAGATCGGTGCCTTGGGAGCCAGATGGGGCTTGAAAACGGAAAGGTCTTTTAGAAATGCGGTAAAAGGGCTTATGGAGGAATACCTTCCTGTTAAAGTGGAAAGGTATGAGGTTATTGACTATGAGGGAGAAGTTTTTGATGGGAGGCCGGGCAAGGTGGTAGAGCTGGACCTTATTATAGAAGACGGAAAGCTCATAGTGGCAGAAATTAAATCTTCTGTAAGCGTGGGTGATGTTTTGCTTTTTGAAAAAAAAGTAAAGTTTTTTGAGAAAAAAGAGGGAAAAAAGCCTTACAAAAAAGTGATAATATCACCCATGGTAGAGCCAAAGGCTTTGGAGTTTTGCAAGGACCTTGGCATTGTAGTATATACAGATGTGCCCATAGGAGAGGAAGAGTTTAACGAAGGTTTAAAGGATGAGTAATGTTGAGCTTTGGAAAAACTTGGTGGAAAAAAGGCTTAGAGAAATTCTTAGGTCCTTTGAGCCCCAAATCCTTTATGAGGCCATGTCTTATTACCTTTTTCAAGAAGGAAAGCGCATAAGGCCCCTTTTTCTATGCACCGTATGTAATGCCCTCGGTGGCTCTGTGGAGGACGCTATCACCGTAGGTTGTGCCGTTGAGATGGTGCATAACTATTCTTTGATCCATGATGACCTTCCGGCCTTGGATAACGACAGCTTTAGAAGGGGTAAGCCTTCCTGCCATGTGGCCTTTGGTGAGGATATGGCCATATTGGCTGGAGATGCCCTCCTTACCTATGCCTTTGAGGTTTTGGCCAATAAAGAAAACTTTAGGTCCTTGGAAGAGGGCCAACTCCTTTCTTTGATAGGCCTTTTGGCAAAGAAGGCGGGCTTTGAAGGTATGGTGGGGGGACAGGTTTTGGACATAAAAAAGCTCTCAGACCAATGGGAGATCAGCCTCAAAAAGACAGCAGAACTCTTCTCCTTTTGCTTCCTTGCCGGTGGAATATTGGCCAAGAGATACGACCTTTTAAAGGGCCTTGAAGATCTGGGCTTAAAGGTGGGCCTTCTTTTTCAGATGGTGGACGATTACAAAGACAAGGATGGCTTTTACAATTCCTTGGGAGATAGCCTTTTGGAAAGGGTGGAAGACCTTAGAAAAGAATGCTATCAAAGGGCCAAATCAATTGGGGTGTTTGTAGAAGAGTTTGAAGAGTTGCTCGCCTTGGTTGTTGGCGGAGGGGGAGGGATTCGAACCCCCGGTGGGCTGTAAACCCACTGGTGATTTCAAATCACCCGCCTTCGTCCACTCGGCCACCCCTCCAGATGATATTATTATAAGCCGAAGTCAAAGGGTTAATAACTCAAAAAGTCTAAAAATTCCCTTTAATATTTTGTTGTTCAGAAATTCAAGTTTATATGCTGGGTGAGAAATTCAAATTGTCCCTTGTGTATAACATAACAGCTCCTACTCCCTGCGTAGTTTCATAAAAGGTGGCACAGGCATCCTGCCTGTGCGAAGAGAATCAATCAAAGGGCATGTGCAAAGGTGCCCGCTCCACCGACTATTAAATAATAGATCTAAGGAATGTTTCTTTTTCTTTTTTGTAGGGGCACGCTGCGGCGTGCCCCTACCACGGAATTCTTTATTTTCGCACCAAAGTTGTTCAGAAATTCAAGTTTATTCAGCAAAGTCTTTGGCAACCATAAAGGTTTTACCTACGATATATAGTAGGGTGTGTTATGAGGTAATGCGGGCATCCATGCCCGCGTATTTTGATTAAATCTTTTTCCACAGGCAGGGATGTTTGTGCTACCCTTCATAAAAGGAAGGGGCTATGTTGCTATTATGCAATAAACCTATTTTACCAGCTTATTTAGATCTTCTTCCGTAGGTACTCCAGAATGCATATTGCCATTCATGCCTATAAAGGTGGGTGTTCCGCTTATGCCGAGCTTGCTTAAAAACTCAAGATTGTCTTGAATAGCCTTTTTGCCTTCTTCACACTGGTTTTGGGAGTTATACCCTTCTGCATACTCCTTAAAGCCCTTCTTATCGCATACCAATGCCACTGACTTTCCAAAGGCTTCAGGATGGATGGGGAGTGGGAAGAGTATTAGTTTGATCTCTACATTGTTCCTCTTTGCCCAATCTTCTACAATAGGATTACTTCTTTTACAGAAGGGACAATCTGGGTCTGTTATAAAGTATATGTACTTGTTCCCTTCTCCAAACCTTATATTCACATGTTTTTCAAGCTCCTTTAGTTGATCTTGAGAAACTTTCATAAACTCCTGCTGCCTTTCTCGGGTAATGTTCTTTTTGTCTTTTAGGCTTATAAGGTTGCCTGCCAAAATATATTGACCTTGCCCGTCCATATAGAAAACAAGGGGCTGGGTGCCTACCTTTACTACCACCTCACAAAGGCCCTTTATATCCTGAAGCTGTGTTACCGACTCTACGGTAAAGTCCTGAGGTATAAGCTCTTTTACTTGTGTTTTAACTTGGTCCTTTGTTGGGCATTTGGCAGAACCTTGACCACATGCTCCAGCGCCAAGCAAGGCTACCGATAAAACAGATATAAGACCAACCTTTTTTAGCATAACATCCTCCTTTTTGAAAGCAATTATAAAATAGGTTATCCCTTTTTGCAAGGTAAATAGAATAGTTTATTTCTTGTGCCATACCACAGATGAGAAATTGTCTTTTGGGTAGATGTGTAATGCTTTTGATTTAGGTCCATTGCGTACGCGTAGCATTAGGTAGCGCGGGCATCCTTGCCCGCGCCTCTTGGTTAAATCTTCTTACACAGGCAGGATGCTTGTGCTACCTTTCATAAACTTAAACTACGGGAGGAAAAAAAAGAGCCTTTATGTTATCACGCAAGAAGTTTTATATTTAAGCTATGCCACATTTAACCCTTGATATGTTACAGCTTTTAGAGGAAAGGCTGGGAAAGGAAGAAGCCAAGAAGGTGGCGGAGGCTATTCAGAAGGCTTTGGTGCACAAATAAAGAAGTCCTTGATAGTAGCGCACTGCAGCATGCCTCTAAAAAAGAGGGGGAAAGAACCCTACCTTTGTCAAAAGAAGATGCCACGCCTATGCGGTGGTCTGAATCAAAAAAATTTATGCACCAACGCCCCCAGCGTGTGTATTAGTTTATAATATAAGGCATGAAGCTCAGAATAGACAAAGAAGACTTTCTATCTGCCCTTCAGAAGGCAAAAAACGCTACGGAGAAAAAATCTGCCTTGCCTATATTAAACAACTTCCTTTTGAAAGTGGAAGACGGCAAGCTAAAAATAAGTGCCACAGACCTTGAAAACTTTTTATCCTTAGAGGTTTCTGCGGAGGTGGAAGAGGAAGGTTCTGTAGCCGTAAATGCAGATAAGCTTACAAGCATAGTTAAGGGCTTGCCTTCCGCCACAACCACCCTTGAGCTAAAGGAGGACAAATTAATATTAAGCGGGGGAAGAAGCACCTTTAAGCTCACAACCCTTGACCCAGAGGACTTTCCAGAGTTTCCAACTCCACAGACTTCTACAGAGTTTCCGGCTATGGACCTTCTCAAGGCCATAGATAAAGTAGAATATGCCATCTCAAAGGAAGATTCACGATATGCCCTTCAAGGGCTTTATGTGCACGAGGTGGACGGCAAGACTCACTTTGTAGGCTCCGATGGACATAGGTTGGCGCTTTTTTGGAGAAACTCCCCTTTCCCTATAGAGCTTCTCATACCCAAAAAGAGCCTAAAGGTTATAGAAGGGTTGGTAAAAGACTATTTAGGGCGTGTTCATTGTGGGAAGGATGAATCCTTTATACATTTTACAGGTGAGGATTGGAAGCTTTCTGTAAGGTTTTTGGAGGGTGAATATCCCGACTATATGGCCGTCATACCCACAAGCTTTAACTATGAGGCACTTGTAGACAAGTCCAGCTTCCTTGAAAGCCTTAAAAGACTTTCCAACATAGCCGAATCCTCCGCCTTCCCAGTAAAGATAACCTTTTCCAACCATATAGCCATACTTGAGATATCCGACCCGGAGTACGGAGAAGGAAGGGATGAGGTAGATGTGGATTATGATGGTGAAGCGGTGGAGATAGGTTTTAACGGCAAATATCTCATAGAAGCTTTGGATAGCTTTGATGTAAATAAGGTGTGGATAAAGATAGTGGATCCAGACAGCGCCGTAGTTATAGAATCGGATGATAGTGAAAAAGATCCCTACCTTTGTGTAGTTATGCCCATGAGGCTCTAAGTATGAGCCTTCTGTTGGCCTCTGCTTCTTTTATTCTCCTTACAGGTGTTTTGGTGGGCATGTTTTTTATCGCCTCTGGATTTTCCCTTGCAAGCTTTATTATCTCCTTCAAGGCCATGGCAAAACTTTCAATGCTTTGAGGGCTCTCCGTCTCCGTTGGCTCTATCATAAGGGCTTCCTTCACCGTAAGGGGAAAATAGATAGTGGGAGCATAAAAGCCTTTTTGCAGTAAGGCTTTGGCCAAGTCTACTGCTTTTATATCATACCTTAAAAGGTTTTGGGCAGAAAGTACAAACTCGTGCATGCAAGGCACGCCTTCATAAAGGTCAAGGAGAAGGTTCTTTAAAAGATGTCTAAGATAATTGGCATTAAGCACTGCATACTGGGCCACCTTTTTAATTTCATTGCCGTAAGAAAGGATGTAGGCAAAGGCTCTTAACATAACACCCACATGTCCATAGAAGGCAAGGATTTTCCCCACGCTTTTGGGTCTATCCCATTCTAACCTGTATTCCCTGCCATCAAAAACCACTTGAGGCACAGGAAGATAAGGCTCAAGCTTGTCCGACACGCCTATGGCACCACCTCCCGGACCACCACCACCATGGGGAGTGGAAAATGTCTTATGAAGGTTAAAATGCATCACATCTACGCCCCAATCACCCGGCCTTGCCAGACCCACAAGGGCGTTCATGTTGGCACCATCCATATAAAGCAAGGCATCCTTTTCATGCAGAGCTTTTGCAACCTCCCTTATCTTACTTTCAAATATGCCAAGGGTATTGGGGTTTGTTATCATAAGACAAGCCACATCCTCCCTTAAATTCCTTTGGAAATCATCCCAGTCAAGCTCACCCCTTTCATTGCTTTTTATAGTTATCACCTCAAAGCCGCAAAGGCTTGCAGTGGCTGGATTGGTACCATGGGATGTATCCGGTACAAGCACCTTGTTTTTGTGTGTATTGCCCCTATCCCTGTGATAAGCCAATATCATCATTAAACCCAAAAGCTCACCATGAGCGCCAGCGGCAGGCTGCAAGGAAACTTCTTTAAACCCTCCTATCTCCTTTAAAAGCTCTTTTAGTTCATACATCAACCTTAAGACACCTTGAGCCTTCTCCTTTGGAGTGGTAGGATGCACATTTTTAAAACTGTCAAGGTTTGCAAGCTCCTCATTTATCCTTGGATTGTACTTCATAGTACAAGATCCAAGGGGCACCATGGTTGTATCTATGGCGTAGTTTAGCTGGGATAGCCTTGTGTAGTGTCTTACCACATCAAGCTCAGAAACTTCTGGAAAGTTTAATTCCTCCCTGTAGTATTCTCCAAGATAACTTTTGATATCAATCCTATCCACGTCAAGCTTTGGAAGTCTGTAGCCTCTTCTACCTTTGGAAGAAAGCTCAAATATAAGCATGGCTAAAAATTTTATAATGTTTTCATGGCATATGATGATGTTCTTCCCGAGTCTATAAAAGATGCCTTGGAAAAGCTCATGCTTATACCCACCTACGGAGAAAGGGGTGCGGGAAGGTTTCTTTATAACCTTTTGAAGATGCCAAAGGAGAAGAGGTTGGAAGTCATGAAGAGCCTCAGCAAGGCTGCAGAAAGTATAAAACCTTGTGCGGAGTGTGGTGTTTATACAGAGGAGGAAGTATGTAAAATATGTGCCAACCCCAAAAGAAGCAAAAGGTTTATCTGCGTAGTAGAAGAACCACAGGATGCCTTTGCCATAGAAAAGTTGGAAAGGTACACAGGTGTCTACCATGTGCTTGGAGGGAGGATAGCACCCCTTGAAGGCATATCACCCAACGACCTCAACATAGACAAACTATTGGAAAGGATAGAAAGGTACTCGGTTAAAGAGGTTATCCTTGCCACAAACCCTAATGTGGAAGGAGAGGCAACGGCCTTATATTTGGCAAGGCTAATAAGGAAACAGTTCCCAAGCGTAAAGGTAACGCGTATATCTCATGGCTTACAGTTTGGCTCTTTAATAGAGTTTGCAGATGAGCTATCTTTGGAAAAATCTATAGAAAATAGAAAATCCCTCTGATCCCTTTTGAGTATTTTTATATTAACTTCAGGCTTGAGAGTTTTAAGCCTTCTGGGTATGCCAATATCGTACTCATCAGCATGCCCTTTCCCCACCAGTACCACCACCTTATATTCAGGGTATTCTTCCAAAAGCCTTGCTATAGCAAGAGCCATCCCATTGTCCCAAGCCTTTTGGATATCAAAAAACCTCTTTTCTTCAACCTTTGGATGGGAGGCAAGCACATCTCTTAAACTTTGTCTTTCTTTCTCGCTCAGGTCTATTATTGGATGGGGCAGGCTTTCATCCCCCCTTACCCTTTCCAAGCCATCCCTTCTTATCCTCTGCACCAACTCAGAGGGTATATTTATAGCCACTATCCTTATAGCCCTTTCCTTAGCAAACATCCATATGTCTCTGTAAAGGGCTGGGTCAAAGCCCCACCTTTTGGCATACTCCGTCTTTTTTAACATCTCCCCCTCATCTATCTGGCAGCTTATATACTGGTCAAGGAACACTTGAAAGGGCTGTTGAAACATTTCCATAGCTATAAGTATTTTGTATCCACTCAAGTGAAGATATTTAATTACTTCAAGTTGAAATCTATGATCTTCTTCATTTGTATGCTCCTCGGGAATAAATATTACATGATATTTATCAAGGATATCTTTTGAAGCTTCTGCGCTTTTTGCGGCTAAAAACATGGTTATGATGAACAAAATTATAAACATGATGTATAATTTTAATACTATGAAAAAAATTTCCAAAAGGAGGAGTAAGATGGCAAGGAAACCCAGAAAAAAAGGCGGCGCAAGGTATAAGAGGGTTGTTCTTTCCCTACCAAAGAGGCTTTATTATGTGCTAAACGGCATAGCCATGGGAGATGAACGCAAGCTAAACAGACTTATAAAAGGCATACTTGAAGATAAGCTCATGGAATCCACAGTAGCCGAACTTGAGCTATACCTTGGTAGAGGAGAAGAGGAGGAAGAGGAAGAAGAAGGGGAAGTTCAAGAACAGTAATGATAAGTAAGAGGGTCCTCTCCCTCTCCCCTTACAAAACGGAAACAACTCAGGCCAAGGTAAAGCTTTCTTCCAATGAACTGTCCATTGATTTTCCAGAAGAGGTAAAGAGGCGCATAGCGGAAGAAGTATACAAGATACCCCTTCATCGCTATCCAGACCCAGAGGCCACTCTTTTAAAGGAAGCTCTGGCAGAAAGGCTTGGTGTAAAGCCAGAGAACCTATTGCTTGGCAACGGATCCGATGAGCTCATCTATTACCTTTCTATAAGCATAGGGGAGTTTGATAGGGGGGTTTTCTATCCTGTGCCCACCTTCTCCATGTACGGCATATCTGCACAAGTGCTTGGAAGAGAAAAGGTTGAGGCAAGCTTAGATGAAGCATTTGACATAGACATAAAGAAGAGTTTAGAGCTTATAGAGGAGAAAAAGCCAATCATAGCTTACTTTGCCTACCCCAACAACCCTACGGGCAATTGCTTTAGTGAGGATAGGATAAGGAGGATAAGGGAAAAAGGGCTTTTTGTAGTGGTGGATGAAGCTTATTATTCATACTCTGGAAAGACCTTTTTAGAGGAAGCCTTGGATAGGGAAGATACGGTTGTGCTGCGCACACTATCCAAGGTAGGCATGGCTGGGCTTAGAATAGGCATCCTTGTAGGAAAGGAAGAAGTAATAAGGGAGCTAAACAAAGTAAGGCTGCCCTTTAACATAACCTATCCATCGCAGGTTATAGCAAGGCTCCTACTAAGGGAGTTTTATCACATAATAGAAAAGGCTGTAAGGGCAGTCGTAGAAGAAAGGGAGAGGGTATACAGAGAGCTATCAAAGATGGAGGGTATAAAGGTGTATCCATCGGAGGCAAACTTTATACTCTTTAAAAGCCTTAGCATGCCAGCAGACCTGTTTCACAAAAGGCTTTTGGAGGAAGGAGTGCTTATCAGAAACTTTTCTTATATGTTGCCACAAGCCCTTAGGGTAAGCATAGGCAAACCACAAGAGAATGATGCCTTTTTGGAGGCTGTAGGGAAGGTTCTCAAAAACTCTTGACAAATGATAAAAATTTGCATATAATAAAAGATAAAATCAAGGAGGAAAAGGCCATGAAAAGGATAACAAGGGAAGAGATACTAAACATCTATGAGTATGAAAAGGTACGTCCTCAAAAGGTGCAGGAGATAATCCAGCTAAAGAAGAAAAGGAGGGTTTTTATAGAGCCTTGGATACATCTGGTTTTTGAAAACAGGGATACGGTATGGTTCCAGATTCAAGAGATGATTAGGGCGGAAAGGATGGTAGGGGAAGAAGAAATCCAGCAGGAGATAGAGGTTTACAATGATCTCATACCTGATAAAAATGAGCTTTCTGTTACCATGTTTATAGAGATTCCAGATGAAAAGGATAGGAAAAGACTGCTTCCAACATTGGTGGGTATACACGACCATTTATACTTCCATATAGGAAACAAGCACACCATTAGGGCTGTAGCCGATGAAAAAAGCAAAGAAGATTACAAACACGGAAAGGCTGCGGTGGTACATTTCCTAAAGGTAAAGCTTACAGAAGCTCAAGTGGAAGACTTCAAAAGGGAGCAGGTAAGGATAGAAATAAACCATCCAAATTATAAGGCAATTACAACGCTTCCTGAAGAGGTAAAAGAGGAGTTAATAAAAGACCTAAGCTCTGAATAAGAAGTTGTCTTTAAAATATAGGCTCCGGGCCACCCATAAAACTTTAAGAGAGTTAGCGAGGGTATCTTTGCCTGTGTTTTTGAGTTGTTGATTCTTCTATTATGTAGCACAGATATCCCTTTCTGTGTATGTTTTGAGCACACGGGCAAGAATGCCCATGATACACCTTATTATGAAATAAGTTTCGTATACATGGTATAATTTTATAGCCATGATTAAGGTAGAGATTGTTACACCCAAAGGTTTGCACTTTTCTAAAGAGGTCAGTTCTGTAAACATACCTACCGCGGAGGGTGAAATAGGGGTTTTGGAAAAGCACATGTACCTTATGACCATGTTAAAGCCAGGGCTTGTTTATTTTGATGGGAAGATGGAGAACGGCATTGCGGTAACCTATGGCTTTGTAGATGTGACTCCAGAGAAGGTTATAATCTTGGCGGAAGAGGCATACAATATAGGGGAGATAGATGCAGGTAAAGAGAAGGAGCTCTTTGACCAGGCGGTAAAAAGGCTTGCAACGGCGCAAACTATGGAAGAAATAGAAGAGCTGGAAAGGGCAAAGGAAAGGGCAAGGACCTTATTAGAATTAGTTGAGAGGTTTGGAAGGTTATAGGGAGTTTGAATTCTTTAGGGGTAAGTTAAGGTTTAAACAGCCCAAGGCCCATAGGCTTTCCATAGTAGAGATCCTCTTTGTAGCAAATCTAAAGGGTATTAAAAGAGGTTTTAAGGTGGTTGATCTGGGTGCAGGCTTTGGCACCCTTTCCATACTTACAGCCTTAAGGTACCAGTGTGAAGTATGGGCTATAGAAAGGGATCCCATCATGCTGGAGCTACTAAGATACAATGTAAAGGTTAATAACCTGGAAGATAAGATACACATTTTGGACCTTGATTTAAGGTACATAAAGGAGGGCTTAGATCCCCAGAGCTTTGATGTTGTGATAGCAAATCCGCCTTTTTACACAGGACAAGCAAAAGATAATATTTATCATCATGAAAGTGATACCACTCTTGAAGATTTTATAAAATCAGGTAGCTTTTTGCTAAAAGATGGCAAGGGTTTTAATTTATTAACCGCTTCAAACAGATTAGTGGAAGCAATAATTCATATCAAAAAGTATAATATGAGCGTGGCTTCCATAAGAATTTTTTATCCAAAGCATGATAAAAGCGGAAAAATAATACACATATATGCTTTAAAAAATCTAAACCCCAGTTTAATCATTGAGAAACCTCTTATAATCAATGAAAAAAGCGGAGAATATACCCAAGAAGTTAAAAATATACTTGAGAGTTTTTTATGATATAATTAATAAGATTTAGGAGGAAATGTATGAGGCTACCAGAGAAGCTGGTGGAAAGGATAGCAGACAGAATTATAAAAGAACTCTACGAAAAGGAGAGGATTATAGAGCCAGAGGACCCGTATACTTTTAGGAAAAAGATAATAGCCATATTTAAAGAGGCGGAGGATGAGGAAAAGCTGCTGGATGAAAAAACAAAGGAAATACTAAAAGAAAAGCTTGACCTTTTGGAAGAGACGAGCCTTGATTACAGGACAGCCTATAAGACTGTAAGGAGCAAGTTGGCTGAGGAAATGAACATACATATTAGCAGGCGGGAAAGGATGAACCAGATAGCCCATAGGATAAGGGATATGATAATGGAGGACCCGCAGGTAGAGATATATGAAGAGCCCGTGGTAATTAGAAACAAGATAAGGGAAATTCTTATGGAGGCAGTTAGGGAAGAGGAAGAGATAGACAAGGAAGTAAGGGAAAGGATAAGATCTTACTCAAGGAGGATAGTGGAGGGTACACCAGAATGGAATCATCTTTATAAGAGAATATATGAGGATGCTTTAAGGAGAAGGGGGCTACTTTAGGGAAGGTAAGCTATGGGGTTTTGTCTTATACCATACTTTAGCACTTCATAATGAAGGTGTGGGCCAAAGGCTCTACCAGTGGTCCCCACATTGCCTATTATCTGCCCTTTAACCACTCTGTCTGAGTAGTTTACCTTTATGTCGGAGAGGTGGGCATACAAGGTGGCAAAGCCATAGCCATGGTATATAATCACCGTTTTACCACAGCCCCTTATCCAACCTGCGTATATAACTCTACCATCTGCGGAGGCAACAACAGGTGTGCCATAAGGCGTAGAGATATCTATGCCTGTGTGAAATTCTCTTCTCCTGCCCATAACTCTCCATCCATAGTCTGAGGTTATAACACCTACCACAGGCCATATATCGGGCTTGACCGTTTCCACTATCTTTACATTCATAAGCTCCTTCATAGCCTCTTCTACAGACATTTCAACTGCAATTATCTTATTTACAGTATCCACATCAAGTATTTCACTGTCTGACTGCTCCAATTCTTGGGGGATGTCCCTTGTAGGCCCACCTATACCCAAGGGGGATACATCCATAATGGGCTTACAAAGAACTCCCACAAGGATAATAAGGGCAAGTATGTACTTTTTCATGGCCCTACCTCCTTGGGTTTGTCTTCAAAACTCTACCACAGGGTTGCAAACCTTGTCAAGTGGTTTTATAATATTTATCCATAAGGGTGCGTAGCTCAATGGCAGAGCGGGCGGCTCATAACCGCCCGGTTGGGGGTTCGAGTCCTCCCGCACCCATTAGTTCAAAAAACCTTTTAAAAGGTCTCCAAAGAATACAAAAACACCTATTCTAATAGCTCTTGCTATCATGCTTGCCATCAAAAAAGTAGCCAGCGGCATATTAAATAGGCCCGCAAGCCAACAGACGAGTTTATAGGGTTCCCCAATAAGCACTGCCCAAAAGCCGTATTTATTAAAAAGGGCTTCCCCTTTTAAATAAAGCCTTTCTCTAAAAAGCTTTTTGACGGCCTTTTCTCCAAGAAGCTTAGCCAGATAATAAGCCACCAAGGCTCCAAGAAGGTTTCCCAAAAAAGCCACCAAGCCTGCCACAAAGGCACTCAAGCCAAAAAGGGGAGCACTCACTATAAAGGGATAGGGTGGAACTGGTTGGATTATAGATTCGGTAAAAGAAAGAAAAAACAAAGCGGTATATCCATGCTCTTGCACAAGCTCTTGCGCCCAATTTTTTAAGCCCGGAAAGAAATGCTCAAGCATTAAAGGTGAACCTCCATAAAATCCTCTGCGGAGATTACAGATAGGTTGTACTTTTCTGAAAGTTCTTGAGCTACCCTCTTTGGATCATGTTGGGTGATAAACTCATAACCAAAATGGGTCAATATGACATTTTTTGGTTTTAAATTGCTTATTAACCTTTCTGCATCTTCTACTGTGAGATGGTCAATAGGCTTTGTTTTCTTGTATAGAGTGGTATTTATTATCATAAGGTCCACATTTTGGGGGTACATTTTAAGCATCTTATCCTCATAAAGGGCGCAGGATACATAAAGGATTCTATCATTAAAAAGCAAGGCGTATGTTTCTGCCCCGTGGTGGGTATGTTTCATAACAGCCTTTACTTTTATGGATTTATAGGTTAGCTCTTTTCCTTCTTCTAAAAAACCTTCCTTTGCAAGCCTTTCTCTTATGAAAGGAAGAACTACCCTTTCATAGCTTTCAAAGGCCGACTTTGGAGCAAAAAGGGCTACATTTCTAATCTTGCCACCATCGGTAGCAGATTCAATTACTGCGTTTACATCGGAAGAGTGATCCAGATGTATATGGGAAAGGACCACAAGGTCAATGTGCCTTGGGTCTATACCAAGCTGATGAAGGTATACAAAGGCGCCGGGACCTGGGTCTACATGAACAAGGTTTCCAGAAAGCTCAAGGAGAAAGCCGCCAGACCTCCTTAAGAATCTAAAGACGCTTGCCCTTCCACCTGCAGTTCCCAGAAAAACTATTTTATCCATTCAATGGATTATTAATATGGAGTTGCTGAGACAATCCTCTGCAACTTGCAAAAGCTCTTCCAATATGTCTTCTATGGGTACTTTAAAAATAACAAGGGGGATGCCATCCCCCCTATCTGTAAAAACTTGCGGCAGCCTATCGTAGCATAACTGGCAAGCGGTGCAGGTATCTATATCAATTTCTACCTTTAAACCTCTTCCGTTATTATGGAACCGCTGGGACATTCGTCGGTAACCTCTTTGACTTCATTTTCCAACTCCGCTGGAACTATCATCCAACCATCGGCTCCGGGGCTTGCCACTTCTGCAATGCCATCTCCTCTGTTTTTGTACACCTCTGGCACTCTGTCATAGCAGAGCTCGCAAGAGGTACAGGTATCTGGGTCTACTTTTGTCCTCAAAGCCATACTAACACCTCCTATTAAAGTTTAGGGTTTATAAAGTATATCACAGTTTTAAATTATCAATATAAACTTAATCATATCTTACCAAAGGCTTGGGCCACCGTTTTACCTATAAACGCCGGGTTTTCTATAACAGTCACTCCAGCCTCTCTTAAGGCTTGCATTTTAGCCTGTGCTGTTCCCTTTCCTCCGCTTATTATGGCTCCAGCATGACCCATACGCCTTCCCGGTGGAGCAGTTATACCTGCAATGTAGGCAAACACAGGCTTTTTAACATGTTCCTTTATAAACTCTGCCGCCTCTTCTTCTGCAGTCCCACCTATTTCGCCTATCATTAGTATAGCCTCTGTCTCAGGATCTTCGTTAAACATGGCTATAACATCCTTGTGGGCAAGGCCATGGACTGGGTCCCCCCCTATACCCACCGCCGTGGATTGTCCAAGCCCATACCGGCTAAGCTGGTAAGAAGCCTCATAGGTCAAGGTTCCACTCCTTGATACTATACCTATACTACCCCTTTTGAAGACATGGCCGGGCATTATACCCACCTTTGCCTCTCCCGGGGTTATAACACCGGGGCAGTTGGGACCTATAAGCTTAGCCTTTGGATAGTTTTTCTTCATATAGTCCTTTACCATCATCATGTCCCTTACCGGTATGCCTTCCGTTATGCAAACTATAAGCTCAATACCCGCATCAAGGGCTTCCACTATGGCATCTGCGGCAAAGGCTGGTGGCACAAAGATCAAAGAACACTTGGCGCCCGTTTCCTTTACCGCATCCTCTACCGTGTTAAAAACGGGGATACCTTCCACCTGCTGTCCAGCCTTCCCTGGTGTTACGCCCGCCACCACTTGGGTGCCATAGGCTTTGCATTGAGCGGCATGAAAGGACCCTTCCTTTCCTGTAATACCTTGTACTACCACCCTTGTGTCTTTGTTTACAAGGATAGCCATAGTTTAACCTCCTTTTGATGCTAAGGCTACTGCCTTTTGGGCTCCATCCCACATATCTACGGCGTTTATAAAGTTTAGCCCAGATTCTGTTAGTATTCTCCTGCCCTCTTCCACATTGGTGCCCTCCATCCTCACCACTACGGGCACCTTTATCTCCACCATCTTTGCCGCCTCAATTAAACCATTTGCCAATCTATCGCACCTTAAAATGCCGCCAAAGATATTTATGAAGACTGCCTTTACGTTGGGATCTGCCATGAGAATTCTAAAGGCGTTGGCTATCTGTTCCACGTTGGCACCACCGCCTACATCGAGAAAGTTGGCAGGCTCTCCACCGGCGAGCTTTATTATGTCCATAGTGGTCATGGCAAGGCCAGCACCGTTTACCATACAGCCTATGTTTCCATCAAGCTTTATGTAATTAAGGCTGTACCTTTTGGCCTCCACCTCAAGGGGGTCAAGCTGGGTTAAATCTTCAAGCTCTTCAAGGTCCTTGTGCCTCAAAAGGGCGTTGTCATCCAGCTCCACCTTTGCGTCAAGTAGTATAAGGGTGTTTTCCTTGGTTAGGACAAGGGGGTTTATCTCCACAAGGCTTGCGTCAAGGTCTATGTAAGCTCTATAAAGGGAGAGGGCTATTTTTACAAATTCATTTACAGGGAGGCCAAGCTTGAAGGCTATTTTCCTTGCCTGAGAGGGCATAAGGCCAAGGGCTGGGTCTATATGAAGCATATGTATGGCTTCTGGCTTTTCCTTTGCCACCTCTTCTATCTCCATCCCGCCCTCTGCAGAAGCCATCAAAACCGGTTTAGACACAGACCTATCAAGGGTTATGGAAAGGTAGTATTCTTTTTCTATGTTGGTCGCCTTTTCTATCCATACCCTGCTGACTGGCTTGCCATCCGGACACTGAAAAGTCTTTAGTACCTTTCCAAGCATACCCTCCACCGCCTGCTGGAGCTCTTGAATACTCTTAACAAGCTTTACACCGCCTGCCTTGCCCCTTCCACCACAATGCACTTGGGCCTTTACCACGAGGGGAAACTCACCAAGCTCTTGAGCTGCTTGCAAAGCTTCCTGAAGGTTAAAGGCTACCCTTCCCTCTGGCACAGGAAGACTGTATCTTTTAAGAAGTTCCTTAGCCTGATGTTCATGTAGCTTCATGCCAGCCTCCTGAGAGTTTGGTTAAACAATTATACTACTATCAAAGGGTTAGCTTTCAAATAGTATTAGGGCTTTTCCTAGGCCGTTTATCTTGGGCGACCATTAAGGTAATTCTTATATTAGGACTGGCTCATGGGTTATAATATAGTAAGAAGTAAATTGGTGGATGTGTCATACTTTTGTCTTATATCCATTGCTTAATATTAGGTAGTGTGGGCATCCATGCCCGCGTCTTTTGGTTAAATTTTATGTAGCACAGACATTCCTGTCTGTGCGATAAGGAATCTAATAAAAACCTGCTATTTGTATACAAAGAGAGAGATCATCTCAGGACAAGAGATTGGCTTTAGTGCAGAAATAGAGAGGTCCTTGATAGTAGCCCGCTGTAGTATGTCTTTACAAAAGACTTTGTCCAAAAAAGATACCACGCTTATGCGGTGATCTGAATCAAAAAAATTTATGCACCAAAACCCGCCGAAGTCTTTTTAGACGACATATATAATGTCTAAGAGTTCTTTTGCTTTTTCCTTATCTATATTTCTTAACTTTTTGTAGATTTCTCTTGCTTCTTGGACTTTGCCCGCCCTGCTGTAGGCAACGCCCAGCTTAAAAAGAAGCTCTGGGTCTTTAGGCTTTTTTTCCAGCTCCTCTTTTAGGTCTTCTATAAACCTTTCCAAAAGCCCTTCACCCATCTTACTAAAAATTCCTCTGTAGCCCTTTTCCATCACTTAACCCCATAAAATTGGTAATTTAGCCCTTTTATCCTTTCCAAGTTTTCCAAAAGGAGGTCTTCTAAGTAAGCATGGTGGGAAAGTACTAAAACCTGCATGCCAAAGCCCCCCTCTTCTACGGTTTTACGTGCCTCTTTTAAAAACTCCCTCAGTACTTCATCCTGCTCTATCTCAAAGGGTGCACCAAGGAAATGATGGCTTATTCCCAAAAAGCTTCCCGGTTTTACGCGGACTGTAAGCCTTATAGGGTTTAAGATCTCTATAAGCTTGTCCTTTTCCAAGGCATACTCAAGTCCAAACATGAGCATGGCGTCCGTTATTAAATATCTGGAGGAAAGGGAAACAAACTGTCTAAAACCACTCTCCCTAAAGTCAAGCTTCAGATTGTCTCTGACTGTTTCTACCCAGTGGGGGTGGGGATTTTCCAAAAGCCACAGTATCTTTTCTGGATAAAAGCTGTTGCCTTCCTGCCTTCCCCAGAACATGGTGATAAGGGGCATTGTTTTAAATATAGGCAAGGTTTATATTTTTAGCATTATGCTTGGTATATTGAGGAAAAAACCTACCGACAAACTGATAGAGGTGTTGGGAAAAGAAAAGGTAAAGACCTCTTTGGTAGAAAGGAAGCTTTATTCCTACGATGCTACCCCTATTCCCATAGAAAGGGCAGTACCTTTGGCGGTGGTCTTCCCAGAAGGTCATGAGGATGTGGTTAGGCTTGTAAAGGTATGCTATGAGGAAAACATTTCCATTTTTCCAAGGGGTGCAGGATCAGGCTTAACTGGTGGGGCTGTGCCTACCTTGGAAAGGGGTATAGTAGTGTCTTTTGAAAGGATGAACAAGTTTGAGGTAAACCTTGACAACGCAACAGCCGAAGTACAGCCCGGTGTTATAACCTCCCAATTTCAAGAGTATGTGGAAAGCCTTGGCCTTTTTTATCCACCAGACCCTTCCTCTTTTAAGTATTCAACCCTTGGTGGTAATATAGCGGAAAATGCGGGAGGACCAAGGTGCCTAAAGTACGGCGTAACCCGTGAGTACGTACTTGGGCTTACGGCGGTTATAAAGGAGGGACAAACCTTAAAAACGGGCAACCCTGTCATAAAGGATGTGGCAGGCTACGATATTACCAAGCTTTTTGTAGGCTCTGAAGGCACTTTGGGCCTTATAACCTCCGCCACCTTAAAGCTTATACCAAAGCCAAGGGCAAGAGCCACCTTGTTGGCCCTTTTCAAGAGGCTTGAAGATGTGGGTAGGGCAGTTACAAAGATTTTTACCTCGGGGGTTTTCCCCTCCGCCCTTGAATTTATGGATTCGGAGGCTATAAAGGTGGTGGAAGACTACAAACCCGCAGGGCTCCCAAGGGTGGAAGCCCTATTGCTTATAGAAGTGGATGGGTCCCCCAAAAGTATTTTGGAGGATATCCGAGAAATAGAAAACCTTTTAAGGTCTATGGATGTGGAGGTAAGGGTTGCTACCAATAAAGAGGAAGAAGAAAGGCTCTGGTCAGCAAGGAAGAGCTTGGGGCCTGCCCTTGGAAATCTCAGATCTGGAAAAATAAACGAGGATATAGTTATACCAAGGATATATCTATCGGAGGCAATTCCAGAGCTAAGGAAGATAGCTCAAAAGTACCACCTTCCCATGGTTATCTTCGGCCACATAGGCGATGGGAACCTTCATGTAAACCTGCTTTATGAAAAAGCAAACAGAGAAGAGGAGGAAAGGGCAGAAAGGGCTGTGGATGAGGTCTTTGAACTTACGCTCAAATACTCTGGCTCCATAACGGGAGAGCATGGAGTAGGGCTTACAAAGAAAAAGTTTTTAAGATGGCAGTTTGGAGAGGTGGGCTATGAGCTTTTAAAGGGCATAAAGCTCCTCTTTGACCCTAAAAACCTCTTCAACCCCGGAAAGGTAGTGGAGGTATAAATTTGTATAAGGGAGGTATGGATATGAAAAGCTTTTGTTCTTCTTTCTTTCTATGGTAAGTTTTAGCCTTGCTACTGATGAGTTTGTAAAGGGTTTGATTGATAAACTTATGGAAAAGGGGCCATCTGCCTGGTGGTGGGACAATAGGTGGTGGGAGGAAGGCTATATAGAAAACCTACCCAACTATAAGGTGCGTACAGAGACGGCAACGGTAAAGAAAAGGGATGTGGATATTCCCGTTTTTGTATACAGGCCAGATGATGAAAAGGCTTATCCCGGTGTTCTTTTTATCCATGGCAGAAGAGGTCTTGATGAACTTTTCCAGCTTCATGCAAAGAGATTGGCAAGTAAAGGTTTTGTTGTAGTAGCCCCCGACCTGTACACAGGAAGGCTTATACCGCAGTTTCCCATAGAACATGACCCCGTTGTGGAAGAAGACCTTGATGCGGTGCTGGTATATGCGGTAAACAGAAAGGACATAAAGAATGGAAAGATATGTGCCTATGGTATTACAAGGGGTGGCTATTACGGTATAAGGCTGTTGGTGGCATACAAAAGGCAAGAGAAAGATATAGCATGTTTTGTAGCCTATTATCCACATATGCAGAACCCAAATGCTCCAGAACCTGAGCAGGTATACAGGTACGCTCCTGAATGGGAAAGCTTAAGGATACCCACCTTAATACTTGTGGGTGAACAGGAACAGTATCAGAGGATAAGGCCTGCCCTTGTTGCAGTTGATCATCTTAAAGCCAAAGGCGTGCCCATATGGATAGTGGTATACCCTGGTGTGGGTAGGGGTTTTGATTTCAGGCTTGACAGAAGAACCTTTGCAGATGACCTTGCTTCAAAGGATGCTTTAATAAGGTCCTCCCTCTTTATGAAAAGGTATCTTGAAGGGGAGTAAGGCTTGCTTTTCACCAGAATGAAGCATCTCCAAAGCCTTTTTGAATATCTCCCTGTCCCCCTTGTATTTTAAAAGCCTTTTTGCCTCTTCCAGGGTAAAGAACTTGGCATCCTTTACCTCCCAAGAGGGCTTTGGCTCACCTTCCATATACTCCATAAGATAAAAAAGCACCTTTTTTCTTACCCTCCTCCCCTCTCTCATATACCAATATCTTATTTCACCGATAGGCGCCAAAATCTTCCCCCTTACCCCAGTCTCTTCAAAAACCTCCCTTATGGCCGTCTCTTCTGGCTTCTCTCCAGCCTCCAAAAGCCCTTTGGGGAAGGTCCATACATCTGAAGGGTTCCTTATAAGCAAAACCTCTCCATCTTTCAAAAGCACACCACCTGCCGAAAACTCCTCACTCATGGTACAACCTCCACCCTACCCCTTGACACCACCTTGCCCCTTAAGACCCTTCCATCATCCCTCTTTATCCTTATCACCTTCCCAATAGAGCCCGTATCTACGGCTATAGCCTGAAAGGCTACCTCTATGGCACCGCTTTTGAAAACTGCTTCTACAGGCTCCCCTGCCTTGACTGCCGGTATTTCTTTAAGCAAAGATCTTCTTAACATAGTCCCCTTCACTATCCTTGTGGAAGCAATAAAGTTCTCAAATTCTTCCGGGTTTAGCCTTAAATCCGATGGAACACTTTTCATAAACCTCTCCTCAACTCTAAAAAGCTCTTCCTTTATGAATGCACCCTTTTCTATGTCCTCCTTGGCTACAAAGACTTTTACCTTCCATAGGACATCTATAAAGGCTTGATACCTTTCGTCCCCAGAATGTATATAGGCAATGGTCCTACTTTTACCATACTCCATATCAAGCTCTATCTTGTCAACCTTTTCCACTTTACCAACTATCCTTACCCTATTTACCTTGATCAAGTCTCCAAACCTTTTGTAGATTTCCTCCTCTACAAGCTTTTCTACCTCAGCAAAGCAAAGGTTGATTAACAAAAAAAGACTAAGCAACCACATCCATAGCTTTCATAAGCTCCCTTATTAGGGTAGCTGGTTCTACCTCCTTGGGGCATACAAGGTTGCACTTATTACAAGAAAGGCAATGGTAAAGGTTGCCTTCCTTTATAGTTTGAATCCTTCTTAAATCCTTTTCTTCCTCCCTCGGGTCTTTGTAAAACCTGTACAACTTGGCGAAGAAGAGGGGTCCGGCATACTTTTCTTCCAAAACCTGCGGGCAGTAAGCCTGGCAAGAAAAACATAGTATACAATCGGCGGCGTTTTCTATCCTTTTGCTAACTTCCGGTGGTATGCGCGGGTCCTTTGACCTTTCTTTTATCCAAAGGTGCAGGTCTTTCATCTTTTTAATGACCTTTTCATTGTTTACCACAAGGTCCCTTATAACCTCAAAGTTCCTAAGGGGTTCTATGGTTATCTCTTCACCAAAAAGCACATAGGGCAAAACCTGTTCTTTACAGGCAAGCTTTGGAAAGCCGTTTACCATAAGGGCACAAGTTCCACATATGCCAGCTCTACAAAAATGCCTAAAGCTTAAGGTTGGGTCTATTTCTTCCTTTATCCTTTGAAGGGCCATAAGAAGGGTCATGCCCTCCTCATAGGGTATTTGAAAGCTCTGGTAGTATGGATTTCCCTTTTCCCTTTGTCTTCTAATTTTTAACCTCAGAACCATGAGTAAATAATGTATGCTATTCTATATGATGGTCAAGCACTTTGAAAGCAGGGAGGCTTTTTACAGATTCCTTAAGGACAAAATAGGGATATTCTTTAGAGAGGCCTATGACAGGTCCTTTGAAGGGGTTTTTCATGTGTTGCAGTTAAAGGGAGTAAAGCCCGAAGTCCTATTTCCTGCGGCAAAGCAGGCCTGCCTTCATGCCTTTTATGGAGAGGGTGGCTTTGTGCTTTGCGGTTCCGAGTCAAAGATAAGGGATTTTTGTTCTCTTATTGTGAAGGAAGACAAAGATCTTGCATTGGAGATACTTCAAAAGCTTCAAAACTACCGCAAAAGATCCTTTAAAATCCAATACAACCAAAAGATACTACCCTTAGGCATAAAAACTGCCCTGATGGGCGTACTTAACATCACTCCCGATTCCTTTTCCGACGGTGGGCTATATCTAAAACCTTCAGAGGCTGTAAAAAGGGCTTTGCAGATGGTAGAGGAGGGGGCGGATATAATAGATATAGGAGGGGAATCTACAAGGCCGGGTTCCCAGAGGATATCAGTCCAAGAGGAGCTCCGGAGGGTTTTGCCAGTTTTGAGGGATGTAAGAAAAGAGCTTCCCAAGGTTTGGATCTCCGTGGACACCTACAAGGCAGAGGTGGCAGAAGCCTGTCTACAAGAGGGTGCGGACATGATAAACGACATAAGCGGTGGGACTTTTGACCCCAATATGTACAAAGTGGTAGCCAAATACAACTGTCCTTATGTGATAACCCATATCAAAGGTAGGCCGGAAACATGGAAGGAGATGCCCATAGTTTACGAAGATGTAATGGAGGAGATCATCCTTTGGTTTGAAGAGAGGTTGAAGGAGCTTGAAAACTTGGGCTATAGGGGTCAGGCCATACTTGACCCGGGCATAGGCTTTGGGAAGCTTCCAGAGCACAACATAGAAATCCTAAAAAGGTTTGACGAGCTCCGCCTTTTTGGCCTCCCCCTGCTTGTAGGTGTTTCAAGAAAATCCTTTATAGGTCTTGTTATTGAAGGGCTGTTGAAGAAGAAGACAGAGCCCAAGGAAAGGTTGTATGGAAGTCTTGGAGCCTTGGCTCCAGCAGTAATAAAAGGTGCTCACATAGTAAGGGTTCATGATGTTAAAGAGACACGGGAATTTTTGGCTTTGCTTGACACGGTGAGAACCTATGGCGAATTTTGATTTTTTAAAGTTTATATCTTGGAAAGACCTTTTAGATATACTCTTTGTTTCTTTGTTTTTCTACGGCATACTTTACTTTTTACGCATAACAAGGGGTTTCCAGATATTTAAGGGCTTGGGCTTTTTGGCCCTCTTTTGGCTTATTGCGGAGCTTTTGGGCCTTAGTACCCTCTCTTGGATTTTTGAAAAGCTATGGACTGTGGGACTTTTCTCCCTTGTGGTCATATTCCAGCCTGAAATAAGGAAAGCTCTGAGCAGGCTTGGTCAAAAGACGGGGGTTCCCGTTATAAAGCCTGTAGGAGAAAGGGTGGTGGATAGGGTCGTTAGGGCCTCTTCCTTCCTCTCCGAAAGGCAGATAGGGGGGCTTATAGTTATAGAAAGATCGCAAAGTGTGGATGGTATGGTGGAAGGCTGCGTTCTAATAGACAGCCTTGTCTCCGTTGAACTATTGATCACCATATTCAACCCCCTGTCTCCACTACACGATGGCGCCGTGGTAATAAGGGGGGATAGGCTTGTTTATGCTTCTTGCATCTTACCTCTTTCTAAATCTTCCAAGCTTCCCAAAAAGTACGGCACAAGGCATAGGGCCGCCCTCGGCATATCTGAGGAAAGCGATGCCCTCTGCGTGGTGGTTTCCGAAGAAACTGGGGAGATATCTCTTGCCGTTGATGGTAAACTACAAAGAAACCTTGACCCAGAGATGTTAAGGACTTTACTTATTAAAGAGTTGAGGATAGAAAATGCTTAAAAGCTTTTTTGTTAAGGATTGGCAATATAAGCTGTTGGCACTTTTTATGGGAGCTACCTTCTGGTTTATACACAACTTTGGCGGAAGAGTACCCATGAATGTGGAAAGATATGTGGAGGTATTTAACCAAAAAGAGGGATATGCCTACAGGCTGGAGAGAAAAAGGGTAAGGTTAAGGCTGAGTGTGATGGAGAGGTTTGTTTCTGAGGAAATGGTGGAGAACATAAGGGTTGGTGTGGATGTGAAGGGGCTTGAAGAAGGTGAGTACCTTCTTAAAGTTTATGTTGTAAATGTGCCAAGGTTTATCATATCTGTGGAAAAGATTGAACCGGATTATATAAGGGTAAAGGTTATAAAAGCCCCCAACAGGGGGCATTTGAAATCATCCACAAGAGAAGGAGCTACCGCAACCACAAGAACCTGATACATTAGGGTTCTTAATGGTAAATCCACCGCCCATAAAGTCCATTACATAATCAAGCTCTGCGTTGTTTACATAGGGCATAGAAAACTGGTCTATGGCTATCCTTAGGCCTCCAAATTCAAAGACATTGTCCCCTTCTTCTATGGTATCATCAAAGCCCATGGCATACTGAAAGCCAGAGCATCCACCGGGCACAACCCTTATCCTTAGTATGGGTTCGGTTATGTTGTTTTCTTGGGCTATCCTAAGCACCTCTTGAACAGCCTTTTCTGTTGCAAAAAAGTTAAATTCTACCTTTTGCATATTACTACCTCCTTAAAAAGTTTGTTATCTATATAATAGCCTTCCTATGGACCTTTGCAAGTGTATATTTTATGACAAGGCTCATGAAGAGCTTTCCACCCTATGTATTATCCAATAGACCAGCCCCAAGGAAAGCAGGATTGCCGATAGTGTTATAAGCTCCATATACCTCTCCGGAGAGAGGGATAATATTAAAACCTTTCTTATGACCGCCGCAAGTGCTACACCCACAAAGGCTCTTATACTAACTGGGCCGCCCTTTAGGTGTTTTATCTCCTCCGAAAGAAGCTCCGATATGGCATAAAGTATAAGGACTGAGCCCAGTATGCTCAAGCCTCCCCTTTCAAGGGGTAGTAAGCCAGCTATGACCAAATAAAATTCATATACTATCCATACCATCAGAAAGATGCCCACAGTAGCCAAGGTTAGGATTACAAAGGCGGCAAATAACCAAGCTACGCCTTTTATACTCAAAAGCAACACTCTTTGTCTTTTTTCTAAACCTTCCATGGGTATAATATTACCATGCCGATAGATAAAGAAAAGATAAAACAAGCCATAAGGCTCTTTCTGGAAGGTATAGGAGAGGATCCGGACAGAGAGGGTCTTTTGGAAACTCCCGATAGAATAGCCCGCATGTGGGAAGAGTTTGAAAGGCAAAGGAGCTTTGATTTTAAACTTTTTGAAGAGTTTGGCTCCTATAATGAAATGGTGCTTGTAAAAGATATTGCTATATACTCCTTTTGCGAACACCACCTTTTACCCTTCTTTGGCAAAGCCCATATTGCCTATATACCCGATGGGATAATTTGCGGACTTTCTAAGCTGGTAAGGACGGTAAGGGCCTTTGCCCTAAAGCCCCAAGTGCAGGAAAGGCTTACAAACCAGATTGCAGACTTTCTTGTAGAGCAGCTAAAACCAAAGGGCGTGGCCGTGGTTTTGGAAATGGAGCATCTTTGTATGTCTATGAGGGGTGTTATGTCGCCGGGGCATTTGACCATTACCTCCGCCTTGAGGGGTATATTTTTAAGCGACCTAATAACCAGAGAGGAATTTCTTAAGCTCATAGGGAAAAGGGCTTTTTAAGAAGGAAAGAGGTGAGGGCTTGGCAAAGCCCCATCCACGCTTACCCTACAGAACAAAAAAACGATCATGCAGGGAGTCTATCAGACATGCTGGGTAATAATTTTTGAGTTTGACTATGTAGCATAGACATTCCTATCTGTGAAGTATTTTTTAAACACACAGGCAAGAATGCCTATGCTACGCCTTATTATGCAAGAATCTTATTTAATTTCTCACCCAGCATAAAGTGTTTTGTAGTCTATAATTTTATAGCTATGATAGAATGGCTTGTTAAAAAGCTCCTTGGTACCAAGAGTGAGAGAGAGGTAAAAAGGCTGCGCAAGGTGGTTAAAAGGATAACGGAAAAGGAGAGGGAGTTGGATAGTCTTTCCAACCTTGAGATAGTCCAGATTGCCCAGGAGATACATAAAAGGGTCTTGCAAGAGGAAGGGCTGAAAGAAAGGATAAGGAGGGGGGAGATAACAGAAGAGGTGGAGCTTGTCTTTGCCCTTGTAAGAGAAGCTGGTAAAAGGGCACTTGGCCTTAGATTCTTTGATGTCCAGCTCATAGGTGGACTTGTCCTGCATGAGGGGAAGATTGCCGAAATGAAGACGGGAGAAGGTAAGACCTTGGTTGCTACATCTGCCACCGCGGTGAACGCCATGACCGATGAGGGCGTGCATGTGGTAACGGTCAATGATTACCTTGCAAGGAGGGATGCCCAGTGGATGGGTCCCATATACCTTTTCCTTGGCTTGGATGTGGGTGTTATAAACTCAGATTATTCGTCTTACAAGGTAGAGTGGGCAGACCCTCATCTTGCCCAAAAGGCCATAGAAGAAGACCTAAGGGTGTGGCCCAAAGGCTACTTTGAAGAGACTTTACCCTCTGACCTCATAAACGTACAAGCCAAAAAGGCCTTTTATACAAAGCTTGTTCCTTGCACAAGGAGAGAAGCTTATGAATGCCATATAACCTATGGTACTAACAACGAGTTTGGCTTTGATTATCTAAGGGGCAACATGGCCTTTTCCCTTGAGGAGGTGGTGCAGGTAAAAGGTCATAACTTTGCCATAGTGGACGAGGTAGACTCTATCCTTATAGATGAGGCAAGGACCCCTTTAATAATCTCCGGGCCTGCCGAGATGGACACATCTATATATTACAAGGCAGATGAGGTGGTAAGAAGGCTAAAAATAGAAGAGGACTTTACCGTTGATGAAAAGAATAGAACTGCACAACTCACAGAAAAGGGCATAAGAAAAGTAGAAGAACTCTTGGACATAGAAAACCTCTACGATATAAGGCATATTGACCTTTTGCACGCTATAAACCAAGCCCTAAGGGCGCACACCCTTTTTAAAAGGGATGTTCATTACATAGTAAAAGATGGTGAAGTGCTTATAGTGGATGAATTTACCGGTAGGGTGCTTCCCGGCAGAAGGTGGAGCGATGGATTACACCAAGCCATAGAGGTAAAAGAGGGGGTACCTATTCAAAGGGAGAACCAAACCTTGGCAAGCATAACCTTTCAAAACTACTTTAAGCTTTACAGAAAGCTCTCTGGTATGACGGGTACGGCGGAGACGGAAGCCCTTGAATTTAAAGAAATATACAGCCTTGAGGTGGTTGTAGTACCTACCCACAAACCTATGAGAAGAAAGGACCATCCAGACCTTGTTTATAAAACAAAGGAAGAGAAATGGCAGGCGGTGGTGGATCTTATAAAACAAGAGCATGAGAAGGGAAGACCCATACTTGTTGGAACGGTATCTATAGAAGATTCAGAGCACCTTTCAAGGCTTCTCCAAAAGGAGAAAATACCACACAACGTGCTTAACGCAAAGCACCATGAAAAGGAGGCGCAGATAATAGCCCAAGCGGGAAGACTTGGAGCTGTGACCATATCCACCAACATGGCGGGAAGAGGAACGGACATACTTTTGGGGGGAAACCCCGAATACTTGGCAAAGGAGATACTCCTATCAAAGCATAAATCTTTGGAAGAAGCCACGGAGGAAGAGTGGAAAGAGGCCTTAGAAAAGGCCTACAGGATAACAGAAGAAGAAAAGAAAAAGGTAGTGGAGCTTGGTGGTCTTTTGGTTATAGGTACAGAAAGGCATGAGTCAAGGAGGATAGACAACCAGCTAAGGGGAAGGGCTGGAAGACAAGGAGACCCAGGGGAGTCCCGTTTTGTGCTATCTTTGGAAGATGACCTTATGAGGATCTTTGGAGGAGATAGAGTTAAAAGGCTCATGGACATGTTAAAGATACCACCCGGAGAACCCATAGAGAGCAGGATGGTTACAAAAGCCATAGAAAATGCTCAAAAGAGGGTAGAGGCACAGAACTTCCAAATAAGAAAAAGGCTTCTTGAGTACGATATGGTAATGAACACCCAAAGGCTAACTGTATACTCTATGAGGAGGGATATTCTTGAATCCAAAGGCCTTGAAGAGTATTTAAAGGAGTTTGTGTATGACCTTGTGGCTCAAAAGGTGGATGAGCTCATAAGGGAAGAAGAGCCAGAGCTGTGGGACCTTGAACCGCTTAAAAACTACCTCAAGGAGTTAACAGGACAAGATATAGAAATACCTCGGGCCAGGGACAAGGAGGATTTGATAAACCTTCTATGGGAAAAGGTCCTTGGGGTAATAGAAAGAAAGAAGGAGCAGGTAGGGAAGGAGGTATTTACAGAGCTTCTAAGGGTGCTTATGCTTTCCAACCTTGACCATCTATGGAGAGAACATCTACACACAATGGACAGGTTAAGAGAAAGCATATACCTACGCGGCTATGCTTCAAAGGATCCACTTGTAGAGTATAAAAAAGAAGCCTTTTACATATTTGAAGATATGCTAAGCAGGTTTAGGGAGAGAACGGTGTCCGACCTTTTACACATGCAGGTAAGGTCTGGGGAAGAGGTTCAAGAAGAGATAAAAAGGGAGGAGCAAGAAAAGGAAAAGCTTTTGAGTATGGCGGTGTTTAGCGGGGTAGAAGGAAAGGCAGATCAGAAAAGTCCTAAGAGGAAGACTCTGAAGGAAAGGTTGCAGTCAAGGAAGAAGAGGTGATAACAGCCCTATAGAAGTTAAGGATTTTGTCAAAGGGTATATTACCATCCCTTATAAGCCTGAGCCCCTTTGGATACAGCGCCCTTACTATGGTAGACGGCTTTGCCTCTATGATACCACCATCCACATATAGGTCTATCTTATCTCCAAAGTATTCCACGGCTTCTTTTATGCTGGAGGCCGGTTTTTCTCCCTCTGGGTTGGCGCTGGGCGCCACAAGGGGTAAGTCTACCAAGCTTAAAAGCTTAGATACAGGGCTATTGTAGGGAGGCAGTCTAATGGCAAGGCTTTTCCTACCTCTTGTTAAAAAGAGTGGGATGGGGGTTTTTTTGTAAAAAATAAAGGTTGCATTAAACTTTTCCATGAGCATATAGTGGACTATGTTAGCCCGTAGCCCAAGCCTTCTTATCCATCTTAGGCTTGGTATGAGCATTAAAAAGGGTCTGTTGGAGGGTCTCCTTATGGAAAAAAGCCTTTCTACCACATTCTTGTCTGTAGCAAGGGCAAGAAGGCCATATATGGTATCTGTAGGAAAGCAGACTATACCACCTTCCTTTAATATTCTTGCGGCTTCTATTGTTGAGCTGTAGGAAAGCTCATAGATTTTCATTTTACACCTCTATGTACTCCATAACCTTTTCCACATCTGGCGGCAAGGTTATTGGCTCCTCGCATACCTTTATGGCAGTATCCGGATCCTTCAAGCCATTTCCTGTCAGCACACACACCACAAGCTCACCCCCCTTAAAGTACCCTTCACGGTTAAGCTTTATCAACCCTGCTACAGAGGCAGCGGATGCAGGCTCGCAGAAAACCCCCTCCGTGGAAGCTATAAGTTTATAAGCGTATAAGATCTCCTCGTCGCTTACCGCATCTATAAGTCCACCGGACTCCTGCATGGCCTGCAGAGCCGATTGCCAGCTGTAGGGATTGCCTATCCTTATGGCAGTGGCTATGGTTTGAGGGTTTTTTATAGGATAGCCCTTTACAATGGGTGCGGCCCCTTCCGCCTGCCATCCCATCATCTTTGGAAGGCTATCTATTTTACCCGCTTGAAAATATTCCTTGTAGCCCTTCCAATAGGCTGTTATGTTGCCCGCATTGCCCACCGGTATAAAGTGGTAATCGGGAGCCCTTCCCAAGACATCGCATATCTCAAAGGCACCCGTCTTTTGACCTTCTATTCTGTAAGGGTTTACGGAGTTTACCACCTCCACCGGCAAAAGCTCCCCTATTTTTCTAACTATATACAAGGCATCATCAAAGTTTCCCTGAAGGGCTATGACCTTGGCTCCGTATATGACCGCCTGAGAAAGCTTTCCAAGGGCAACGGCACCCTTTGGTAGTAAAACATAGGCTTTGAGGCCTGCCTTTGCCGCATAAGCGGCGGCGGAGGCGGAGGTGTTCCCTGTAGAAGCACATATAACAGCCCTTTTACCAGCTTCCACAGCCTTTGAAATGGCAACAGTCATGCCCCTATCTTTGAAAGAGCCCGTGGGGTTAAGGCCCTCATACTTTAAAAATATGTCCCCTTTAAAGCCCATGGCCCTTGCAAGGTTGTCAGCCTTTATAAGAGGTGTATTTCCCTCGCACAGGGTTATTACGGGGGTGGCAGCTCCTACAGGTAGGAACTCTCTATACTCGTATATTATACCTCGCCAATATCCCATAATGACTAAGGAATATTATACTTTATAATTATATAAGCCGGGGGTGTGGCGGAACTGGCAGACGCAGCGGACTTAAAATCCGCCGGCGATGAGCCGTGAGGGTTCGAGTCCCTCCACCCCCATAAAAAGCCATGATACTAAGCGACGGTAGTATAAAGGAGCTTATAAGAAAAGGCGAGCTTATCATAGAACCATACAGAGAAGAGAATATACAAGCCTCCTCCATAGACCTTACCCTTGGTGGCGAACTACTCTTCTATAAGAGCGAGGGTATAGATATAAAAAGCCCTTTTGCGCCGGTGGAGAAGGTAATAATACCCCCGGAGGGCTTTCTCATACCACCAAAGGCCTTTATGCTTGCAACAACGGAGGAGTATATAAAGCTTCCAGAGGACATAACAGCCTTTGTGGAAGGAAGGTCTTCCCTTGGAAGGCTTGGCTTGTTTATAGAAAACGCAGGATGGGTAGATGCGGGCTTTGAGGGGCAGATAACCCTTGAGCTCTACAATGCCAACAGATGCTCCATAAGGATTTACAAAGGAGTCCGCATATGCCAGATAGTGCTTGCCAAGCTGGACAAAAGGGCAGAAAGGCCCTACAGGGGAAAGTACCAAGGGCAAAGGGGTGCCACGCCATCAAAAATATATATGGATTTTAGCCCTTAAAACTGTCTGCCTTCCTCTTGCTTCCACAAAAGATTTACGGGCTTTCTTCCCGCAAAGCCCTCATCCAGCTCATGCCAGTACATTATGGTGTCTTCATCCTCCTTCCAACACAGCCATATGTAGCGGTTTTGATGGAAGGAAAGGAAGTCTACCAGTATGGGGTCTATACCCTTTATTATACCGCCAAAGGACTCAATCTTTTGAAAAAGCCTTCTTATGTCCGAGTCTAAATCCCTTACATGGCTTTCTATGTACATCCTTTCCAGCACATCCTTCTCCTCTTCAAGCCTCAAAAGATACTCCTGAAGCTCTTCCCTCTTTAGGTTTATTTCTTCCACTATGGGCTTTATTATAGTTATCAGCTCCCTTGCCGTTTCTAAGTCAAACAGCTTCATGGCTTATAAATTTAGGGTAAAAATACCGTTGAGCAACAGTTAGGTGAGATTATGGGTTTTAGTCCAAGGCTTTTTGCATAGGTAAAAATACCTTCTGCAGGGAAGGTTATACCGTTTACCCCTGCGTGCAAGGCATAAAGGTCAAGCTTTGCCCTATCGGGCCCCGCAGGCCTTGCACAACCTATCACCACAGGCCTTTTTGGAAGGGCTTTCCTTGCATAAAAGATGACCCTTGCGCTATCCTCCGCCTTCGGTGGGGGCAGAAGTTGAAAGCGAGCTTTTCCATAATAGGGCATAACCACCACCATCACCAAAGCAGAAGGGTCAAACTGGGCTATCATATCTATAGCCCTATACTCTCCTTTTATCTGCCCGTAGTGGAGCCCTATTATCACATGGGGAACTATGTTATGTTGGTATTCCTTCAAGAGCCTAAGAGATTCCTCGTAGTCTTTAACACCCTTATGGGGTAGTTTATAGACCTGAGCTATGGTTTCATCGTCTCCTATTATGTCAATTAAAACTGCGTCCACCTTGGCCTGTTTTAGACCCTCGGACAGCCTTTCATCCACAAGGCCCACATGACAGCTAACAAACATACCAAGCTCTTCCTTTATCCTTCTCATAACATCAAGAAAGGGGTATAACTCTACCACACCGTCCTTGTTGGAGCCGCCGGATATTAGAACACCATCAATTCCCCTTGCCTTAAGCTCGTTGGAGATTTTCCAGAGCTCTTGGGGTGTAGTGGCTGGTATCATATGCCATAGGATCTTGGAGGCGCAATGGTCGCACATAAGCTCGCAGTTTTTACCAGTTATGGATATATCCACAAACCTTGGACCACTTTTTATGGAAAAATCCTCCACTTCATAGTGTTTGAACCCCGGGCTATAAAAGTGTATGTCCCTTCCAAAGTTCTTAAGCCTTATTTCAAAACCTTCTTCAATCTCCTCAAGGAGTTCTCTATTGAGCTCTACATCTTCTAAGGGGGGTGGGACAGCCCCACCCATTAAGCTTATTATCCGCACTTTATACCCTTTTCGCTCACTACCTTTGTTAGGGCGTCAACGGCTGCCTGCCCTTTAAGCAAGCTGTTTATCTCCTCTGGCTTTGTGGGCTTTATCTTTGCTATCCATCCTGCACCGTAAGGGTCGTCGTTTGCCAAGGCAGGATTCCCCTTTAGAGCTTCGTTTATCTCCACCACCTCTCCCGTAAGGGGTGTGGGCACTGGCCCAACCCATTTACCGCTCTCTATGGTGGCTACGCTCTTGCGCCTTTCTATAACCTTCCCGGGCTTTTTGGGGGTGTAAGCCACCAGCCTTCCCGCCATAGCAGCTGCCACAGAAGTAAGCCCTATGGTGTAGGTGCCATCGCCGTTATCCTTTGCCCAGGTGAAGGCGTTTGCCTCTGGGTCCACATCGTACAAAAGGTCCTCGGGTATGTTGCACCCATTAACTGTTGCCATCTTTACCCTCCTTTATAGAAATTTTAAAAAGTTAGCACCTTATCCGCTTCCATAGCCCTTAGGGCAAACTCGCTGGCGGGGAAAACCCCATCCAGCTCCGGTATCAAGTCCTCAGGCTTGTAGCCCAAAGAGTCTATAGCTTGCTTGCAAGAGTAGAACTTAACACCTGCCTGCTTGGCATCCTTGATAAAATCGTAAACAGTCTTTAATTTTTTGCCGTTTGGGGAAAGGCAGTTGGGCTCGCCCGGCACAATCCTTTCAGCCACCCCCTTCTTCAAAAGCCTTGTACCATCCATGTTAAAGAAGATTTCCACATCTGCCTCATTGGCAGCCATCAAGGCAGCAATGTAAAATGGGGAGGCACACCTCCAAGGAGTCCTTGGTCCGCTTGTCATAAGGATGATAACCTTCACGACTCTATGGCCCTCCTTGCCTCCGCCTCATCGGGAACGCCTACAAAGGTTAACTTCCCATCTATAATGGTTGAAGGCACAGACCTTACTATGAGCTTTTTTGCCCACATTCTACCCTCGGGCTGCGCCACATCCAAAACTTCATACTTAAAGCCGTACTCTACTTGCAGTTTTCTCCACAAGGCGTCTGCATCGGGACAAGTGGCACACCATTGAGAAACAAGCAGTATTACATGCTTGTCCTTTGCCGCCATCATGTACACCTCATACAAATTATGTCCCACTCATCAATGTATTTTCTCATCTCCTCTATGGCATCTTTGCCATAGAGAAGGTCCTTTATGTCCCTTTGCAAATCAAAGGACTTCATCCTAACTATCCAGCCTTCTCCATAAGGGTCGTAGTTTATTATGTCGGGCTGTTCAAGGACTTTCTCATTTCTTTCTACCACCTCACCTTCCACAAGGGCGTTTATGGGGCCTGCCCATTTGCCACTTTCCAAGGATGCCACAGGCTTTCCCTTCTTTATCACTTTCCCCTTCTCTTTTATCCTTGCGTGAAGGAGCCTCCCGGCGCGGACTTGCCCCACGTCGGTAAGGCCCATGGTTACAGTACCATCCTCATTTACCCTAAGCCATGTTTGAGTTTCTATCTCATAATAAAGGTCAATGGGGATTATGCATCCGTTGTATTCCCACTCTTGAGTGCTTTCAAAGCCTTGCAGGCCACCCATTGGGATAACTCCTATGCAAGCCCAAGCCTCTTGAGCACTGGTAGAGGGTCTGAAAGGTTATCCTTTAGCTTTACATCGTTGGCGCTGTAGCCGAAGGCAAGCCCGAGAAGTTGAGTAAAGTAGGCGGCGGGGACATCCACATCGGGCACCCCCTTCATCATAAGCCTGTGTCTGTACATCTCAAGGGAAGCATGACAGAGAGGGCATTCGGTAGCTATAATATCTGCACCGTTCCTTTTGGCAGTTTGAAGGATCATCATAACAAACTTTTCAGATACCATCTCGTCAGATAGGGAGTGTGGACCACCACAGCACTGGGTGTGCATAGGTTCAAACTCTACGCTGGTAGCTCCGGCAGCTTCCAAAAGGGCGTTCATGTAGTAAGGATGTTCATCATCGTCTGCAGTTTCCCTTCTTCTGGGCCTTGCCTCTTCATCTTGGCCGCCTGCGTGGGCATAAGTTCTTGCATAAAAGTGGGGCCTTGTGTACAAGCATCCGTAGTAATTGGCCACCTTTAGGCCTCTCAAGGGCCTTCTTGTCTTTTCTTTTACCTTTTGAGGTCCCGCTTCATGATAAAACCATTCAAGGATATGGTAGGTGTGGGGTATTTGGTCAAGAGGGTCCACACCACCTTCCCTTAGCAGGGCGTTTACCTTTTCATAAACGGCTCTATCCGTTTCCAAAAAGTACTCAGCCCTTTGGAGAGAGAAGGAGCATCCGTTGCAAGGTGCCACTATTACGCTGTGGCCCTGCTTCCTTGCCAAGGACATATTCCTTGCGTTCAGCAGCATAGTGCCCATAAAGGTCACATTTTTGGACTCCATTGCGCCGCAGCAGTTATAGTCCTCAAGGTAATCAAGCTCAAGACCAAGCTCCTTTGCCACTATCTTTGTAGATACATCATAGGCCCTTGCTGCACCCTCAAGGGAACAGCCGGGATAATAAGCCACTCTTTTGCCTATTACGCCCATTTTCTAACCTCCTTAATGTAATGCTCCTTCTTCTTGCATCACCTTGCGCAAAACTTGCTTAAACTTGCTCCAGTCCTTGGTCCTTGGATGGAAAAGCATATGCTTGGCGTTTAGTATAAGGAAGCCTACGTTCATGGATTTAATGGGCTTCATGGTTAGCTGCTTTAGCCATTCGGGAGTTTCTCCTATGAAGGGTATGGGCTTTTTGAGTATGGGGTCTTTAAAGACCTTGTAGCCTTGCTTTTCTATCCATCCAAAGAGAAGCTCTCCATCTTCTATCCTTCCATACTCTACCACCGATTCGGTAAAGAACTTGTCAAACTTTTTGGAAGGATATTCTTCCACAAGCCCCCTCTTTGCCATAACCTTGAGAATGGCCTTTATGACCTCCTCCACAAGGACGCCCTTGGGGCACCTATGGGTGCATTTGTGGCAGGATACGCATCTCCACATAACATCCACACGCTTTTGAAGCTCATCTATCATCCCAAGCCTTGCGAGGTATATAAAGTGCCTTGGGTTGTACCTTTCATCCCAGTAGTTATGGACAGGGCATGAGGCGGTACAATAGGAGCATTGGTAGCATTGGTTTATGGTCTTGCCCTCGGGAGTGTTTAAAACCTCCTTGCCAAAGTCAAGGTCATAGTCGTTTATAACCCTTGGGAGTATCAAAAGGTTCCAATCTCCAGAAACATCCACACCATCAATGACAAGCCTTTCCTTTCTAACTATTCTCTCTGGCTCTACAAGGCTTCTTTCGTGTATAGCCATGGTTTACACCTCCAAAAGGTCTTCTTTTCTTAAAACACCAAGCAGCCTTCGCGCCATAGAGCCTGCAGGTGGGAAAAAGCCCTTGGCGCTATGCATGGTTGAAAGGGTCATATAATCCACATAGGTGGCGTATATCATGGCAAGGAATATATCCACAAAAAGATAACCCTTCACCTTTATACCAAAATCAAGCAGCTTTTCCTGAATCTGTTTGTATATAGGTTCAAACTCCTCATAGGTTTCGCCGTAAAGGCTTTTCTTTGGGGGCTCTTCCTTTAAGAAGACGATGGCGCCGCTTTCACTTTCTGGGTCCCATATCCAACTGGTCCAAAGCACATAATCCTCTGGAAAGGTAAAGTGTAGAATCTCACTGGCTATATCCCTTGCCATCTTCCTGTCCACGCCCCTTACTTCCCTTACAAACTTTTCAACCCTCTCTTCCCAGCTTTTAGCCTTTCCATAAAGAAGGTCGCTTATGGCCCTTTTGAGCCTGTCTACTCCAGTCTCTTCTATGATCCGCTCCCTTCTTCTCCTTGCGGCAAAGATCTTCCCAAGGATTAGGTCCAAATCCTCTTGCGTAAGAGAAGCAAGTCTTTCTTTGCTAAAAGCTTGTTGGAAGAGAAGGGATTTGGCGAGGAGGTCCTTGTAAAATTCTTGGACAAACTCCTCGCCCTCTCCAAGGATCTTTATCAAGTAGTCCCTAACCAAAAAGTCATCAAGTATTACGGGTTTTTTCATACTGCCACCTTTGCGCCAAGGAAGGCTGCAGCCTCCGCCGCCGCCGCTTCCCCTTCTGAGAAGGAGGATTCTATGTCTATGGGTCCTTTGCAAGCTCCCGCTATGAATATACCGGGCTTGTTGGATATGATGTTAGAGCCAGACTCTTCAGAGGGTATGAGGAATTGGCTATCGGGGTCTTGGGCAAGTCCAAGGATCTTTGCCACCTTCTTGGTTCCGGGGGAAGGCTCCATACCAAGCACCAAGACCACCAAGTCCATAGGAACTTCAGAGGGCCTTTGTACTATGGTGTCTTCATGCTTTATCCTTAGCCTGCCGTCGGCGGGGCTGTAGGTAATCTCTGCTATCCTACCCCTTACATACCTAACACCGTACTTCTCTTGGGGTGCCCAGTAAAAAGGATACTCCCAAGTGCCGTAGGTTCTTACATCCATGTAGTAGCAAAAGACATCCACATCCGGGTAATGTTCTTTTATTTCGGAACCTTGGAGCCCCGATAGGGCACAGCCATACCTACAGCAATGTACGTTGGTAAGGCCAAGCTGCCTGTCCCTTGATCCCACGCAAAAGACAAAGGCTACCCTCTTGGGCAGTTGTCCGTTGGAGGGCCTGTATAGCCTTCCCTCTTGAGAAAACATCCTTTCAAGCTCAAGGTTGGTTATCACATCGGGATAGAGGCCATAGCCAAGCTCTCCCTTTCTCCTTGGGTCAAAGTGTTCAAAGCCTGTGGCCACCACTATGGCACCCACCTCATGCTTTTCCCCGTTGGAAAGGGTTACTTTGTAAGATCCGGGTTCTCCTTCACAGGCTGTGAGCTCTGTGTTTAAAAGCACCTTGATGTTTGGGTTGCTTTCCACCTCCTTTATGTAAGGACCTATCACCTGGGAGGGCTTTAGCTTTCTTGGGATAAGGGTGTGGTAGTGGTTTTTAATGGGGTTCCCACCCAGCTGACCGTCCTTTTCCACCAGTATGGTGGAGATGCCAAGCCTTCCCAAAGTTCTTGCTGCCGCAAGTCCTGCTGGACCACCTCCTACAACCAGCACGCTCTTTGACATGTTATACCTCCTTAATTAGTTCTTTAAGGGGGCAAAGCCCCCATAAAAGCTTAGGACTTAAACAAGGGCATATTGGCGGTGGCAGAAGCCCTTGGCTTACCAGTGGAGGTCTTGCTGTAAGGCTCATAAAGGTCGTACTCTTTGAAGAACTCCATGAGCTCATCATACTTTCCAGCCTTTTCAAGCTCCGCTATGTATTTGACCGTGTCTTCCCACTCTTTCCTTAGCTCTCTCCAGTTGGTAATACCCATCTTTTCAAGAAGAGGCTCGTAGTTGGAGCAGTTCCAGTAAAGCTGTACCACCTTGAAGGGATGAGCTCCACAAGCCAACGCGGCAAACATCACATCAGACATGACGGCAACGGGATGGTACATGCCGTGAGCCTTTCCTATCCACTGGTTCTTTTCAAAGGTGGTGGTACAACCAGTATCGTGGGTTACTATAAGGTCTGCCTTTACTTCCTCCGCTATAACCTTTAGTTTTCTTTGTATGGCAAAGGACCTTGTAAACTCTCTCTCCGTTAGTATGTGCCTAAAGCCAAAGCCGCAGCAATCGTACCAAGTGGAGTAATCCACTATCTGGGCTCCAAGGGCCTTTACTACGGCGGCGGAGGCAGCAGGTCTTTGACCGTTGTAAACCTCTGGGTCATAAGGATAGTCATCGGCTATCATCTTGTAGGTGTGGCAAGCGTTGTGGATTGCCACCCTTACATTAGATACATCTATTCCCTTTGCCTTACCCTCCTTTTGATAAAGCTCGGCAATCTTGTGCCTCATAGCATGGACCCATTCGGAATAGTGGACTATCTCTTGGGGTATTACTATCCTTCCGTCCTCTGTAAGTCTTCCAAGCTTTTTGAGAATGGGCTTTACCGCATCCCTGAGTTCTTTGTTCATTATAAGCTGCTCTCTGGTTTCCTTGTAGGACCCAAAGGAGGTTCCGCAGTGTATCAGAGGATAATAGCCCGTCTTCCAAGCTTGGTGCATGTTTCTGAGCCAGACTGCCGCAAGGGCCACTGGGTTAGAGGTGCCAGAGCCGTGATAGTTCCATGCAGTACAGGAAGTTTGGTGTGGCTCGTTTAGATAGTCAAGCCCAAACTTGTTCATAAACCAGAAAACAGAAGCTGGATATCCCGGTATATTTCCACACTGGCCGCAAGACTTGTGATGCCACAGCTTGTTGGTGGGGATGGTCTTTATCCTTCCAGTCCTTGTGTAGACCTCCACAGGCTGGTTCTCTTCGGTGATCCTATATATGAGAATTTCACCCTTCGCCTCCAGCTCCTCCATCATCTCAAAGATATGGTCGTAGTGGGCGCTGTACTCTTTGAGAGGGAAGGGTGGCTCTTTGGGGTATCTTAAAAGGCCTCCGGGGCTGTTGTGCCCAAAGCCATGTCCGTGTGCCATGATCATACCTCCTTAAAAGTTTTTTTGGGCTTCAAACCCTTTTTTAAGCTTACTCCTCTTCTTCGTAGAGCTCCTCATACCTTTCCTCGTTCTCTTCCACTATGTCCATTATGACGTTGTAAAGGTTGGGGTCAAGCTTTTCAAGCATTTCAAAGATTCCCGTTTCTCTCCATATGGTGTACATTTCTATGGCCGTTTCCAAAGAAACTTCCCAAGCGGTTTTTACAGATTTTCCTACATCAAAGGGGATGGCAAGCCTTTTTGCCCTTAGGTTTTCCATGTTGTCTGCCATCTTGGGTCCCCAGTCTGGGAAGAAGTCGGGCTGTAGCATGTCTGCAGAAAGCTGGTTTCCTGTAGTCATAACCTTTAGAAGGACTCTTCCGTAAGGCTTAAGAAGGTCTTTGGTGGCTTCAAAGGCGTTTCTGACAGCCACCTCCCTCATTATTGCCACGAGACCGCCGGGATTGTTTACAAAGGGGCATCTTATCCAACAGGTAAAGCACTGGGAACATGCCCATATGTACTCATGCATCATATCATAGAGAACTTCCACATCTTCTTCCAAGAACCTTTGGACTATCTCTCTTGGAGAGTAATCAAAGAACCTGTTAGAAGGACAGGAGGCGGTGCATACACCGCAGTTAAGACAGCCAAAGATGTATTCTTTAAAGCGGAAGTCCGATTTTACTTCTTCTACCACGCGCACTTTTTCTTCCCAAGGCACAGCCTTGGTCTTCTCCGATATGGGCAGGTTGTATCCGTAAGGATGTCCTTCCATGGTTAAACCTCCTATAGCTTTATTTCCATAAAGTTATTACCTAGGTGATTATAGTCAAATAAATTTTGCTTATATGAATTTAAGTATATGCTTATAAACCTAAAGACAAAAAAAGGGTTAAAGGGTAATAACTGCATACTCGCCGCTCATAAGCTTATCAAGGAAGGCAGCACCACCTATTATGCCATCGCAGAGCTC
This sequence comes from Aquificaceae bacterium, assembly GCA_046297555.1. GTDB lineage: Bacteria > Aquificota > Aquificia > Aquificales > Aquificaceae > Pampinifervens. The sequence goes on from JBKBHW010000002.1 coordinate 64,507, forward strand.
GGGGTTCACATCTTCCTTCTTGTATATCTCTGTAAGGTCAAGGGATGGCACGCAAAGGTATATCTTAACCCCGGCCTCCTTCGCCATCTTTATAAAGTCGTAAACTGTTTGTTCTACGCCGGGCCTCACCTTTACCTTCTTTGCATTGTCCCTCATAAGGAGGAAGCCTGCCTCTGAGGTTATAACCATCTCCACCTCATAGTCCATGGTGGTAGCAGCCGTTGCCAAGAAGAAGGGGGCTCCCGCCTGTGGGTTTATAAGCTCCCCCGTGGTAGGCTCCGCCCTTTCAAAGAATGGCACCGTTAGGATGTAAAAGAGTACCTTTTCATAAGCCATCTCTATCCTCCTTAAACGAATATTATCATAGGCTTATCCGCTTCAATTACATAGTTTATAAAGGTTGCAGCGCCTGCGGGCGGCTCAAGACCATCTATTAGGTCCTCATACTTATAGCCAAAAAGCTCCATAGTCATCTGGCATGGGATAAGCTTTACATCTGCCTCTTTGCAAGCTTCTATGAGCTCTGGTATGCTTGCCACACCATGCTCCTTTATGGTCTTCTTCATCATAAAGCTCATAAGGTCTGTCATACCGGGGATTATACCCATTATCTGAGGAGGGCCGGGAAATATGGAAGATATGGCGTTGGTCGCAGGATTCTGCATAGAGGGTGGAAAAGCCATGGGCATGGCGGGGTTTCCTATGGGTGCTATCTTAAGTTCATGCATCTTCTTTTTGTGTATTATGTTTAGACCATAAAAAGTGAAGAATATAGCCGTTTCTATGCCAAGGGAAGCAGCAGTGGAGGCAAGTATAAGGGGTGGATAGGCCATATCAAGGGTTCCCTTGGTGGCTATTATGGCAAGTCTTTCGGTAGCCATCTTTTATCCCTCCCTATTTTTTCCTAAGGTAAAAGATTATCTTTCCCCCTTCTTCTACCACCTCAAGAAGTTGATGACCCGTCCTGTTGCAAAAAGCCGGTATGTCTGCTTTGGCGCCGGGGTCGGTAGTTATAACCTCTAAAACCTGACCTGATTGAAGCTCCTCAATAGCCTTTTTTGTTTTTAAGACAGGAAGGGGACAGTTAAGCCCAGAGGCATCCAAGGTTTTGTCTGGTGTAATGGTTGCCATTTTAATCACCTCCTAAGTAAGGTTATTCTTTTATTATAGTTCTTAGAGTTTAGATTGTCTTAAAAATATGTGATAAAGATATAAGCTGTCCTTATAAATGCTTATATAATCCTTAATACACGCCAGGTGAGAAATTACACCTTTGTAAAAAATAAACCTCTTGCGTGATAACATAAAGGCTCTTTTTCTTAAGGTAGCACAAGCATCCCTGCCTGTGAAAGAAAAAAGATTTAATCAAAAGACGCGGGCAAGGATGCCCGCGCTACCTCTATGGTTGCTCAAAACAAAGAGATAGAGCTTTGCCCACCCCTACCTATCTTATAGAACAAAAACTAATCATGCAAGAAGTTTAATAGTCAAAGATCGCAAGCGAGGATGCCCGCGCCCTATTCTCCATTAAAGAAAAAGAGAATTTCTCACCTATATAATCCTTAATACATAAAAGGTAAGCACCAAACAGGCAAGGAATATGATAAGTCCATAAACTTTGTAGTACCAAAGGCTTGTCCTATAAAAGCCCCTGTCCACCTGCCTCACCGTCCTGAAAAAGTTTATGGCACCCAGTATGAAGGTTATTATTCCTATGGCTATGATAAAGAGCCCTATTTTTGCCAAGTTATGGTGCTCCGCACTAAGGTGCATGTTAAAGACCTTTTCCAGCTGTACTATAAAAAACTCAAACCTTTCAATGACAAAGCCAAAGATAATTAGGGCTATGGCTGTTCTAATCCACGCAAGGAAGGTCCTTTCTGCAGCCATGTAGATCCTTGGGTCTATAACCTCTTTGGGTTCCACCATTATACCTCCATCTATATAAAGTATATTCTTGTAAAAGTTTATAGATGCTATAAGAATAAAAAGAACACCAAATATGGCTAAGATTATTGAAGTGGCTTGCAAAAGGACGGATGTGTGTATCTTTTGGACTGCTTGAGCTATGATTTCAAGCTTTTCTAAAAAGACGGCAAAGGAGAGGGCGTAGAGAGAGAGTCTGATAGACCCTAAGTAGCTCCTCTCCAACGACATGTATATACGAGCATCCCTCGCAGAGGGTAGACTTTTTGCCAGCAGCATGTCAGTGGCTTAGCCAAAGAACGTCGGATAGGATGCAGATGCCACCTGCCCTTTTCAAGATGGGCCCAACATCCTGCACTATCTTATCAGCCACCTCTTTTGTGCAAACGGTAAATATGTAGCTGTTTTTGAATACGTCAGTTAGCTCATCCCCAGCCATTATACCCCTTTCACCCTTGCCAAGGGCGTCCTTTATGACTGTGTAGCCCGATACCCCAGCTTTTTCAAGAACTTCAAGTACCCTATTTAAAAACACACTGTCTACTACTATCTCTACCTTTTTCATTGCCTCCATGTTATCACCCCCATAGGGAATTTACTATGTAGTAATACAAAGGTATGCCCACTGCTATATTAAAGGGAAAGGTTATTGCCAATGCCATGGTTACATAAAGGCTTGGGTTTGCTTCCGGCACAGAAAGCCTCATGGCGGCGGGCACTGCTATGTAAGAGGCGCTGGCGCATAGCACAGAAAACATAAAGGCATCCCCCTTTTGCAATCCAAAGAACTTTGCAAGAGCAATGCCTACCACTGCGTTGAAGATAGGAATCAATACACCAAAGGCTACAAGGAATATACCCACCCTTTTTATCTCTCCTAACCTTCTTCCTGCCACCAAGCCCATATCCAAAAGGAAGAAGGCAAGCATACCTTTAAAGAGGTTTCCAAACACAGGCTCTACAGCCTTCCATCCCTTTTCCCCCGTCAAAAAGCCTATTAGGAGAGTGCCCATCAATATGTAAACAGAAGGATTTAAGAAAGCCTCTCTAAATACCTCTCCCCAGTTCATCTGGGAGTTGTTTCCTCTTTTGGCAAAGAGGGCCGGAAGGATCAGTCCTACTACTATGGCTGGTGATTCCATAAGGGTCATGGCGGCCACCATGTATCCGCTGTAATTCTCTCCAAGAGTGTTAAGGAAAGCTGCTGCTGTTATAAAGGTAACGGCGCTGATGGATCCATAAGTAGCTGCTATGGCCACCGCATTGTAAACATCAAGCTTTAGTCTAAGTATAAAGAAGGTGTATATTGGCACAGCCACCGCCATAAACATCGCCAAAAGTAGCACTTTAAGAACTTCAAAGGTTATACCACTTTTTGAGAGCTCATAACCTCCGTGAAGGCCTATGGCTATAAGAAGGTAGAGGGAAAAGAGCTTAGGTAAAGGTTGTGGAATTTCAAGGTCTGTTTTAAAAAGCACCGCTCCAAGGCCCAGTAGGAACATAAGCACCGGCGGATTAAGTATGTTTTGCAAAAGAAGGTCAATGCCCATCTTCACCTCCTTCAATGAATACTAAAAAGGAGGGTCCTTTGTAGTCTGGTACTTCTATGGGGCTATCTATGTGGCCAAAGGAGTAGTTTATGGCCACGGGTAAGGGATAGTTTTTCAACCTTACTATTCCCTTTGCCCTTATTACTTTTTCCGGAAGCTTTCTTAATCTTTCTTCGAGCTCCATGTAATCTACAGGTTCTATAAGGTTTACTATACTTTGCCTGTGGTGGTGCTGGTGGTGGTGGGGAACCTCCTTAAGCTGAGGAAGGGAATATACACCATCAAAGACCTCCTTTGGTAATTTCCCGTGAGAAGTTTCATAGAGCCTTACCTTGCTGTAAAGAGGTTCATTGGTAAAGTAGTTGATGGGCCTGTAGGCATGCCATATCTCCATAACCTCCTTCCTTATCCCTTCCAACCTGTTTTTGTCATCCAAAAGGTCTATTTTGTTGAGCACCAGTATGTTGGAGCCACCTATCTGGTACTTGGCCGTGCTGTCTTCTTTGTATCTTTCAAAGTTGGCAGCGTCTATAACACACAGGACACCTTCCACGGTACATCCTAAGGCTTGCAGGCTTATTAAAACGGGAAAGGGCACCGCACCCCCAGAGGTCTCCACAAGAAGCAGCTTTGGATTGTACTTTTCCTTTATCTCTTCCAGAGCCTTCTCAAACTCCGAATGTAAAGAACAACATATGCAGCCCTCGGGAAGCTCCAACACCTCTGAGTAGGCGTTTTTCAAAATCTTGCCGTCTACCCCTACCTCTCCAAGCTCGTTTACTATAACCGCCACTTTTTTTTCTCTGAAGTATTCCCTTGCAGAGTTTATCAGAAAGGTAGTCTTACCGCTTCCCAAAAAGCCTGTTATAACGAAGGCGGGCAGCATCACTCCCCGCCGTACTCTACCGAGTCAATCTCCTCCATGAACCGCTGTATTTGAAAGGCTACAAAGTTGGCAAGGTCCTTCACATCCTTTTCCCAGTATTCAGGGTCTATGTCTATCTCCTTCTCGTACACATCGTGCCCTTCCACTATGTACTTTACCTTTACGTAGGGGTAGCTCTTTACCTCACAGCCTTCTTCCATCTCCTCTGGAAAGCATAGCTCCAAGTCCAGGTCGGGATTTGCCATGTTTTTAAAAACTTCCTCTTTTAAAACCTCAAACTTCCTTTCTATATTCTCCATAGCTTTCCCCCTTAATCGGAAGCGGTTACCATAACCATTTCTATACAGTGTCTTTTTAAAAGGTCGGAGCAAACGTAAACGCATATGGCACAGCCCTTACACCTTGAATAGTTCACCCATGCCACATGCTTGGAGTTATGGTACATTAGAGTGTTTGGCTCTGGGCAGAAAAGGACGCACTGCTTACAGTTATATTTGGCACAATCCTGCTCCTTTACATCCGCCACATAGTACATGCCTGCCTTGCCTCCTTATAACCTATTTTAGCCTGTTAGGGCCTCTTCTTCAATCCATCCCCTTTCCTCCGCTATTTTAAAGGCTTCTCTGATGACTTGCATGTTCTTCTCAAGGAGTTCCATCTTTTTCTTAAACTTCTTTTCTATGGCGCTGTCAAGGGATGCGGTGCCACCGGAAGCCACAAAGGTATTGCCCAAAAACCTCTCTCTTACCGCCTGCTCTATGTGTTCAAAGCCTACGAGCCTTGTTATACCAAAGAAAAGACCTAACATAGCCATGTTGGTGGCAAGCTCCGTCCCAGCTATCTCAAGGGCTATTTTTGTAGCTGGAAACATGTAAACCTTAGTATCAAGCTCCCTTAATATAGCCCAATCCTCTGGAGGTATTATATCCACATCCGTGTTGATGATAACCAGCCCCTTTTCCTTCAATCCAGAGTAAAAAGGCATGGTATAGGATTTTCCATGGGTTATGACTTGTGGGTGGTATATCATTATTACATTGGGATAGACCACCTCTCCCACTTCGTATATGGGCTGGTCTGATGCCCTAACATAGGCTTCCACTGGAGCCATTCTCTTTTCCGAACCAAAGAAGGGAACTAAGGTAGCATACTTGCCAGCCGCAGACATGGCATTGCCAAGGATGTGGGCGGAGGTGACCACCCCCTGCCCACCAACACCCGCTATCCTTATGTTATACCTTTTCATGCCTTTACCTCCTCCTTTTGCTTTTCTATTTCTTCAAAGAACTCTTTTACCTCATCCGTCATCCACTCATAAAAACCAAAGTCTTGCTTTTCTCTCTTTCTGGCGTCTTCAAGCACTTTTTCTGTGGGTATGGAGTATTCTATGTTGCAAGAGGTGTAGGCGTGAATGAAGGTAGGTCCAAAGTGCCTTGCGGCAAGTATAGCCCTTTTTACGGTTTTTGCAATTCTCTTTGGATTGGTGGGGGCAAGCTTTGCCACATAAACACAGCCAGCGGTTTTTGCAAGCTCCACTGCGTTTATCTTGTCAAACTGTTTGCCCTTTGGAGCCATCTTAAGCTGAACACCCTTTGGGGACATGCCGCTTTCTTGACCGCCCGTGTTTCCATAAACCTCGTTGTCCACCATTATGGTGGTAAACTTTTCCCTTCTAAACCAAGAGTGCATAGTCATACCAAAGCCTATGTCTATTAGTCCACCATCGCCAGCTATAACAACCACATCTTTAATCTTGTCTGGGAACCTTATGCTAAGGGCTCTTTTTAGGCCAGAGGCTACTGCGTTGGTATCTCCATAGTTTCCGTATATAAAGGGCACAGCTGCCTGAGAAAGGGAAAGCCTTGCACATCCAGCCGTGCCTATAACTATAGTATCCTCTGGATTGGGAAGGGCGGCATAAAACACCCTTATAAAGTATGCCATAAAGCATCCTGCACACATGGGGTGTTCTTCCACAAGCTCCTTGAACTGGCCAAGCTGCTGCACATCTACCTGCCTGCCAAACTGCCCATATTGGACCAAATCTACATAGTCCTTGGGCATGTATTTCTCAAAGCCCGGCGAAATCCTTATGTACTCCAAGCCCATTTTTACACCTCCTTAAAGTTTTTTATACAACAACCTTCCTTTCCTTCTTTATACCAAGAGCTTGGTATATCTTTTCCATGATAAGCTCTACGGGCAATGTCATGCCGCCGTAGACCCTTGGACCCCCTATAACTTTATCATTGTCTGGTATGGCCGCCCTTATTTCCTTTGCAAGCCAGCCTATTATGTTATGCTCCGGCACTATCACAGCCTTTGCCTTTGAAAGGACCTCTCTTATTTCTTTTTCTGGGAAGGGTCTTATAGATTTAACTTTTACAAGGCCTACGTTTAGACCTTCAAGCTGGGCGTACCTTACCGCTTCCCTTCCTTGGGCTGCGGCGCATCCAGAAGCTACCACAAAAACTTCCGCATCTGGGTTGACAACTTCTATAGGTCCTCCAAGGTACTTGTATATATACTTCATAGCTCTTATGTTAGAAGCCCAAACCTCTTGCTGCCATACAGCATGTATCAGATAGCTCATAAAGTTGGATTTTTGCACTGGTGCATCCCTTTGGATCCTTGCCGGTGGGATCTCACAGTCGGTGGGCGGCACAGGTGCCTTGTAAGGGTCTCTTGGTGGAAGCTTCATATCTTCGGGTGTCATGTTCACATAACCCTTGGCGTGAGTAACAAAGAAGCCCTCAGTACATACCGCTACCGGTATGTATACATCAACCATCTCCGATATGATAAAACCTGCAAGGGTAAAGTCAAAAACATCCTGTTGGTTTTCGGCATGTAAAACCACAATGCCAGAGTGTAAAAGGTATGCAATTTCTACATTGTCTGGCTGTATGGAAAGAGGTGCGTTAACCACTCTTGTGAGAACTCCAAGCACCGCAGGTATTCTGTGTCCGGGCCAAGAGGCTATGGCTTCCATGCCTCTCAAAAGCCCAGGACCGGAGGTAGCTGAAAAGGCCCTTGCCCCTCCTCTTACCGCCCCCGCTATAGCCGACATGGCACCGTACTCCTCCTCCGCTCTATAGTAATCCCTTAAGTAGCCTTGTGCCCATATATCCCCCACAAGGTGCATAACTTCCGATTGGGGAGTGATGGGATAGGCTATGGCTATATCCACATTGGCACGCTTTACGGCCTCTGCCATAGCTTGGGCACCCGTTATAAACTTCCTCTCTCTGGGTGCCTCCAAAAGAAGGTAATCGGCATCTACAACCTTTTGTTCTGGCATGGCACTACCTCCACTTTTATTCCGTTTCTGTTACATGCTCTCCCCTTCTGGGGATCAAAAGATAAGAATATTCACCATAGTCAAGTACAGAAAGGGTTTGATACTCTTCCTTGGGAAGGGATGGGTTTTCTGGTGGAAGCTTGGGCTCCCACTTTATTCCAAGCTCTTCCCTCACTTGGACAAGCACATCCCTAAACCTTCTGATCTCATCGGCATGGACATCTCTCAAAGATACCATGGCATCCTCGTGGCCAAGCTCACCGCACAGGGCTATGGTAAAGCAGTTGGTACCAGCCCTTATCATCCTAAGGGATAGGTTTGCATAATGACAATGTACTCCCACAAAAATACACGCCTCTATCTTGTTGTGGAGGATAGTTAGGTTGGGATGGTTTGGGTTTATTTCTGCCTCTGGGTCTATTTTGGGATACTTGGGCCTGTAGTCGGGCATAGGTATGATCCTACAGTTGGGTATTTCCATGGCAAGTTCAAGGACGGCCTTTGCCTTTTCCATGGCGCTTGCGTTCCAACCCCACAAGACTAAAGGACCCGGGAATATGGTAGGATTTCTTCTTGTAAGTAAAGCCTTTGCGGCTTCTCTCATTGCTGTTTCTTCATCCACTATCTTTCCATAAAGCAGTGCCTTTCCGGGTGGTGGCAATTCAACACCTTCAAAGGCTGCTGGTGTTGGCATATAGCCCGTAGGACCTGGTAAAACTTCCATTGGCATGCCTTACCTCCTTTAGAATAGGTTATTAAAAAATTAGCATGAGCTTAAATAGTGTCAAGGGGAAAATGGTATGATAAAAGTCATTTTTCCTTCCCTTTATCTTCCAATTCTTTTATCCTTTTTTCCCTCATCTCCTCGTACTTTGGTCCCACCTTCTTGTACACCTTATCTGCTATGAGGGCGATGATGATAAACAAGGGCACTCCTATGATTACCATAATTAGTAAAAGCTTTCCAAAGAAGACCAGCAAGTTGATCAAGTTCTCCATGCTACACCACCAAGTTTAAGAGTTTGTTCTTTATAAATATTACCTTTTTTATTTCCTTGTCCTTTAGCCACTGGCTTATCTTCTGGTCCCTTAGGGCTATTTCCTTTACCGTATCCTCTTGCGCATCCACGGGTACCCTTATAACACCTCTAAGCTTACCGTTTATCTGCACGGGGATCTCCATCTCTTCCAAAAGCAGGGCTTTTTCATCGGGCTTTGGAAAGGGATAAAAAGGCATTAACCTTTCATACCCAAGCCTTTGCCATAGCTCCTCGCATATATGGGGGGTTATGGGATATAGCATAAAGAGGATGGTTTCAAGGGATTCTTTTAAAACCTTGTAATCTTTCTCCTCCTTTGGTTGGAATTCTTGCAGGGTGTTTAAAAGCTCCATTATACCAGCTATGGCGGAGTTAAAGGAGAGGTCCTCCATACTTGCCAAGTATCTTTTTAGCGTTTGATGGGTTTTGTATCTTATGTTTTTTGCCTCCTGAGGAAGGTCGGAAAAGTCTTCCCTTGAGTAAGTTATACCCCTTATCTTGTCAAGGTGTTGATGGAAATAGCTCCAAAGCCTTCTTAAAAACCTGTAAGCTCCTTGGACCCCTTCCTCCGTCCACTCAAAGTCCTTTTCCACAGGGCCTGCAAAGAGTATATAGAGCCTTATGGTGTCAGCACCATACCTTTTTATAACCTCTTCTGGGTCCACTGTGTTCCCCTTAGATTTGGACATCTTGGCAGACTCCCCTATCTTTGCCTCCAAAGCCCTTATGTACTCCTCCCTTTCCAGCCCGAGCTTGTTTAAAAGAAGATAAAAGTTGTCCCCTATGCTAAGGTTGTTCTCCTTTAAGAATTCCATAACCTTCATAAGAAATAATATTAAAGCAAAGGATACGCCGAGTGAGAAATTCAACCTTTATAGGGATGGTTTATGAAATGCCTATTCATTAGATTTCTTGCGCGATAACATAAGGGCTCTTTTCCCCCTCCCGTAGTTCAAGTTTATGAAAGGTAGCGCAGGCATCCCTGCCTGTGGAAAAAGATTTAACCAAAAACGCAGGCAAGGATGCCCGCGCTACCGACTTTGGTGTATAAACTTTTAATTCATGTAGCCTTCCCTGTCCTTCGGGCGACCTTTATGGTCGCCCCTACATTTTCCTATTCAAAAAAACTAAAAGCAAAGGATGTAATATATTAATCACATGGAGGTATGCAATGGGTGAAGTATCGCTTCTTATAGCCTTCAGCGCTGGTATTCTCTCCTTTCTTTCTCCTTGCGTTTTGCCCATAATACCGGGCTACATTTCATACATATCTGGTGTGGGAGCACGGGAGGTCAAAGAGAGGGGAGGCTTTAGCTGGGGTGTTTTTACCGCATCACTTCTTTTTGTTATAGGGTTTTCTGTAGTGTTTACGCTTATGGGGGCAACTGCCACGGGAATTGGCGGATTGCTAAGAGAATACCAAGATTACATAGCCAAAGTGAGCGGTAGTGTGGTAGTCTTCTTCGGTCTACACTTTGCCGGCCTTATGTTGAGGCAAAACTTTTTAAAAGAGCTCTTGGGAGTTGCTTCTCTCTTTTTAGCTCTATTTCTATTCGGCATCATCTCACAAAAGCTGCTTTTTGACCTGCTTGGCATATTACTAATGGTGTCCTTCTTTTACCTTTTTGGTTTACATGATGCCCTCTACAGGCAGATGAGGAAGGAAATAAGAGGGAACCTTACGGGTATAGGTGCCATGCTTGTGGGCATTTTCTTTGCCTTTGGGTGGAGCCCTTGTATAGGTCCCGTGCTTGGATCCATACTCCTTTATGCAAGTCAACAAGAAACAGCCCTTCAGGGTGCTGCCTTACTCTTTGCATACTCCCTTGGCCTTGGCATACCCTTTTTGATAGCCGGCGGCTTCCTCTCTGCCTTCCTCGGCTTTGTGCGTAGGTTTAGCAAGCTCTTTGGAATAGTGGAGATAGTGGGCGGCCTTCTTCTTATTTTGCTTGGCTTTTTGATAACAACGGGCAAGCTGGCTGAGATCTCCTCAATACTTGGAGGCTAAGCCTTTGGATATACTTGTGGTAGATTATGGAATGGGAAATTTGAGAAGCGTTTCAAAGGCCCTTGAAAATGTGGGCTTTAGGGTCAAGGTAAGCTCAGAGGGTGAGGATATAAGGAGGGCCAACGCCATAGTTTTGCCCGGTGTGGGCGCCTTTAGGGATGCGGTTGAAAACCTAAAGAGGATGGGGCTTTACAGTGAGATAATAAGACATATTGAGAAGGGGAAGCCTTATTTTGGCATATGCCTTGGGTTGCAGCTTCTCTTTGAAAAAAGCTATGAGTTTGGGGAGTCGGAAGGCTTTGGTGTAGTAGAGGGGGAGGTAGTACTTCTTCCCACAAGTGTTAAAATACCACACATAGGCTGGAACCAGCTCTGGAAGAAGAAGCCTTCTTCCATGCTTGAAGGTATAAAGGATGGAGAATACTTTTACTTTGTCCATTCTTACCATGTGGTACCTAAGAGGAAAGACCTTATCCTTACCACAACCGACTACGGCATACACTTTGTATCTTCCATAGAATACGAAAACATCTTTGCTGTGCAGTTCCACCCCGAAAAGAGCCAAAGGGCAGGTCTTAAACTCCTTGAAAACCTTAGGAGGAGGCTTTATGGCTAAGCTTTGTATAGCCCTTGACACAAACCTTCCACAAGCTCTTGATCTTGTCAAGTCTTTAAGAGGTTATCCCTTGATCTTTAAGGTAGGATACAAGCTCTTTATATGCCATCACAGAGCAATAACGGATAAGGTAAAAGAGAATGGCTTTGAGCTCTTTTTGGACCTGAAGCTCCACGATATACCAAACACGGTAAAGGAGGGGGTTCTTTCTGCAAAGGATTTGGGCGCCGACTATCTTACCGTGCATCTTAGCTCCGGAAAAGAAGCTATGATACAAGCGGTAAGCTCAAAGGGAAAGCTGAAGCTCCTTGGGGTTAGCCTGCTTACAAGCCTTGAGGAAGAAGACTTAAAAGAGATGGGTGTATGCGTGGGAAGGGAGGATTATGTAATGGGCCTTGTAAAAAAGGGTGTGGAGTGGGGCTTAGATGGCGTGGTATGCTCAGGTTATGAGGCTCGGACGATAAGGGGAAAGGTGCCCCCGGGGTTTCTTATAGTGGTGCCGGGTATAAGGCTGGAGGGGGAGTCTAAGGATGATCAAAAGAGGGTGGTAAGCGTTGAGGAAGCTCTTGAGTCTGGTGCAGATATAATTGTGATGGGGAGAAGTGTGCTAAGGGCAGAAAATCCTATAAAGAGAGTAGAAGAGATTCTCCTCAGGATCACATAAGGCCAATGCTTTTTAGCGCCTCCTGTCTTTGGAGACATGTGGCACATAGGCCGCAGGGAGGCTCCGTTCCCATATAGCAAGAGTAAGTCTTTTCAAAGGGTACGCCAAGCTCCTTTCCAAGCTTTGCAATATCCCTTTTACTCATTCCAAGAAAGGGGGCATACAGGCTTATCCTTCTCTTTGTTTTTGCCACATAAGCGGAGGCAGAGTTAATGGCAGATTCCATGGCAGTTATAAACTCCACCCTACAGTCTGGATAAGGCGTGTCAAGGGCATGCACTCCTATGGCTATATGGTCTATCTCATAGCTATCTGCCAAGGAGCCTGCAATGGCAAGAAATACAAGGTTCCTCATGGGTACGTTGGTGGGGGGCACCTCTTCGCCATACGGCCCCTGTGGCACTTGTGGCCCACCCTCCAAAAGGGCTGAGCCTTTGATAAGCTTGTAATGCGGCACTTCCACTACTATGTGCTCCTTCACATGGGCAAGCCTTGCCAGCTCCTTGGCGTACTTTAGCTCCACCCTGTGCCTTTGCCCATATTCAAAAGAGAGGGTGTAGACCTCTTCAAACTCCCTTTTACATAGCCACAAAAGGGTGGCGCTGTCCATTCCACCAGAGAGCAAGACTATAACCTTTCTCATCCTTGGTGCCGGAGGCGGGAGTCGAACCCGCACGCCCTTGCGGGCGGGGGATTTTGAATCCCCTGCGTCTGCCAGTTCCGCCACTCCGGCTAAGGATAAATTATATTATACTAATCCTACGCCGGGTGAGAAATTCAATTTTCGTAGGGCATCATTTTAGATGCTTGTTTAAAGGGAGCAATTCGCGAATTGTCCTTACACAAAATTTTTCATAATTTGTAAGGGCACGCCGCAGCGTGCCCCTACCACGGAATTCTGGGCAAAACCTCTAAGCAGCGCGGGCATCCTTGCCCGCGATCTTTGATTAATTTTTTTCTACACAGGCAGGATGCCTGTGCTACGACCTATAAAAATATAGTATCCGCCAAGTACTACAAAACACTTTCAAGGTCCTTGTAAAAGTTTGGGTAAGAGATGGCCACACATTCGGGATTGTCTATGATGGTTTCCCCCTCCGCCAAAAGGCCTGCGATGGAAAAGGCCATGGCTATCCGGTGATCTCCAAAGGTCTTTATAGGTGCTCCTTTTAACACCTCAACCCCTTCTATTTCAAAGCCATCTTCATACTCCTCTATACTCACACCCATAGCCTTCAAGTTCTCCACCACGGCCCTTATGCGGTCGCTTTCCTTTACCCTTAGCTCCTCCGCCCCCCTTACCCTTGAAAGGCCTTCCGATAAAGCCATAGCTACGGTTAAGATGGGAAGCTCATCTATCATAGATGGGACTTCTTCCGGGTGCACCTCCACAGCCTTTAACCTTCCAGCATATTTCACATAAATGTCTGCCACAGGCTCACCAGATATCTCTCTTATGTTCTCATACCTTATATCTGCACCCATATCCCTTAGCTTTCTAAAAAAGCCATCTCTCGTGGGATTCACAAGCACATCTTTGAGCAATAGCTCAGAGTCTTTAAGAAGGGCAGAGAGGGCTGCAAAAAAGCTGGCAGAAGATGGGTCGGCGGGGCAAAAGATCTCTGCGGCTACAAGACTTTGACCACCCTTTAGCTTTATCACATGTCCTTCCCTTCCCTCCATCTGGATAAGCTCTACACCAAAGGCCCTTAACATCCTTTCTGTGTGGTCCCTTGAAAGGACCGGCTCCACTACTTCCGTGTAGCCATCCGCCCTTAGTCCTGCCAAAAGTAAGGCAGATTTCACCTGTGCGGAGGATCTTTTGTTAAAAAAGGAAATGCCCCGTAGGCCTCCACCCCGTACGCACACGGGAAGTTTGTCCCCTCTTTCCCTTCCATCAAGGTAGGCACCCATCTGCCTTAAAGGTTCTACCACTCTAAGCATGGGCCTTTGCCTGAGGCTATCATCCCCTGTTATTACGCTAAAAAAGGGCTGCGTAGAAAGCACCCCAAGCATAAGCCTTGCTGTAGTTCCAGAGTTTTTGGCATCAAGCACATCAGAAGGCTCAATGAAGTTGTAGTCCTTGCCTATTATTCTTAGATTCTTTCCTTCTTTGTGCACCTTAGCCCCTAAGGAGATGACCATGTTTAAAGTGGCCAGAGTGTCCTCAGAGGAAAGCCATTCTTTTATGTAGCTTTCACCTTCTGCCAAGGCAGACAAGATGACTGCCCTGTGGGATATGGATTTGTCGGAAGGTACCCTTAATTCCCCTTTTGCTCTTTTTGCCTTACTTAGCCTTAGCATGAGATTATTTTATCAGAAGCATATAAAGCCCTATAAGGATGCCCCAGCCTATTACGAAGGTCTTTACCGCTTTTGGTTTAAACCTCTGGGAGATCCTTGCACCCACATAGCCTCCAAGGGCAAAGCCCGGCATCATGGCAAGAGCAAAGGTCCAGCTTACCTTACCACTCAAAACAAAGATAAGGGCACCTACCAAATTTATGGTAAAGCCCAAAAGGTTCTTTATTCCGTTGGCTGTATGTATGTTATGAATGCCAGAAAGGGTAAGGCTTGCCAACATCATAATACCTATGCCGGCACCAAAGTAGCTACCATATACACCCGTCAAGAATTGAAGGCTTGCGGGTATAAGAGGGTGGAGCCTTCCATCCTCTATGACAAATCTTGCCAAAAGGCCCTTTATAAACTCACTAAGCGTTAGCATTAGCACGGCAAAAAATATGAGGAAGGGTACGATGTCCCTAAAGGTTTTGGAAGGTGTTTTTATCAAAAGTAATGCCCCCGTCAGGGCACCGATCACGGAAGACAAGAATAGGTAAAGTAGCATATCCTTTGATTCCTTAAGCCTGTCTTTGAAGCCAAAGGCTCCTGTGAGAGACCCCACCCAAAGGGCTACCGTGTTGCTTATGTTTGCCACTACCGGGTCAAGGCCCAACCACACAAGGGAGGGGAAGGTTATGAGGGTTCCACCACCGGCTACCGCATTTATGGCACCGGCAAACAGGGAAGCAAAAAAAGCCAAAATATGAGCTTCCATTAAATTATCTTTCCAAACTCTTCAAACTTAAACCTGTAGGCTCTTGGAAGGAGTTCCTTTGAAGGATCCTTGTAGCCTATGGCTATTATCATGGGAACTACCTTGTAGTCCTCTATGTTCAAAAACTCCTTTAGCTTTTGTTCGTCATAACCTTCCATAGGATGGGTTTCAAGGCCAAAGGCCCTTGCGGTGATCATTATGGTCATGCCAAAGAGGGCTGTATCCCTTACAGCTTTTCTAAAAGCCCTCTGCGGATCCTGCCAGCCTGATAATATATGGGCCCTCAAAGCTTCCTTTGCCTCCGGCTTTATGTAGCCCAGATCTTCCCAACTTTGTAGAACCCTATCCACATGCTCAGAGGCTGCCCTCGTATTGGCAATTAAAACTAAGTTGGCGCTTGCATCTTCCACCTTCTGCTGGTTATAGCATATCTCTCTAAGCCTCCTCTTTTTTTCTTTGTCCTTTACCACTATAACTTCCCATGGCTGTAAATTATAACCTGAGGGTGCGGTGGCAGAGATCTCAAGTATTTCTCTTATAACCTCATCGGGTACTTCTCTTGTAGGGTCAAAGAAAGTTATGGACCTTCTTTCTGTAATAAGCCTAAGACAGTCTTTCATAATATCACCTCCAGCTTTATGATTATACAAGCTGCATGGTGTAAAATATAAACTTTAATGCCAAGGCGTACAGACATAAAAAAGATACTCATCATTGGGTCTGGCCCCATAGTAATAGGCCAAGCGGCAGAGTTTGATTATTCGGGTACTCAAGCCTGCAAGGCCCTGATTGAGGAAGGCTTTGAAGTAGTGCTTGTTAACTCCAACCCCGCCACCATAATGACGGACCCCCAGTTTGCCCACAGAACTTACATAGAACCTCTCGTGGTGGAGGTCTTAGAAGAGATAATAAAAAAGGAAAGGCCGGACGCCCTTCTGCCTACCCTTGGCGGTCAAACAGCCTTAAACTTGGCTGTAGAACTTTACGAAAAGGGTATACTCGAGAAATACGCTGTAAGGCTTATTGGAGCCAACTACGAGGCTATAAAGAAGGGTGAAGACAGAGACCTCTTTAGAAAATCTATGGAAAAGATAGGCCTTAAGGTACCACCCAGCGTGGTAGTCTCTTCCCTTCAAGAAGCCCTTGAAAAGGTTAAGGAGGTGGGCTTCCCAGCCATCTTGAGACCTGCCTTTACCCTTGGTGGAACAGGTGGCTCCATTGCGTACAACATGGAGGAGTTTAAAGAAAAGGTGGAAATAGCCTTAAAAACATCTCCTATCCACCAAGTGCTTATAGACAAGTCCCTTATAGGCTGGAAGGAGTTTGAGTTTGAGGTGATAAGAGATTCAAAGGATAATGTGATAATAGTCTGTAGCATTGAAAACCTTGACCCTATGGGTGTTCATACGGGAGATTCCATCACCGTGGCACCTGCCCAGACTTTGACAGATAAAGAATACCAAATTCTAAGGGACGCCTGTATAGAGATAATGAGGGAGATAGGCGTGGACACAGGAGGCTCTAACATACAGTTTGCCGTAAATCCAGAGGATGGAGATTTTTATGTTATAGAGATGAACCCAAGGGTCTCAAGGTCTTCCGCCTTGGCCTCTAAAGCCACAGGCTTTCCTATAGCAAAGGTGGCTGCCAAGCTGGCGGTGGGCTATACCCTTGACGAGCTGAAGAACGATATTACAAAGCATACGCCCGCTTCCTTTGAACCCTCCATTGATTATGTAGTGGTAAAGATCCCGCGGTTTGATTTTGTCAAGTTTCCAAGGACGGATAGAACCCTCGGTACTATGATGAAGTCTGTGGGGGAGGTTATGGCTATTGGAAGGACCTTTAAAGAGGCTTTGAACAAAGCTATAAGAAGCCTTGAACAGGATTTATACGGCCTTGCCTTTCCAGACTACTCTTCCTTGGATGATGAGGAGATAAAAAGGGCTATAAGAACACCTAATCCCAACAGGCTCTGGTATATATCGAGCGCCTTCAGAAAGGGCTATAGCCTTCAGGAGGTCTATGAGCTTAGCAAGATAGATCCATGGTTTTTGGAGAACATAAGGCAGATAGTAGAGTTTGAAAGCCTTTTAAAAGGCGGGAGTTTAACGCCAGAAGTTTTAAGAAGGGCAAAAGAGATGGGCTACTCGGATGTGGAAATAGCAAGGCTTGTTGGCAGGAGGGAGGAGGAGATAAGGGAGCTAAGGCAGAAATGGAACATCCTACCAACCTTTAAGGGTGTGGATACTTGCGCCGGTGAGTTTGTGGCCTATACACCCTACTATTATTTAAGCTACGAAAGACCCTACTACACACTTGAAGAGGGAGAAGTCTTGGACCAAGATTAAATTAAGACCATGGGAAAGCACAGAAAAGGGAAGGTAAAGCTTGAACACCATCTTTTGGAGGGCTTGGAAGAATACTTAGAAAGGTTGAGCTCCTTTGATTGTGTAAGGGCTATAATTCCCGGTAGGATAGCAAGGCAGAATGGAGGTAGGGGGTCCAAAGGTTTATTTTTGAAGTACAGGACCAGCTCGGGCTATAAGCTTTTGTACAAAAATGGCACATCGGTGCAAGAGGTTTTTATAGTTTGTGATGACAAGGAAGCATTTGAAAGGCTCTTCAAAGAGGCTATAGATTAAAATTTCACTGGATGCTCCATAGTTTTGACTAAAACACAGTTAACCGTAGGGAGCAAGCCCCACCCTTTTATTTTGAACTACAGTAGAGGTAGCGCGGTCATCCATGCCCGTGATCTTTGTTTTTCCACAGGCAATAGCCTTTGCTACCTTTTATAAACCTTTTTATAGCTGTTATATCATCCTCTTCTCAAATCTATAAGCAATTGAATAACCGTATCTATCCTTTGATTGAGCTGGTCTATCCTTTGGTTTATCTGATAGATCTCCTGCCTGAGCTGTGCCATTTCCTGTCTTACTTGCCCTATCTCTTGTCTTACCTGACCTATCTCCTCCCTTACCTGCGCTATTTGAGTGTCTATCTTTTGGTTTATTTGCGCCGTTTGTGTGTCTATCCTTTGGTTTAAAAATCTAAAATCTTCTTCTTGTCTTTTTTTAATCTGTGCGATCTCTTCAAGGATGGCCTTTGTTCTCTCGTTAACAACCTCATATACAAGCTCAAGGGTAACCTTTTTTACAGCCTTTGCAAATATCTCCTTCATTTAGAACCTCCTTAAGAATAAACTTAGCATAAAAGGATTGCCTTGACAAGCATAGCTGATAAGATTCTTGTGTGATTGATTTTTATTTCTTTGCTCCGAGGTAGCGCGGTCATCCATGCCCGTGATCTTTGTTTTTCCACAGGCAATAGCCTTTGCTGCCTTTTATAAACCTGATTAAAATTTTCACTATGATGTTTGCACTCTTTGTGTTTTTGCTTTATTTCTTGGCCTTTGCTCAGGAGGTAAAGGTTTCTGCCATAGTTCAGGGAAAGGTGGAAAAGCTTTTGGTAAAGGAGGGTCAAAGGGTGAACAAAGGAGACACTTTGGTTATTATAGACCCAGTTCTGTATACCACACAAAGGGATAGCCTAAAGGCCCAGCTCAATTCCCAAAAAGCTACCCTTGAAAAGGTGGAGAGAGATTTTAGAAGGTATGAAGAGCTCTTTAACCGCGGCCTATTGTCCAAAAGTGAGTATGAAGATTGGAAGAGTAAGTATGAAAAGGAGCTAAGTCAATACCAAGCAATCAAGTTCCAGCTTGAGAGGGTTGAAAAGCTCATAGAGTATTGCACCATAAAATCGCCAACAAAAGGCGTTGTAGAAGCTTTTCGTAAGAGAGGGGATATTTGTAAACGGAACTCAAATCCCAGAAGTGCTTTTAATCTTGGAAGAAAGTTAGCTATCTCACCACCTCCCACTCGGTTATAAGATGGTTGCCCCTTTTAAAATGGGACCTAAGCCTAAGATGCAAGAGGTTTTTAAGGCTTTTAAAACCCTCTCCACCCACAAGGGTTGGCACATTTTCACCGCCCACTATAACGGGAAGATGTATAAGCCTTATTTCATCCACATAGCCTCTTTTGATGAACTCCCAGTTTATTGAGGCTCCACCCTCCACCATAAGACTTTTTATTCCCCTTTCATAAAGCATGGGCAAAAGCCTGTCAAAATCCACAAGGTCTTCGCCCACCACCATCACCTCCGCCCCCACAGCCTTTATCTTTTCAATCCTTTCCTGAGGTGCCCTTTTGGTGGTAACAATTATAGTGGGTGCATCCTTTGAAAAGATATTGGCATCTGTGGGCACGTTGGCGGTGGAGCAAGGTATTATCCTTGTTGGGTTTTTCCCTTTTGCATACCTTACGGTAAGGCTTGGGTTGTCCGTCCTCACCGTTTCACAACCCACCATTATGCCATCTACCTTCGCCCTTATCTCATGAAGATATCTGTAAGCCTCTTGGTCCATAAGGGTCATCAATTCTTTGCTGGAAGCTCCTCTGTAAAGGGTCAGTTTCCCATCTACGCTAACTTCAGAAACTATTATCACATAGGGTCTCATTCATACTCTCTCCCATAATGCTTGTACAGATAAAGGATCCTTGTAAGCAAAGAAGCCAAAGTAAGCGAAGCTATAAGCTTTATGCCAAAAGACAAGCCCAATGGAGCGTTAAACCTTTCTAGGAGGGCAAAGATTATAACCGTTAAATGGGTTTCTGGCCTTCCAAAAAAGCCCACACCCTCCAAAGGATCCTTTATCTTCCCTTTTATCCTCTCCTCATATCCTATCTCCGCATAAGCCACGGGCTTTATAAAAGAATGGAGCATGGAGGCAGTTATAACGGTTATGGTAGTAAGAGGTCCAGCATAATGGTATGCTATAGTTCCAAGCACAAAGCCATCCACCCACTTGTCCGCAAGCCAGTCAAAAACTGCGCCAAACTTGGAGGCTTTGTCAGAAAGCCTTGCCACTATACCGTCCACAAGGTCAAAAAGGCCAGACAGAAGAAGAAGGCTTGCGCCGGTGAGAAGCTTTCCATGGTAAAAGGCATAGGCAGAAGCCATGCCAAGGGCTATAGCTATAAGGGTTATAAAGTTTGGTGGAAAGTGAAGCTTGTATAGGACGACCCCTACGGGCATATACACCTTCTTTAAAGCTTCCCTTCTTTTTGTTAAGTTCATTTTAGCTCCTTACCACCTATCCAAGGCATCATCCTTCTTAACTCTTCCCCCACCTTTTCTATTAGATGGTGCCTGTCCCTTTCAAGCAAGGCATTAAATACAGGTCTTCCCGCTTGGTTTTCCAATATCCACTCGCGAGCAAACTCTCCCCTCTGTATTTCTTTCAATATATCCTTCATGAGGGGCTTTACCACTTCATATATTCTATCACCCCTTGTAACATCGCCATACTTTGCAGTATCCGATATGGAGTATCTCATACCCGCTATGCCATACTGGTAGATGAGGTCCACTATAAGCTTTAGCTCGTGCAAGCATTCAAAGTAGGCAACTTCTGGCTGATAGCCCGCTTCTATTAGAGTTTCAAAGCCCGCCTTTATAAGGGCAGTCACACCACCGCAGAGGACAGATTGCTCCCCAAAGAGGTCTGTTTCCGTTTCTTCCTTAAAGGTAGTTTCTATAACTCCAGCCCTTGTGGCACCCAAAGCCTTTGCATAGGCAAGAGCTTTTTCTTTGCAAGCACCCGAAGCATCCTGATATACCGCTACAAGAGCTGGCACGCCTTTACCTTCTTCATACATCCATCTCACCAAATGTCCCGGGCCCTTTGGAGCCACCATAAAAACATCCACATTCTTTGGGGGTACAATCTGCTTAAAGTGAATGTTAAAGCCGTGGGCAAAGGCAAGGCTTTTGGAAGCATCCAAAAAGGGCTCCACACTTTCTTTATAAATTTGAGGCTGGACAGTGTCTGGTGTTAGGAACATGATTATATCTGCTTCTTGCGTTACCCTTTCTGGCGTAAAAACTTCAAAGCCATCGGCTATGGCCTTGGCCCTTGATTTACTCCCTTCATACAAGCCTATAATTACCTTTATTCCACTGTCTCTTAGATTGAGGGCATGGGCATGGCCCTGACTACCATAGCCAAGTATGGCTACCGTTTTGTCCATAAGGGGTTCAAGGCTTGCATCTTGATCATAGTAAATCTTTGCCATTTGACTCCTCCAAAGGGAATTATAACATAATATTACTATCTTTACTAAGCTCCTTGCGTGATATCAGCTCAACCCTTTTTCATAAATGGGATAGTGTAAAGTAAAAGAAGGCAGGGCTTTCCTAGGCTTATTGGAAAGGTGGCACAGACAAGGATGCATGCGCCTTTTAATTAATTCCTTGAGCAAAGACAAGAATGTCTGTGCTACATAGTTAATACAAGAAACTAACAAAGCAAGAAATATAGTGGATCTATAACGAATGCATCAAGTGTGTAGGAGTGTAGCATGCATGACCTTAGGATTTTCAAAAGACTTCTTGCGTCATTAGCATTTTGTTTCCCCAAAGGGAAACATTTCAAATAGGAAAATGTAAGGTTTACATTTATGGTCGTCCGAAAAAAAGGGCGGGGACAAGTCCTGCTTCTAAAATTAAGGAATTCCTTGGTTTATCTTAAATATGTATACAAAAAGCTTCTTATCACGCAAGATGTCTATTTTTTCCTAACAACTCCGATAAAATTTGATCTATTATCTTCCTTACCGCTTCAATATTATCAATATTATCAATTATCGGTTTAAGATAGTTCTCATGAAAGGCTTTGGTGCACAAATAGACCATCCTAACGACAAATGATATAATCAGAAAACATGAAGAGAAAAAAGCCATGCAGA
>JBKBHW010000003.1:0-79423 GCA_046297555.1 Aquificaceae bacterium
CTTGGCATAATGGTATATTCCAACGTGAAATTTTCGTGAAGGCACTTGACATGGGCATAAAAAGTGTTAAATTATTATCATCCTTCCAATAAGGAAGGAAATATATTAGAGGAGGACTTAGCCATGAAGAACCTCTACCAAGCCACCAGCAGAGCCGTAAGGCTAAACAGCTCAAAGGGTTTCACCCTTATTGAGCTCCTTGTAGTCATAGCCATCATAGCCATCTTGGCATCCTTGGCAATCCCGCAGTACCTTGCCTACCAAAGGAGGGCAAAGGTAAGCTCCTACGCAGAACCCATAGCCAGAGGTTGTCTAATGGACATAGTGGCCTACTGCATTGAAAATCCTAACGCACAGGTAAATACTGCAAATCTTAACAACTGTGCAAACGCTACTGTTGCAACAGCAGGCGGAAATGTAACCCTGAATGCAGGCGCATTTAATAATCAACTGTGTACAAACGATGGGCAACCGCCAGCTCAAAATGTAATCGCAACTCTTGCTGGTGTAAATGACTTCCGAGCCAAATGCGGATACAATAATCAAACAATCAGGTGCACTGTAGAGAAAGGACAATAATAACCTCTCTCAGCCCCCTCTTGGGGGGCTTTATTATGAAAAGGGCTTTTTCTCTTGTAGAGCTTTTGGTGGTTATTGTTATCCTTTCGGTGCTTGCCTCTATAGCTATTCCTTCTTATCTAAACTACCGGACAAAGGTTATGGCTGCTTCTTATGCCCTCCCTTTGGCGAGAGCTTGTATGAACGATATTGCTTCCTATTGTAGTTCGGAGTCAATAAATGAAACCTATGATAACCCTATAGGCGATCCGAGGTTTCCAAACTGTAATGAGAATAACACTGTTGCCGTTGGGAATGTAAAGATAGAGGTAGTGGTGGTTCCTTCTTGTGGCAGCTCTGGCATGCTTTCTCAAGGCGTTATAAAAGCTTACATAGAAGGCTCTGATAACTACAAAGCCTATTGCGTTGTGGACATTAGACCTTTTAGATGCTATATAGAGTAGGCAATGGACGAATAATGTGATAAAATACGCCGGGTGAAAAATTGTTTTTTGGGTAGGTGTGTCATGCTTTTGTTTTAGGTTTATTTGCACAATAGTAGGTAGCGCGGGCATACCTGCCCGTGCCACCTTCATGGTAGTTCAAAACAAAAGACGCGGGGCCTTGCCCCGCCTCTATTTACCTTGGGCTTAAAAGAAAGTTTATGCTTTCAAAGCCCTCCAAAGGTTTTCTGAAACCTCATCCACGTAGTCCATAAGGGCTTTGTCCAAAAGACCCTCACTATGCAAAAAGACCATACCACCGAGAGGGCCCATTATGGTGGTAAAGGCGGGATAAAAGCTTTGATTTCTAAGCTCCCCCCTTTCTATACCGTTGCTCAAGAAGACCATAACCTCCGTTATAACACTTGCCACGCATGTAAAGCCTTCACAACCTTCGCTAAAGACCTCCCTGTTTACCAAAAAAACCTTCAAAAAGTAGTTTATAAGCTCTGGCTCTTCAATAGCTATTTCAAAAAAGCTCCTTACAAAAAGCCTTATCTTTTCTTTATAATTCACATCCATCTCTTCTATTTTTTTTAACCTTTCCCCCACCCAGTTGGAAACTGTAATCATTATCTCTTTTGCCAAGGCCTCCTTGGACTCAAAGTAGTTATATATATTTCCCACGCTCATACCCACAGCTTGGGCTATATGGGGTATGGTGGTGTTATAGTAGCCTCTTTCTGCAAAGAGTTTGCAAGCTGCCCTAATAATCTCAAGCCTTTTTTGTTCCTTCAATTCCTTTCTTTTAGTACCCATTATAGTAATTTTAATTTAAGAGACAAACGCTTGGTGAGAAATTAAATTTTTGCAATGGTGGTCCATGAACCGCCCCTTTGTTTTAAATCCCTTATTTGTAGAAACACGCCGCGGCATGCCCTATAATCTGTAGAGGCACGTTGCCACTTGCCTATACTTTTTCCCTGTATAGGTTTAATCCTGCCTGTGTAAAAAAGTTAATCAAAACGCGCGGGCAGGGATGCCCGCGCCATCTTAAACTTAAGAAAAAAGCCTTTTGCAATCCTCCACACCTTCTATGGATTGAAGAGCCTTCAAAATTTTTAAAAACTCTTCATAGCCCTCCACCTGTATGGTAAAATCCATTAAGGCTTCTCCAGAAGGTAGGCTTTTTGTCCTTGCCTCTGTTATGTTGGCCCCCATCTTTGATATGGTGGAAGTCACTTCAGCCAATATGCCAACCCTGTCCTTTGTTATGAGCCTTATCCTTGTGGGATGAAGCCCTTGAGCCTTGTTCCACTTTACCTTAACAACCTTTTCGGGAGATACCTTTTGCAGGTAGGCTATGTTTGGACACTCCTTTGAATGTATGACGAGTCCCTTTCCTTTGGAGATTACACCGTACACCTCCTCTCCCGGCAGAGGATTACAGCATTCGGCAAGTCCATGAAGCACATTGCCCAAGCCGTCAATGTGTATAACATCTTCTATCCTTTCCTCTTGGGTCTTTTCTTTATGTCTTCTCCTAAAGAGTGCGTATATGCGTTCCTTTGATAGCTTGCCGCTACCCAAAAGGAGAAAAAGCTCTTCCTCATCCTTTGCCTTGCTTTCTTCAAGGAGCTTCTTAAAAAAACTTTCCCTGTCTACTCCCAGCTTCTGAAGGTATAGCTCAAACCTTTCTTTTCCAAGCTGTAGGTACCTTTCCCTTTCAAGCTCTTTAAGGGCTGCCTTTATCCTGTTTTTTGCCTTTGATGTTACCACAAAGTTGAGCCACTCAGCCTTTGGTCCTTTGTTAGAGTTTGTTATTATCTCCACCATATCACCATTCTGAAGCTTGTAGTTCAGGGGTACTATTCTACCGTTTACCTTTGCACCTGCACAATGATTGCCTATGTCCGTATGTATGTAATAAGCAAAGTCCAATGGTGTAGCACCTTTTGGAAGTACCACCAAGTCCCCCTTTGGTGTAAAGACAAATACCTCCTCAGAAAAGAGCTCCAGCTTTAAGTTTTCCAACAGCTCCTCTGGGTTTTTGCTTCCTTGTACGCTTTCTACCAAGCCTTTGAGCCATGAATATACACCCTCATCTTTTACACTTTTCCCTTCCTTATAAGCCCAGTGGGCAGCTATACCCCTTTCTGCCCTTTCGTGCATCTCCCAAGTTCTTATCTGCACCTCCACCACCCTGCCCTTTGGGCCTATAACAGCCGTATGAAGGGATTGGTAAAGGTTTGGCTTTGGTAAGGATATATAATCGTCAAACTTGCCCGGCACAGGTTTAAAGACGCTATGAACCAAGCCAAGCACAAGGTAGCACTCTTGAACAGTATTCACTATTACCCTTACACCCAATATGTCGTGCACATCTTCCAACCTTATACCTTTGCGTAAGGTCTTTTGCCATATGCCGTAAAGATGTTTTGGTCTGTAGGTTATGTGGGCTTCAATGTTAGCTTTTTTCAGCTCCTCCTTTAGCCTTGGTATAAATAGCCTTTTTAGATAATCTTCTAAGTCTTTCTTACTTTTTCCTACAAAGTTTTTTACCTCTTCATACTCCTTTGGATACAGATAAACAAAGCATAGATCTTCAAGTTCCGTTTTTATCTTCCAGAGGCCCAGCCTGTTGGCTATAGGTACGTATATTTCAAGCGTTTCCCTCGCTATCCTTACCTGTTTCTCTCTATTAAAAAATTGAAGGGTTTTCATATTATGAAGCCTGTCTGCAAGCTTGATAAAGATAACCCTTAAGTCCTTTGAAAAGGCAAGTATAAGCTTTCTGTAGTTTTCTGCCTTTTGTGTTTGAAGGTCTTTGAAACGTATTTTACTTAGCTTTGTAACACCCTCTACCAAGTCCGCCACTTCTTTCCCAAACCTTTGCCTTATCTCCTCATAGGTGGTTTCAGTATCTTCCAAAACATCGTGCAGCAAACCGGCTATTATGGTGCTTTTGTCCATACCAAGCTCTACAAGCGTTATGGCTACCTCTATGGGATGTATCACATAGGGCTCACCCGACTTTCTGTACTGGCCTGCATGCCTCTCTTCTATAAACTCAAGTGCTTTTCTTACAGACTCATCCTCCCCACCCAAAGCCTTAAAAAGTCTCTCCTCTTGTTTTTTACTTAAAGCAGCCTCCATAGTTTATAATATTAGAAATGTTAAGCAAATTAGCAAACCTTTTTGGGTTTATTCCCAATAATATAGGCATTGACCTTGGTACAGCCAACACAGTAGTTTATGTGCAGGGTAAGGGTATTGTCCTCTACGAGCCATCTATAGTGGCCATTGATGTGCGCAGCGGGAGGGTGCTTGCAGTAGGTAGGGAAGCAAAGGAGATGCTTGGCAAAACTCCCGGAAGTATACAAACTATAAGGCCCCTAAGAGACGGAGTGATCACGGACTTTGAAGCCACAAAGGTTATGCTTTCTTATTTTATAAACAGGGCAATAAGTGGGAGTATTTTTAGGGCAAAACCACGGGTGGTTATAGGTGTGCCCTCTGGAGTAACCCAGGTGGAAAAAAGGGCGGTAATAGACGCAGTCAAAAGTGCTGGTGCAAGGGAAGTCTATCTTATAGCAGAACCTATGGCCGCAGCCATAGGCGCAGACCTTCCCATAGAAGAACCCGTGGGAAATATGGTAGTGGATATAGGTGGAGGCACCACAGAGATAGCTGTTATATCCCTTGCAGGTATAGTAGTATCTAACTCTATAAGGGTGGCGGGGGACGAAATGACCGAATCTATAATACAGCATGTTAAGAAGAAATACCACCTCTTGATAGGTGAACAAACGGCGGAGAGGGTAAAGATAGAGCTTGGAAGTGCTGTGTATGAGGAAGAAGAAAAGGTTATGGAGATAAAGGGTAGGGATGTGACAGGGCTGCCCAAGGTTATAAACATAAACAACAGAGATGTAACAGAAGCCCTTGAAGATGTTATATCTTCTATAGTAAATGCTGTAAAGACCACCTTGGAAAGGACTCCACCGGAGTTAGCCTCCGATATAGCGGAAAGGGGTATAACCTTGGCTGGGGGTGGGTCCCTTCTAAGGAACCTTGACATAAGGATTGAAAAAGAAACGGGCATAAAAACATGGTATTGTGAAGATCCAATAACGGCGGTGGCAAGGGGTGTGGGAAAGTTGCTTGACAACATAGAGCTGATAAGGAAAGTATCCATGGTATGAAAAGGTATGGTGTCCAAGCCCTTGTACTTTTTCTTAGTGTTTTTCTTTACTTTACCAATCTTTCTGCTTTGCCTTTCATAAACCAACTTTATAACTTTTTAAGGTCTTTAGTACAACCACTTTTTGAACTTAAGGGAAATATAACGGAAAACACAAAGAATGCCGTTAATACATATATACTTCTTAAAGAAGCAAGTATAGAAAATCAGAAGCTTAAAAAGGAGCTACAAGCATATCAGCTTCACAAATTGCAGCTTTATGCGTGTGAAAAGGAGCTCCAAAACCTTAGTAAGGCTATGAATTTACCTTTTGAAATAAAAGAAACCTCTTTGGTTTATGCCAATGTAATAGCCTATGACCCTTCGGGGAATGACACCTTTATACTTATAAACAAAGGGCAAGATGCTGGGTTGTGGGAAGGTATGGTGGTGTTTTATGAGGACAAGCTTGTAGGTATTGTGGATGAGGTGTATGGAAGCTCTTCTCGGGTTAGAACTGTATTTTCCAAGGACTTTTCCATAAGCGCCACTTCCAGAGATAAGGCATACATATATAAGGGTGGCTATCCTTATGGCCTTTTGCTTCATGTAAATTTAGGAGATCAATTAAAGATGGGGGATTTGGTCCTTTTGAGACCTCCGTCAAAGAACATTCCACCCCTTGTTATAGGTATGGTAAGTAGCATTTCCGAAGAGGGCAAAAGCTTCTTCAAAAGAGTAGAAGTCAAGCCCGCAATTGATATTAGAAGAGTATCCACCTGCACCCTAATAAAGGAAAAGCTATGAGGTTTTACCTTTTTGCCATCATAATAGCCTTTTTCCAAAGCTCGGTCCTATTGGCTCTTTTTCACAATCTTCTTACAGTGCCAAACCTGCTCTTGGCTTATCTCTTTGTAAACCTGTTGAAGGAAGAAAACCATACACTAAAAAAGCCCATTATATCTGGCTTCCTTTTGGATATATTCCAAGATTCCTTGGGTTTACACCTTTCAGGTTATACCTTTTTTTCAATATGGCTAAGCTTTTTAAAAACAAGATTTGATTTTCCAAATAGGACATCCTTACTGTTGACATACACTTTTCTTTCGCTAATTGAAAAGCTATGGGTGGTTACACTTTTTAGGCTAAGGTACTATCTGGAGATAAATCCCTTACTCTTCCTTTTGAGCTACGCTTTTGAGCTAAGCTTTATTATTTTTATATCAAGGGGCTATTTTAAAAAGATCCATGAATAGAAGGCGCTTTTTATTTTTAGCTTTTATAGGTTTTGTTGCCTACTTGATAGTTATGGTAAGGCTTTTTTATCTTCAGATAATAAAGGGTAAATTCTATAAAGAACTTTCTCAGAAAAACTATGTGAGAAGAAGGATAATATATCCTCAGAGGGGGGACATTTTGGACAGAAGGGGTGAAAAGATAGCCCAAGATGTACCTAAATATATGCTTTTTCTTGACAACCAAAAACTTCAAGAGGAGGGGAATTTAAGGGAAGTATTGGAAAACCTAAAAAGCATCTTTAACGTCCAGCTTGACTATGAAAGTTTAAGGAAAAGAAGAGGTATAGATCCTGTCCTTCTTATGGAGCTAAAGAGTCAGGAGGAGATAGACAAGTTTTATAATTACAGCTATAAGCTGCCGGGAGTTTTTATAAACACTGTACCATCACGTCTTTACCCTCAGGGTGAGATATGTGCTCATGTGGTAGGCTATGTGGGTTATCCTACAGAGAAACACTTCCAAAGATATGGAAATAGGATAGGCAACCAAAGCCTTGTAGGCATTTATGGCTTAGAAAGGGCTTTTGACCAAGACCTTTTGGGTAAGGTGGGGGCGGAGGAGGTTATGGTAAATGCCGTCGGCAAGGTAATAGGCCATATTGGCTATGTGGAGCCAGAAAAGGGAAACACCCTCATTCTTAGCATAGATGTTAGGGTTCAAAAGATAGCTTATGAGGTCTTTAGGGATTCTGGGCATAAGGCTGGTGCCGTGCTTATCCTTGATTCAAGAACGGGTGAGGTTTTAGCCCTGCTTAGCTATCCCTCCTTTGACCCAAATAAGATCTCTGACCTATGGGATCTTTACTCAGAGGAGAATAGTCTAAAACCCCTTTTTAACAGAGCGTTGCACGCCAAATATCCACCTGCTTCTGTTATAAAGCCTGCCCTTGGTGTAGCGCTTCTTGAGAAGGGTATATCTCCAAAGGAGGGGCTGGTTTGTCGTGGTAGCTTTGAACTTGGAAACAGGAAGTTCTTTTGCTGGAATAGGTCTGGACATGGATGGGTAAACCTGCGTAAGGCCATAGAGGATTCTTGCGATGTTTATTTTTATCATTATGGTTATTACAAGCTTGGCCCGGGGGAGATAGAAAGGGTCTTAAGAAGCTTTTCTTACGGGGAAGAAATACCCTTTGACCTGCCTCTTTCAAAGGGTTTTATACCAACTCCGCAGTGGAAGAAGAACAAGCTAAAGGAGCCTTGGTATGGTGGTGATACGGTCAATATGTCCATAGGACAGGGCTTTATGAAATCTACCCTCTTTGAGCAAACGCTTATGATGATGGCTATTGTGAACAATGGTGTTATATACAAGCCTATCTTGGTAAGGGAAAAGAGGGATGCTAAGGGAAATGTAATATGGAAGGCAAAAAGGAGTGTTTATAAGGTGGTGAAGGCAAAGCCAGAGCATTTTGCCCTTGTTAGAGAAGCCCTAAGGGATGTGGTAAGGAGCGGCACTGCTACCTCTGCCTATTCAAGCATAGTAGATATAGCGGGGAAGACGGGAACTGCCCAAGTATC
The DNA here is from genome assembly GCA_046297555.1 of Aquificaceae bacterium. Lineage (GTDB taxonomy): Bacteria > Aquificota > Aquificia > Aquificales > Aquificaceae > Pampinifervens. Next base: position 8,001 of record JBKBHW010000003.1, read on the forward strand.
GGCACATAGTGTAAGAAGGAAAAACCTTCCCTACCATCTTAGAGATCATGCGTGGTTTGCGGGCTTTGCACCTTATAGGGACCCTGTTTTTGTTATTGGTGTACTTGTGGAACACGGTGGGTCGGGCGGCTACGCCGCAGCACCTATAGCTAAGAGAATACTTGAAAGGATTTACATAGAAGGAATACATAAGGAGCTATAACCATGAGAAGATTCCTTGTTTGGGGCCTTGGTGTAAGTGGCAGGTCGGCGGTGGAGCTTTTAAAGGCAAAGGGCTTTGAGGTCTATGCTGGTGATGACGCAAGGGGTGATGATTTTAGGGAATACATTGACCTTGTGGATACGGTGGTTTTATCTCCCGGCGTTCCACCAAGACATCCCTTATGGAAGGAGGCAGAGAGGAGGGGATTGGAGCTTATAGGAGAGCTGGAGCTGGCTTGGAGGTTTTTTGAGGGCGTAGCCTTGGCTATAACAGGCACCGATGGCAAGTCCACTACTACAAGACTAACCTACCTTATGCTGAGGGAGTATTATGCCAATGTGGAGGAGGGTGCCAACGCGGGAGTTCCCTTATCCCACATAGTCCTAAAAAACCCTTCTTGCATTGCAGTGCTTGAGGTCTCTTCCTTTCAGGGAAAGGGGCTCAAAAGCTTTAAACCTCATATAGGGGCCTTTTTAAACTTCTCTGAAGACCATCTGGACTGGCATCCAAGCCTTGATGACTACCTGTGGAGCAAGAGGAACATCTTTGCAAGACAAGAAGAGGGAGATTTTCTTCTCCTGAATGGCCTTGATGAAAGGGTAAGGAGTACAGAAAACAAGGCAAAGAAGTTTTATCTTTTTGGGGAGGGCGCCGACGGCTATATAAAGGATGGTGGAGCCTATTTCCTTGATGAGCTTATCTTTGAATTGGAAAAGTTAAAGATAAAAGGGAAGCACAACTATCAAAATGCCCTCTTTGCCAGCGTTATGGCAAGGCTTATGGGTGTACCCTTGGAGATAATACGGGAGGTTTTATACAACTTTAGGGGCCTTCCTTACAGGATGGAATACATGGGAAGCTTTGAGGGTAGAGAGGTTTACAACGATTCTAAGTCTACCACTGTGAACGCCTTGAGGTCTGCCCTTGAGAGCTTTGAGGACGGAAGGGTAATACTTATAGCGGGTGGAAGGGACAAGGGGGGAGATTTTGAAAGTATCAGAGAGCTTGTAAAAAGGAAAACAAGGGCTTGTTTGCTTATAGGTGAGGCAAAGGAGAAAATGGCAAAGGCATGGAGAGGTTGTGAAGTTTATGTTCTTGAGAGCTTGGAAGAGGCTGTAAAAAAAGCCTTTGAACTTTCAAGGCATGGAGATATTATCCTCTTCTCACCAGCCTGTGCATCCTTTGATATGTTCAGGGACTATAAAGAAAGGGGGGAGAGGTTCAAGGAGCTTGTTCTTAGCCTATCCTCTCCGCTATAGCCTTTGCAAAATCAAGGGTGCTTAGCTCCTTTGCCTCAATGCCCATCTTCCTAAAGCCGCCGGCTATGTCTGGGGTTCCAAGCCTTTCACCTATGGCTCTTTTCACCGCTTGATATATAAGCTCGGCCGCCTCTTTCCATCCAAGGTACTCCAGCATCATGGCACCAGAAAGGGTCAAGGATAATGGGTTTGCTATGCCCTTACCCGCTATATCATAGGCCGTTCCATGGGTGCTTTCAAAGAGGGCATAGCCATCTCCTATGTTTCCGCTTGGCACAAAGCCGGGCCCACCTACAAGGGCTGAGGCAAGGTCAGATATGTAATCACCGTTAAGGTTTTGGGTTATGATAACATCATAAGCCTCTGGCCTTAGGACCAGTTGCATAAGCATCTGGTCTGTTATCACCTTTACCATTAGGACCTGTCCTTCCTTTGGCTCCCCTTCTGTAATAACCCTTCCCTCAAACTCTGGCTCCTTTGCCACTTCAAAGGCCCAGTTCATAAAGGCTCCTTCTGTAGCCTTCATTATGTTGCCCTTTCCTACCACCGCCACCACCCTTTTGTTGTTCTCCAGAGCCCACCTTAGAGCCTTTCTTACATGCCTCTTGGTCTTGTATTCGCTCATAGGCTTTACCGTTATACCGCAATCCTCCGGTAGGGCGTAGTCAGAAACACCCATCTCCTTTATAAAGAACTCTCTTACCTTTTGGGTGTTTTCTGCCCTTGGCATATACTCTATGCTCATGTAAACATCGTCCGAGTTTTCCCTAAAGACGGCCACATTGACCCTTTCGGGGTTTGGTATGGGTGCAGGCTGTCCAAGCCAATAAACAGGCCTTATGGCTGAGTAAAAGTCCATAGATTGGCGCAGTATGGCGTTTAGAGACTTTCCACCCTTCCCTACCGGTGTGCCGAGGGGTCCCTTTATAGAAACCACAGCCTCCTTTAGCACCTCAAGGGTCTCTTCCGGCATACGCTTGCCCGTCTTTTCCTCCGCCTTATCACCGGCAAGAAGTTCTACCCAGTATATCTTTCTTTTTCCTCCATAGGCCCTTTCTACAGCCCTGTTTACCACACGGATCATAGCCGGCGCAATCTCTGGACCTATACCATCACCCTCAATGTAGGGGATGATGGGGTTATCTGGTACCTCAATGCTTTTGTCCTCCCTTAGCTTAATAAACCGACCTTCCTGCGGTATGTTTGCCTTTCCTTCCCAAGGATATACCCTGTCTAACTTCATGCCCACACCTCTTGAGTTTTAAAAAGATTTTATCACAAAAATCAGAGGGGAAGCTCATTGTAGCATGGTCATCCATGCCCGCGCCTTTTGATGAAATCTTTTTACACATCTCACCCAGCGCTTATAATATAATTGAAAAACCATGAAATCGGAGATCAAAGCTCTGCTCATAGACATAGAAGGCACCACATCTTCTTTATCTTATGTGAAAGATATTATGTTCCCTTACTCTAAACAAAGGTTAAAGAGCTTTCTATCGGAGCATTGGCAGGAGGAAAGAGTAAGTTCCATCATTAAAAAGCTTGAGGAAAGGTTAGGCAAAAGGCTTGACCTTGAAGAGGCTGTAAAAATCTTTGAAGATTGGATAGACAGAGATGTAAAGGAACCTTTACTAAAAGAGCTTCAAGGGCACATATGGGAGGTAGGCTTTATGTCTGGAGAACTAAAGGGACATATATACGAAGATGCCTGTAAAAAGATAAAAGAGTGGAAAGAAAAAGGTTATAAGCTTTACATATACTCCTCTGGTTCTGTAAAGGCCCAAAGGCTGTTTTTTTCAAACACACAATACGGTGATATAACTGCCCTTTTTGATGGCTTTTTTGATACTTCTATAGGTGGCAAAAGGGAAAAGGACTCTTACCTTGCCATAGCAAAAAGCCTCGGATTGAAGCCAGAAGATTTTCTATTCCTCTCGGATGTGGAGGAGGAGCTAAATAGCGCAAGTCTTGCAGGCATGAAGACCATAAAGGTAGATAGGTATAACTCTGGGCAGGGTTCTAAACATAGAGCAGTCAAGAGCTTTTTTGAAGTAGAGCTTTGAGGGAATAGGCTACAAAGATTATACCGCCCGCCACCGCCAAAAAGGTTCCTATGCCCATAAGGGACAAATAGAAAAGCACCATGGGATCTTCGGTAAAGGCTGTGCCGTAAGTTTTCCTTGGAGCTCCTTTTAACCCCGCAAGGAAAAGACCAAAGACAAAAAGAAGCATACCAACGCCATAAAGGTAGGCTTGAGAAAGGCTTACATTGCCCAGCTTTCTTACATATCCCTTAGATAGGAAAAGGTTGTAGGCTACCACCATAAAGGCAAGGGTTTGACTTGTAATAACTCCATGGTAGTGGGCTGGAATGCTTAAAGTTGATTTCATGCCTACATACCCACCCTCTGGGTTTATGGCATAAGAGATAAGAGAAGGAGTGAGCCCCACATAGGCTATAAAGACGCCAAGCAGGTAAAGGGCTATGGACAAAGAAAGGGCAACGGAATTTAAATCTTTAAAGCTTACTTTGTGGTTTTTGAGGATGTTAAAAAGGTGGAAAAAGATGGGAATGCCCAAGCCTAAAGCATAGCCCATGTCGGTGAACCTTTTTGCACCCTCCGATACAGGATCTCCAAAAAGGATGGGCAGCAGGATATACATAAAACAGAAGGAAATAAGGAAAAAGCTTAAATACCTTAGTCTTTTAAGCCTTAGGCTTGATCCTCCCCCTCCTTGCCTTTCAAGGAGATAGTACCAAGCGTAAATAAGCATAGTTCCGTTTATAAACTGGTGTATGTGCCCCGGCGCCCAATAAAGCCTTTCGTAAAAAAGGTAAAGCTCTTCCTTGGAACCTGTTTTTGGCAAAGAGGTCAAAAAGGCAAGGAACATAAAAAGGGAAAGAAGGACGGCCACGGAAGAGAGGTGCTCTTTTGGGTCCTCTGAAAAAATACCCTTTTCCGCTTCCTTTATAAGAGAAAAGGCACCAAGCCAAAAACCTGCAAAGAAGGAAAGGGCACCAAGCCAAAAAAGGGGATGGTCTATGGTGGGCAAGTAGTTGTTGGAAACGGCTTTACCTATACCAAGGAGGGATACCAAGGCTATGAAAAACACGCCCAAAAGGGAAAGGTAAAAGGGCAAAAGAAGCTTCCTTTTAAAGATTATCTGCCACAGCAAGAGGGTAAAGGTTAAGAAAAAGCCCACTATGGCAAGGTCTACATGCCCTATTATGGAATGATAGAAATATCCCGGCGGTACAAGCTTGTAGATGGCGGGAGTTCGGGCTATGGCCGCCACCAAGGCAAGAAAGCCACCAAGACCGAGGGAAGATACAGAAAGCAGAAGCCATCTTTTCTCCATGCTATCTCCTCATATCAAAGACCATTATGGAAAAGAGAAGGGCTATGTACAGTACAGAGTAGAAGAAAAGAAACATACCATTGGGCTTTTTTGAAAACACAAACTTTAAGGTTAACAAAAGATGAAGGCCGCTAAGTATCAAGGCCGAGAAGAAGTATATGGGGCCGGAGATTCCGTAAAAGAAGGGAAGAAGGCTAAGGGGTACAAGGCTTGCAGTGTAAATTAAAGTTTTCATCTTGGTATGAGCTATACCCTTTGCCACGGGAAGGGTTGGTATGTTAGCTCCTTTGTAATCTTCCGAGTACTTTATAGCCAATACCCAAAAGTGGGGAGGTTGCCACATAAACATTATAAGAAAGAGTATGAGGGCTTCAACGCCCACCTCCCCCTTTACTGCGGCGTAGCCTATAACAGGTGGTAAGGAGCCAGATATACCACCTATTTCGGTGGCAAGGGGGCTTTTTCTCTTCAAGGCAAGGGTATACACCACCACATAAAAGAAGGAGGCCAAGGCTACAAAAAAGAAGGTAAGGAGGTTTACCTCAAATAGAAGTATAAAAGCTGAAAGAACCAAAAGAAAGGATCCGAATATAAAGGCATTTTTCGGATTTACACTTCCGGCGGGTAAGGGTCTATCCTTTGTCCTGTTCATAAGGGCGTCTATGTCCCTGTCAAAGAACTGGTTTAAAACTGCAGAACCGGCGGAGGCCAAGCCTGTACCCAAAAGAGTCCAAAAAACTAACCATGGGTTGGGAAAGCCCCTTTGGGCAAAGTACATGCCTGTGAGGGTGGTTATCAACACCAAAAGCACTATGCCCGGCTTTGTGAGGACTATGTAATCCTTTAATAGGTTGCTGTAGGTCAAAGCCTTGCTTGCCATGCGGGAGCCAATTTTAGCTGGACGCTGTAGGTTAGCCATGTAAAGAGGAAAAAGCCCATGGCGGTATCAAGGAAGACAAAGGGCAAGAAAAAGCCAGAAACTACCATAGATATGGCAAAGACAAATTGAAGGTTAATAAGGATAAAGGCTATAAGAGAGGTTCGGTTGAAGTTGGACACCATATTGAGCAAAAAGGCTAACCATGTTGCGTAGGCTATGTTTCTGTGGGCAAACTGGAGGGCCACCTGCCAGTTATCAAGGTCTGGTATCAATTTTCCATTACAAAGGGGCCATTGGTGTCCGCAAGCCTCACCAGAACCCGTATACCTTACCAAGACGCCCGTTATCATAGTGATAAGGGCAAAGGCATAAGCCCACCAAGGTATGCTTCCTTTCTCCAAGCCTTTACCTTGCAAAAACCTGTAAGTAAACACTAAGCCAGCCATTATTAGCATAGACTCGTATATGTGGAAAGATTCCAAAAGCATATGGGATAAATACTTTAGGTGCGGCGTTTCCATCTTTATCATCTTCATACCGGTAAGGGCCGCTGAAAGGGTAAATATAAGGGCTATAAGGGCGGATATCTTTGCAGGCCTTGGAGAAGTTTTGTGCTTGAACCATACAAAGAAGAAGGTAAGGAAGACAAAGATGCCCGCAAGGCCGCTTATCGTTCTGTGCCCCATTTCTAATTTGGCGGATGTCTCTTTTGGAAGTTGAAAGCTTCCGTAGCACAGGGGCCAATCGGGACAGGCAAGGCCCGAATCGGTGGACCTCACAGCACCACCCCATATCATAACTATGTAAGTGAAAAGTATGGCAAGACCTAAAAATAGCCTCAGCATAATGGTAATATATTATACCTCTCTACACGCTGGGTGAGAAATTATCTTTTGATGTATGTGTCAAACTTTGTTTTATGGGAGGTAGTGCGGGCATCCATGCCCGCGTCTTTTGGTTAAATCTTTTTACACAGGCAGGATGCCTGTGCCACAGGCACGGATGCCTGTGCTACCTTTTATAAAGCTGTGCAAGGAAAAAGGCCTATTGTGTTATACGCAAGAGATCTTTTAAGTTTCTCACCCGGCGTAAAGGTCTCTTATAATGTTAATATGGATCTTATCCTTTACTTTACGGGTCTGGTAGTTTTTACCCTTTTAGTCATATACCTTCTTTCCATCTACGGAAGGTTTATGAGTAAAAAATAAGGAAATTTCTCATCCGGCGATCATACCTCTTCAACCTCCACGGTGAGGCTTTTTATGTATTTAATTAACTCCTCCCTTAGGTCTTCCCTTTGTAAAGCAAAGTCAAGGATGGTTTCTATGTAGCCCAAGGGTGTGCCCGTGTCATAGACCTTTGTATCTATTTTTATGGCATAGACTGCCTCTTCTTCAAGGAGCAACCTTATGGCGTCGGTGAGTTGTATTTCTCCACCCTTTCCGGGCGGCGTAATTTTAAGCTTTTCAAAGATCTTTGGCGTAAAGATGTATCTTCCCAAAATCGCAAGCCTTGAGGGGGCTTCTTCTGGCTTTGGCTTTTCTATAAGGTCATCCACTATGTATATATCCTTTTCAATGTGTCTGCCATCTATTATTCCATACTTGGACACATCCCTTTCTTTTACCTCAAAGACGGCTATCACACTCTTGCTAAACCTTTTATAAACCTCCAACATTTTTTTAATAACATTCTCCTCATCTTTTACTATCACATCCCCCAAGCATACCACAAAGGGTTCATAACCTACTGTGGGTTCTGCCACGAGCACTGCGTGGCCAAGCCCAAGCTGCTCCTTTTGTCTTATGTATATAGGATTTATAAGTCTGCTGATCTCCATGATGTTTTTTAAAAGCTCCATTTTGCCGCAAGATTCCAAATGCTTTTCAAGGTCTGTGTTTATATCAAAGTGGTGTTCAATGGGCCTTTTGTGCCTTCCTGTTACAAAGATGATGTTTTCAATGCCTGCATCAAGGCACTCTTCCACTATAAATTGAATGACGGGCTTGTCTATTATGGGGAACATCTCCTTTGGCATAGCCTTCGTAGCGGGTAAAAACCTTGTTCCCCATCCAGCCACCGGCAAAACGGCCTTTCTAACTTCCATGACTCACCTCCTTTTTTTATGATAAAAGATAGCTTGCTATTTCTTCACAGGCAAGGGGGTTGGCAAAGGAGGATATGTTTTTTGAATAATAAGCATGGTTTTCCATCAGCTTTTGCAAAAACCTAAGGACCTTATCAAGCTGTGCCTCTTCCTGTCTAAGGGTAAGGGCTCCCCCCATATCTTCTATCTCCTTTGCGTTGTAGAATTGATGATCCTGTATGGCGTGAGGGAAAGGTATAAAAAGGGAAGGGATTCCATAAAGGGAAAGCTCTGTAATGGAAGAGGCGCCAGATCGACTTATGGCTACAGTGCTTGCTTTGTATAATATTTCCATCTGGTGGCTAAAGGGCAAGGTAAAAATCTTTAAACCATTTTCTTTGTAGAAATCCTTCAATGCTTGGTAGTCCCTTTCTCCCGTTATGTGTATTCCTTGCATCCTTGTTTTTAAAAAAATTTCCTTTGCTATTTGATTGATAAATTGAGCTCCTTGACTCCCACCCATTACCAAAAGGGTGGGCTTATCTTCAAGCTCCAGTTTTTGTAAAGCACTTTTTCTATTTATCTTCAAACCCTCTATGAGGTTTTTCCTTATGGGTATTCCCACCTTTATAGTTTTTTCGGGAGGGAAATATTTCCTTGAATGTTCAAAGGTTATAAAGATTCTCCTTGAAAACTTGGAAAGTAAAAGATTGCTTTTGCTTGGTATAGAGTTCTGCTCGTGTACATAAAGCTTTGCCCTTTTTAGGATAGAAGCTACACCTAACGGAAGACTTGCATAGCCTCCGAAAACCACAGATCTATCTTCTTTTCCTATAAGCTTGGCAACCTCAAGGGAAGCCAAGAAGTTTTTCATCAAAGCTTTTACCTTATCCACAAAACCCTTACCCATAAAGGGATGGGAGGGTAAAAACAGACTTTCAACCGGTATTTTCTCCCTTAGTCGGTATTCAATGCCCCTGTAAGAACCCACAAAATAGGCATTGATCCCTTTTTCTGTGAGTTTGTCTATAAGGGCAAGCGCAGGAAAGAAATGCCCTCCAGTACCACCGCCAGAGACAAAGATTTTCATGAGGATAAATTTATACTATACTTGCACAACAAGGCGTAGTACAGGCATTCTTGCTAGTGAAATACTACACAGACAGGAATGTCTATGCTACATAAAAAAAAGGCATGACACATCCACCAAAAGACAACTTCTCACCCGGCGTATGAGGATAAATTTATATTACTATGAAAGTTTTTTCCTTTACCTTGGGATGTAGGAGTAATTACTTTGATACGGAGTTTATGCTAAACCAGTTCAGAAAGAAGGGTTATCAAGTGGTAGAAGTGGATGACATAGCGGATATATACATTGTGAATACATGCACCGTTACGGCGGAGGCAGACAGGTCTTCTCGTCAGGCAATCCGCAGGTTAAAGAGAAAAAACCCAAAGGCTATCCTTGTGGCCACCGGCTGCTATGCACAGGTTAACCCCCAAGCCCTCCTTAGCATGGAGGATGTGGACCTAATAGTTGGCAACTCTCACAAGCACGTAATATGGGAGATAGTGGAAGAGTTTTTACAGGGAAAGGGAGAAAAGGTCTTTTTGGAAAACCTTTTCCGCCAGTCAAGGCTTGAAAGCTTTGACCTTATAACCTACTTTGAAAAGGCAAGGCCCTTTATAAAGGTTCAAGAAGGATGCAATAGGTTTTGCAGCTTTTGCGTTATACCTTACGCCCGCGGTAAGGTTAGAAGTGTACCCTTGGAGAAGGTGGTAAGGGAGGCGGAGCTTTTATCCCAGAGGGGCTTTGAAGAAATAGTTATCACCGGCACCCAGCTAACCCAGTACGGATGGGACCTTGGCATAAGCCTTCATGAACTCTTGAAGGCATTGATAAAGATAAAAGACCTCAAGCTTATAAGGCTTTCTTCTCTTTACCCCACGGAGATGGGAGACCTTTTAGACCTTATAACCTCTGAAGAGAAGATAGCGCCCCATTTTCACCTTTCCCTTCAAAGTGGGTCAAACCGCCTCCTTGAGCTTATGAAGAGAGAATACAAGGTGGAGGACTACATAAGGCTTGTGGAGGCCATAGCATCCAAAAGACCCATAGCCTCCATAGGCACCGACATCATCGTAGGCTTTCCTTCGGAGAGGGAAGAGGACTTTATGCAAACCTACAAGGTTCTTGAAGAGCTTCCAATAGCCTACATGCACATATTCCCATACTCGGACAGGCCTTACACAAAGGCCTCCCAGATGAAGGATAAAATACCTCCCCATGTAAAGGAGGAAAGGGTAAAGCTCCTAAAGGATTTGGACTCAAGGAAGAGGGAGGAGTTTTATAAGAAAAACCTTCAAAGGGAATTAAGAGCTACGGTGATTGATAAAAACAGGCTGCTTACGGAGAACTACATACAGGTGGAGAGGAAAACTGATCAAAGGGTAGGAAGTGTGATTAAAATAAAGCTTTAATATGAAAAGGCTTTACCTTCTTAGGCATGCTCAAAGCGAATACAATGAGAAGGGTATATTTCAAGGTAGGTTAAACAGCGACCTTACACCCCTTGGCTTTGTACAGGCAAGGCTTTCAGCCCAAGAGCTTTTGGACAAGGGCATTCAGGTTATCTACTCCTCCCCCAAAAAGAGGGCTTACAAGACCGCTTTAACCGTTGCAGATGTGCTCGGGCTTGAGGTAATAGTAGATGAGCGCATAAGGGAGATGTCCTTTGGGATTTATGAAGGTAGAAACTTTTGGGAGCTTATGGAAAAGGAAGGGGATATGCTAAGGGCTTGGCTATGCAACCCTTTAAAAAACCCTCTTCCCACTCAGGAAAGCATGGAGGAGTTTAGGAAAAGGGTGGAAAGCTTTTTAAAGGATGTTATCCAAAATCCTTACGAAAACATACTCATAGTGGCCCATGGTGGCACCCTTCATGCCATAGTCTGCCTTTCTTTGGGCTTGGGGCTTGAAAACCTTTGGAACATTCACATGGACAACACGGGCTTTACCCTGCTCGTTTACAAAGGGGAAAGGTTTGAGCTAAAGTATCTCAACCGCCTTTGTCATAGAGAAGGCCTTTAAAAGGTCCTCGCAGCCAAGAAACTCCAAAATCCTTTCCTCTTGAAAAAACTCAATCCTTATGGTACATTGGCAAAGCTCTAAGCCCTCCGCCCATTCTATAACAAGCACCCCTTTTCCCACAAACTCCGAAAGGTCTATATCCTCCCTTGTCCTGTACAGGTCCACATGGATCAAGGTCCCTTTCTCTGTGGGATACTGGTTTACAAGGGTAAAGGTGGGACTTCTTACCTGATAGTCTTGAAAAATTCCCATGCCCTTTGCTATGCCCTTTACAAGGGTGGTCTTTCCAGCACCAAGGTCTCCCAAAAGGCATATTACCTCTCCACCCTTTAAAGACCTACCAATGGCTTCCCCAATCTTTAAGCTTTCTTCCTCAGATCTGGAAATTATACGCATTGGTGCTATATTATAAACACTATGGAATTTTTCTTCTTTCCAGATGTGTACGCAGACAGGTACTTGGTGGATTCTTATGTGCTATCCTTTAAGCTTAGAAACAAAGCTTGTGTTAAAACAAGGGAGTGGGAAGGAAGGGAGTATATAACAGAGATCCTTGACTGGGAAGAGTTTAAGAAAAGCGCCTATGATATAGTGCTTTATGAGTATGGAGATGAGGTGGCAAGGTTTTCGGATATAGAGCTGGCGCTTTCGGAGGCCTATAGGATGGCATGTATTGAGGCCTCAGGGCGCATACCCAAGGTTATTGAACCAGCCCTTGGAATAGGTAGCCCGCCCTTAGATGTGTTAAAAAGGGTATTTCCCTTTAACTTTGTGCATGAAGCCTTCCCAGAAGACCTAAACAAGTTCCTTGATGACCTTGTTAAGAACTTAGAGACAGAAACTATGGAATGGGAGAAGATAGATGACGACGAAATCCCTCTCTGACCTTTTGGAAGAGCTAACACCAAAGAGGATAGTAGAAGAGCTTGATAAATATATAGTGGGTCAGGAGCAGGCAAAAAAGGCTGTGGCCATAGCTTTAAGAAACCGTTGGAGAAGGCAGAAATTGCCCGAGCACATAAGGGATGAAGTAGCTCCCAAAAACCTTCTTATGATAGGTCCCACTGGGGTTGGAAAGACGGAGATAGCAAGAAGGATAGCCCAGCTTATAAAGGCTCCCTTTGTAAAGGTGGAGGCTACCAAATACACAGAGATAGGCTATGTGGGAAGAGATGTGGAGTCTATGGTAAGGGAGTTGGTGGAGGTTTCCTACCAGATGGTAAAGCAGGAGAAGATGCAAGGGGTCAGGGAAAGGGCAAAGAGATTGGCAGAAGAGAGGCTTTTGGATTACCTCGTTCCACAACAGCTCAGCTTTGGTATGAGGAGCGTGCAAGATATGAGCAAAAGGGAAGAGATCAGAGAAAAGCTAAGGAGGGGGGATATGGACGATAAGATAGTGGAAGTGGATGTACAAGAGAGGGCAATGCCTCTTATAGGCATTGCTGGCCCTCCGGGCCTTGAAGAGCTTGAAGAACAGCTAAGAAGCATGCTTGGGGGTCTTGGTGGAGGAAAAAGGAAGAGAAGGCTTAGAGTAAAGGAAGCCTTGCAGGTTTTGGAATCGGAGGAGGCGGAGAAGTTAATAGAACCCGAGGAAGTGGCCCGTGAAGCCATATACAGGGCAGAGAACTTTGGAATCATTTTTATAGATGAGATAGATAAGATAGCGGTAAAGACGCCGGGGGTGGGTCCCGGCGTTTCCCGTGAGGGTGTACAAAGGGACCTGCTCCCCATAGTGGAGGGGACTGTTGTAAAAACAAAGTATGGACCCGTAAGGACAGACCATATACTTTTTATCGCGGCGGGCGCCTTTCATATATCCAAGCCCTCAGACCTTATGCCCGAGCTTCAGGGCAGGTTCCCCATAAGGGTAGAACTAAGCCCGCTAACAAGGGAGGACTTTGTAAGGATCTTAAAAGAGCCCAAAAATGCTCTAACGGTGCAGTACATAGAACTTTTGAAGACGGAGGGTGTTGATGTTGAATTCACAGACGATGCCCTTGAAGAGATCGCTCGCATTGCAGAAGAAGCCAACAAGCGCACGGAAAACATAGGTGCAAGAAGGTTGCATACGGTTATGGAAAAGCTCCTTGAGGATATATCCTTTAACGCACCGGAGCTCTTTGGACAAAGGATAATAATAGACGCAAGGTTCGTAAGGGCAAAGCTTGAAGGCATAGTAAAGGACGAAGAGCTTTCAAAGTATATACTATGAGGGAGATATTGGAAAGGATTGAGGAGCTCCTTTCTCTTCAGGAAAAGCTTGTCAACCTTCTTCTTTTATCTGGCTCTCAAAGGGTTAAGGTAAGTGTTAGCACAGCCTTTGACGTGCTTTATCACCACATAGAGCTGCTTGACCTGATGGAAGAACTCATAGAGTCTCAAGAGGAGTCTTTGGAAGAATACAGCAGAGAGTACACCTTTAACCTTATACTTGAGGCGCTATCTTGGATGGGTGTAATATTCCCGGCCATAGAAGAATCATGCCCCATATTTTTACGCGGTATAGCAAAGGAGGAAAAGGATCCACTTTACAGGATAAAACATATAATAAAAATGGTTGAAGACTCATACAGCAAGGGTGAATACCAAAATCTTATAAAGGTAGCAAAGGAGCTCCATAGCCTTTCAAGCCTCTTAAAGTATCAGATCATACTTGCCAGAAGGGCCTATATGAACTTAGCTTGACCTTTTTATGGCCCCTACAAAAACAAGCACCTTTGCCACAGCCCTGTACAGGTCTGGTGGTATCTCCTCATAAACCTCCAAGTTTAACATGGCAGACAAAAGGGCCTTATCTTCAAACACAGGAACACCATGCTTTTTTGCAACCTCTATTATCCTTTCCGCAAGCTCACCCACACCCTTAGCCACCACCACGGGCGTCTTGTCCCTCTCTTGGTCATACCTCAAAGCTATGGCCCTTTTCTTTTCCTCCATGGCTATACAATCAAAAGAAAACCTTCCTGTGAAAAGCCATCCTCCTTTACCCTTTCCAAAACTTGACCCTCTTCCACCACCTCCACAAGGTAGCTATTCAACCTTACACCTTCCTCCAAAAGCATGGCTTGAAGCCTATCTTTCCCTTCCCTCAGCTTCTCTGCCAAGGAGGGCATATTGGTAAGAAGTCTAACATCCAGGCTTTGGTGTTTTTTGGGTCTTCTCAAAAGCCCCGCCAAAAAGTCTGCATTGTACTTCAACTTAAAAAACACCGTATAGTCCTTATCCGCCTTAAACATAATGCCACCCCTACCACCCTCGTAGTAGATGGGTAGATAAAAGGATCTACCATCCTTTAGCATCGTCCATTGAAGGCTATTTATAAACTCAAGCCTATAGATAAGGTTTTCCATCTGAAGCCTTTTTGTGTTATAAAACTCCATCCATCTTTGACCTTCCTTCAAATAACTTTCTACGGCAGTGTAAGCCTTTTTAATATCCCTCTCGGACAAACCTTCCATTGCCCTTAAAAACTCTTTTACCACAGGCTCTTCTAAATTTTGTAAACTTTCAAAGACTTTAACTATTTCTTTATATCCTGAAAGCCTATCAGACTTAAAAAGCCTGTAAAGCTCCTTTAGAATAATTGCCCTATCCCCTCTATCAAGGGCTAAAGTGAAGGAAGGATCATCTCTTAAGCCTTTTACAAACTCCAAATACTCCTCATGGCTCATATGTTCAAAGTTCAACACCTTAAAAGCTTCAACAATTTTTTCGTAGTTTTTCACCTTTTCTTTAAAAATATGCAAAAGATTTTTAATATCTTCCAAACTCGCTTCAAAGTCCAAACCCAGCATATTTGATAAATCTTTTGCCAACAACATTAGCTGCCCTATAATCTGAGCCTTGCTGTCCTTCATAAGATCTTCTACCTTCATTTTTCCCAAGATCATGTCAAAAAGCTTTCTTTCATAAAAGATCCCAGAGTTTTCCACGCTGTCTTTGAAATTTTCCGTATTTACGGAAATCAAAAGTTTATCTTCCCTTTCAAAAATAAGTCTTAAAAGTTTTTCTCCCTGCTCCTTCCTGTAAAGACCCACCACTCTAAGTATGAAAGGGTTTGTACTTTCTACCATAAGGTCCACCCAATCACCTACCGCAAATGGTATGGAAAACCTGTTTTCTGCTCTTATTTCAACACCGTTGGGTAGGACAAGTCCAATTATGGAAGCTCCCCAGTAGCTAACCCTTGCCCTTATAGTGCTACCTAAGGAGAGGTCCAAGAGCACCTCGGGAATTATAGATAGAACCTTTATCCTTAGGGCTTCACCAGCCTTTTGAGCCCTAATGGTTTGAAACTGCTCCGCTGCATGCTGAAAAAGTACACCCTCTATCCTTCTTATTTCCATAAATTTAAATATCGCCCATAAGGGCAAAAGCTAAAGCCCCCCTCGCCATACAGTATTCTGCACAGGAAGAAAAGAAAAGTTTAAAACATTTAGCCGGTAAACTCTCGCATAGGGCTTTTAGCTCCCCCTCCATATCTTCAAGCAACCCCCTCATACCATCTATAAGGCCACCACCCAAAACTATCCTATCTGGATTGAAGATATGCACAGCGTTCATAAGGCCAAGGAGAAGATACTTTCTAAACTCCATAAAGGCCTCCAAGGCCATGGGATCCCCTTCCTTAGCCTTGCTTATTATCTCAAAGTCTTTGAGCCTTTTGCCCGATATCTTTTCATATATCCTTTCAAAGCCATAGGAAGAAGAGTAGGCCTCCCAACAGCCAAACCTTCCGCAGCTGCACCTTTCCCCACCAACCTCTATAATATGATGTCCAAGTTCTAAACTGCTTCCGCAAACACCCAAAAAGGGCCTACCCTCTATCACAAGACCACCACCCAAGCCCGTACCTATGGCTACAAAAAGAAGGACCCTGCTTTCCCTATGCTCATAGAACCATTCGCCAAAAGCCCCCGCAGAGACATCGTTTATGACCTTTACAGGGACACCCTCTAAAAGCTCCTTCAAGTTTACGCCATCAAGGGCTGGTATGTTGGGAGATTTATAAACTACGCCCTCCAAAGAGGTAAAGCCTGCTACCGCCACACCCACACCATCAGGATCACCTTCAAAAACTATCTCCCTAAGCCTCCTTAAAAAGCTCTCCCTATCCCTTGATATATCCTTTATGTAATGCTTTTCCCTCCTTCCATCCTCCCAGAAAACCTTGATAAAGCTACCACCTACATCAACTCCCTTTTTCATACTCTACCTTGGTAATCTTAATATTCTCCCCCTCCTTTTCAAAATAAATCTTTACAGAGGCAAGCCTTTGGGTCATTCCCTTTTCCTTCTTTACAAGCTCCACCAAAAACTCACCATCTTTTACCATCTTCCCTTCTGCCCTTGCAGAGGGATAAGCCTTCCTGTAGGATTGACATGTGTTTACAAGCCCTTCCTTACCCCCCATAAGCTTGTAAAGATCTTCAGACATAAAGCTGGACAATTCCTCCGCCTTTTCCTCTTTACACTCTTCAAACCCCAGCAAAAAGCTGTAAAAACTTTCTATTTCCTCCATCTCCTGCCTTTTTGCCTTTACATCTTCAAAGAATATAAGCAAGGCTGTAAAGAAGGGATAGAGAATAGCAAGAAGTATGAAAAAGCCTACTATATAATCCTCCTTTTTGTAATTTAGCTTCATAGCCAGCCCTTCTTTTTAACCCAGTATATGAGAGAAAGGGTGATTGCTACCATGAGAAAGAGGGAGTATGGATATCCATACTTCCAGTGAAGCTCGGGCATGAGTTCAAAGTTCATACCAAATATGCTGGCTATAAGGGTAGCGGGAAGAAAGATGGTGGCAAGCACTGTAAAAACTTTTACCGCCTCATTTTGCTTTATGGTTATAAGGCCGAGCAAGGAATTTTGAATGCTGTCCAGCTTGTCCATGTAAAAGCTTGTATAATCAAGCAAGGTATGAAGGTCTTCCAATGCCGTCTTTATCTCCCTTTTGGTCTGGGCGTTTATCTTCGGACTTTTAACAAAATGGCTAAGTATCCTTAGTTTTTCGTCTATGGTTTCCCTTATGGTAATGTTGAGCTCGTCATAGTAGGATATTTCTTTTATAATCTCTTCCGATTGTTCTACAAATACTTCCTTCCTTAGGTTTCTTATCCTTCTCCCAAGGATCTCCAAACGGTCTCCCAAGCGATCTACTTCTATGTTTACTATCTGGGAAAGCATAGCCTCGGGAAATTGAAAGGCAATGGGTGATTGCTCCATCCTATTTACAAAGATAAGCATGCTCGGAATATCTCTATACCTTATGCTTACCATATAACGACCCTTTATGAAAAAGAGCACAGGCTCAACCATGATGTCTTCTTTTTGTTGTATAACAAATGAAAGGTTCATGTAAATGGAGTCCTCTTCTTCTCTGTACTTGCTGCTTATTTCTATGTCCCCAAAGACCTCCCTTGGGGGCATTTTAAAGCCTATGGAGCTTCTTAACCAGTCTATTTCTGCCTCCGCGGGCCTTTCCACATCAAGCCATATCACAGCCTCCTTTTTTATATCGCCAAACTGGTCAATTTCAAACTTTTTGAAGGTGCCTCCCAAGCTTGCGTATATGTTTATCATTAGATAATATTTTACATAATAGGGAGTAGCACAGGCATTCTTGCCTGTGTGAAAAAAATGATTCACGGACAAGAATGTCTATGCTACATAAAACTTAATCAAATAATGCAGGCAAGGATGCCCGCGCCTTTTTGAGTCTTTTTGCGAAGGTATTCTGGCTTGTGACCAAAAGCAAACATTATTACGCATGTTTATTGTGCAACAAGCAGTCTATCATAGTCTATACATTCTCATGCTCAAGTCAAGCCATCTGGCGGAATGGGTAATGGATCCGCTTGATATAAAATGCACGCCCTCTATAGCATATTCCTTTATGTTTTCAAGGTTTATATTGCCAGATACCTCTACCAAAACCCTACCCTTTATAATATTTATAGCCCTTTTTACCTCTTGAGGTGAAAAATTATCCAAAAGCACCATGTCCACATTACATTCAAGGGCTTCCTCCAATTCTTTTAGTGTTTCAACCTCCACTTCAAGCTTATATGCAGGGCTAAGTCTTTCTCTAACACGCCTAACCGCTTCCCTTACTCCACCCGCTATTGCTTTGTGATTATCCTTAATTAGTACCATATCATACAAGCCAAACCTGTGGTTTGAACCACCACCAACCCTTACTGCATATTTCTCAAAGTACCTTATGCCCGGAGTTGTTTTCCTTGTATCCAAAAGCCTTACCCCCGTGCCCTCCAAAGCCCTTACAAACTCTCTTGTGAGCGTGGCTATACCGCTTAGCCTTTGCATCAAGTTTAAGGCTACCCTTTCACCCTTTAAAAATACATTTGCGGGGCCCTCCAACACAAGCACCTCATCACCCTTTGAAAACTCTTCACCATCCCTAAAACTTTCTATAAGCTTCACACCACCCAAGAGCTCAAAGACCCTAAGGGCAAAGCCCACACCGGCCAAAACCCCCCCTTCCTTAGCCACCACCACAGCCCTTGCCTTTTCTCCTCTGTATACGCCTTCAGTGGTTAGATCTGTATGCCCTATATCCTCTTCAAGAAAGGCCAACAATAACTTATCTACCATATCCGCATAAGAAATTATAAGACTCAATGGGAAAG
This sequence comes from Aquificaceae bacterium, assembly GCA_046297555.1. GTDB lineage: Bacteria > Aquificota > Aquificia > Aquificales > Aquificaceae > Pampinifervens. The sequence goes on from JBKBHW010000003.1 coordinate 26,534, forward strand.
TAATCCAATTTTTGTATAGGTGGTCCACTCGTTAGACACTCATCCTGCCTGTGAAAAAAGATTTAAACAAAAGACGCGGGCATCCCTGCCCGCGCTACCTACTATTATGCAATAGATCTAAGGAATGTTTCTTTTTCCTTTTTGTATGGGCACGCCGCAGCGTGCCCTATAAAAGGTAGCATAGGCATTCTTGCCTGTGTGTTCAAAGCATATTACACAGACGGGAGTGTCTGTGCTACATAGTGAAAGAGCCAACAACTCAAACCGCGGGCAAGGATACCCGCACTACCTACTGCTACGCAATAGATCTAAATCAAAAGCATAACACATCTACAAAAAAAACAATTTCTCACCCGGTTAATACGCAAGGAATATAATATATACCATAAGCGGGCGTAGCTCAGTGGTGGAGCGTCTGCTTCCCAAGCAGAAGGTCGCGGGTTCAAATCCCGTCGCCCGCTTTTAAAAGTGTTATATTTTTATCCATGAGGGTAGGTATAGTTCTTGGTACAAAGCCCATTAGTCCTTTGGAGTTTTGGATAGGGGTTGAGGAGGGTCAAACGGTTCAACTGGATGATGTCCTTTATGTAGAAAGTAGCATAGGAAACAGGATGGTCAAATACTACGGCATTGTGGGTGAGGTGCATAAGTTCCTTGAAGGGGCAGAGTTTGTTTATGATGCTCACCTTGTAAACAAAGGTTTAATACCTGTGAACATAGCCTACGTTGCCAAGCTAAACATAACAAGGATAGAGCCTGAGGTTTTTGCACCACCATCGCCGGGGGATAGTGTTTATAGGGCCAAAGGTGTAGAGTTTGATAGGGCGCTTTACTATGACCAGATGAAGGAAAAGATCCCCGCAGGCATAGACAGAAACGGCAATGTGGTTTATGTAAACTATCATTTTATAAACGGCGTGGAGGGAGCCCATGTTAGCATATCGGGTATGTCGGGCATAGCCACAAAAACCTCTTATGCCCTTTTCCTTCTTTATTCCATCTTGGAAAAGGCGGGGGACAGGGATAGGGTGCATGGTATCATCTTCAACGTAAAGGGGAAGGACCTTCTTTGGCTTGACAAGAGGAACAAGGAGCTTGATGAGGAAAGCAAAGAGATATACAGGATTATGGGTTTAAAGCCTGAACCCTTTAAAAATGTAAAGTTTTATGTACCACCTTCTGAGAATAATATAAATATACCCGATTGTGAACGGTTAGATTCAAAGGTTTCCCCCTTTTACTGGAGCATGAGGGAGTTTGCAGAAGAAGGGCTAATAAGGTTTATGTTTGTGGAGGGGGAAGAGGGTGTATCAAACATACACTATGTTATAGACAGGGTGGCCAACAGGCTCTATTATCTTGCGCAGAATAGCCCGGAGGGCCTTCTTTTGGACGATTATGGGAATGAAATAGACAGCCTAAAGGCCCTTGAGAAGAGGCTTTTGGAGGCTATAAAGGATAAAGAAGAGAATAAGCACTCCGACCTTTATAGAAGTTGGTTTGGCGAAGCCCAAATGCAAACTGTTCAAGCCTTTTTTAGAAGGTTCAGTAGAGCCTGCGATTATGTAAGCAGGTTCTTAGGTGAGGTCTCAAATCCACCAAAATGGGAAGATAACAGGCTTTCTGTTATAGATATAAGTGGTCTTCATAGCATAGCCAAGATGTTTGTAGTGGGTGCCATACTAAAGAAGGTGTTTAAAGAGAAGGAAAGTATAGGGAAGCCTGATCCTAAAGTTTTTGTTGTGCTTGACGAACTTAACAAATATGCACCAAAGGAGGGCTGGAGCCCCATAAAGGATGTGGTTTTGGATATTGCAGAAAGAGGTAGGAGCTTGGGTGTGATTTTAATAGGTGCCCAACAAACGGCCAGCGAGGTGGAAAAAAGGGTTATAGCCAACTCTGCCCTAAAGGTGCTTGGAAGGATGGACTCAAGCGAAGTGCTTGGAAAGGAATATGAGTATCTGACGGGGAGCTTCCGCCAAAGGGCCATAATGCTAAAGAAGGGCACCATGATACTTTACCAACCGGACATTCCCAACCCTATGATAGTTAGGTTTCCCAGGCCTGCATGGGCAACCAGATATTCTGAGGCAGAGGAGGAGGTTTATGTTCCTGAGGATTTTGGTAATTTTTAGCCTGTTTTTAAGTATGGCTTTTTCTCAAACAGCCCTTGTTAGGGTAGGGGATTATCCAGACAAGGAGCGTATAGTCCTTCAGCTTGATAATAGGGTGGATTATAAGGTTTTTACCCTTGAAAATCCTCAAAGAATAGTGGTGGATATTGTGGGGGAGGTAAATGTAAGCCTTCCAAAGGATGTACGGGCAAGGGTAGGCAAGCACTCATGGGGAACAAGGGTAGTCTTTGAAAGAAGCTTTGATTATGTGAAAGCCTTTTCCTTGCAAGAACCCTTTAGAATAGTGATGGATGTCTACAAAAAGTCACCAGAAAAACAGACGGCAAGTGGGGAAGAAGAGCTTTTAGAGATAATAGACCCAGCCTTCATAAAAATACTTAAACATATAGAAATTGCAAAGGGTGAGGGAAGGGTTATAAGTCAGGTAAAAGGCAAGCAGGTGATAACCCAAAGGAGGGTTGTGGTGATAGACCCGGGGCACGGTGGGCATGACCCGGGAGCGGTGGGACACAAAGGTATAAGGGAAAAGGATGTGGTGCTTGCTATAGGTAAAAGGCTTGCCAAGCTTTTGCAAAAGGATGGAAGGTTTCGCGTTGTTATGACGCGGGATAGGGATGTCTTTGTTCCTCTCCAAGAGAGGGCAAATATTGCCCTAAGGAATAGGGCAGACCTTTTTGTAAGTATACACGCGGACGCCCATCCCCAAAGATCACCCAGCGCAAGGGGAACCACCATATTTGCCATATCCTCCGAAGCGGCACAAAGAAAGCGCCAGCATATAGTTAACAGCGATAGCTATGCAAGCCTTGTTTTTGGAAGTTCTGATATACCACAATCGGCAAGAGTTGTGCTGGCAGACCTTGCCATGGATGTTACCTTGAATGAAAGCGTGGTTTTTGGTCAAAGGTTGGCAAGGAACTTGGGAAGGGAGCTTCAAAGGGATGTACATTTTAGAGGTATTCAAAGGGCAGGCTTTGCGGTGTTAAAAACACCCGGCATCCCTTCCGTTTTGGTAGAAGTAGGTTTTATGACAAATCCAGAGGAGGCTCTTATGATGTCAAGTGAGGAGTTTCAGGAGCGTTTTGCAAGGACTCTGTATCTTGCCATAGTGGATTATTTCTTCCCAAGCTCTCAAAAAGTCACTTCAGCCCAAGAAGCTTATGCAACTGGGGCAAAACCCTAACCTCATAGCCAAGGCTCAGAAGTTTACTTTGTAAATCTAAAGCTTTTTCAAGGAATTTGAGCTTGTTGCCTTCCGGTTGAAGTACCACACAGGACCTTTTAAGAAAGTCTTCAAAGGCAAGCAGCACATCAAGGCTCAAATGCTCATCCACTACAAGCTTAAGCTCCTTTGCGTACTTTCTTACCTTTGGATGCACATACCACTTGACCACAGCCTTTGGAGAACAGGTTATGTGTATCTTTTCCGCCACATCTTCAAGGTCTTCCTGCCATAAGGTACCGTTGGTTTCTATCTGCACACTCTTGCCCATTCTTAACAACTCTTTTACAAGCTCAGGCAGGCTGCTTTCCGTAAAAGGCTCACCACCTGTTATAACCACATGTTTGTGGGGGTATGCTTCTATAAAGCTTATCAGATCTTCAAGGCTTGTGGAGGGGCTTTTAAAAGGCAGGGCAGAAGGCTGGTCGCACCATGGGCATCGTATATTACAACCTTGGATCCTTATAAAAAGGCTGGGAAGGCCCATCAAAAGACCCTCACCCTGTATACTAATATAAACCTCATTTATGCTTATTGAGGCTTTTCTAACTTCACTTCGTAGCATTCTATAATATCACCTACCTTTACATCATTGTAGTCCTTTAGCTTTATGCCGCACTCAAAGCCTTTGGCAACCTCCTGCACATCTTCTTTAAACCTTTTTAGGCTTTCTATTTTGCCGTCAAATATAACTACACCATCCCTTATCAGCCTTGCCTTGGCATTCCTTAAAATTTTACCTTCCAATACATAACAACCGGCTACGGTTCCCACACCCTTTATCTTAAAGGTAGCCCTAACCTCAGCAGAGCCATGAATAACCTCCCTCTCCACGGCCTTTAGCATACCCTTTAGAGCCTTCCTCACATCTTCTATGGCTTCATATATGATGCTGTAAAGTCTTATATCTACCTTTTCTGCTTCCGCCACCTCCCTTGCCTTCACATCGGGTCTGGTGTTAAAGCCTATTATTATGGCACCGCTTGCCTTTGCAAGCATCACATCATTTTCCGTTATACCACCCACATCACCATGTATTATCCTAACCGAAACCTCCGGGGTGGAAAGCTCTGTAAAGGATTTCTTAAGAGCCTCTAAGGATCCAACGGTGTCTGCCTTAATTATTATCTTTAACTCTTTTAATTCCCCCTCCTGTATCTTTTTGAAAACCTCTTCTAACACAAAGCCCTTTGAAACCTTCTCCATCTGTTCTTTTTTGATCTTTCTCTGTTCCGCTATCTGCCTTGCCTTCCTTTCGTCTTCTACCACCCTTAGCTGATCTCCGGCCATAGGGAGTTCTTCAAAGCCAAGCACCTCCACTGGAATAGATGGGCCAGCAGAATTGACCCTCCTTCCCTTATCATCAAACATCGCCCTTACCTTACCGTAGGTAGTACCGGCTACAAACACATCTCCCACCCTTAGGGTGCCCTCCTGCACCAAGACGGTGGCAACTATACCCCTTTGCTTGTCAAGCTTGGACTCTATTATAGTTCCCTTTGCCCGTTTGTTAGGGTTTGCCTTTAGTTCAAGGATGTCTGCAAGGAGAAGGATGTATTCAAGAAGGCTTTCTACATTTTGGCCCGTTTTTGCAGAAACATCTACAAAGATGGTATCACCACCCCATTCTTCTGGAATAAGTCCAAGCTCGGAGAGCTCCCTCCTTACCCTTTGCGGATCTGCCCCCGGCTTATCTATTTTGTTCACCGCCACAATGATTGGAACGTTAAAGGCTTTGGCATGGTTTATGGCTTCTATGGTTTGAGGCATAACACCGTCATCGGCGGCCACCACAAGTACGGCAATATCTGTAACCTGAGCCCCCCTTGCCCTTAGGGAAGTAAAGGCCTCGTGTCCGGGTGTATCAAGAAAGGTTATCTTCCTTCCGTCTGGCATTTCTACCACGGAGGCACCTATGTGTTGTGTAATACCGCCCTTTTCCTTTTCTGCCACCCTTGTTTTCCTTATGGTATCCAGTAAGGTGGTTTTCCCATGGTCCACATGGCCCATAACTACAACTACAGGCGGCCTTGGTTCCCCACCCTCTTCAACCCTTTCCTCCTCCTCTTCCTTCACTTCTTCCCTTTTTATCTCCGCAAGGAAGCCCAGTGCTTCCGCCACCTGGAGGGCTACCTCAGATGGGACTACTTGGTTTATAGTTGCCAGTATGCCTCTTTTTAGAAGCTCTGCCATCACTTGATTGGGTGGAACCTTCATCAATTCTGCCAGTTCTCTAACCGTTATAACTTCTGGTATTTGAACTATCTTAATTTCCTCTTCCTTCTCCTCCCTTTTTTCCTTCTTTATCTGCTGTTCCAATTTTTTAAGTATTTGCTCTTCTCCCTTGCTTAGCTTTTCCTTAGGTGGTTGAGATTTTTGTGGTTTTTCCTCCACTTTTTGCTCGCGAGGTGGGGGCATGGGTGGTAGGGATGGGGTTCTTGGAGGAAAGGGTCTTTTCTCTTCCACCTTGCGTGTTTTTTCCCTTTCGTGCGCTTTTTCCTTTTTCACCACGGTAGATTCCCTTGCAAACTGTTTAGCCTTTTGCTCCTGCGTCTTTTGAAGCTTAGGACCCTGTTCCTTTGGCTTTTTCTCTTCCTTTGGCTTTTCTATTATTTGGACAGCTTCTTCTATAACCTCAGGCCTTTCCTTTGAAGGTAAAAGGTTATCATAAACAATTTGAAGTTCTTCTTCATTAAGGTAAGCAAAATTACCCTTTTCTATGCCCCACTCTTTGAGCACTTCCCTTATTTTTTTTACCGGTACGCCAAGCTCCTTTGCTACGTCTTGAACTCTCAATTTTCCCATAGCTTATAATTATAAGCCTAAAAACGCCGGGTAAGAAATTGCCTTTTGATGCATGTATAGTACTTTTGACTTACTTAGGGTTATTGCATAATAGTGGGTAGCGTGAGCATCCTTGCCCGCGTTTTTGAGAAATTGCCTGTGCTACGCCTTGTTATGTAAAAAGCTTGCTAAATTTCTCACCCGACGTATATATTATAATACTCCTTGGAGGTTTAACCTTGAGGCGCATAAATGTAGCCGTAGCAGAACCAAGGGAAGAGCTTGAAAGCGTTAAGCTGGCTAAGGAAAAAGGCATAGCCTATTTTAAAGATGCAAGGGATATGCTTAGAGCTTTGGAAGATTATATAGATGTGCTCTTTGAACTTACAGGCAATGCGGTTATAAGGACAGAACTTCATGAGGTGCTTAGCCAAAGCTCTAACAGAAAAACTGTAATAGTGCCAGAACCTGTGGCCTATCTCATTTGGAGCCTTATAGTTCAAAGTAAAGCTTAAGTGCGTAAATCTTTGGATGAAAAAGGAAAAAAGCTACTTTGTCTGTCAAGAGTGTGGGTACTCAAGCACCAAATGGATGGGAAGGTGTCCTTCCTGTGGTTCTTGGAACAGTATGGTGGAAGAGAAGGATCTACCCAAGACCTCAAGCCTTGCCACACCTTACAAACCACCCAAACCCATCCTTAGCTGGGTTGAAGACCTACCACATAGATTAACCACAGGCTTTTCTGCCCTTGATGAAGCCCTCGGTGGTGGGGTTGTAAAGGGTCAAGTGATACTGTTGGCTGGAGAGCCGGGCATAGGCAAATCCACCTTGCTTTTGCAGTTGGCGGATAGGTTTTCAAAGAACTATGGAAAGGTTTTGTACATATCTGGTGAAGAATCACCTTCCCAGATTGCCATGAGAGCCAAAAGGCTAAACATAGATTCGGAAAGGCTTTTAATCTTTCCAGAAACAAACCTTGAAAACCTCCTGGAAGCGGTCAAAGTAGAAGAACCCTCTTTGATTGTGGTTGACTCCATACAGACCATATACAGCTCAAGCCTTGAGTCTTCTCCGGGCTCTGTGGCACAGGTAAAGGAGTGCGCCTTTAGTATGGCGGAAGCTTGTAAATCCTTGGGAATTCCTTTGTTTATGGTAGGTCAGGTAAACAAAGAAGGTTTGTTGGCTGGTCCAAAGGTGCTTGAGCATCTTGTGGATACCGTGCTTTATTTTGAAGGAGAAAGGTTCAACTTCTACAGGGTGGTAAAGGTGGTCAAAAACCGATTTGGTGCAAGCGGAAATGTGGCAGTTTTTAAAATGTCCAGCTATGGGCTTGAGGAAGTCTTGGAGCCCTCCGCCTTTTTCCTCCAAGAAAGGGTTGGATCTTCCGGCAGCGTCATCTTTCCACAAAAGGAAGGCAGCAGGCCAGTTTTGCTTGAAGTTCAGGCGCTTACCATTCATGCACTCTATACTACTCCACAGAGAAGGACGCAAGGCTTTGACCCCAACAGACTATCTCTAATACTCGCCGTGCTTGAGAAGGAGGCAAAGGTATTCACAAGGGATAGAGATGTGTTTGTTAACATAGTGGGTGGGGTAAGGGTGGAGGAGCCAGCCATAGACCTTGCCGTAGCCTTGGCAATAGTTAGCTCTGTGAAGGATAAGCCCGTGGGTGATTTTATAATCTTTGGAGAACTTGGCTTGTCTGGTGAGGTAAGGGCTGTACACTTTGCAGAAGAAAGGCTAAGAGAGGGGCTACGATTTGGCTACAATAGGGCCATAGTACCAAGAGGGTCCATGGTAGAGTTGGAAGGGGCTGAGATCTTTCCAGTAAGACATATAAGGGAGGCAATTGAATTTATAATTTAAACCTGTGAAGGTTTTGCTGGTAGAAGATGATAGCCTTTTGGGGAAGTCTTTAAAAGAGTATTTAAGCTCGGAAGGGCTTGTGGTAGATTGGATAGAAGATAGCAGGGAGTTTTTTGATTTGCTTGAGGTGTCTTGTTATGATGTGATAGTGCTGGACCTTATGATGCCGTATGTGAGTGGTGAGGATCTTTTAAAGGAGCTAAGGAAAAGGGGGAACAACACACCAGTGCTCATACTTACGGCAAAGGGGAGGCTTGAGGACAAGGAAAGGTGTTTTTCCCTTGGCGCAGATGACTATCTTACAAAGCCCTTTGAACCGAGGGAATTGCTCCTAAGGATAAAAGCCTTGCATAGGAGGGTTGTAAAGCAAGAAAGGCTAAGGCTTGGTAAACTAGAGATAGACCTTGAGGCTGGCAGGGTATGGGTTGATGGTAAACAAATAAACCTTACTAAAAAGGACTGGCTTTTGCTAAAGTACTTGGTGGAAAACAGGGGAAGGTATGTATGTACAGAAGAGTTGCTTAACTATGTATGGGGTGATGAGGCGGTGGGTGATGAGGTAGTTAGGGCTCACATAAAGAACTTAAGAAGGCTACTGCCAGAGGGCTTCATAATCTCACAAAAGGGCTGGGGATACAAAGTTGAGCCTTGAAAAGCTCTGGCTTTATATTTATCTCTCCCTTCTTTTGGTTCTGGGCTTTGGCCTTATCAACCTTACCGTGTTCCTTGAGGTAAAAAAGATAGAGGAGGAGCATATGTACAGGCTTGCCCATACAAGTTTTACCATTTATCTACACAACAGGGCATATAAGGGTGATGAAAGGGTGGTAATAAATCCCTCTCCAGAAAACCTATATAGAGTTTATATCTTTGAAGATCCCACAAATCCACTTGGAGGTATAAAAATAGGCATTAAAAAGGATTACCTTAATGAAAGGATGAATCAGCTTATGGAAAGGCTTCTTATAGTAGAGTTTTTCTTGGTTTTTGCTCTTGTTTTCTTATACCAAACGGTGATAGAAAGCTACATAAAAAGGATTAGAGAAAAGGAAGAGTGGATAAAAAGGTTGATGCTGGCTCTAACCCACCGATTAGGAAACTTTATGTCTACTCAAAAGGTCTTGACAACCTTATTAAAAAAATCATATCCAGAGGATAAAAATATACAAAGGATAGAAAAAAGTGTATTAAAAGCCTATAAAGATTTTAGCATATTCATCAATTTGGCAAGAGAAAATAGAAAATTGGAGAAGTCTTTCCTTAACTTAAAAGAACTTATCTTAGAAAGCTTAACCTATTTTGAGGAAGAGCTTAAGAGGAAAAAGTTGATACTTAACTTAAGGGATATGAAGGTTTTTATGGATAGGGCAGACCTTGAGGATGTGCTCTATAACTTGGTTGGAAATGCGGTAAGGCATTCAAAAAGTAGGGTGCATATCAAAATATGCCCCAAGGTTGGTATTTTGATAATCAAAAATGATGTAAGCCATGTGGAAAAACCTGGGATAGGATTGGGCTTTGAATTAACAAGGGAGGTGGTTAAAAGATATGGTTTTAGCTTAAATGTTAGGATAAAAAAGGATTATACAGTTTTCCTTAGCTTTGTTAAAGGATAGGGCTAAGTTCTACCCTTACCTGCTCTCCCGTTTCCATGTTCTTTAGCGTATAAAAGCTACCCAACTTTTCCTCTTCACCTATTATAACTGCATACTTAGCCCCTATCCTATGGGCAAACTCAAGCTGCTTTTTTAGACCACCCTTTCTGTAAGAAACTTCTACCCTTTTACCTTCCGACCTCAGGCTTTTGGCCACCATAAGGGCGTAGTCCATAACATCGCCAAAGGGTAAGACCATATACAGGGGCTCTTCTGGCGGAAGGTCTTTTACAAGCATGGAAAGCCTTTCCACACCCACGGCAAAGCCTATGGCTGGTGTGGGTGGTCCTCCAAACTCCTCCACAAGATAATCATACCTTCCACCTGCTATAACGGTTATGTCAAGGTCTGTGGAAACTGCCTCAAAAACAGTCTTTGTGTAATAGTCCAATCCCCTTACCAAGTTTGTATTCTCTTTGTAAGGTATGGAAAGGGCTGTTAGGTACTCCTTTAGCTTTGAGTAATGTTGAGAGCATTCCTCACAAAGAAAGTCTACCATCTTTGGAGCCTCTTTAACCGCCTCTTTACAAGTGGGCACTTTACAATCAAGCACCCTAAGGGGGTTCCTATCCTTCCTATCCACACAAACCTCACAAAGGCTACCTTCAACTGTATTAAGGTAATTTATTAAAGCCTCTCTATAAGCTGGTCTGCAGACCTTACAACCTATGGAGTTTATCTCTATGATAGCTCTTACTTTTATCTCCGACAAAATTTCATAAACAAGCTGGATTACCTCTGCATCTACAAGGGGGTCTAAAGAACCAAAGACCTCGGCACCGATCTGATGAAACTGCCTGTACCTACCGGCCTGTGGGCGTTCATAACGGAACATGGGACCTTCGTAAAAGAGCTTTGTATAGGGCTTTAGGGCATACAGTCTATTTTGTACATAGGCTCTTACTGCACCTGCGGTGCCCTCGGGCCTTAGGGCAAGCCACCTACCCTTCCTGTCTTGAAAGGCAAACATTTCCTTTTGCACTATATCCGTGGCTTCCCCTATACTCCTTTGAAAAACTTCAAGGTATTCCACCACGGGAAGCACTATTTCCTCAAAGTTATAAAGCTTTAGCTTCTCCCTTATAAGGTTTGAAACATATCTAAACTTTTTGAGCTCTTCTCCAAAAAGTTCATGAAAGCCTCTTACACTTTGAAATTCTGGCATAGAGATAAATTATACTTCTTGCGCACAGGGTGAGAGGCTCTATATATTTAACCGTGGGGGCAGGACAAAGTCCACCCAATTGTTTTGAACCACTATAGAAGTAGCGCGGGCATCCTCGTCCTTGCCTTTTGTTTAAATCTTTTTACACAGGCAGTATGCCCGTGCTACCTCCTTTCTACGATCACTAAACTTCCTCCGCTCCCAAATCATACCCTCCCACCTGAGTTATCCTAACCCTTATTATATCTCCCGCTTTTAGGTTTTTCTCCGTTTCTATGTAAGTTAGCCCGTCTACTTCTGGGGCTTGGGCGTATATCCTACCTACTGGTACATATCCAAACTCCTCATCAAATCCATCCACCAAAAGCTCCAGCTCTTTGCCAACAAACTCTTGATTTTTGGCCTGAGTTATCTCCCTTTGGACCTCCAATATCTTCTCCTTTCTCCTTTCCTTCTCCTTTTCATCTATGGGATCTCCTAAGGAATAGGCATGGGTTCCCTCCTCCCTGTAGTAGGTAAAAAGGCCTACCCAATGAAAGTGGCCCTCCGATACAAAGGACAAAAGCTTTTCAAAATCTTTGGGGCTCTCCGTAGGATAGCCCACTATGAAGGTGGTTCTAAGTACGGCGTTTGGTAGCTTGTCCTTTATCCTCTCTATGAGCCTTCTTACAAAGGCTTCATCATAGCCTCTCCTCATACTTTTTAAAACCGGTGTGGATATGTGTTGAAGGGGGATGTCAAAGTATGGGACCACCTTTTCCGACCCTGCCATGTATTCAAGAAGAGAATCCTCAACCTCTGTAGGGTACAAGTACAGCAACCTTATCCATTTTATCCCCTCTACCTTTTCAAGCTCCTCAAGGAGCTTGGTGAGGGAGCTGCCGCCATGCAGATCTCTTCCGTAGTAGGTGGTGTCTTGGGAGACTATGCAGAGTTCCTTTATGCCCTCTTGGGCAATTTCCCTTGCCTCTTTTAGGATTTCTTCCATGGGCCTTGACCTGTGCCTGCCCCTTATTAGCGGTATGGCACAAAAGGAGCATAGGCGGCTACATCCTTCCGATATCTTTAGGTATGCGTAGGATTTGGGCGTGGTTATCACCCTCTTTGAATCCTTTGAGCTTTTTAAGCCGAGAAATTCTACCACCTCATCCCAGCTCTCCGTGCCAAAGTAGGCTTTGACCTCCGGTATTTCCCTTTGAAGCTCCTCTTTGTACCTTTGAACCAGACAACCCATCACTATAACCTTTTTCCTTTGGGCAAACTCAAGGATGGTTTCTATAGCTTCAAGCTTGGCAGGTTCTATAAAGCCGCAGGTGTTTATAACGATTACATCCGCCTTTTTTGGATCATTTACAAGCTTTGCTCCGCCAGCCTTTAGCTTTCCCAGAAGCACCTCCGTATCCACCAAATTCTTAGCACATCCCAAGCTTATAACACCTACTTTCATTGCTCCTCCATATCCAGTTCAAAATCTACTCTAAATATGTTGGCATTGTGGAAATTCTCATACATTACAGCCTTCTCGTAAGGGCTATGCCTTAAAGCTTCCTTTATTTCATCCAAGCTTTTGCCCTCTTCCTTTAACCTTTTGACCCTTTCCCTCAGAAAGCTTACATATCCAAGGGTGTAATCTACCGCAGACATATCCATGGGTTCATTATGACCACCCAACAGCATTCTTGCGTCCATTGCCTTTATCCTTTCAAGGGCTTTTATCAATCCCTTTGAGCTTGCTCCCCTGTCTCCCATAAAGGGTATTCTATCCTTGTATACAAGGTCTCCCGTAAAGAGGATTTTCTCCGTAGGCATATACACTACAAGGTCGTTGTCCGTATGGGCTGGAGCCATGGAGATTATCTCAAAGATAGTATCACCAACCTTTAGCCTTGTGCGATCTTCTACTACTATGTGAGGTGCCACAAGAACTACGCCGCTGTATAGCCCTTTAAACCTCTCATTGTTTGCCTTTAGGGCTGCATGAGCCTCCCCCGACTGATAAAAGTCCAAAAGCTTTTTGTGGGCTATTATCTTTGCTCCCATTTTTTCGTAGGTAAGGGCTCCATACCAATGGTCTGGATGGTGGTGGGTTATGATGGCATACCTTATGGGGGCCCTTTTTACACGCATTAGGTTATCCACAAACTCCTTGGATAGCTCGGGGGTAGATAGGGCATCTATGACCACCCATCCTTCCCTTGTAAGCACTCCAAAGGCGTTGGACATAAAGCCCCTGTTTTCCAAAGAAGGCAAGGCGTCAAGGCCTCTAACCATATAAACATTGCCATGCACCCTTTTTAACTTCATCTCAGGCACCATGGCAAAGGCAAGAACCAAGAGTATCAGAAAAAGTTTTACCACCCTCATGGTAGTAATTTTATCCTATACTTTATTTTGAATTCTTCACGGATCCACAAAACAAAAGGGCGGGGCAAGTCCATCTCTTACAGTTAACTGTGTTTGAGGCAAAGTAAGAGATTATCTTTAGGTGGACGCACCATGATTTTGTTTTATGGAAGGTAGCGCGGGCATGAATGCCCGCGCCTTTTGGTTAAATCTTTTTTACACAGGCAAGAATACCTGTGCTACGCCTTATTATGCAAGCTTATTTAATTTCCCACCCAGCGTATATCTGGCGTATATTTATATATTTATACCCTTTGGAGGTAGAGATGCAAAGGTTTATGTTGAAGTCCAAGGTGCATAGGGCTAAGATCACCGGTGCAGAGCTTCATTATGAAGGAAGCCTTTCCCTTGACCTTGCCCTTATGGAGGCGGCAAACCTTTTACCCTTTGAAAAGATAGAGGTTTACAATGTAAGCAACGGTGCCCGCTTTTCCACCTATGTAATACCCGCGCCAAAATACTCTGGCGAGGTAAGGTTAAACGGTGCTGCCGCAAGGCTTGGAGCTGTAGGCGATATAGTTATAATAGCTTCCTATGGTCTTTTCAATGAAGAGGAGTTGAAAAGCTACAGGCCTCTTTTGGTTTATGTGGACGAATACAATCAAATAAGAGAGGTAAAGAGGGGAATGATAATAGAGGGTGTTGGAAGTACCTATGATTGGTAAGGTTTTTCGCATATTCAGAGAAAGGGGGGGTATTTTAAAGGTCCTTGACCTTTGGGATTGGTATGAAGGCTTGGATCCAAAAGACCAAAAGCGCGTTAAATACTTTTTTTCCTTAAAAAGCATAAAGGACATGAAATTTCCCCTTAAAGCCAAGCATTTTGACAGTGGAGAGGTAAAAAACCCCGGATATACCAAAGCCACCTTCCTTGGAACCCTTGCCCAGACTGCCCTCCTTGATGGAAGGTATGAGGATGCAGAATGGTTATATTTGAAAGCCTTTGACTTTGCCCAATCATCTTATGAAAAGCACCTTATACTTAACGATTTACTCATGCTTTCTCAAAAGCTAAAGGACTTTGAAAGGATGGAAAGGTATGCTTCTATGGACCTTGACCTTTTTGATGAATACAAGGAGGAGCTAAAGGAAAGAACTGGCGGAAGCTTACCGCAGATAAACTCCTATGAGATTATGGTCTATCTTCTTGAGAAAAAGGGGGAGAAGGCAAAGGCTCTTGCGCTTCTTGAAAGGCTTCATCTTGAGGGCGTACCCCATCCCTTTTACGAGGAGGTGAAGAAAAGGCTCAAGGCATGAAGTACCATGTTCTGTTGAGAAAGGTGGCAACCCTTCAAAGGAGGAAAAAACTTATACCAAAAGGTGCAAGGCTTTTGGTGGCTTTTTCCGGCGGTGTGGATTCGGTAGCTTTGTCCCTTGCCCTTTTGGAGCTAAAGGAGTTTTTGGGTATAGGTTGGCTTGCCCTTGCACACATAAACCACGGCATAAGGGGGGAGGAGTCTTTTAGAGATGAGGTTTTCTGTTTAGAATTTGCCAAAAGCAAAGGCCTTGAGATCTTTGTAAAGAGGTTAAATATAGATACCAAGAGGGGCAATCTGGAGGCAAGGGCAAGGGAGCTACGCTATCAAGCCTTGGAAGAGATAAGAAAAAAGGAAGGCTTTGACCTTGTAGCCACAGCCCACCACCTTAACGACCTTGTGGAAACTATGCTGTTGTGGCTTACAAGGGGCTCGGGCAGGGAGGGCCTTTTGGGCTTTGAAGAAAGGGAGGGGAATGTAGTAAGGCCCCTTTATCTTGTTAAGAGGGAAGAGATAGAAGATTTTGTAAGACTAAAGGGGGAGAGGTGGGTTGAAGATTCTACCAACTACAGCTTAGAGATAGCAAGGAACCTTATAAGACATAGGGTAGTCCCAGAGCTTAAGAAAATAAATCCAAAGCTTGAGGAAAGCTTTTTGAGGCTTAGGGAGATTCTAAGGGAGGAAGAGGAGGTCTTGGAGGGCTTGACTCAAGAGGCCATAAGTAGAGTGCTTAGTGGTACGGCATTAAACAGAAAGGCTTTTTTTAAACTTCCTACGGCAATACAGAGGAGGGTTATATACAGAGTTTACAACCTAAGGAACTTTAAAGACATAGAAAGGGCCATAAGAAGTATAAAAAGGGGGTCCTACTTGAAAAGCCCTAACACATGATTATTATTAAATTCTTAAGTGTGGAGGTACAGGAATGCAGTGGATGAAAAGCTTTTTTGTATGGATCATACTTTTAGGTTTTATGGTTTTGGCCTTTAACCTTTTTGAAGGTAATAGAGGGCATGCCGCCGTAAGAACTCCTATAAATACCGTTTTAGAGCTTGCAGATCAGGGTAAGCTAAAAGAGGTAAAGATAAAGGATAACATATTGACAGGTATAACTACAGAAGGTCAAAAGATAGAAACGGGTATCCCCCCCGGCTCAGACCTTGTTAACAAGCTAATAGAAAAGGGCGTAAGGGTGGAGGTGGCGGTTCAGGAAAGTGGCTGGCTTATGCCCTTCCTTATTTCTTGGCTTCCCATATTGCTCTTTATAGGTATTTGGATATACATGATGAGGCAGGTAAGCGGCGGAGGAAACCCTACTTCAAGGGCCTTTAGCTTTGGTAAAAGCAGGGCAAAGGTCTATATAGACGAAAAGCCAAAGGTAACTTTAAAGGATGTGGCTGGCATGGAAGAGGTAAAGGAGGAGGTAAAGGAGATAATTGAATATCTAAAGGATCCTGTTAAATTTCAAAGGCTTGGGGGAAGGCCGCCAAAAGGAGTTTTGCTTTATGGTGAACCGGGCGTGGGCAAAACCTTGCTTGCCAAAGCTATAGCTGGTGAAGCTCATGTGCCCTTTATATCCGTCTCCGGATCGGACTTTGTGGAGATGTTTGTGGGTGTGGGCGCTGCCCGTGTAAGGGACCTCTTTGACACGGCAAAAAAGCATGCTCCTTGTATCATCTTCATAGATGAAATAGACGCAGTGGGTCGCTCAAGGGGTGCCATAAACCTTGGCGGCGGTCATGATGAAAGGGAGCAAACCCTCAACCAGCTTTTGGTTGAAATGGACGGCTTTGACACTTCAGAGGGCATAATAGTTATAGCCGCCACCAACAGGCCCGACATACTTGACCCAGCCCTCTTGAGGCCCGGCAGGTTTGACAGGCAGATATTCATTCCAAGGCCCGATGTAAGGGGAAGGTATGAGATACTGAAGGTACACGCAAGGGGTAAAAAGCTATCACCCGATGTGGACCTTGAGATAGTGGCAAGGGCAACCCCGGGCTTTACGGGCGCAGACCTTGAAAATGTTATGAACGAGGCAGCTCTCCTTGCAGCAAGAAGGGGCAAAGAGGCCATAGAGATGCAAGACATAGAAGATGCCATAGACAGGGTTACCATGGGCCTTGAAAGGAAAGGGATGGTCATATCTCCAAAAGAGAAGGAAAAGATAGCTTACCATGAGATGGGACATGCCATAATTAGCTTAATGGTACCGGGCTCCGACGCCCTCCATAAGGTCTCCATAATACCAAGGGGAATGGCCCTTGGCGTGACCCAGCAGCTTCCCATAGACGATAAGCATATGTATGATAAGCAAGACCTTTATGGTAGAATCCTTACCCTCATGGGCGGGCGTGTGGCGGAGGAGGTCTTTTATGGTAAGGAAGGTATTACCACAGGAGCGGAGAACGACTTGCAAAGGGCTACAGAGTTGGCTTATAGAATGGTTTCTATGTGGGGTATGAGCGAAAGGGTGGGACCTTTGGCGGTAAGAAGGACTGTAAACCCCTTCCTTGGCGGGATGACCACCTCCGTAGATATAAGCGAAGAGCTAAGAAGGGAGATAGATGAAGAGGTTAGGAATATACTTACAAAGGCCTATGAGGATGCCAAGAGTATAGTTTTAGAACACAAGGAGGCTATACAAGCGGTGGTTAAAAGGCTTTTGGAAAAAGAAACCATGTCTTGCGAAGAGGTGGTAGAAATACTAAGGCTTTATGGCGTGGAGGTTAAAAACGAGTGTAAGAAGGATGAGCTTAAGGCAGAAGAGAAGAAAGAAAATGAAGTGAAGGAGGCTGGATGATGGGTATGACCATCACAGAAAAGATACTGGCAGACCATGCAGGCAAGAAAGAGGTCTATCCCGGGGATCTAATCACCGTAAAAGTGGACCTTGTTATGGCCAACGATGTGACTGCACCCTTGGCCATAAAGGTTTTGGAAAAGTATGGCATAGATAGGGTCTTTGACCCGGAAAAAATAGCCCTTGTGCTTTCCCACTTTGTGCCCGCAAAGGATATAAAGTCTGCCGAGCAGGCAAAGGTAGTAAGGGAGTTTGCCAAAAGGCATGGCATAAAGTGGTTTTTCCAAGAGGGTGAGGGTATAGAACATACCATACTTCCCGAAAGGGGGATAGTGGTGCCCGGAGACCTGGTGGTGGGGGCGGACTCCCACACTTGCACCTACGGAGGCATTGGAGCCTTTGCCACGGGTATGGGCTCTACCGACATAGCCTATGCCATGGCGACGGGAGAAACTTGGCTAAAGGTGCCACCCACTATGAAGTTCATATTCTATGGTAAGTTGCAGCCGTGGGTATCTGGTAAAGACTTGATTCTGTATACCATAGGACAGATAGGGGTGGATGGAGCCCTTTACAAGGCCATGGAGTTTGACGGAGAAGCCATAAGAAGCCTCTCCGTGGAGCAAAGGCTTACCATAGCCAATATGGCAATAGAGGCTGGCGGGAAAAGCGGGATAATAGCCCCCGATGAAAAGACCGTAGAATATGTATCCCAAAGGGCGCAAAAGCCTTGGAAAATATACCAAAGCGACCCAGATGCCAACTATGAAGTGGTGTATGAGTGGGACGCAAGCAAGATAGAGCCCCTTGTGGCATGGCCCTACCTACCTTCCAACGTACATCCCGTTTCCCAATCCACCCATATTAGCATAGACCAAGCCTTTATAGGTTCTTGCACCAATGGAAGGATAGAGGACCTAAGGATAGCGGCGAAGATCTTAAAGGGTAAAAAGGTGCATCCTTATGTAAGATGTATAGTTATACCGGCTTCAAAGCAGGTTTATATGCAAGCTCTAAAAGAAGGTCTCATAGACATCTTCCTTGAGGCGGGATGCTCCGTTTCTGTCTCCACCTGCGGTCCCTGCCTTGGTGGTCATATGGGCATACTGGCAGAGGGAGAAAGGTGTATATCCACCTCCAACAGGAACTTCCCGGGAAGGATGGGGCATCCAAAGAGCGAAGCCTATCTGGCAAACCCTGCAGTAGTGGCCGCAAGCGCCCTTTTGGGAAGGATAGCCCATCCCGAGGAGGTCCTAAGAAAGGAGGAGCTTGAGGAGGTTTTTGCTTGAATCGGGGCTTGATAAGTTAGCCCACTGGCTCAGGCTCCTTGGTGTGGATGCCCTTATATTGCAGGGTGAAGTAAAAAAGGGAAAGGTACTGCAATACCCAGACAGGGTTTTTATAACCACATCAAGAAAGCTGGAAAGACATCTAAAGGCTTGGGGCGTGAACTACTTGGTATTGCCAAAGGAGGATTGGAAGGTCCAACTGTGCCTGCTTTTAAAATACTTTAACATCAAGGGAGAGTTGAGGTTAAACCGCTGCTACTACTGTAATACGGAGCTTATTACCGTAGACAGGGAAAAGGTAAAGGAAAGGATACCGCCTATGGTATACATCTACGGTGAGGATTTTACCCTATGCCCCAACTGTGGAAAGGTTTATTGGAAGGGCTCCCATCATCCAAGGCTGGGAGAGATCTTAAAAAGGGTGCTATCTTCTTGTTAAAAACTCCTTTACTTTTTGGGCCACTTTGTAAGAGGCTCTGATGCAGTCTGCCACAGAAACTCCATAAAGGTAGTTTCCCGTTAGGAAAAGCCCGGGGTTTTCCTGTTCAAGGGTCTTTGCAAGCTCAAGGTACTTCCCGTAGCCAAGGGTGTATTGGGGTATTGCCCTCTTCCATCTTGTAAGGTTCAAAAACTCCACTCTGTTCACAAAAAGGGTTTCTCTCAGCTCCTTTTCTACCAAAGAAAAGATCCTCTCCTCTTCATAGTCTATCACCTCTGGGTCTGTAGCTCCTCCCAGATAGATGGTTAAAAGCTCCTTATCCTGCGGAGCCCTGTCTTTGAAGATTTGGGAGGAGAAGAGGACACCCAACATCCTTTTCTTTTCTACCCTTGGGATAAGGAAGCCAAAGCCCGGTGGCACAGAGCCTTTATCAACTGCCGCATGAACTACCACCACGGGAGCATAGTATATCTGGTCAAAGATCTGAGAAGCACTCCATGAGATCTCCCTCAAAAGATAGCTTGCTGAGGTGGCCGGTGCAGATATGATCACAGACCTTGCCTCATACTTTCCCCCTTTTGCATCTATCACAAACCTATCCACCTTCCTCCTTATCCTTAAAACCACATTCTCCCTCTCAAGGTCCAAACCTTCTCCGAGCTTTTTTATAAGGGTATGGTTTCCACCTTCAAAGGATATCAGCCTTCCACCGGGTCCAAGGGCCTTTAGCTTTATGGCTCCCTTTATAAGGCTTCCAAACTTCTGCTCCAATTCATAAACCCTTTTTACCGCGTACTTTACCGAAAGCTCCTTGGGATCTCCCGCGTAAACCCCCGATATAAAGGGAGCAACCACATAATCCAAAAACTCTTTCCCAAGCCTTCTTACAACAAACTCCTCTACGCTTTCTTCCTTTTTTATGGAAGGTGCTATAAAGGGCTCTTTTAGGACTCTAAGCTTACCAAAAAGGGAAAAAAGGGGGGATGTTAAAAAGCTTATAGGGGACATGGGCAAGGGTATAAGCTTGCCCTTTTTGTATATGTACCTTATCTTTGCCTGATCTTGGGCGTACTGGGGCTCTATGCCTACCTTTTGTAAAAACTCCTCTACCTTCTGGTCTGCCAGTATGGTCTGAGGTCCAAGCTCCAGCACAAAGCCATCCCTTTTGATGGTTTGTATGTTTCCCCCCTCCACTTCTTCCTTTTCAAGGACTTTTACTTCAAAGCCCTCCCTTTTTAGATGGGCGGCAAGAGAAAGCCCCGATATACCCGCACCTACTACTATTGCGTCTATCATGTCTTAAAGGGAATGCCCTTTAGGGGTGAGGAGGGGACGGCGTAGGTCCTTTTGGGCATCCTGCCCGCCAAGTAAGAAAGTCTACCCGCTATGGTGGCATACTTCATGGCAACCGCCATCTTTATAGGATCCTTTGCCTCCGCAAGGGCTGTGTTTGTTAAGATGGCATCCACGCCAAGCTCCATAACGGGCGGGATGTCTGCCGCGCTCCCTATGCCAGCATCCACTATAACCGGTACGGAAACTGCCTCTTTTATAAAGATCAAGTTGTAGGGGTTCTGCAAGCCCAAGCCGGAGCCTATGGGGGCTGCAAGGGGCATAACGGCTGCACAACCCACATCCTCAAACTTTTTGGCGTAAACGGGGTCGTCAAAGATGTAGGGAAGGACCACAAAGCCTTCCTTTACCAAAAACTCTGCGGCTTTTAAGGTCTGTTCCATGTCGGGAAGCAAGGTCTTCTGATCTCCTATAACCTCAAGCTTTATCCAGTTTATTCCCGTGGCTTCCCTTGCGAGCATGGCAGTTTTTATGGCTTCTTCTGCGGTATAACATCCGGCGGTGTTGGGAAGGATCTGGTACTTCTTTGGGTCTATGTAGTCAAGAAGGTTTTCCTTTGTGGGGTCTGTTATGTTTACCCTACGCACAGCCACCGTTATAATCTCCGCGCCCGAAGCTTCAAGAACCTCCTTGTTTTCTTGAAAGCTTTTAAACTTACCAGAACCTATAATAAGCCTTGAACGAAAACGCTTGCCCGCTATCTCTAAATAGTCCTCCTCAAGCAACCTTTCATAATCAAGCATCTATCCACCTCCTACAATATTTACTATCTCTACCCTGTCCCCTTCCTTTAGTATGTAATCCTTGTAATTGCCTTTGGGCACAACCTCTTCGTTTACCGCCACCGCAAAGCCCACGGGCCTTACTTCCACCCTTAGCTCTTCCAACAAGCTTAACAAGTTTGTACCTTCCTTCACTTCCCTTTCTTTACCGTTTATCCATACCTTCATGGCTTTACAAGGATATTAATATATTTATTTCAGAGCTTATTACAAGGGCTTACCAGGGAAATTTCCCTTCAAAGCTTCTTATTTTATCTATCAGCTCCCTTCTGCCATCGTAGATAAAGGCAACGTACTGGGCAAGCCTTTCTCCAAGCCTTAGGCATGCCTCCCTCTCCTCTTGACTTCTTGGCTCACCCGCCACCACCGCGCCATAGTGTAGGGTAAACTTCTTTCCCACATAATCGGGCAAGCCAAAGACAAGAAAGCCATAGTTTAAAAGCATATAAAGGACAGAAAGGCAAGCTACCTCATTGCCACCTCCCCAACCACCCGAAGAAGAAAAGGCACAGCCTATTTTCCCATCTATGCTTCCCCAAAGATCCCCTACCACATCGTCAAAGAACCTCTTTATCTTCCAAGATACTATGCCCATATGGGTAGGTGTGCCAACGGCAAGGCCATGACACCACAACACATCCTCCTTTGTAGCCTCATCCACATGCTTTAGCCTTACCTCTATACCCTCAACCCGCCTTGCACCCTCATAAACAAGCTCCGCCATCTTTTTCGTATTTCCCGTCCTGCTATCATAAACAACAAGCACATTACCCATGGAAGATATTATAAGCCTAAGATTATGCTGGGTGAGAGATTCAAAAGGTCCCTTGTGTATAACACAACAGCTATTTTCCCCTGCATGGCTTTGTAAAAGGTAGCCCAGGCTATTGCCTGTGTAAAAAAATTAATCAAAAGACGCGGGCATGGATGCCCGCGCTACCTACTATTACACAATAGATCTAAGGAATGTTTCTTTTTCCCTTTTGTAAGGGCACGCCGCAGCGTGCCCCTACTATGAAATTTTGAATATATGAAGGCAACACCTAAGAAAGCAATTTTTCACCCGGCGTGTTTTTAAGAATATTCTGAAAATCTAATTTCTAAATCTTAAAACCATTTATTGAAAATGTTTTTCTTTTAAAATCCCTTGGCAAAAGATATGCAAGTGCATATACTTATAAGTGCAACTTATGTTTTTATAAAAAATCCTTATAGGAGGTGTGCGATGAAGCATGAGGACTTTTTCCCAAAGGGAGCAGTAGCCTTTTTCTTGCTCATGTTAGGCTTCTATGCCCTTGTGTGGCTCTCTACCTATTTGGTTATGGTTTCAAGGGGCCAAACTCAACCATAAGGAGGTGATGCCATGGACAGGGCAGAAAAAACTGCTTTAACCTTAGCAGTAGCTCTCATGGCTTTGTTTGCAGGGCTTATAGTTTATGCGGCAAAGGCTCTGAACATTGATGTACCCACCTGTATCACCGATGTAAAGCCCTTTACAGAGGGTAAGGTAATACAGCATTCTGCAAACAGGTATGAACTTCATTATCTTGCAAAAATGTGGTACTTTGAACCTGCAGAGGTGGAAATACCTGCTGGCTCTGTGGTGGATATTTATCTGACAAGTGGGGATGTAATCCATGGTTTTCAAATTGACAACACCAATGTAAACCTTATGGCTATTCCGGGAACTGTAGCTTATGCAAGGTATAAGTTTGATAAGCCCGGTGTTTATCACATAGTTTGCCATGAGTATTGTGGCATA
This sequence comes from Aquificaceae bacterium, assembly GCA_046297555.1. Lineage (GTDB taxonomy): Bacteria > Aquificota > Aquificia > Aquificales > Aquificaceae > Pampinifervens. The sequence continues at coordinate 49,448 of JBKBHW010000003.1, forward strand.
GGCCACCAAGATATGGCTGCAAAGATAGTAGTTAAATAAGGAGGTGTGCCATGAAGGTAGACAAGACTATAAGGAACATAATAGTGGCGGAGATAGTTTTTCCCATCCTTTTGCTTATCTTTGGCATATACCATGGCCTTATGCAGGTGCTATATAGAGCCGGTGTGATAAAGGATATGTCTGTGGCCGGTATTGAGTACTATCAGGGTCTTACCCTGCATGGTGTTATAAATGCCATAGTCTTTACAACTATTATCATAGTAGCTTTTGGTAATATTGTCTTTCTTTATTATCTTAAAAAGCCTTTGAGGCCGGCGGTTCAATGGCTTTCTCTTATTCTTATGTTTGGTGGCACCCTTATGGCGGCTTGGGCCATGTTTACAAAGAAGGCAAACGTGCTTTATACCTTTTATCCTCCCCTTATTGCCCACTGGACCTTCTACCTTGGCGCAGCACTCTTGATAATAGGTTCCATAGTTCCCCTCTTTTTTGATTGGCTACCCAACTATGTAGCATGGAAGAGAGAAAACCCCGGACAAAAAGCACCTCTTGCCGTCTACGGCATGCTCGTAAATCATATCATGTGGGTTATAATGGTGGTGCCCGTCGTAATAGAAGTACTTTTCCAGCTTCTTCCTTTATCTTTGGGCCTTGTTCAAGAAATAAACCCCTCTTTGGCGAGGACCCTCTTTTGGGCCTTTGGACACCCTGTAGTCTACTTTTGGCTCCTGCCGGCCTATGTGATGCTTTACACAGTACTTCCAAAGGTGGTAACTGGTGAGGGAAAGCTGTACTCTGACGGTGCAGCAAGGCTTGTGTTTATACTCTTCCTAATCTTATCCTTTCCAGTGGGACTCCACCACCAGTTTACAGAGCCGGGTATAACCAACAACTACAAGCTTATACATGCTCTCTTTACCTTGGGTGTGGCAGTACCAAGCTTGATAACTGCCTTTACCGTGGCAGCTTCCCTTGAGTATTCTATTAAGGCTAAACATCCAGAAGTCAAGGACTCCTACCTCTATTGGTTTGCAAAGATACCCTACATAAGCCTTGAAGGCAACAAATGGCTGGTTTCTTACTTTATGGCTGGACTTTTCCTATTCTTTGTGGGCGGTATAACGGGAATAATTAACGCTTCCTACAACATGAATCAAGTGGTTCACAACACATCCTTTGTGCCCGGACACTTCCATACTACAGTGGGTGGTCTTGTAACGCTCGTATTCCTTGGTATGTCCCTATACTTCCTTTCCCAGCTTACCGGTAAAGAGGTAAGGTTTAAAGGCTTGGCTGTATTGGCTCCATGGCTCTGGTGGCAAGGAATGCTTATATTTGAATACGCCATGTCTGTGGCAGGTTTTCATGGCTTTCCAAGGAGGACAAACACGGGCACATCTTATCTAAACCCCGAATCTCCCCTTTATAGGCCTGAGTGGGTAGGCTACGCGGAGCTTTCTGTATTTGCCGGTGTGCTTATAGTGATAGGCTTTGTATTCTGGGCTATATCCTTCTTTGGAACCCTGCTGTCTCCGGCTACAAGGGAAGCAGACCTTGAAATACCTACCGCCGAAACTTACCACGACGAAAAGATGCCAGCCCTCCAAAGGCTTGCCCCTTGGGTAGTCTTTAGCTCCCTGCTGTTCCTCATATCTTATGTGCCAGCCCTTTACGATGTTACCAAGAGGGGTGTATTCTTTGACTCTCCCGGATACAACGACAAAAGCCCAATTCCTATCACAAAGCCTCAATCTGCAAAAGAAGACAAGAATGAAAGAGCAGAGTTCAGATAAGGGTTCCGTCGTGCGCCATTTGTTTGGAGGGCTTTTGTCCCTCCTCCTTTTTTTGTTAGCAGCCCTTGCCCAAGAAGGCTCCACCGGCATACCACCCAACGAAAGTAGAACCTTGGGAAAATCCTTGCCCAATGTGAAGCTTATAAACTCTTATGGAAAAGAGTTTGACTTGTACAGTTTAAAAGGGAAGCCAATAATTCTAAGCCCCATCTATACTAACTGCTCCTCCGCCTGCCCTATTATCACCGATTCTTTAAAAAAAGCCCTTCCCGGAAAGCCGGGTGAAGATTTTTTTGTAATATCTCTTACCTTTGACCCAACCGATGGCTTGGAAAACATAAAGAGCTTTCAAGAAAAACATGCTTTGGATGGTAAGGGTTGGATTGTAGCTATGGCAAAAGACAAAGAAGACCTATTTAAGCTTTTGGATGCTATAGATTTTAGGTTTATGTCCATACCAGAAACCAAAGATTTTGTCCACCCAAACCGGCGTTGGTGCATAAATTTTTTGATTCAGACCACCGCATAGGCGTGGCATCTTCTTTTGACAAAGGTAGGGTTCTTTCCCCCTCTTTTTTAGAGGCATGCTGCAGTGCGCTACTATCAAGGACTTCCTTATTTGTGCACCAAAGCCCACCCAAACCTATTGGTTTTTATCTCGCCCGATATGAAGATAAAAAAATATGTGTATGGTGTTGTCTTTGATAAAAAAGAGTTAAAAAAAGCTTTGGACTACACAGAAGGTAAGGGCTTGTTATCAGAAAAAATCCAAAGGTTTCTCTTCTTTATAGCCCTTTCTGGCTTTTTATTAACGGGCATATACACGGTCATAACCTTTGCAAAATATTTGCACAAGAGGGAAGAGGTCAATTAGGAGAATTCCCCTTTAGTCCTTTCCACTATATCCCTTATCTCGCCTCTTATCTCCCCTTCCCTTGGCTTGTCCAAAAGGCTTTCCAGCATATAGCTCCTGTCTTCTTCCTCCAGCTCCTCAAAGTCTACGGAAGATAGCAGCTCCACAGCTAAAGGAGTAAGGGTCTTTGGTATCTCTCTGTTGGACATCCTGCACCAGATAAGGGCCCAAGCCCTTGCCAAGGCTATAGGATGGTAGCCACCGCCACCAAGGTATATACCCTCCCCTAAGATCTCTCTCACAAGGTCAAAGGCCTTTAGGAAGCCAAAGTTGGAGAGGTTAAACTTGGAAAGATAGTCCTCTTGTAAAATATCTGTGCCAAGCTGCAAAACATAAACCTCTGGCTTGTATGCCTGCACTATCAAAGGTAAAAGGTTCTCTAAGACATAAAGGTACTCACTATCATTTACCCCCTTTGGCAAGGGTATGTTTAGGTTATAGCCCCTTCCCCTTCCTTCCCCCCTTTCCTCCCAAAAGCCTTTTTTGAAGGGAAAGGCGTAAGCTGGTGATTGGTGGAGGGAGAGGACAAAAACCCTGTCTTCTTGGTAGAAAAAGTCCTGTACTCCATCGCAGTGGTGGGCGTCAAGGTCTATGTAAAGTACCCTTTTAAAGCCCTTTCTTAGCAGGTATTGCAGGGCTATGCCGGGGTCGTTTAAAAAACAAAAGCCCTTTGCCCTGTCGGGATAGGCGTGATGCATACCACCCGCTGGGTTAAAGGGAATATAACCCTCTAAGAAAAGGTCCACCCCTTGCAAGGAAGAGCCCGTAGCCAAAAGGGAGCCCCTCCACATGGCAGGAGACACAGGATTCTCATAATTGCCTATGTTAAACCTTTCTCTGTACTCCTTTTTTACACATTGACAGGCATCACACTCCTGGAGAGCTTTTATGTAATCCTCCCGGTGGAAGAGTAAAAGCTTATCCGTTGGTGCAGGCAAGCTTTCTACCAGCTCCTCTTCCTCTATCAGCCCCATCGCCCTTAAGAGCTCTATCAAAAGGGATACCCTCGGTATTCTAAGGGGGTGGTTTTTGGGGTAAGAAAGGTTCCTATAAGCTAAGCTACCTATTAGCCTTGCCTTCTTTTGCATATTCCTTTACCAATCTATGAATTTCCCTGTAGTTTATGTCCCCAGCCAAAGTGTAGCTTTTCCCACCGTAGAAAAACTTTTTGGACACAGTTATACAAAAATCGTTGGTAGCTTGAGAGATGTAAATGTTGGATATGTAAACATCCTCATGGCTTGCCTTTTTAAAGTAGTCCTTTTCCGACCGGTCTGCACCCTTTTTGCCCATCTTTATAGGATAGTTTATCCTTGGATTTATCACATTGTTGGAGATCTGTAGACCACTTTCTCCCATTATGTAAAAGAGTTCAAAATAAGGGTACTCTTTAAAGAGGTCATAAAGGGTAAACTCCCAAAGGTCCCTTTCGCTCTTTTTTAAAGCTTCCAAGATGCTTTCAAAGTCTTCCTTTATCTTCTCCTTTATCTTGTATATGATCTCTTTCCTTTCATACTCACACAAGACCACCGATAGAGGCTCTCCATAAAAGATGAAAAAGGAGGCATCATGGACCTTTTCCAGCCTCCTTTTTAGCTCTGTGCTCATCTGGAAAAACTCCTCAGAGGTGCTTATGGAATTCAAAGGTATGCAATAGCCTGAAAGGTACATGGGCTCAGACTGTGTGTATAACAAGCTAAACTCCTTATGAAACTCTTGATAAAGCTCCTTTATGTCTTCCTCTTTTAACCTTTCCTTGGAAAGGACGTATATTTCCCTTTCCTCGTAGGAAAGGCTTACATCTCCCTTTATGCTTGCCTTTATACTCTCATGCAAAAGTCTTTGCAGGCTTTCTGCTGAAGGGGAGCCAAATTTTTCTCTGAAGGCCGCCAGATCTCTTATGTAGAAGCAATAAAAGTAATAATCTTGTCCAAAAAGGCTTGTAAGCTTTTGGAAAAGGGGTATGGCCGTCTCTTTAAAAAGGCTTATGTAATGAAAGACCACATGGTAGAAAAGTACGCCAACGTAGCTGCCTTTTTTGTCCACCAGTAAAAGGGGGTTTCTTTCAAAGTTAAAAAAGTTCAAAAGGTAGCTAAGTTCTTCCGAGCTTACAGTGGCAACCCTTAACTTCATAAGGGGATGTGCCAGATCTCCCACCTTTAAATATTCCCTTTGCTGAGCCTTGATGAGGTCCGACCTTTTTACGATGCCTATGGGCTTGTTCTCCTTTACCACTACCAAAAAGTCGTATATACCGTACTCCTCAAAGGCTTTTAGCGCCTCTTTTACACCAAGGCTGTAGTCTATCTTGGGCACGCCCGTAGAAAGGTTCGCAAGGTCAATGGCCTTCATATATGTGGTCCAGAAAGGTACCTTCTCCTGCTTTCAATGGCTACAAAGGCAAGCAGCACAAGGGTGGATATTATAAACATCCTTGCCACCATAACCTCCAAGCTTGTGTTTGACAAAACCTTTGGAGCCTGTATGACACCCCAATTGTATATAAGGACCACCAAAAAGATGGGGGAGGCTATGGCAAAGAAGTAAACCAAGGATTTGGGTATTTTCACAAAAACATCCCTTGTGAGCTCGTGGTGGAATTTATGAACTCCAAAGATCCAGACAAAGACTATAATTTCCAAAAGGGCAAAGAAAACAAGCAAAAAGGTGCCAGCCCAGAAGTCTACTTCATCTATAAAGCCCGGCACAAAGGCCGACAAAAAGGCACCCACAGACACCATAAGCATGGAAACATTAACAGCCTTTGAATGGGGCCATCTCATCTCATCCTCAAAGAGGGCTATAAGGGGTTGTGTAAGGGCGAGGGAAGAGGTCAGGGCAGCTATGAAGAGCAAGAAAAACCATATGGTAGAAAGGAGCCAGCCAAAGGGCAAAGCCATAAGGACGGCGGGCATAGACATAAAGCCAAGCCTAAAGGTGCCCTCTTGGGCAAGGGCATGAACTGCCAAAGAGCCAAACATGGCAAAGGCAGCCGGTATTGCTATGGAAGCACCTATAACCACCTCCACAAACTCGTTTATGCCTGCAGTCCAAAGACCAGCCTTTAAAACATCTTCTCTGGACCTTACATAGCTGGCGTAGGTTGCTATGGCTCCCATGCCCAAGGAAAGGGTAAAGAAGATCTGGCCCGAGGCCTCAAGCCATACCTGTGGATCCCAAATCCTGCTAAAATCGGGCTTGTAGATAAAAATTAGGCCTTCCAGCCCCAAACCGCCCCTTATGGAAAGGGATACCACAGCCAAAAAGATGCCCATCAACAAAAGGGTAGGTATGCCTATCTTTGCCGTAAGCTCAATACCCTTTACCACACCCCTTTGCAGAAGGTACCAGTTTATTAAAAGGGTTATAACCAAGAAAAGGACGGCAAAGAAGGAGGGATTTGTGTAAGATTTGAAAAACTCCACATAGGGAGCCATAGCAGTCTTGTAATCTTGGCTTATTACGGGCTCTGGCATCTGTCCAAAAAGGGATAAAACTGCAAAGCCCAAGGTCCAAGATTCTATGTATATGTAATAGCAGACTATGAGGAAGGGTATGGCTACTCCAATAGAGCCAAGCACCCTTGCCCAGTTGGCATGGTGAAACAAAGAGCCCATAATGCCCGTCATAGAGCCATGCCCCTTAGAACCTGCATACCTTCCTATTACCCACTCAAGGATCATGAGGGGAAGTCCCAAAAGGAACAGGGATATGAAATAGGGAATCATAAAGGCTCCACCACCGTACAGGGCTACCTTTGAAGGGAACCTAAGGAGGTTTCCCAAGCCCACCGCATTCCCAGCGGCGGCAAAGATAAGCCCAATTTTGGAAGCCCAAACCTCCCTCTTTTTCATAGCCTTAGCTCCTTTATCCTTTCCACAGCTTCCAAGAGCCTTTGTGTTGGCACGGTTAAAGATATTCTAAAATACCCTTCTCCATACTCTCCAAAGCCGTTGCCGGGCGTGCATACAATACCACACCTATCCAAAAGTAAGGATACAAACTCTGCAGAAGTATAGCCCTTGGGCACCTTTACCCAAAGGTAAAAGGTGGCATCGGACTTGTAGACTTCAAGGCCCACTTCTTCAAGGGCTCTGATCATAGCATTCCTTCTCTCTCTGTATACATCCCTTATCCTTTGAACTTCTTCCTCCGGCAGGCTTAGGGCTGCAATGCCAGCCTCTTGTATTGCCTGAAACTGCCCAGAGTCTACGTTTGTTTTTACTTTGCCAAGCCCAGCTATAAGCTCTTTGTTGCCCACCGCCATACCAAGGCGCCATCCAGTCATGTTGTAGGTTTTAGAAAAAGAATGGAACTCTATGGCTACCTCTTTTGCACCCTCTATCTGTAGTATGGACAGGGGCTTTTTGTCGCCAAAGTAAATCTCCGAGTAGGCAAGGTCGGAAGCTACTATGATGTTGTTCTCCTTTGCCCACTCTATGAGCTCTTTGTAAAAGCTCTCATCGGCGGTGGCAGAGGTGGGGTTGTTGGGATAATTTACCCATATGATCTTTGCCCTCTTTAAAACATCCTTTGGCACACTTTTGAAATCTGGCAGAAAGCCGTTCTCTTCCCTGAGGGGCAATATATAGGGCTCGCCCCCAGCAAAGAGAGTTCCTATCTTGTAAACAGGATAGGCTGGGTCTGGGCAAAGGACCACTTCCCCCGGGTTTACAAAAGCAAGGGGAAAGTGGGCTATGCCCTCCTTTGAACCTATTAAAGTTATAACCTCCTTGTTTGGGTCAAGGTCTACCCCAAAACGCCTTTTGTACCAGTCTGCCACTGCCTGCCTAAAGGAAAGCATACCCTCATAAGAAGGGTATCTGTGATGTTCTGGCTTTTCTACCGCCCTTTGCATAGCCTCCACAATGGGTTTGGGAGTGGGTATGTCCGGGTCTCCTACTCCAAGGTCTATTAAATCCACCCCTTGCTGCAGCTTTTCCCTCTTTTTCTGGTCAATCTGGGCAAAAAGGTAGGGGGGAAGCGTTTTTATCCTCTGGGCATACTCAAACATTACCAACCTCCTAAGATGATTTTTACATTATATCTAAAATATTGGTGGATGCGTTATGCTTTTGTTTTATGGAAAGTAAGGTGGGCATCTATGCCCGCGTCTTTTGATTGATTTTCTTCACAGGCAGGATGCCTGTGCTACCTTCTATAAGCCTTATATAGTGAATGTATGCTTCATAAACCATGCCTATAAAGGTTGAATTTCTCACCCGGCGTGTTGAATGCATTATAATATATCCTTCAAGGTACAATCAAAAAGCTATGGAAGACATCCTAAAAAGGGCAAAAGAGGTCTTTGATATAGAGATATCAGCCCTCAAAAGTTTAAGGGATGGGCTTGATAAAAGCTTTGTTAGGGCGGTGGAGATAATAAGGGATTGTAAGGGCAAGGTTATAACCACGGGGGTTGGCAAATCGGGGTATATAGCCCGTAAGGTAGCCTCCACCCTTTCCAGCACCGGCACGCCCGCACACTTTTTACACCCTGCGGAGGCTTTGCACGGAGACCTTGGAGTTATAGACGCTAAGGATGTGGTCCTTGCCTTTTCCAACAGTGGAGAGTCCTCCGAGGTTCTCTCCCTCCTGCCTTACATAAAGCTTTTGGGTGTTCCCCTCATATCCATAACCAACAATCCCAACTCTACCTTGGCAAAGGACTCAGAAGTGCATATTTTTCTAAGGGTGGAGAGGGAAGCGTGCCCTTTGCAGCTGGCTCCTACTTCTTCCAGCACAGCTTCTTTGGTTTTGGGGGATGCCATAGCCATGGTACTGCTTCAGTTAAAGGGCTTTACAGAAAAGGACTTTGCCCTGCGCCATCCCGCTGGTTCTTTGGGAAGAAGGTTAAAAAGAGTGGCAGACCTTTGCCATAGGGGTGAGGAGGTGCCCATAGTTAAGGAAGATACACCCATGAGGGAGGTTATCATAGAGATGACAAGCAAGGGCTTTGGTGCCACCGCCGTGGTGGATAAGGGGGGGCTTCTGGTGGGTATTATAACGGATGGAGACCTAAGGAGGTTTGTAAACAGGGGAGGGTCCCTTGACAAAAGCCTTGCAAGGGATGTGATGACAAAGAGCCCAAAAACGGCGAGGATGGATGAGCTGGCGGCAGAGGCCTTAAAGAGGATGGAGGATTACAAAATAACAGTCCTTTTGGTGATAGATGAGGAAAGAAGGCCCATAGGTATAATTCATATGCATGATATTTTAAAGGCGGGTATAGTATGAAAAGGGTTGCCATCCTTGGCTCTACAGGCTCTGTGGGTACACAAACCTTAGACATTATAAGGCACTACAGAGAAGAGTTTGAATTGGTAGGGCTTTTGGCAAAAAGGGCATCGGAAAAGCTTTTAAACCAGTCAAGGGAGTTCAAGCCAAGGTATGTGTCCTGCTATGAGGAGCCCTCAAAGGACTGGCTTGAGGCGTTGCCCAAAGGGGTGAAGTTCTTAAGGGGTGAGGAGGGCTTGCATGCCTTGGTGGAAGAAGCTCAGATGCTTATGAACGCCATATCGGGAACGGAGGGCATATTTCCCACCTATTTGGTGCTTCAAAGGAACAAAAGGCTTTTGGCCTCCAACAAAGAATCCCTTATATGCCTTGGCAAGCTTGTAAAAGAAAAGAGAGAGCTTATAGTACCCGTAGACAGCGAACACAACGCCCTCTTTCAACTGCTTTCCACGGTAAAGGATCAAGAGGTAAAGAAGGTTTATTTAACAGCCTCTGGAGGACCCTTTAGGAACAAAAGCCTTGAGGAGTTAAAAAGTGTATCTGTGGAAGAGGCATTAAACCATCCCACTTGGAAGATGGGAGCAAAGATAACGGTAGATTCTGCCACCCTTATGAACAAGGGCATGGAGCTTTTGGAGGCTATAAACCTCTTTGATATGCCCGTGGAAAAGTTGGATGTTTTAATACATCCCCAAAGCGTGGTACATGGTATAGTGGAGTTAATAGACGGCAGCTTCCTCTTTCATGTGTCCCAAACAGACATGAGAGTGCCCATCCTGTACAGCCTTTTTTATCCCAGCAGGAAGGCATACCCCTTTGAAAGGAAGAGTCTTTTTGACCTTGCTCCCATACACTTTGAAAGGGTTGATACGGAAAGGTTTAAAAGCTTGGCTCTTTGCAAATGGGTTGCCCTTATGGGTGGTGCCTATCCCGTTGTGCTGGTGGGTGCAGACCAGATAGCCGTTGAGCTTTTCTTAGAGGGGAAGATAGGCTTTTTGCAAATTGTGGAGCTTGTGGAGGAGATATTAAGCGAGGCAAGCTTCAAAGAACCCCAAAGCTTGGAGGAGGTGCTAGGCTTGATAAAGTGGGCGTATGAAAGGGGCAAGGAGCTAGTAAGATGCTAAAGGCTATTATATCTGCCTTACTTTTCTGCCTTTTCATGTTTATACCCTTTTACCTTTCCTCTTCTCCGAATGGGGGGAGCCTATCCTTTGTGAGGTTAAAGCCCGAAGATTTCAAGGTAGAGCTTGGAAAGGAAGGTGGGCAGGTAAGGTTTGTGTTGAGCTCAGACCCAAGGACCTTAAACCCCGCCGTAGCCCAAGAGACCTCTTCCACGGCGGTGCTCTCTGACCTTTTTACAGGGCTTACAAAGATAGATTTAAAAAGTATGCAGGTGGTCCCCGATTTGGCCAAAGGCTGGGAAGAAAGGGAAGGTGGCAGGGTCTACATCTTTCATCTTAAAAAAGGTATAAAATGGAGCGATGGGAAGGATTTTACCGCCGATGATGTGGTCTTTACATGCATGGACATATACCTAAACCCAGCAATCCCCAACTCAACGGGAGACATCTTTAGAGGAATACTAAAAAGTCAAGAGGATATAAAGAACTTTGTAAGGAAGATAGATGATTACACCTTGGAGTTTAGGCTTCCACAGCCCTTTGCCCCCTTTTTAAGCGCCCTTTCCGCCCCCATTTTACCAAAGCATAAGTTAGAGAAGTATGTAAAAGAAGGAACCTTTATGACCGCATGGAACGTAAACACAGACCCAAGGCAGATAGTAGGAACAGGTCCCTATGTGATCAAGAGGTACATAAAGGGCGTGCTCGTTGAGTACGAGGCAAACCCCTATTATTATGAATACGATGAGAAGGGCACAAAACTACCCTACATAAAAAGCAAGATAGGCTACATAGTCCAAGACCCAGATACAGCCCTTTTGAAGTATTCCACCGGGGAGATAGACTACATGGGCCTAAGGCCCCAAGACCTCCTTTTTATGAGCAAGATGAAAAAGACCCTCTTGTTTGATATGGGACCTACGCCCTCCACCACCTTTCTGGTCTTTAACATGAACCCAAAGGCGGATATTCCCAGCTATAAGCTTAAATGGTTTCAAAACAGAGAGTTTAGGAAGGCCATATCCCATGCCATAGACAGGGAAGGCATATCTTACTTGGTTTACAACGGCTTGGCAGAGCCCTTGTATGGACCCATAACACCCGCCAACAGGCCCTATTATGAAGAAGGTTTGTTTGATAAATACGAGTACGATTTAAAAAGAGCAAGGGAGATCTTGGAAGGCTTAGGCTTTAGGGACAGAAATGGTGATGGATGGCTTGAGGACGAGGAAGGACACATCCTTGAAATAGTATTGCTTACCAACGCCGGCAACAAGGAAAGGGAAGCCATAGGCAACATAATAAAAGAAGATTTGGAAAAGATAGGTGTAAAGGTTATCTTTAGGCCCATAGACTTTAACACCCTTGTTAGCAAGCTCACCTCCCCACCCTACAGCTGGGAGGCAGTCATCATAGGGCTTACCGGCTCTATGGACCCCCATTTTGGCAGGAATGTATGGCATTCCTCAGGCACCCTTCATATGTGGAACCCAAGACAAGAAAAGCCAGCCACCCAATGGGAAAAAAGAATTGATGAGCTTTTTGATATGGGAGCGGTAGAAACAAACTTGGAAAAAAGGATAAATATATACAGGGAAGCCTTTAGAATAATCTCTCAGGAGCAGCCCATGATCTTTATTGCCACGCCCAAAAGCATGATGGCGGCAAGGGAAAGCTTTGGAAACCTCTTCCCAACCGTTTGGGGCTGGTATAAGGAAGAGGCTTTGTTTGTTAAGTAATTAGCTCCTTTAACCTCTCCTTTAGGGCCTTGTAAGCTTCCTCTCTAACTATTTTTGCTATGTCTATCTTTGAAAAGACCTCTTCTATCTGCGCCTTCAACATCTCTTCCATCTTCTTTTCAATCAATCCAGATATATGAGCTTTTAGATCTTCATACCTTACAGCTTGAGAAATCACAGAGTAGAGCTTCTCCTGAGAAAGTTGGTCTTTGATAGCCTCTTTTAAAAGATTTGCTATATCTTCTAGATTCGCCGTTTGCGCAAGAGGAGCTTCTTGCGGCTTTTCCTCTGGAACAAGCTCCTCCTTAAAGTACTCTTTAAATGGTTCTTCTTGAAGCGCCGTTTCTTGGAAGGTGGGCTCTTCACCCGTTATATCTTCAAAAGGGCTTGCCTCTTGAGGGGCAATTAGGCTTTCCAATAGCTCCTTTGTAATATCTTCTACCTCATGGCTGGGTGTAGGCATTTCCATCTTAGTTTCAGGAGGAGCTTCCCTTGAAAGCTCCAAAACCTTTTGTATTGCCTTGCTTAACTCCGTCGTTCTTGCAAAGGTGTATTTCTTTTCAAGGGGTATGCTGTCCACATCTATGGTAAAGAGTTCATCGATCAAAAGCACATAGGGTTTTTGCCTTAGCTCTTCTTGTTTAGACATATCCATCAGCGTCCTATAGGCAAGCATACCCGATATAGTATCAAAAAGTATTATGTCAGCCTCTTTTACCTTCTCCATAGCTTCCCTTATATTCTTTGCCTCCACCACTTCCACCGTTGAAGAAAGGGCATCTTTTATATTGTTTATGATATCTGTCTCAAAGGAGATCACAAGGAGCTTTCTGCCTCTTGACATACTTGGGATTTGTTGTTCTTTTACTTCTTCAAATGCAAATTTATCAAGCATTGGGCTTTCTTCATATGTAGTTTGGCTTGCAGGTTCCTCTAAAACATTACCAAAACCAAAAATGTCTTCATATCCTTCTATAGTAGATGTATTTATATCTTCTAACTGGGTTTGTAGATCAAAAGCCTCTTCTGTTTGTGTTTCATAGCCCACACCCGGCTCTTGCACTATGGCATCCCTTATCTTCTCCACAGCCTCATCTCTCATAAACTTTACCTTCTTAGGGGGCAGTATGTTGTTCATATATACGGGGAACAGATCATCTACCAAAACAATGTATTTGGAATCTTTAAACTTGCTCTTGTACATACTGTTTATATCCTCTTCCGATATGGAACCAGAAACTGCATCGTATATGACTATGTCTATAAAGGGAGAAACAGTGTTTATAGCCTCTTCTCCGTTTTTTACTTCAATTACATTGTACTCTTTGAGGGCATCTCTAAGCTTCTTAACCAAGCTCTTGTCAAAGGAAACTATAAGTATATTCATTTTTTATCACCCTCCATTCTCTTTATTATATCCTCTACTATACTTTTTGCCTCCTGCAAACTTTCACGGGGGATAAGCTCTCCCATAGCCAAAGAGACCCTTAAGGCTTTTAGCCTCTTTATAAGGCTTTCATCTGGCGTGCTAACCACTTTTTCAACCTTACCAACGCCCATATTCCTCAAGGTTAATAGTATACCGAAGAGAAACAGTATTAAACCGGAGAGAGAAACACCGAGGGTTAAAGGTTTATCTATCAAAATGTTTAGATAATCGTTTATATCTATCTTTTTGGTGTACACATATATGTAATTACCTTCCTTGCTCTGCTCAGCAAAGGTAAAATCATCTATGTTTAAGGGTCCTATGGCATTATCCGTTGTTATAACCTTACCATCTTGTGCACGTATCAGAAAAATATTCTCCAAGGGGTTGGGTATTTTTATTAAACCTTGCCCAGAATATACACCATAAGTAAACTGAGCCACATTTTGACTTACCCTTTTAAGCTTACCGTTTACATATATTTCAAAAGCCATCCATTGGCCTATGAAAAATAAAACCACTCCTAAAACCAAAAGAAGGATGCTAAAAACTTTATGCATATCAGCCTCCCACCGTAATACTTTCTACATATAAAGAAGGCGATCCTACATTGCCATAAAATTTTAAATCGGACCCCACCTCCACCACCGAACCCCAGAGCTCCTTTATATTTCCTCCTATCACCACACCCCTCACGCTTTTCTTCTTCCTTCCTCCCTCGTATATTATACCAGATGCACCCAAGGAGAAATCACCGGACACAGGGTCTACTGTATGCAGTCCCATAAGGTCTGTTATAAGGAAGACTTCTCCCTGCAGCATATCTTCAAGGCTAACTTTTCCGGGCTGAATGTATAGGTTTGTAATGCCTGAGGCTGGTAGGCTTCTAAAGCTATCCCTTACCGAGTTGCCGGTGGGAATATTTCCAGACTTTATGGCTGTATAGGTGCTATGGAGAAAGCCTTTGAATATACCATCTTCCACCACAAGCTTTCTTTGCATTGTATGCCCTTCTGCGTCTACGGGCAAACTCATAAACCCTCCCTTAAGGGTCCCATCGTCAACAATGGTAAGTTTTTTGGAAAAGACCTTTTCCCCTTCCTTACCTTTTAAAAAAGTTTTATCCTTTACCAAGGAATCACCAAGGAAGATGGAGCTAAAGGCCTCCAATATCATGACGGAGGCGTCCCTGTACAAAACTACCGGCATTTTCTTGGTTTCAAAAGGGGAAGGCTTAAGGGTGGCAGTGGCCTTAAAGACTGCCTCCTCTACCATGCTTTGTAAAGGAAGTTCATGCAAGCTTCTTGCACCAACAAAGTGGTAAGAGATAGACTGGTCTCCCCCCTCTTCCGCCAAAACTGCCATCATGGACGTATACCATGTCCCCCTGTAGTTGTATGATAGCCCGCAGGAGTTAAAGGAGAACACTTCAAGATCCAATTCTTTTATGCTTACCTTTCTAACGCCTTTTACCCTACCATCCAAAGCCTTAGCCCTTTTTTCAAGGTCAATAACCAGAGCTATCTTGTCTTCCAAGGGTGTGTTTACTCCCTCTTTATCGTAATAAGTCTGCAAACTTCCCATATTTTGGCAGCTTCCCAGGGCAAAGCCCTCATCCTTTGGCGTCAATTGACATACCTGCATGGCAACCCTTACACATTCCTTTATGGAAGACTCTTCCAAATCCGTTGTATAGGCAAAGCCCATGCTTTTATCTTTGAAAACCCTTATGCCTATGCCAACCTCTTGGGACCTTATAAGGTTTTCAAGCCTTTCATCCGAGCTTTCTATGACAGTTTTTCCTCTACGCTCCAAATATACCTCATACTCATACCCACCCTTTAAAACCTCTTGAACCCATGCCTCTATGTTCATGCCTAAAATTTTAAGAGAAAGAGATAAAGGGGGGCTGTAAAAATGATGGAGTCAAACCTGTCTGTAAAGCCCCCATGTTCGCCAAGTATGTTGGAAAAGTCCTTTATACCCACACTTCTTTTTATGTAGCTTTTAAAGAGGTCGCCAAGAAGGGCAAAGGTTACCATAGGAGGAGACCACAAAAGGCCTTTTAATCCATAAAATAGCATTAGAGATATGGTACCTGCCAAAAAGCCGCCCATAAGACCTTCCCAAGTTTTCTTAGGAGAAAGCCTTGGAGCAAGGAGATTTTTACCAAACTTCTTACCCGCATAGTAAGAAAAAACGTCCACTGCCCATACAAAGAAGATAAACTTTACAAGGGCGTAGCCATCTATAGACTTTATGTTTAACAAGTACATGGGAAGGTGTCCTGCGTATATGGACACAAGCAAGGATTTTAGAAAATCCTCAAAATGCCAACTTCTCCACCCATGGTAAAAAGATATAAGCAACGCACACAAAAGGCCAAGCCCGGGAGATATGGAGCTAAAGATAAAGGTTAAAGGTGCGGCGTAGAAAAGTTTTAAGCCGATAGCCTTTGAGACCTCGTATCCTATAAGAAAAGAAAGTGTCAAAAGGGCAATGTAAAAAACTTCATAGGGGGATAAGCTAAGGACTAAGGTTGAAACACCTATCAATATACCTATGCCTTCCCTGCTCTTATATGACAGCACCAAACTTCCTCGTCCTTTTTGAATAGTCTTCTACAGCTCTCAAGAGCTCCTCTTTGGTAAAATCTGGCCAATAGACGTCTGTAAAGTAAAGCTCCGTGTAGGCTAAATGCCACAAAAGGAAGTTGGATATTCTTTTTTCTCCACCAGTTCTTATGAGGAGGTCTGGGTCTGGTACATCGCCAAGGTCGGAGAAGCTCTTAAAACTTTCCTCCTTTATATCTACACCTGCCTCCAAAAGCCTTTTTACCGTTCTTATTATCTCATCTCTTCCACCATAGTCAACGGCAAGGAACACATGGAGCCTTTCATATTCTGGTCTTAGGCTCTCCACCCTTTGCATCTCCTTCAAAAGGCTTTTTGGGATCCTATCCCTTCTACCTATGAAGGAAACTCTAATACCCTTTTCCCTTAGCTTATGGGCGTTTTGCCTTAAATAACCTTCCAAGAGCCTCATAAGGGCTTTTACTTCATCTTGTGGCCTTTTCCAGTTTTCTGTAGAAAAGGCAAAAAGGGTTAGCCATTTTATGCCTAAGTCTAAGCATGTATCCACCAACTCCTCCGTCCTTTTTACCCCCTCATAATGCCCCGCTATCCTTGGCAATCCCCTCTCTCTTGCCCACCTTCCGTTGCCGTCCATTATAACAGCCAAGTGTTTAGGTATCCTCATATTATCTGCCAAGCTTGGTCCTTGCTATGCTTGCCTCCTCCGAAAGTGGATAATCTTTTAATATAGCCTCATAATACTCTTTTGCCTTTTTTTCATCTCCCCTCTGTTCATAGAGCCTTGCCAGCTGCAACAAAGCAGATGGAGCCTTATTACAATCCACCATCTCTCTCCTTTGACATCTTTCTATAAGGGTAAGCCATACAACCTCCGCTTTGTCCATTTCACCAAGGTCTCTGTATATGACTCCAAGCCACAGGTAGGCATTATCGGTTAAAGGCGTTTTTGGATGTTTCTTTATAAACTCTATAAACTTATCCTTTGCCTGGTTGAGCTGCTTAGGGTTATATAGCCTAAAAGCCTCATCGTAGTCCCTCTGATATTCTTCTTGAGCTTGAGCTGCAGGCTTGGCTTCTTGTATAGGGCTTTCTTCCTTTTTAGGCTCTGGCAGCCTTGTAGGCGCAGCTTGCGATGGACTTACTCTACCTATTTTTAACCTTTCTATCTCAAGCCTTATATTCGCTATGTTTTCCAAAAGGTTATCTACCCTGCTTTCCGTTTTTAAGTTCCTTTCTTCCAACTCAAGCCTTATATTCGCTATGTTTTCCAAAAGGTTATCTACCCTGCTTTCCGTTTTTAAGTTCCTTTCTTCCAAAACCCTTTGCCTGTCTTCCAGCTGAGCGATCTTGCTCTCCAAGCTGTACATCCTCTTTTCAAACTCCTCTCTTGTAATACCGCCGCAAGAAGATATTAAGGCTACAAAGGTGGATGCCATAAAGAAAACACTCTTTCTCATAGGATTTATTATAACACTGTAAGCTGTTTGGGAAATTTAATCTTTTAGGAGGTGGCTTATGAATTGTCCAATTATTTTAAATCCTTTTGGAGCAATTCTTGAATTCGCAGAGCGTGCCCACAGAAGGTAGCACAGGCATTCCTGCCTGTGTGAAAAGATTTAACCATAAGGCGCGGGCATGGATGCCCGCGCTACCTACTATTACGCAATGGATCTAAGACAAAAGCATGACACATCCGCCAAAAAAATAATTTCTCACCCGGCATTTTTCACCCAATAATCTCTATAATAACTTTGGAAGGGTGCAGGGATGGAGATAGAATATGAATATTTCCTAATAGGGCTGCTTTTGATCATGTTGTTATCAGTAGGTCTCTTTGAGCAAGGAAAACTTAAGTTTGGCAGAAAGGGGTCTTCAAAAAGAAAAATTGAGGTTTATGGATATTCTGATTCTCCTTTGCAGGAAAATATGGATATGGTGGTTCTTCCTAGGGCCCCAAGAGGGTTCAATCTTATTGTTCAGGTACCAGTAGACACACTCGGCTATATAAGATTGAGAAAAAGTGGCTTTTTAGACAAGGTCTTTTTCCAAAAAAGGTACAAGAATTTAGCCCTTGAGTATGAGGATGAAGCTTGGTTTAATAAGCTTTTTGCCGTAGCTGAGCTTAAAAATCTGCTGGATAGGCTTTTTGAAGACTTTGGCATAAGCTGGTTTGAGATAAAGGGAAATCTAATCAGGATAGGTTGGTATATAAAGAAAGATCCAAAGGAGGTAGAAGATAAAAGGCTTTTTGGAGCGGTTGATGTTCTCAAAGATCTGCAAAATCTGTTGAAGGGCGTAGCTCCTTCGGAAAACTACAAGGAAGACTTGAGAATTTGGTTAACCTTTAAGCTTCCTATAGTCTTAACTATACTTTTATCCATCATCGGAGCCTTAGGAGGTTTTTATAAGTATCATCCTACCTGTGTATTAAATATGATATTTACAGGTTTTAAAGTTCTTTTCCCTTTTGCCCTTTTCTACCTTGCCTTTTGTCTGTTTATGGTAGGCGGGGCTACCATGGCGCAAAGGGTGCTTTTAAAGAGTTCTTTCGTATTATTTATATGTTCTTTTTTTATAGCTTTGTTTTTCCTTACATACATAAACGGAAGGCTTGACAATTCTGCGGTGGAGGTAAAAAGGGACTTTGTGGAAACAAAGTATAGAAATTATAAAAGAGGTCCTACCCTAATCCTTGCAGAATTTCATAAGAAAAATCCTTGGTGTGAAGGCTTTCGGGTTTCCAAAGAGTTTTATGATAAGGTGCAGGTGGGGAGCCTTGTTGAGTACAAGACTAAAAGAGGCTTTTTGGGAGTAGAATGGTTTTATTCTGGTTTGGTAATTGTGGAGTGAAATACAGGCAAGGTCATAAGGAGGTAGCACAGGCAGAATGCCCGTGCAGAAAAATCCAATATGGTTGCCCAAAATAAAAGGGTGATGTTTTGCCCAGCCCATGCAGTTAACCGTGTTTAAAGCAAAGATAAAGGAGGGAATTTCTCTCCTGGCGTTTACAGATTATCAATCACTAAATATGAGTATATGTTCTCCATCTTTTTGCATCTGCATGTACACTCTGGCAAACTTTTCTTTAAAATACTCCGGATGCTCCCTTACTAATTTCAAAAGCTGCTCCATCTTTTCATTTTCGGCTTTGTATTGGTCTATTTGAATCTGGAGGTTTTTAGACGAGCTTTTTAGCTCAAAAACCTTAAAGATGTTGTATTGGCTCAGGAAAAGGTTGTAAAGTGTATACATTAACATGAAGAAAAAAAAGCCTTTTATTAGTATGTCAGGCTTTAAACTTATAAAACTCCTCCTTTCCTCCAAACTCCGCCCCATCACCTAACTCCTCCTCTATCCTTAAAAGCTCGTTGTACTTGGCTATCCTGTCTGTCCTTGATGCCGAGCCTGTTTTTATCTGCCCTGCGTTGGTGCCTACGGCAAGATGGGATATAAAGGTGTCTTCCGTCTCACCGGACCTGTGAGAGATTATAGCTCCATAACCGTGCCTTTGGGCCAGATCTATTGTTTTAAGGGTTTCTGTTAATGTGCCTATCTGGTTGAGCTTTATGAGTATGGCGTTGGCAAGCCCTTCCCTTATCCCCTCCTCAAAAATGCTTGGGTTGGTTGCAAAAAGGTCATCACCCACAAGCTGCACCTTTGAACCAAGCTCTTTTGTAATCAACTTCCAACCTTCCACATCATCCTCCGCCATCGGGTCCTCTATGGAAACTATCGGATACTTTTCCAAAAGTTTAGAATAAAACTGGCAAAGCTCTTCAGAATTTAGTCTTTTACCTTCTATATGGTAGAGCTCATCTTCATAATAAAGCTCGGAGGATGCGCAGTCCAAGGCCAAAAACACATCCTCACCGGGCTTGTAGCCAGCCTTCTCTATGGCAAGCATAAGCATATCAAGGGCTTTTTCCGTGCTTTCTATGTTTGGTGCAAAGCCTCCTTCATCTCCCACATTGGTAGAGTAGCCCCTTTCCTTTAGTATGCTCTTGAGGGTGTGGAATACCTCCACGCCACACCTGAGGGCTTGTGAAAACCTCTCACCATACACAGGAACTATCATAAACTCTTGAATATCCAAAGGATTGTCTGCATGCACCCCACCGTTTATCACATTCATCAAGGGTACAGGAAGCCTTTTTGCCCTTATACCGCCTATATATCTGTACAGGCTTATACCAAGATGTTGCGCCATAGCCCTTGCTACGGCCATGCTTACTCCAAGGATGGCGTTGGCTCCAAGCCTGCTTTTGTTTGGGGTTCCATCAAGCTCTATTAAAACCTTGTCTATCAAAGATTGGTTGTGGGCTGGCAAGCCTGTCAATTCCTTTGCTATTATTGAATTTACATTATCCACCGCCTTTAACACACCTTTGCCCAAATACCTTTTGGGGTCGTGGTCTCTTAGTTCAAGGGCTTCTTTCTCACCGGTGGAGGCTCCGCTTGGCACTATGGCCCTTCCCTTTGCGCCCGAGGATAGGATAACCTCTACCTCAACGGTAGGATTTCCGCGAGAGTCAAGGACTTCCCTTGCTTTTATTTTCTCTATGGTAGGCATGAATAGAATTATAACACAAGCTATTCACCGTACTCCCTGCTGGCTATGTAGCGCACCCATTTTAGAGGGCTTATGGGCTCCTCGGGAATTATGCCCAACAGAAGGGTAAGAGAAGCTGTTATAAGGGGTGGTATAAGCATTAGGGGGTTTACTTCTATGCCCCTTTTTTCTTCCTTCTCTCTTTTTCCGCCAAACCAAGCTTTAAAAACTATAGGTATAAGGTAAAAAACGCTCAGGATGGAGCTAATATAAAAGATGTAAGCAGCCCATTCTTCTCCTGCTCCTTTGGCTCCCGCATCCAAGTACTTCTTTGTTATGTATCCGGCTGTGGCTGGCACACCTATAAGGCCAAGGGAAGCTATGGTAAAGGCTATGGTGGTAAGAGGCATTTTTCTTCCAACTCCGCCCAGCTCTTTAAATTTATGCACATCATACTTTTCTGCGTAGTTGCCCAAACACATAAAAAGGGTTATCTTCATTATGCCGTGGTTAACAAGATGTAAAAGGGCTCCCATGGTAGAAAGCTGTCCGGGCAAGAGGATACCTAAGATAATGTAGGATAGGTGGCTTATGGTGGAATAAGCCAGCCTTTTTTTCAACTCTTCTTGAAAGACCGCCATAAGAGAGCCAAAGATTATGGTGAAAGCCGTAAGGTAAGCCAAAGGCTGCCAAAGGTTCATGCCTTGCACCAGCTCAACGCCGTAAAGTTCATAAACAAGCCTTACAATGCCAAAGGCTCCAGCCTTTACCACCGCCACCGCATGGAGTAGGGCGCTTACGGGCGCTGGCGCCACCATAGCCCTTGTAAGCCATTGGTGTAGAGGAAAGACGGCTGCCTTTACCGCCGTTGCAAAGAAAAGGCCATAAAAGAGGAGCTTGGCCATAAGAGGGCTTTCCAATGCCCACCCTTTCAAGCTTGGATTTCCTCCCGTATGGAAAGTGCCATCCCCTACAAACATATAAAGGAGTACAAGACAGAGCATAAAGAGGGCTCCACCAAGCATGGTGTAGACAAGGTAAACTCCACCAGCCTTTAGAGCCTTTTGAGTCCCCCTATGGACCACTAAGGGATAGGTGCTGAGGGTAAGAAGTTCATAAAAGAGGAAAAAGGTAAATAAGTTGCCTGCAAGGGCTATGCCCATGGTGGAAGTGACTGCAAGGTTAAAGAAGGTAAAGAAGCGCCTCCTGTTGGGAGAGCCCTCAAGGTATCCTATGGCATAAACGGTGGTAATAAGCCATAAGAAAGAGGAAAGGCTCACAAAGAGAAGGGCGAGGGGGTCTACCGTAAGGTAAAAGTCTGCAAAGGGCACCATGGCATAGCGGATTTCAAAGACTTTCCCCTCGTATACACTCCACATAAGGTAGGCAAGGACCAAAAGCTTGTAGACGGCTGCTATTATGTTTATAAAGCTTCTTATTAAAACCCTTTCCTCTTTGAGAAAGCTTATGAAAAGGCTTGCAAAAAAGGAGCTAAGGAGCAAGCTTAATACAGCCAAGTTTTCCATCTTTAACTCCTCACAATTCCTTGTAGTAAAAGGAAGGTGATCATGCCGGAAGAAAAGGATAAAAAGCCCAGAAGGAAGGCCGATATCTCCATAAGCTGGGGTATGGGCTCATCGTAAAGCTTTTTTGGATGGGAAGAAAAGCTCTCCTTCCAAAGGGGGTATATGTAAAGGCTTGCAAGCAAGCTTCCAAGAAGCATTACACCACCCTGAAATAGGAAGCCATTTCTTATGGAAAGCTCTAAGAAAAGGAACTTGGCGACAAAGCCCGCACTTAGGGGAAGCCCTATCAAAGTGGCACCAGAAAAGAAAAGGGCAAAGAAGGTAAGGGGATGGCTGTGGGCAAAGCCGGGCATATAAGAAAGCTCATCCTTTCTTGCTACATATATGGCATTTCCAGAAGATAGGAACATGCTTGCCTTGGCAAGGGCGTGGGAAAAGACCTGAAGGGCAAAGGCCTGAAGCAAAGCCTCTTTGTAATCCCTCCCATGGTAATAAAGGGGGGCCATAAGGAAAAGGTAGCCCATCTGAGCAACGGTGGAATAAGCCAGAAGCATCTTTATGGTTTTTTGCCTAATGGCATAGTAGGAGCCCACAAGGACTGCTAAGGCTCCCATTAGGCTTAGAACCATGCTGAGATACTCAAGGGCCTTGTCCTTTGGTAGAACTTCCAGCCAGAGCCTTAGTGTAAGGTATGCGGGAGGTTTGACCACCAAAGAGGATAAAAGGGCGCTTGCGGGTGCTATGGTGCTGGAATGGGCAGGTGGTAGCCAAAAATGAAAGGGTAAAAGGGCAGATTTAATGGCAAGGGCTATAGTTAGGGGGAAAAGGACATAGATAAAGGCTTGAGTGCCTGTAAGTTTTCCCGAAAGTAAGCCCATACTAAGCACGCCGTAGTTGGCATACAGCATGGCAACGCCAAAGAGGTAAAGCATGGAGGCAAGGATGGAAAGGAAGAGGTAGTTTAGGGCAGCCCTTATAGCCTTTTGATATCCGGGTAGGGCAACAAGAATAACGGCTGTAAGGGAAAGTACCTCAAGAGCCACATAAAGGTTAAAAAGGTCTTCGGAAAGGAAGAAGGCGTTCAAGCCAGCCCAAAGGAAAAAGAAGAAAAACCAAAAAACCTTTCCCTGCCTTTGATATTCCACGCGGAAGAAGCTAAGGGAGTAAAGGGCCACAAAAAAGCCAACTATTCCAGTCATAAGCAAGAAAAAACCACTAAGGCCATCCAAACGAAGACCTATGCCCAAGGGTGCAACCCATCCACCAACCCATTGATAAAGGGGGACCTTTCCCATCAAGGTGTAAAGAAAGGAATAAAGGGAGAGCAAAAGGGATAAGAGGCTAAAGATAAAGGCGGTGTAGGTTCTAAGGGAGTTTATGAGGGAAAGAAGGGAGGCCAAAAGGGGCAAGGCCACCAGATAGCCAAGGTCTATTGGAGTCATCTCTTCTCCTTTTTGCCAAGGTGTAAGATCAGAGAAACCCCTATGGCGGTGGCGCTGACGGCCACCACTATACCCGTCAACACAAGGGCGTGAGGCACGGGGTCTGGATCTTCCATAAGGGTGTTCCTTGAGGTAGCTACAAAAAAGAGGAAAACTCCAGAACCCAGTATATTCGCCGATATGAGACGTTTAACATAGCTCCCTGCCGCTATAAAGTGATAAAGGCTTATAGCCACAAGGATCAGAGAAAGAAGGTAATAAAAGCCTATCATAGCTTCCCCCTGTAGGCGGTGTATAAAAGGAAGGCTGTAGATATCCATATGGAAAGCTCTATAACGATCAGGGAAAGGGTTGAAAGTTCAAGGGGGTATGTGAGAAAGCCATAACCCAAAAGGGCGTAAAGAAGCCCCACCAAAGAGAAGACTCCAAGCCCCAAAGTCATAAACAGAAGGACTGTAGATCCCTTTAAAGGTAAATCTTGTTTTGTTAGGGCTAAGAGGACGAGGCCGCCTGTGAGGAGGGCACCCCCTTGAAAGGCACCACCCACAGAAAAGGTTCCAAGGTAGGTAATGTATAGGGAAAAGAAGGCTACAAAAGGTAGCAAAAGCCTTGAAAAGCCCTTTAAAAGGGCATCTTCCCAAAAGTACACCCCCCCTTTCAAGGCCCAAAGCCAAAAGGCCAAAAATTGCCAAGGTGATAACACCCACCTCCAACAAGGTATCATAGCCCCTAAAGTTTAAAAGCACTGCATTCACCGCGCTTTCAACCCCGCTCTTATGAAGGTTTTCAAAAACAAGGCTGCCCACCCTGTCTTGCCTTTCTATGGTAGGAAGGTAAAAAAGCATAAAAAGGAAGGATAGAAAAGATACAAGAAGGGCCCAAAGTCTGGTAAAGGTAGAAACTTTAGGGTTCTTCTGCTCAAAGCCCTTTACAAGCTTGAAGATAAGAAAGCCTGTTATGGCGGAGCCCAATATTATCTCCACCAAGGCCACATCAAAAGCCCCAAGGCGCACCCACACCAAGCCACTTAAAAAGCCAAAGATAAGGAAAAAGATGCCACTTTTCATAAGGCTTTTACTGTGAAGGGAGGCAAGAGCGGAGGTCAAGAGCAAAAGGCCAAGGAAAAGGTCAAGCATTTCTCTTCCTGTTTGCCAAGGCATAGCCCACAAGGGAGCTGTAGGAGATCACCAAAAGCCAAACAAGAAAAAGCTTTATCCAGTGGGATGGAAGGTCTGTGGATAGTATGCAGGATAAGGTTATAAAGCCAAAGCCAAGCACATCAGCCTTTGTGAGGGCATGAAGCCTGCTGTAAGCATCCTTTAGCCTTATGAGCCCTATGCTGCCCGCAAGCAAGAAAAAGGCACCTACAAACATGAAGATTATGGAAAGGACTTCAAGCACCATCCTTATATTTCCTTAGGACTATTATAGCAAAGGCAAAGCCCACCACGCCCGCAAGGAGGGCAAAGCCAAGGGCCAAGTTTATATAATAGCCTTCCTTTGTGCATTGGGTGAGAAATTCCCTCTTAGTAAATTGGGGTGAGGATTGGCTTTAAGGTAGTGCGGGCATCCTTGCCCGCATTTTTTGTATGTAGCACAGACATTCCTGTCTGTGAAGTATTTTTTTCGCGGGCAAAAATGCCCGTGCTTCTCCTTGTTATGTAAAATTTAAATATGCTCATAGGTAGCCACGGAGAGTTAAACTTAGGGGAAACTATAAGAAATCATATTCTTACAAGCGATGAGCTTAAGTTTTTGACTGCCTTCTTTTACTTTTCTGCCTTGGATGAGCTTTATTCAGCCTTAGAGGAGAGGCAAAGGGGCGGGGATGTTCCAGAGGGGTTTATGAAGGTCCTTGTGGGCTTGAATGTGGACAGTGATATGTACGACCTTTATGAGCATTCAAAAAGGAAGTATTCAGAAAAGGATTTTTTGGAATCATTGCAAAAGGCTTTTACCTCGGAGGAAATGGACAATGAAGAAACCTATAGGCAGGTGGAGTTTTTCATAAAGCTTTTGCAAGAGAAAAAGCTCATCTTAAGAAAAACAAGGGAGCCAAACCATGCCAAGCTTTACATCTTCAAGAAAAACCAACTAAGCTACCCAGTCTTCATCATAGGATCATCCAATTTAACCAAGGCTGGACTAAGTCATCAAAACGAGCTAAACATAGAAATAGCCCTCAAAGAGTATTCAGTAAAGGTAGAAGAGTACTTTGACAGGCTTTGGGAAGATAGCATTGAAATCACAGCAGAGCACATAATAAGCACCCTAAGGGAAAAAACCTTTTTAAGAGACATCACACCCTTTCAAGCTTGGCTTTATTTGCTTAAGCTTTACCTTGAGCTTCATAGCAGCTTTGAAAAAACAGAATGGGAAAAGGCAGAGGAAGTTCTAAAAAGGGCAGGATACAATCCTTACAAATACCAATTGGAAGCTGTTTTGCAAGGGGTTAGGAGCCTAAAGGACCATGGAGGAGTTCTTTTGGCCGATGTGGTGGGGCTTGGAAAGTCGGTAATAGCCTGCGGGATTGCCCGCATGCTAAAAGAGGAAGGGATTGCAAGCAAGGGATTGGTCATATGCCCGCCCCACCTTATGGGAGATGAAAAGGCAAGCTGGGGATGGGAGAAATACTTAAACGATTTTGGTCTTGAGGGTTGGAAGGTAAGGTCCTTGGGAAAGCTTGAAGAAGTCCTTGAGTTTGTAAAAAGGAACAAGGACATAAAAGCCATAATAGTGGACGAAGCCCACCGCTTTAGAAACGAAGACACCAAAAGATACCACCTTCTCCGTGAAATATGCAGGGGCAAGTATGTAATGCTCCTTACCGCCACGCCCTTTAACAACAAGCCCTCAGATATATACGCCCTCTTAAAGCTCTTTACCGTTCCAAAGCAATCTACCCTTATCTTGGGAGGGGACTTGGAAAAGGAATTCAATAATTACAACAAGAAATTTGAAGAACTAAAAAAGAAAAAAAGACAAGAGGGGGCAGACCTTAAAGAAATAGACGCCGAGCTAAGAGCCATAGCCAAGAAGATAAGAGGAATTATAGAACCTATAACCATAAGAAGAAACAGGCTGGACTTGAAATACTACAAAGAAAACATTCCCATGCCAGAGGTAAAAGACCCCATACCCTGCTTTTACGAGCTTACAGAAGATCAATTAAAATTCTACGATAAGGTAATAGAGTTTTTCAAGGACCGCTTTAAAGGAGCCATATACCATCCCGTGGATTATCTAAGACAAAAAGAAGTAGACGAGTTTGAAAGGCTATCTCAAGAAAACCTTTATAACTTTATGAAAAAGCTTTTGGTAAAGAGATTTGAAAGCAGTATATCCGCCTTTTATGAAAGTGTAAAAAGGTTTAAAGAGTTAAATGAGAATGCTTTAAGGATGATAGAAAAATACAAGGTCTTTATCCTTGACAGGGACCTGATGGAAGTTTTGGAGGATGAAGAGGAGTTTAAAGAGGCCCTTGAGGAGTATTACAAAAAGCTGGAAAATCCAGAGGAGACCATAAAGAAGAAAAAATATCAACTAATCTATCAAATGTCTGAGCTTAATGAAGAATTTGAAAAGGACATAAAGTCTGATAAGGAGTTTTTTGAGGAGCTGGAGAAAGAGATTGAAAACCTTGGATTTTTGGAAAAGGACCAAAAGTTAGAAAAGCTTGTAGAGAAAATCAAAGAGTTTAAGGATAATAGAAAAATTGTGATCTTTAGCGAGTATGTGGATACTGCCAAGTGGCTAAAGGAAAGGCTAAGCAAGGGATTTCCCAACAAAGTTTTGGCTGCCATAGGAAACTTGGCTAAAGAGACGGTAGAAGAGATAAACAAAAACTTTAACGCCGAGTACGAGGATGAGGGAAGATATCAAATATTAATTGCCACCGATAAGCTCTCGGAGGGCTTTAACCTACATAGGGCTGGAGTGGTGGTGAACTATGATATTCCTTGGAACCCGGTGAGGGTGATCCAAAGGGTGGGAAGGATAAACAGGATAGGGAAAAAGGTTTATGATGAGATATACATTTTGAACTTTTTCCCAACGCAGAAGGGAGAAAGCGCCGCAAGGCAGAGGGAGATTGCGATGCACAAGCTTTTTATGATCCATGAAATACTGGGAGAAGATGCCAAGATCTTCTCCGAGGACGAGGAGCCAAGACCATCGGAGCTTTTCAAAAGGCTAACAACATACATAGAAGACCAAGAAGAAAGCTTTTATACAAAGCTAAAAAAAGAATGGGAAGAGCTAAGCCAAAGGTACAAAGACCAAATAGAAGCCCTCAAAGACCTACCCACAAGGCTAAAAACCGCCAAGCCCTTTGAAAAGGATGAGCTAATAGTGGTGGTAAAAAGCGGCTCAGACCTTTATGTACTAAGGCATGACGGGAAAGCCACAAAAAAGGTTAGCTTTGAAGAGGTTTATGAAAGCATAAAGGCTCAAGAAAACACCCCAAAGCTAAGCCTAAGCAAAGACTTTTGGCAAAGATACAAAGAAGCCCTTGGAAAGCTAAAGGAGGTAAAAGCTGCCACCTCAGGAAACAAATACTACAACCTCCTAAGCCATATATTGAAAAAACCATTCCTTACGGAAGAAGAAAAGGCTTTTTTGAGAAAACTTAGAGATGATGTAAAAGATTATGGAACCTTGTCTAAGTATGTGCTAAAAAGGATTTTGGAATGGGAAAAGCTTGACGATGAAAAGCTAAGGAAGGGTATAAAAGAGCTTATGAAAGAATTGGGAGAGAATTTTATAGAATCAGCCCAAGAGATATCAAAGGAAAGGGAAAAAAGCGTTATAATAACCATAGAAAACAGAAAAGAGGCTACAAAGCATGAATAAAAAATTAACAGAACAGGATTTAGAAAGGTTTATCACAGATTTTTCCATAGAAAAGTTAAGAAGGCTCTTTGAAGTTAAGCTGGGCAGCAGTTTGAAGGTCAAAGAAATACCCCTTGACCCCGAAGATTTTGATGATTTTAGAAAGTATTTTGAAACTGAAAAGGTTTATCGCATAGAAAGGGAGGATGGTGAGGAAGAAATACCAATAAACGAAGATGAATCCATAGTTGTATATGCCATAAAGACAAAAGGGAGCCTCTCGGAAAGGAGCAGCAAAAAAAGGCAGTTTGACTTGGCAAAGAAGCTTATTACCACAGATGGGGGCTTTTTCCTTTTTTATGATGATGAGGGAAATTTTAGGTTTTCCTTTGTTCACAAGATATACAGGGGAAGAAAGGAGGAGTATAGCCCTTACAAAAGGTATACCTACTTTGTCCAAAAAGGAAAGCCCTACAGGACCTTCAAAAAAGCCCTCTTTGATTTAAGGCTTGACAGCATTGAAAGTATAGTAGAATCTGCCTTTAGAGTCCAGCCCCTTATAAAAGAGTTTTATGAAGAGATACAAAACTGGTATGCATGGGCTTTGAAAGACAACAGGGTCTGGTTCCCCGGTGGCAAAAAGGAAGAAAACCTCATAAGACTTATCACAAGGCTTGTTTTTGTATGGTTTTTAAAGGAGATGGGGCTAATACCCGAGGAGATCTTTGATGAAGAAAGGCTTTCAAGCATAGTTAAAAACTTCAAAGAAAAAGACCACTACTACAATGTAATACTTCAAAACCTATTCTTTGCCACCTTGAACAGGGAGATAAAAAATAGGCAGTTTGCAGAAGAAGGAGAAGAAGATTCTTCAACAAACAAAAAGGATTTTTTTAAAAACAAAAAGCACTTTGGACTTAAAAATCTATACAGATACAGAAGATTTTTAAACATAGCCCCGGAGGAGTTTTTAAAGCTTTTTGAAAAAACTCCCTTTGTAAACGGTGGGCTTTTTGAGTGTTTGGACGAAGACCATGAATACATAGACGGCTTTTCAAGGAACGAAAACAAAAGGGCAAGAATTCCCGATGAGTTTTTCTTTTCTGAAGAAAGACAGGAAGACCTCTCTTATTTTTATGGATCCAACGCAAGGCGAAAGGTTAGAGGGCTTATAAAAATCCTCAAGGATTACAACTTTACCGCGGATGAGAGCACGCCTTTAAATGTGGAAGTTTCCTTAGACCCAGAGCTCTTGGGACACATCTTTGAAAACCTCCTTGCCAGCTATAACGAAGAAACCAAAGACACGGCAAGAAAACACACAGGCTCCTATTACACGCCAAAAGAGATAGTGGACTTTATGGTAGAAGAAAGCTTGGTAGAGTACTTTAGGGACAAAGCAAGAATAGAGGAAGACAAGATAAGAAAGCTGCTTTCTTACGATGAAAAGGTGGAGCTTACGGAGGAGGATATAAAAAGGATAATATCTGCCATAGACCAGATAAAGGTTTTGGACCCAGCCGTAGGCTCTGGAGCCTTCCCCATGGGAGTACTTCACAAGCTTGTTTATATCCTTGAAAAGATAGACCCAAATAATGAGCTTTGGTATGAACTACAATACCAAAAGGCATTAGAAGAGACGCAAAAGATACTAAAGGTAGAAAACAAAGATCAAAGAGAAGAGCTTTTGAAGGAATTGAACGAAAACTTTGATGAAGCCATTACCTACCCCGATTACGCAAGAAAGCTTTATATTTTGCAAAACTCCATTTATGGAGTGGACATACAAAACATAGCCATTCA
>JBKBHW010000004.1:0-75300 GCA_046297555.1 Aquificaceae bacterium
GGTGATGAGGAAGTTCAGATTAGGGGGCTTGTTTGCTTTAATCTTTCCAAAAAGGGTGATTTATGCACCGAAGCCCTGTCCTTCTGTTCCTTTAGTCCTTCTCCTTCGAAGTTCACCCTTACCTGTGCTCCATGTCCATCTATGGAAAAAGTCTTAATTAGCCATACACCTTCTTCATTAGGGCAAAAAACAACCCTTCCAAGGGCATCAGTCCTTCCAGTTTGAAAGGGAACTCTATTCCCCTCCTTATATAACTCGTACTCCTCATAGGAAAAGCTGCTCCCGTCAGGGAAAAAGAAGCTAACAACAATACAGTTCCCTTCTTTCTGTATCTTATGTTGAAGGTCATGAGCCCATAAAAGACAGAAGGCCAACAGAAGGACGGCAAAAAACATCATCTAACCTCAAAAATAAGGTTTGTGCTTATTACCGTATAGTCTGCCTTTACTCCATCAAATTTTTCCTTTATAGATGCGCTTATTTTTTGAAGCCCCCTTTCTTTAATCCTTACATTTATATTGCCCTCTCTGTCAGTAAAGCCTATCAAGTGACCTTGGTAAGCAACGGCGGCTCCCTTTACAGGCTTACCTTTGTAATAAACCCTTAAACTTATCTTACTATAAAGGTTAGCGCTGAAAGGATTTTCCAAAGGTACTATTTCGAGGTCTTCCGTTAGTGGCTTTCTAAAAGCCTCTGTCCAACCTTCCAGCCTTTTAACACCCTCATAGGAAAGCCAGCTTTCAATAGGATCTTCTACTTCATCTTTGGGCAAGTTCTTGGTGCCTTTTGCCGTCTTTGTCCAATAGCCGGTAGAAAAAAGCACATAATAGGCAAGGCAGTTAGCAGGAAAGGAAAGGGGATAAGACCTTTCTATCTGGACTTCCATCCTTTTCCCCTCTCCATTAAAGCACAGGGCCTTCAATACATTTTCCACCTTATACTTTATAAGACTCTCCTCTCCTTCCTTTGGTTTAATATGTCCATAGTAAAGAACCATCCTATCCTTATTCCTTTCTATCCAAAGATCATGGGCGTAGACACAAGAAAGTAATAGCGCAAAGATCAATACCGCTATTTTAAGCCCCTTGTAGTAATTTTAATGAATAAAGATTCAATAGTCAAGAGTTACGGGTTAGAATGCCTACTTTGAAACACACCCTTATAAAGCGAGGGAAAAGATCCTTTTTAAACATCCTTAGGTTGGTAAACAGCCTGACCCAGAGAAAGGCCTCCATCGTTAGGTGGTACTCTTTGGTGGGTATAAACTCCAAAGCCCTCCCCTTCCAAAAGCTCCCTTATCTTGCTTACGAGAGGATCATTTTGCATAACGCCGCCAGAAAGGTATACCCTTTCCATACCCACCTCCTTTGCCACCCTTAGGCATACATGGGCCAAGGTGTTTATAAACCTTGAAGGTGCCTTTTCTTTCTCCTTATCCTTTATAAGGTCCTCAATGATACATCCCCAATCCACCACACTTCCTCTTACTTCATAGCTGTAGTGGTCCTTTACAGTAGGGTCGTATAGATCTTCCAACATCATAGCCGCCTGCCCCTCGTAGGAGATAATTTGAGATATGCCAAGCAGAGAAGCCACCCCATCAAAGAGCCTGCCCACCGAGCTGCATAAGGGTGAGTTTATAGCCCTTGACCAGGCAAGGTATAAATTCTTTAATTCCTTTTTTTCCATAGACCTAATTGGCTCCAACTCCATCATCTCAAGGGCCTTCTCTCCGTAAAGGTCAAAAAGTAAAGACAGAGCCACCCTTCTTGGTTCCTTTACCGCCCTTTCCCCTCCTATAAGTTTAAAAGGCCTAAAAGAAAAAAGTCTTTTGTACTCTTGGTAATCACACACTAAAAACTCCCCACCCCAAAGGCTTCCACCGCCCTCCCCATAGCCTGTTCCATCCCAAGCTATACCAAGCACCTTACCTTTTATGCCCCTATCCGCCATGCAAGAAAGTATATGGGCATAATGGTGCTGGACTTGTAAAAGGGGAAGGCCTCTTGCTTTGGAAAAATCCTTTGCCCATCTTGTAGTTTCATACCTTGGATGTAAATCGCACACAACCACCTCCGGTTCAAAATCATACAGCTTCATAGGGTCAAAGACCATCTCCTCAAAGCTTTTCAAAACAGATAGGTTTTCCACATCACCCACATGCTGGCTAAGGATTACCATATCTTCAAAGCCGAAGGCAAAGGTGTTCTTTAGCATGCCACCAACCGCCAAAACCCTCCTTTTTAACCTAAAGGGTATCCTTATGGGCATGGGTGCATATCCCCTTGACCTTCTTATAAGCGTTGGTATACCTCCCACCACCTTAACCACCGAGTCATCACATCTCCTTTTTATATCCCTGTTGTGAAGGAGTATAAAGTCTGCCAAAGTGCCAAGTTTTTCTACCGCTTCCTCATTATCCTTTACTATGGGCTCTTCTGAGAGGTTGGCGGAAGTGGCCACAAGGGGAAAGTTCAAGGAACTAAGGATTATATGATGTAGGGGTGAATAGGGTAAAAAGGCTCCTATTCTTTTCAACCTTGGTGCCACTGAGGGGGCAAGGAGACCTTTACTTCTTATAAGTACTATAGGCCTTTCGGGTGAGAGCAAAAGAGCCCTTTCAAGCTCTGTAGCCTCTCCATAATGGCAAAGCTGCTCCATATCCCTAAACATAACGGCAAAGGGCTTTTCCTTTCTTAGCTTTCTTTCTCTTAAGGTGTTTACCACCTCCTCCCTCGTGGCGTCGCACATAAGATGGAAGTCACCTATTCCCTTAACCGCCACTATCTTCCCCTCTTTTAAGGCTTTTAGGAGCTCCCGCAGGCTTTCTTCTCCCTCCACCAAAGGCCTCCCATCCTTATTTAAAAGGCTAAGGCTTGGGCCGCACTTTGGGCAAGCTATGGGCTGTGCATGAAACCTCCTGTCCTTTGGATCTTCATACTCCTTCCTACATTCGGGACACATTTCAAAAAGCCTCATAGTAGTGTTTGGTCTATCGTAAGGGAGCTTTTCAATGATGGTGAACCTTGGGCCGCAGTAGGTGCAATTTATAAAGGGATACATATACCTTCTGTCCTTCTGACAAAAGAGCTCCTCAAGACACCACTGGCATGTGGCTATGTCTGGCAGTATGAGGACCTCCTTCTTCCCTTCCTCCCTGCTCTCCCTAATCTCAAAACCTTTATATCCTAAATCTTAAAGGTATTCTATCTCTTGAGAGTATATGTGGGACAAGGGTGGCTTTTGTGTTTGAAGTTTGAGGAGGAATTCCTCCAGAGCCTTTTCCTCTCCTTCCACCTCTATTTCCACGCCGGAAGAGCTGTTTATAACCCAGCCTTTTAGGCCCAGATCCTGCGCAAGCCTGTAGACAAAGGGCCTAAAGCCCACGCCTTGAACCATCCCCTTAAGCCTTATCCTTAACCTCATCCTCAAACTCTAACTCCAAGCTTTTCAAAAGAAGGTCTTGACCGCCCTTTATATGGGTGTTTAAGGACCCGCAGGCTGGGCACAAAAGGTTCAGCTCCTCCTTTTCATACTCCCTCTTACAGTCCTCACACCAAAGTATCAAGCCTTCTACCTCCAAAAGGAGCTCCGCCTTTCCCGCCACAGTCCCTTCCTTAAAGGTGTCAAAGGCAAGCTTTAAAAGATGGGGCTCCACGCCGGAAAGAACTCCTACGCTTACCTCCACCTTTGCCACCCCCTTGGCTCCGTACAACCTTACCTGTTCTTCCAAAAGCTCCAAAAGGCTTTGGACAAGGGAAAACTCATGCATCAGCAAATCCTTGGGAGTAGTTCTCCCATTGGGGGTTCAAGAAGTCTTTTGGTTCCGTAAGGAGTTCTTAGGATTACGGAAGGCTTACCCTCTTCCCTTACTGCATAGCCTATCAAGCTTGCCTCTTGACCCTTGGGATGCTCCCTTAGAAGTTCAAGGGCCTTTTCTGCGTCCTCTTCCTTTATTGCAAAAACTACCCTCCCCTCGCAGGCAAGATGGTACGGCTCAAGGCCCAAAAACTCGCATAGGCCAAGCACCTCCTGCCTGATTGGCACCTTCTCTTCCTCTATGAAGAAAGAGATCTTTGAAGCCCGAGACCATTCATAAAGTACTGCGGAGAGCCCTCCCCTGGTAGGATCTCTCATGGCATGAATTTCTACACCACCTTTTAGAAGATGTTCCACCATATCCCAGATGGGCTGACAATCGCTTTTAAACTCCTCACCAAAATCAAAGCCTTCCCTCTCTGCCAACACGCAGGCGCCATGGTCCCCTATAGGCCCGGAAACTATAAGGGCATCGCCCTCCCTTATGTTCTTGGAGGAAAGGCCTTCATAAACCACCTTTCCTATGCCAGATGTGATAATAAAAAGGTCTTCTCCCCTTCCAGAGGGTATAACCTTTGTATCTCCAGCTGCCATGAGAACACCTACTTCCCCTGCGGCTTTTGCCATGCTTTGAACTATCCTTTCCAATTCCTCATAAGGAAAGCCCTCCTCTATGACAAAGGCTGCAGAAAGGTAAAGGGGCCTTGCACCCATAACCGCAAGGTCGTTTACAGTGCCCGCCACCGCCAACTTTCCTATATCCCCACCCCTAAAGAATAAAGGCTTTACAGTAAAGGCGTCGGTGGTAAAGGCAATTTTTGAATCAACTTCCAACAAGGCTGAGTCCTCAAGGGAGGAAAGTATAGGATTATCAAAATGCTTTAAGAAAAGCTCCTTTATAAGCTTCCAAGTTTCCTCTCCACCACCACCTTCAGAAAGTTTAACTCTCTTCATAATATCCTCCTTAATGCGTTGCACATACAGAACAAAGATCAAAACTCCTAAGTATGATCTGTGCATGAAGTTCCTTTTTAAGCCCAAGGAGAGATTTTTCGGCCACGCCATAGAATTTTTCACACCTTGGTCCAAGGTTCCATTGGGAAGGTGTAATTATAGAATAACCTTCTATAATGCTATTTTTAACTCTTATCTTGTGAATAAGGCTTCCCCTCGCTGCCTCTACTACACCATAGCCCTTACCGTTTATCTTAGAAGGTGGCTTCTTAAGGCTTGTGGACGGTTGATGTAAAAGATCTTTTAGCTCCTCTACCCATTCCTCTATTGCCCTTATTACATTCCACACTTCTAAGGTTCTTGCAAATACTCTCACTGCAAAGGAATCTCCTAACTCCTTGTGCATTTCCTTTATAGGCAAAGTTCCAGCCAGCAGCTGTCTGGATAGGGGTCCTGTTTCAAATGGCAGCCCTTTATACCTTACAGGATTAGCCTTTGTGTAACTGGGTGCATCAAGCTCCTCTATCTGCGTAACCTTCATCTTAGTGCGCACCATCTTACTTATGTAATAACCAGAAGATGTATAGGAGTTTCCAAAGCTTATGAACCTGTTATAAGCCTTACCCATATTCCAAAGCCCCTCCCTTTCGGAAAGCTCAAGAAAAAGCAAGAGATCCCCTTTTACCTCTTTCCATGAGCCCTTTTTTAACCAACGACAGAATTCATCCTCTTCCATGTTTACCATTAGCTTTAGGAAAAAATCCTTTACCCCTAACAAGATATGTTTTAAAAGCACAACTTCTCTGTGGGTGGGCTGCGAGGTTATACCTCCGGGTATAGCATAGGAAGAGTGGGGCCACTGCCCAGAAAACAAAGCTATACCCTTTGTTATGCTTGAGGCAACTTCTATTGCCCTCCTCCATCTTTCACCCGAAAAAGGAGCGTAAAGGTCCCTAAGGTTTTCATTTATTAAGACGAAATCGGGCATCAAAAAAAGGTAGAACCACTTTATGTGATTTTGTAAAACTTCAAGGCTTTGGGTGACTTTTCTCACAAGTTCAGTCTTCCGGGTAGGTTCTATTTCCATAAGATCTTCTATGGCTTTTGCTGAGGCTATAAGGTGTGCGTGACCACATATACCGCACACCCTTGGAGTTATTACCAAAGCATCCATATACGGTCTTCCTACGAGGACCTTTTCTATATTTCTTGTTGATGGAAGGCTTATTTTTGCATCAACTACAATGCCTTCTTTCCACACAAGTTCAAGCTTTGCCTCTCCCTCAAACCTAACAAGGTTCATAACCTCAATCTTCATTTTTTAATCTCTCGGGTGCAAACATCTTTGCCACACCAGAAAGCATTATGTATCCTCTTTTTGAAACACCTATAGGTAGCTCTCTTGGTATACCGGCATAGTGCTTTGTTTCCCACAGGCCCACACGAGGAAAGTCATACTCGGTGCATCCAAAACAAGGTGTCCCAGCCCTTGTTTTTGAATTGACTCCATTCCATAAAATCTGGTTGCAGGAGCTGTAGCTAAGGGGCCCTCTACAACCAAAGTAGTAGAATAGGCATCCCTTTTTTGAACCAAGCTCTTCTGCCTCCACTTTCCATTCAAAGTATTCATTTCTTGTACATCCCCAGTGGGTAAGCGAAGAGTAGAAGCTTGTAGGCCTACCCCATTGGTCAATTTCTGGTTTTATACCCTCTGCAAGCATCAACAAAGTAGCTGCAATCCACTCGGGATGGGCAGGGCAACCCGGAAGGTTTATGACTGGCAATCCACCCTTTGAAAGAAAATTACCACCCAATAAGCCTCCCTTTTCCTTAAACCTGTAAGATAAACCGCAAATTTTCTCGTTAGAAAGAGAGGGTATGTTGCCGTAAACGGCACAGCTCCCAACAGCTACTACAAATAGAGCCCTTTTACAAAGCTCTGTAAGCTCTTTATCTTCGTATTCTACCGCACCTTCAACTACCAAAATGTCAACTTCTTCTCCTTTTTCAATCAACCTTCTTACCACTTCCTCTTGATCTTCTAAGGAGAGAGAGGGATGGTAGATATAGTTTAGTCTATCAAAAAGGGTGTTTGGTGTTTCGTAATTTAAGAAGGAATGGGTATTTCCACAACATGTAATCTTTTGAAGCCATAAAACCTTCATACCAAGCTTCCCCTGTAAACCTTCACCTTGAACCTTAGATAATCCAACCAATCTTCTATGCCCTCTCCACTTTTTGTGGAAAGTTTGAGTATGTCTATACTCGGGTTTACCTTCCTTGCAGAGTTTATAGCCCTATCCACGCTGAAGTCCACAAAGGGCAAAAGGTCTATCTTTGTTATAACCATGAGCTGTGCACCTTTGAACATGACCGGGTACTTCTCCGGCTTGTCATCGCCCTCCACCACAGAAAGGAGGACTACGTTCATATGAGCCCCCACATCATAGCTGGCTGGGCATACAAGGTTCCCCACATTTTCTATAAAGACAAGGTCAAGGCCCTCAAGGGGAAGCTCATGTATTCCCCTGTGTACCATGAAGGCGTCAAGATGGCAGGCGGAGCCTGTACTTATCTGTACCGCGGGAGCCCCCTTTGCCCTGATCCTCTGGGCATCCCTATCCGTTTCAAGGTCCCCCTCTATCACACCCACCTTTAAATCTTTTAAAAGCTCTATGGTCTTTTCTAAAAGGGAGGTCTTTCCAGCCCCCGGTGAAGACATAAGGTTTATGGCAAATACGCCATGCTCCTCAAAGTGCCTTCTGTTTTCCTCCGCCTGATGGTCGTTCTTTTCAAGAATTCTTTTAAAAAGGTTAACCTCAAGCCTTTCTTCCTGCTTGTTGTTTACAGAACAACCACACTCCTCACACATGAAGACCTCCTGAATTGTTATTCACTGATATAATATAACCCCATCCAGCTTATTTTCAAGACCTGAGGAAATATTCAATGGCCTCTTTTGGCTTTCCTTCAAAGACTATCCTGCCTTCCTTTAAAACTGCAACCCTATCGCACCTTAAAAGGTTGGAAAAGCGGTGGGCCACCAATATAAGAGTTCTGTTGCTAAAGTGAGAAAAGAGGTTGTTTAAAATCTCCTCCTCCCTTTTGGCGTCAAGGGCAGAGGTGGCCTCATCAAGGAGAAGGATTTGGGGATTTTTTAAAAAGACCCTTGCAAGGGCAAGCCTTTGCCTTTCTCCACCAGATAAGCTTTTTGGCTCTATTTGCTGGTCAAGGTCCTTTACAAAATCACAACCGGCCAAGGATAAGGCTTTCCAAAGCTCTTCTTGGTTGCCTTCACCCCCTATAACCAAGTTCTCCCTTACACTACCGGGAAAAAC
Source organism: Aquificaceae bacterium (assembly GCA_046297555.1). GTDB lineage: Bacteria > Aquificota > Aquificia > Aquificales > Aquificaceae > Pampinifervens. The sequence goes on from JBKBHW010000004.1 coordinate 8,112, forward strand.
AAAAGGCTCTTGCGACAAAAGGAGCAAAAGCTCTCTAAGGTCTTCCCTTCTTACTTGACTTATTTCCACGTCATCAATCTTTGCACTTCCCTCATAGGGCAAAAAGCCTGCCAAAGCTCTAAGGAGGGTGCTTTTGCCCGAGCCCGTATCCCCCATTATACCCACCTTTTCTCCCCTCTTAACAGTAAGGTTTATATCCTCCAAGAGCACCCTATCTCCCCTTACCCTTACCCTCATGCCTTCAATCTTTAAAGCTTCTTTAAAATCTTTAAGGCTTACCTGCCCCCCCTCTTCCTCCTTTAGCTCCAGAACTTCCTTTATCCTTTTTACCACGGGAAGGGAAGCCCTCACCTCCATAAAGCCCTTTTGAGTTTCCATAAGGGGAGTTTGTAAAAACACAAGGGCGGTCAAATAGGATACAAAATCTCCGGGCGTTAAGGTACCTTCCGCTATCCTGTAGCCTCCGTACAGTATAACCAAGGCTACTACCGTGTATCCAAAGGTGTAATTAAAAACAGAGTTTAAGGCAGAGTAAACTTCAGACTTTAGATTAGACCTAAATAGCCTTGCGTTCAAATCTTGAAAAACCTTTTCAAAAACATCCTTTGCCTTAAAGCTTCTTATGCTCTCAAAGCCTATGAAGGAGCTAAAAAGTTTGTCGGCAACGCTTGCATAACCCCTTTGAGCCCTCTCTATATGCTTACCCCTCTTACTTCCAAAGTGCCTTATGGCGAAAAAAAGAACTGGAGCCAAAAGCAGGAGGCTAAGGGTCAAAAGCCAGTCTCTGTATACAAGCACACCCACCAAAAAGAGCACCGTTATGGGGTCCCTTAGGAGCTTGATGGCATAGGAGCCTATGAGCTGCCTGTAAAGGTTCATATCGGAGAGGACCCTTGAGGCAAACTCCCCCGGCAACACACCCAAAAAGGCAGAATAATCTGCCCTCAAAAGCCTTGCAAAGGCCTCTTTCCTAAGCTTTTTCAGTTCAATTTCTGTATAAAGGGCGGAGAAAAAGCTTACCATAAAATTGCCAAGCTGGCTAAGAAGGACAAAGCCCAAAAGCATAAGAACTATCTTCCATATTTCCTCACCTTCCTTCAGGAGAAATACCTTGTCTACCAAGGACTTTATAAGAAGGCTTATTCCGGCGGTGCCCGTTGCCTCAAAAAAGGAGCCCAAAAGGCTCAAAAGGATGTAGTACCAATAAGCTTTTAGACGGTGCAAGAGCCACTTGATATTTTCCATGAATAGAATTATTTTATTCTGAAAAGCAATGGTCAGGTGGATTTTAGGACTTGTAGTAGCCTTCCTGCTTATAGACCATATCTGGGTGCATTTTGGGGGACCCTTCATAGAAAGGCTAAGGGGTGAGTACAGAGAAGAGCTCAAAAAAGCCACGGGCGACAAAGCTATAGAACTTCAGCAATCTTACAGAAAAAGCCTATTGGATGAACTTTGGGAAAAGGCTAAGGAATTGGTAAAGGGTAAAAAGGAAGAAGGAGGAGTTAAATGATGGAGTTTAGGTTCAACACCATTGAAGAGGCTTTGGAGGATATAGCCCAAGGCAAAATGGTGATAGTGGTGGATGACCCCGATAGGGAAAATGAGGGTGATTTGGTAATGGCTGCAGAGAAGGTAACACCAGAGGCTATAAACTTTATGGCAAAATACGGAAGGGGTCTTATATGTCTTACTTTAACCCCCCAAAGGTGTGAGGAGCTTGACCTTTACCCTATGGCTATCAGGAACACAGACCCCAAGGGCACCTATTTTTGTGTTTCCATAGATGCCCATCCTAAGTTTGGTACCACAACGGGCATATCCGCCTTTGACAGAGCCATAACCATAAAGCTTGCCATAAGCCCTGATGCAAAGCCCTCAGACTTTATAAGGCCCGGGCATGTTTTCCCCCTAAGGGCAAAGCCCGGGGGCGTTTTGGAAAGGGCTGGGCACACAGAGGCAAGCGTAGACCTTGCAAGGCTTGCGGGCCTTTATCCAGCGGGTGTTATATGTGAGATAATGAAGGATGATGGCACTATGGCAAGGCTCCCCGACCTTATGGAGTTTGCCAAAAGATTTAACCTAAAGATAATCACCATAGCAGACCTCATAAGGTACAGGCTAAAGAGGGAAAGGCTTGTGGTAAGAGAGGCTACCGCCAACTTACCCACCAGATATGGCTTTTTCAAGATACATGCCTACAGGCATGTGTTAACGGGAGAAGAGCAGGTAGCCCTTACCATGGGTGAATGGAAAGAGGATGAGCCCGTGCTTGTAAGGGTCCATTCGGAATGTCTAACTGGTGATGTGTTTAAATCTTTAAGATGCGATTGTAGATCACAGCTTGAGGCTGCCATGGAGGCCATAGCCCAAGAGGGTAAGGGTGTTTTAGTTTATATAATGGGGCATGAGGGCAGGGGAATAGGCATAGTTAACAAGATAAAGGCTTACCATTTGCAGGACCTGGGCTATGACACGGTGGAAGCAAATGAAAAGGTAGGATACCCCGCAGACCTCAGAGACTATGGTATAGGAGTTCAGATACTCCTTGACCTTGGAGTAAGAAAGATTAGATTGCTTACCAACAATCCGAGGAAGATAGTAGCCCTTGAAGGCTACGGCCTTGAAGTGGTAGAAAGGGTTCCCTTAAAGATCCCACCCTGCGAGCACAACCAAAGATACTTAGAAACAAAAAAATCAAAGCTCGGTCATCTACTGTAAGGGCAGGTATACACGGAAGGTGCTCCCCTTACCCTCCTTGCTTTCCACCTCCACCTTTCCACCATGGGAAAGGGCTATGTGCTTAACAATGGAAAGCCCCAAGCCCGTACCCCCCATCTCTTTTGACCTTGAAGGGTCAACCCTGTAAAACCTTTCAAAGACAAAGGGTATGTGCTCCCTTGGGATGCCCATGCCCGTATCCATAACCTCAACGACGGAGTAGTTATCTTTTACATAAGCCCTAACTTCTACCTTCCCTCCCTTTCTGTTATAAATTATGGCGTTATCTATGAGGTTTTTAAAGAGGAGGAAGAGCTTGTCCCAATCTCCCCTTATTTCAAAGTTCTCCTCCACCAAGTTGTTTAAGGATACCTCCCTTTCCTGAGCTTGCGCCTCAAGAAGGTCAAAGACCTCCTCTATAAGAAGTCTAAGCCTTATGCTTTCTCTTTTTATCCTTTCCTCCCCCGACTCCAACTTGGTGATTATAAGAAGGTCTTCTACAAGCCTCCTCATATCCTCCACACGCTTTAAAGCCTTCTCCAAAAAGGCCCTTTTATCCTCCCTCTCTTCTTCCTCATAAAGGGTCTCCAAAAGACTTTTTAAAACCGCTATAGGAGTCTTCAACTCATGGGAAACGTTGGCTACAAACTCCTTTTTAGACCTCTCATACCTTTTTAGCTCCGTTATGTCGGAAAACCTTGCCACATTTAGCTCACCACCTACAAAAAGGTAAAGGGAGTATTCTCTTCCCTCATGGTCAAAATGGCAAACCTTCTCCTTTTTCTCCGATAAAGCTTCCGCTATACAACTAACCACGGTAAGATTTTTTACAGCCTCATAGTAAGGCTTTCCTTCAGAATCTTCCCTAATTAGTCCCCTCTTTAGAAGAAAATCATTCCCAAAAACTATCCTGCCCTCCTTGTCTATGAGTAAATACCCCTCTTCCACCCTGCTAAGAAAATCTTTAAGAAGGCTCATGGGAGTACATTAGAGACACAAGCTTTTCAATCTTTTCTTCCACCTCTTGCTCCGTTTTTGCCACAAGGTTTATATGCCCCATCTTCCTTCTTGGCCTTTTATCTTTACCGTACCAGTAAAGCTTTGTGCCTTCTATGGAAAGGATGCTTCCAAGGTCTATCTCCTCAAGGGACAAGCCAAGTATGTTTACCATGCCTGAGGGGGTCTTTAACCTTGTAGAACCAAGGGGAAGGCCGCATATGGCCCTTATGAGGTTTTCAAACTGGGAGGTATAACACCCATCAAGGGTGTAATGCCCCGTGTTATGGGGCCTTGGTGCAAACTCGTTTATCAAAACCCTCCCATCCCAAGTGTAGAAAAACTCTACGGCCAGCAGGCCCACCAAGTTTAGGTCTTCCATAAGGGAAAAAAGTATATCCTCCGCCTCCTTTATGCGTAGATCCCTGGTGAGGTTGTAAAGAAGTATGCCTTTATCATGATGGTTCACCGTTATAGGATACAAGCGCCCATTTCCCTTTTTGTCCCTTACACCAATAAGAGAAAACTCAAAGCTAAAGTCTATTAACCTTTCTATCAAAAATCTCTCTTCCTCTGGGTGGTTTTCAAGAACCCTTTCCGTATCCTCTTCATAATAGACCCTGTACTGTCCCTTACCGTCATATCCAAGCCTTTCCGCCTTTATTACACAGGGAAGGCCAAAGGCTTTTACCTTTTCCCTTAACTCCTTACCATCGGCCACCGTAAAATCTACCGTAGGATAGCCATTCCTTTTGTAAAACTCCTTTTCTCTTATCTTGCTTCTTTTTAGCTCCAAAAGGCTCAAAGAGGGTGTTGTAAGGTCGTAAATCTTTTCAAGAACCTCCTCCTGAATATGTTCAAACTCATAGGTTATAACATCACATTCCCTTATAAACTCCTCCACCCTTTCTGGTGGAAACCATTTGTTTGCTATCTTACTGCCGGGTGCCTTCGGGTCTGGGTCAAGAACAAAAAAATCAAAGCCAAGCTTTTCGCCTTCAAGGATGGTCATCCAGCCCAACTGCCCACCACCTAAGATCCCCACACGCATGGTATAAGATTATAAATAAGGAGGTGGTCCATGCTGAGGAAGGTATGTAAGGGGAGTCTATGCATAGTAACCTTTTACTACAAGGGGGAAAAGGCCCAAAAGGTGGAACTGGTTGGTGAGTGGAACGATTGGAAGCCAGAGGCCATGAAGAGGAAGAAGGATGGCACCTTTTGGATTACAAAAAGGCTAAAAAGTGGAAGAAGCTACAGGTTTAAGTATCTTATAGATGGACAATATTGGGAGAATGAACTGCAGGCAGACCAGCAGGTGCCAAATCCCTTTGGCACCACCGATAGCCTAATAGTCCTTTAAGGGGCTTGCACAGCCCCTTTATTATTTGAATATATCTTCCTTTACCTCCTCGGGGGTTGGTAGCCTTTCAACCTTTTTCACCTTGCTTGCGTAGTACATAACGGGTATTAGTACAAGGGTTAGGGTGGTGGAGCCTATGGTTCCAAATATCAAAGATATGGCAAGGCCGTTAAAGATGGGGTCAAAAAGGATTACGAAGGCACCCACCATAACAGCCACGGCAGTCAAAAGTATGGGCCTTGTTCTTATTACCCCAGCCTCTACCACAGCCAGATGGGGAGGGACTCCATCCTTGATCCTTTCCTCGGCAAAATCCACCAAAAGTATAGAGTTTCTAACTATGATGCCTGCAAGAGCTATAAAGCCTATCATGGAAGTTGCCGTAAAGAAGGCGTTCAATATCAAATGTCCGGGGATTATACCTACCAAGGTAAGGGGTATGGGTGCCATTATGATGCCCGGTATTCTAAAGTCTTTGAACCATCCAAGGATTAGCACATACATGATAAAGAGGGCTACGCCAAAGGCAAGCCCAAGATCCCTAAAGACCTCAAGGGTTATGTGCATCTCACCATCCCATTTAACATAAATACCATCTTCCAGCAAGGACAAGGACATCCAAAGTTCCCTTACTTCTCCATAGGGATTGGGTATACTCTTTACAGCCTTTCTTACATCCAGTATCCCATAAAAGGGTGCCTCTTCCCTTCCTGCCACATCACCTATCACATAAACAACTCTTCTTAGGTTCTTGTGGTATATGGTAGTTGGAACTGTATCCTCCTTTATCTCCACGAGCTCCGCCAAAGGAACCCTTTTACCGTCCTTGGTGGGTATGTATAAGCTCTTTAAAACATCAAGGGTTTTGTATTTTTCATCAAACTTTATCCTTATGGGCGTGTGCTGGGTGTCGGTGTTTTGCAGTATGCCCGCTTGGTAGCCATGGAAGAGGGCTTGTATAGTATAGACCACCTCTTGCTTGGTTAAGCCAGCCTCTTTTACCTTATCTTCCTTCACCGCAATCCTTAAAAGAGGTGCGGGCTCTTCAAGGTATATACCTTCATCGGTTATGCTTTTACTGTCTTTAAAGACCCTTAGCACTTCCCTTGCAAAGGCTTCCATGCTCTTTAGGTCTGGGCCGTAGATCTCTGCCACTATGGGGGAAAGTACGGGGGGACCCGGGGGTACCTCCACCACAGCCACATATTTTGCCCCATATTCCCGTGCTATCTTGTGCACATAAGGCCTTATCCTTTTGGCAAAATCATGGGATTGTTCCTTTCTCTCTTTCTTACCTATTAAGTTCACCTGTATGTCGGCAAGGTTGGAGCTTTGCCTCAAATAGTAGTGTCTTACCAAGCCGTTGAAGTTGAAGGGTGCAGAAGTTCCTACATAGATCTGATAGTCAGCCACAATAGACTGCTTTGATATGTAATCTCCTATAGCCTTTGCCACCTCAAGGGTTTTTTCGAGGGGTGTTCCCTCCGGCATATCTATAACTATCTGAAGCTCGCTTTTGTTATCGTAAGGCAGCATCTTTACCACCACCGCCTTTGTTATCAAAAGGCCTACAGAGAGAGCCATCAAAAGCAGGGTAAAGGCATAAAAGGCATACCTCTTTGGCTTACTAACAAGGAGGGGCACCATAAGGCGTGAGTATACCTTCCAAAAGGCGGTTTCCTTTATGTCTATCTCTTCCTTATGATGTTCCTTGTCAAAGTCTTTTTTAAGAAGTAGGTAGCTTGCCCAGGGTGTTATGATAAAGGCCACAAGCAAGGAAAAGAACATGGCCACAGAGGCGTTTATGGGAATGGGTCTCATGTATGGACCCATAAGCCCGGAAACAAAGGCCATGGGCATAAGGGCTGCTATAACGGTAAAGGTGGCCAAGATGGTAGGATTGCCTACCTCATCGGTGGCTCTCACTATGGCTTCCCTTGGTGTTTTTGCCAGCTTTAGTTCAAACCATCTATGGATGTTTTCCACAACCACTATGGCGTCATCCACAAGGATACCTATGGCAAAGATGAGGGCAAAGAGGGTTACCCGGTTTAGGGTAAAGCCAAAGGTGTAGCTTAAAAAGAGGGCTATGGCTAAGGTGACGGGCACCGCTATGCCCACCACTATGGCTTCCTTTACACCCAAGGCTACCGCTATAAGGAGTATGACGGAAAAGGTGGCTATAAAAAGGTGTTCCAGAAGCTCGTTAGACTTCTCCTTTGCTGTCTCGCCGTAGTTCCTTGTCACGGTAATGTTTAGGTCTTTGGGTATTATCTTACCCTTTAGGTGGTCTACAAGCTGTAAAACCTCATTGGCCACATTTACTGCATTGGTACCAACCCTTTTGGAGACGGCTATGGTAACAGCTGGATAAAGCTCCCCTATTTTCACATCCTTTATACCCTTCTCTTCGTGTTTTGGACCAAAGCCCATAAGCACATAATCTTTTATCTCCGAAGGACCATCCACCACCTTTGCCACATCCCTTAGATAAAGGGGCCTGCCTTGAAAAATACCCACCACTATGTTTTCTACGTCCGCCTTAGACCTTAGAAACTCACCCGTCCTAACTACATATTCCTTGTTCCCTTGTACCAGCTTGCCGCCAAGGGACTGAGAGTTGGCAGTTTGTATAAGCTGGGCCATGTGTATGGGGGATACACCGTAGGCCTTTAGCTTGTTTGGATCAAGGATTACGCTTATCTCCCTTGGCCTTCCCCCCACAAGAAAAACTTCTGCCACATTCTGAACCTTTTTTATTTCATTTTCAAGGGCTTGGGATATAAGCCTAAGGTCATAATAATCATAGTTTTTGCCCCAAAGGGTCAAGGTAAGGATGGGTACATCATCTATGGATTTGGGCTTTATGAGGGGAGGAAGGGAAACTCCGGGCGGAGCCAAGTCCATGGCAGACATCATCTTGGTGTTTAGGTCTACAAGGGCTTTAACGGGATTTGTTCCCACATAAAAGCGGGCGGTGACTACCGCCATACCTTCCATGCTTGCAGAGTATATGTATTCAATGTCTTTCAGCTCCCAAAGCTTCTTTTCAAGGGGTGCCACTACCCTCCTTTCCACCTCCTCGGGGGTAGCACCTGGGTAAGAGATCATAATGTCTATCATAGGAACCACTATCTGCGGCTCCTCTTCTTTTGGTGTGGTTATAATCGCAAAAAGGCCAAGGGCCAGGGAGACAAGTATAATTATGGGTGTTAGCTTTGAGTCTATGAAGTAATGGGCAAGCCTTCCCGCAAGACCGTACATCTTAGCCTCCTATCCTGCAACCTTCACAAGCCTTTTCTATGCCTTCTATAACAATCCTTTCCCCTTCCTTTAAACCGGAAAGGACTTCCACCTTATCACCCCTTAACTCTCCAAGCTTTACAAATCTAAGCTCAAGGGTGTTGTCGGGCTTTACCACCCACACACCGGTGAAGTCAAACCTTTTCACTATGGCTTCTTTGGGCACAAGGAGGGCTTCTACCTTTTTTGGGATAAGCAGGCTCCCGTACATGCCGCTTTTTAGACCTTGCACCCTTTCCAAAGACACCTTTACCCTAAAGGTTTTTGTAGCCGGGTCTAAGGAGGGTGAAACCTCCCTAACAACCCCATTTATAACCCTTTCTAAGCTTGGAATGTAAACATTGTATTCTTGTCCAACATTTATGCTGTTTACATACCTTTCTGGTAAAAAGACCTCAAAGAGGTAGGGTGGAGACTCTACAACAAAGAGGGGATGCCCGGGCACCGCCAGATCTCCGGGGTCTGCCATCTTTTGCGTCACATAACCTCCCACCGGGGAAACTAAGCTGGAATAGTTTAGGTTTGCGCCTATGGCCTGTTTTTGGCTTTGCAGGGCTTTTATGCCCGCCCTTGCCTGTTCCACTTGAGCCTTTGCCGATTCAAATTGAGCCTTTATTTGGTCAAACTCTTGCTGGGTTATGGCCCCTTCCTTTAAAAGGGCTAAATACCTCTCATAGGTTTTGCCAACCGCCTCATAATTTGCCATGGCGGCCCTTAAAGCCTCCTGCGCCTGTAGTATCTGATTGTCCAAGGCGCTTATCTGAGACCTTATGTCTTCTGCGTCCACGGTCGCCAAAAGCTGTCCTGCCTTGACCTCTTGCCCCTCTTTCACATAGACCTCCCTTATCCTACCCATCAACCTTGTGGCTATTTCAATCCTCTTGTCGGCCACCACCTGCCCCGTGTAGGGTGCTTCTATCTGAGATACCTTTTCCACAGCACCTATCTTTATACCTTCCACAAGCGACCTTTCCCTTTGGACCTCGCCGGGCTTTTCTTTGCGGGCGAAAAAGCCCCCAAGCCACAAGACTATAACAAAGATCACCAAAAGGAAGGCTAAATATTTAATCCAAGGCCTCATCTTAACACCTCCTCCGTTTCACCGGCGCTAAAGAGAAGATCCATGTAAGCCTTTTGGCAAGCCTTTATTGCTTCTATCCTTTCAAGCCTTGCCTTATCCAACTCCGTTTGGGCATCCAGTATATCCACCATTCTTGCAAGGCCATTTTTGTATCTTGTTTCCATAACCTTGAGGACCTCTTGGCTTGCCCTTATTCTATCCTCGGAAGACCTTAGCATGTCCATGGCGTTTTCATATTCCGAGTAAGCCCTATCCACCTCAAAAACTGCCATATCCTTCATCAACTTTAGCCTTTCCTCAAGGCTTGCCTTCCTTTCCATACTTGCTTGGGCCTTTCTCAGGGTGGTTAAACCTGTATCAAAGGTCCAAGAAAGGGAAAGTCCCACCAAATAGCCCTTTCCATCAGACCCAAGAGGATAATTCTTTGAGTTTAAGAAGTACTGGGCAAAGGCAAAAAGCTGGGGCAAGTTATCAGAAAGGGTATACTTGTACATCTCTTTTAAAGCTTTTAACCTCTCTTCTACTGCTCTTATATCTTTTCTTTGCAAGGCTTTTCCCCTAAGGTCTTGCAACCTTATCTCGGGACAAGGAGCCATATCCATAACTTCAAAGTCTCCAAGAGGAGTTCCCACCAATACCTCAATACCCCTCTTTGCCAAGGCATAGCCCCGGCGTGCCTTTTCAAGGTTTTCTTCCGCCTTTGAAACATAAACCTGCGCCCTTAGCACATCGGACATAAGGGCCATGCCCACCTTCTGCATCTGTTGTGCCAAGCGCAGGTGTTCCTTAGCATCTTTTACCGCTTGCTCTGCCACTCTTATAGCTTCCTTTGCAAAAACTGCATCCATATAGGCATGGTAAACCTGTTTTATCACCTCCTCCTCCTTCCTTTTGGCATCAAGGTCGGTTGCCCTGTATTCGTACTGGGCCATACTTATGGCAGATTGAACCTTTCCACCCATCCACAGGGGCACCTCAAGGGTAAACTTTGTCTCAAAGTTGTTTATGGCCTTGGGGTTGTTTAGCCTTGAGGGGTCAAAGTCTTGCATGCTTATCCTTTCTTGGTTGAGCTTGCTCATAAAGGCATAGGCGGGTACATCGGTTCTTGTAAAGGTCTCTTCCACCTTTATCCTTGGGAAAAGAGCTCCCTTTGCCGCCTTTAGCTCAAGCTCTTGGGCCTTTAGGTCCCTTTGGGCGGACTTAACCGCAGGGCTGTTTTTTAGGGCAAGTTCAATGGCTTCCCTTAAAGAAAGCTCCTTTGCAAAAAGTCCTCCTGCGAGCACAAGAAACACTATTAAGCTTTTCATGGCTTGTATAAGAAATTAATTATATAATGAAATTCTAATATATGCCGGGTGAGAAATTAAATCTTTGTAGGGGTGGTTTATGAGGCGCCTATTCGTTAAACTTCTTACGCGATAACATAAGGGCTCTTTTTCCCTCTCGTGGTTTAAGTTTATTAAAGGTAGCACAGGCATCCCTGCCTGTGAAAAAAGATTTACTCAAAAATAAAAAGCATTACACATCCACCCAAAAGACAATTTCTCACCCGGCGTATTAATTATATAATGAAATTCTAATATGTCAAATCTTTCAAGCATTTAAAAGCACCTCTATAATTTCCTCCATCCTCATGCCTCTTGAGCCTTTAAAGAGTATAACCGACCTTTGGTCCAAAAGGTCAAGCAGAAGAGATTTGATTTCTTCCTTATCCCTGAAAAGTTTGCAATTGCAGCCTTCTTTTGTAGCCTCTTGATAGGCATGCTTCATATGTTCTCCGTAAAAAAGGCAAAGGTCTATAGAGTAGCTGACGCACAACCTCCCTATCTCTCTATGGTACTTCTCCGAATCCTCTCCCAACTCCAGCATATCTCCAAGTACTGCTATCCTTTTGTAGCCTTCAAAGTGGGAAAGGCTTTTGAGAGCCATCCTCATAGAAGGGGGGTTGGCGTTGTAAGCATCGTCAATGATAAGGAGATTGCCCTTCTTGTAAAGCTTAAACCTGCCTTCCACCGGGTGAAAATCTGAAAGGGTATTTGCCAAACCTTTCCAATCAAAGCCCAAAGCCTCAAGGATGCGGAGGGAGCAAAGGGCATTCTCCACCACCGCAAGGCTTGGTATAGGTATAAAAACTTTCTCCCCCTTTATCTTAAACTCTACACCCTCTGGAGAGAGTTTAATGTCCTCCGCGGAAAAATCCTCCCCACCAAAGGTTAGCTTTTTGGGAATCTCATAACAGTGGGAAACATAGTGGGGACATACACCCCAGTCCTCCTCCCCCATGCCATAAAAGATCTCTCCATTGCCCAAGATCACATCATCAAGGCATCCAAAGGTTTCCAAATGCTCTTCCCCTATGGCTGTTATTGCTCTAACATGAGGCTTTACTATATCTACGAGCCTTTTAACATCGCCTTTTTGACTTGCCCCAAGCTCCACTACCCAAAAGGCGCAACCTTCCTCAAAGTTTGCTACAGATAAGGGCACACCAACTTGGGAGTTGTAGTTTCTTGGAGTTTTGCATACCTTTCCTAACTTGGAAAGTAAAAAGGCTGTCATCTCCTTTGTAGTGGTTTTGCCTGCCGAACCTGCTATACCTACCACTTTACCTTTGAAGTTTTCTCTCCTCCAACGGGCTATATTTCTCAAAGCCATAAGGCTATCTTCCACCACTATCTGCGGCACATCCTTAGGAAGGTCAAGAAGCCTCTCACAAAGGACAGCTGCCGCCCCCCTTTTTATAGCTTCTTCGGCAAAGTTATGGCCATCGTGGACCTTGCCCCTCAAAGCCACAAAAACCTCCCCACCTTTTACAGCCCTGCTGTCTACAGAAAAACCAAAGAAGACAGCTGGCTCTCCTATATGTGTACCTTTCAGTATATCAGCTAATTCTTCCGTGTTCATAAGTAAGATTATAGGTCCTTTATATGCCGGGTGAGAAATTAAATCTTTGTAGGGGTGGTTTATGAGGCGCCTATTCGTTAAACTTCTTGCGCGATAACATAAGGGCTCTTTTTCCCTCTCGTGGTTTAAGTTTATTAAAGGTAGCACAGGCATCCCTGCCTGTGAAAAAAGATTTACTCAAAAATAAAAAGCATTACACATCCACCCAAAAGACAATTTCTCACCCGGCGTATAAAGCAAAAAATTATTATGTAAATAGTCAAAGGTCCTTTATGCTTTTAAACCAAAGGCTTGCGGAAAGGAGCCAAAGGATGGCAAAGGCTATGGCAAGAAGGGTGGCAGAGCTGTAGCCATGCTTTAAGGCATAGCCTCCCCATATACCGCCAAGGAAGGCTCCAAGAAATTGAGTTGTATTGAAAAAGCCCAAAGAAAGGCCCCTAAGGTCCTTGTGGGTTAGCCTTGTAAGAAGGGAAGGAATGAGGGCCTCCAGCATGTTAAACCCCAAAAAGAAGAAAAGCACAGACAAAACAATACCAAAGAAGTTTCCTACAAAGTGTAAAGTAGAATAAGAAAGCCCAAGGAAGAGAAGTCCAGAAAGAAAAACTTCTTTAAACTTTTTTCTTTTTTCCGCCGATATTATTGCCGGCACCATAAAAGCAAGGGAGATCAAAAGAGTAGGCAAGTATATTTCCCAATGCCTTATCTTTGGAAGGTTATATTCATATACAAGTTCATACGGGATTACCGTAAACAAAAGCACCAAGTAAGCATGAAGCAGGCCTACAGAAAAGTTTAAAAATATTTGGTTTTTGTCTTTCAAAAGATGGACTATGTTGCCAAGAGAAGGATTTATCTCCCTTTCTGTAGACCTCACCTTTGGCTCTGGAACCTGTGTCATAAGTATGAGTAGGGCCAATGTGCTCAAAAAGGCTGTAAGGAAGAAGATAAAGGGTACACCAAACCTTCCCGCAAGCACAGGAGATATGGCAAGGCTTAATGCAAAGGTAATGCCTATAGAGGCACCTATATGTGCAAAGGCCCTAGTCCTTACCTCTTCTCTTGTAAGGTCTGCAGATAGGGCTATCATGGCAGAAGATACAGCACCAAAGCCTTGAATAAAGCGTGCAAAAATCATGCTCCATATATTTCCCGCAAAGCCAGCCATCAAGCTCCCTATGGTGTAGGTGAACATACCTACAAAGATTATGGGCTTCCTTCCATACTTGTCGGAAAGGTGGCCAAAGGGTATTTGCAAAAGGGCTTGGGCAAGGCCATATATGCCTATGGCTAAGCCTATAAGCTGGGGGGTGGATCCTTGCAATGTTTTGAGATAGGGGGATAATACGGGCAAGAGTAAGAAAAGGCCAAGCATGCGCACCATAACGGCAAAGGTTATGCTTAAAACTACCTTTCTCTCCTGCGGTGTAAACTCCTTTAACATAATTAAAACTCTTTTAGAAATCTAAGGTCGTTTTCAAAGAAAAGCTTTATGTTGTCTATGCCAAAGTATAGCATGGCAAGCCTTTCCACCCCCATGCCAAAGGCAAAGCCCTGATAAACCTCTGGATCAATATGGCAGTTTTCAAGGACGGCGGGATGTACCATGCCGCATCCCATCACCTCAAGCCAGCCCGTCTGCTTGCAAACCCTACAGCCTTCCCCACCGCATATGATACATCCAATGTCCACCTCAGCAGAAGGCTCTGTAAAGGGAAAGTAAGAGGCCCTAAAGCGCACAGGCACATCCACCTCAAAAAACTCTTTAAGAAAAGTTTCTATGGTGTACTTCATATGGCCAAAGTGTATATAGCTGTCTACCGCCAAACCTTCTACCTGGTGGAACATGGGCGAATGGGTTGGGTCATCATCTCTTCTGTACACTTTGCCGGGAGCTACCATGTATATGGGCGGCTTTTGGGAGAGCATAGCCCTAATCTGCACCGGTGAGGTGTGAGTTCTCAAAAGGTAGCCTTCTTTGTTTATATAAAAGGTATCTTGCATATCCCTTGCGGGATGGTCCTTTGGTATGTTTAGCTTATCAAAGTTGTACTCTTCCAGCTCCACCTCTGGACCTTCCATAACAGAAAAACCCATGCTTATGAATATATCCTTTATCCTCTTGAGTGTTTGGGTTATGGGATGGTAAGTGCCAAAGGAAGGCTCAAGAACTATTGAAAGGTCAAGCCACTCTTCAGATAGCCTTTTTTGAAGCTCTACATTCTTTAGCTCCTCTTCCTTCTTTCTTATTAGCTCCTCCGCATACTCCTTTAACTTATTTACCCTTAGGCCATATTCCCTTCTTTCTTCTTGGGGAACATTCTTTATATTGGCGATGGCTTGTGTTATAAAACCGCTTTTACCCAAATACTTAGCCTTTATGCTCTGCAGCTGGGTAAGGGAATCTACCTTAGATAGCTCCTCTTTTAGCTCTTCTTCTAAGCCTTTTAGGTTTATTATCATAGGGGCTGGGCAAGGGCTTCCTTTGCCTTTTTTACTATGTGGGCAAAGCCCTCTGGATCTCTTACAGCCATATCTGCAAGCACCTTTCTATTCAGATTTATACCAGCCTTTGAAAGGCCATTTATAAACTTACTGTAAGATAGCCCATGAGCCCTTACTGCTGCATTTATACGGGCGATCCAAAGCCTCTTAAACTGCCTCTTCCTTTGCCTTCTATCCCTGTACTGATATTGCAAAGCTCTAAATACATACTCCTTTGCCCTTCTGTAAACATTCTTCCTTTGACCTCTAAAACCCTTGGCAAGCTTAAGGATCTTTTTCTTAAACTTCCTTGAAGATGGTCCCTTTACACGCATTCTTTACCTCCTTACACAGAAGTTTCTATTATAGCATATCTATACACTTATAACAAGGTGTAGCACAGGTACTCTTGTCTGTGTGAAAAAAAATACTGCACAGACAGGAATGTCTATGCTACATAAAATTTAATCAAAGAATACGGATTGGTAGATTTGTCATGCCTTTTGTCATAGATCCATTGCGTAATAGTAGGTAGCGCGGGAATAGATGCCCGCACCTTTTGGTTAAAGCTTTGTGATGTTTTTACTTGACAAAGGCATGCCTTATCTTTTATAATTCAACTCCCTTGAAGCCTTAGGTCTGGGCTTGAGGCTTTCAGGCCTTTACAAAAAGTTTTTATTGTGATATAATTCTTAGCTTATGTTAGAGGTGAGGAGCCATGATACAAAGACAGAGTTATGCTAATGTGGCTGATAACTCGGGCGCCAAAAAGGTGCAGATAATAGGCATACCTTATGCTCCAAGGAAGTACGCTACCGTAGGTGATGTGGTTGTTGTGACAGTCAAAGTAGCCGCACCCAACAGCCCGGCTAAGAAGGGCAAAGTTTACAGGGCTGTGGTGGTGAGGAGCAAAAAGGAGGTAAGGCGTCCAGACGGTAGCTATATAAAGTTTGATGACAACGCGGTGGTACTGCTCAATCAGTATGGAGAGCCGTTGGGCACGCGTATATTGGGCCCCATTGCAAGGGAAGTGAGAAATAGAGGCTTCACCAAGTTGGCATCCTTGGCTCCGGAGGTGGTGTAATGGCTCAGAGGATAAAAAAAGGTGATACGGTGGTGGTTGTGAGAGGCAGAGAAAAAGGAAAGACGGGGGAGGTTATAAGGGTACTTAGAGAGGAAAACAGGGTAATAGTAAAGGATGTTAACCTTGTAAAAAAGCATGTAAAAGAGATTCCCAATGTTAGAGAGGGTGGCATATATGAGATAGAGGCTCCCATTCATATAAGCAATGTGATGCTTCTTTGCCCCAAGTGCCAAAAGCCTACAAGGGTAGGCATAAGGACCATTATGGAGGGAGATACGGTAAGAAAGTACAGATACTGTAAAAAATGCAATGAGAACATTGACCTTGTGAGAGAAAAAGTGAGGGTTAAAAGATGAGTGTAGAGACCAAGTATGTACCAAGGCTTTATATCAAGTACAAGGAGGAGGTGGTCCCACAGCTCATAAACCGCTTTGGCTACAAAAACCCCATGGAGGTGCCAAAGATAGTTAAGATTGTGGTAAATATGGGTGTGGGTGAGGCTGTGGGAGACATTAAACACCTTGAAAGGGCTATGGAAGACCTAAGGGCCATTACAGGACAGCAGCCTGCTGTAAGAAGGGCAAAGAAATCGGAAGCAGGTTTTAAGCTAAGAAAGGGTATGCCCGTAGGCCTAAAGGTAACTCTCAGAAAGGAAAGGATGTGGGACTTCCTTGATAAGCTTATCTCTGTGGCATTGCCAAGGGTTAAGGACTTTAAGGGGTTAAATCCAAGGTCCTTTGATGGAAGAGGAAATTATGCCTTTGGCATTGCAGAGCAGATAGTCTTCCCGGAGATAGATTATGAGAAGGTGGATGCCATAAGGGGTATGGATATAATAATCCATACAACGGCAAAAAAGGACGAGGAGGCCTTTTGGCTGCTTTCGCTCCTCGGACTTCCCATAAGGAGTGTAGGAGGATAAATAACATGCCAAGAAAGGCTAAGGTGGCAAAGGATGTAAAGCATTTTCCCAAGTACGTGGTAAGACAAAAGAACAGGTGCCCCCTGTGCGGCAGGCCGAGGGGTTTTATAAGGCAGTTTGGTATGTGCAGGCTTTGTTTTAGGGAGCTTGCTCTCAAGGGTGAGCTTCCGGGCGTGAAGAAGTCAAGCTGGTAAGGAGGTAAAGGGAATGGATCCTATAGCAGATATGTTTTCCGCCATGAAGAACGCCATAAAAAGGCGTATGGATTATGTAGATGTGCCCTCTTCAAAGCTCAAGGAGTCCCTACTTGAGCTTCTTAAGAAAGAAGGTTATATCAAGGATTGGGAGAGGCTAAAAGAAGAGAAGAAGGGTACTCAATACAAGTTAAGGATACACCTTAAATATGTAGACCCCAAAAAGGAAAAAAGCGTTATATCTGGCATTGAAAAGGTGTCCAAGCCGGGAAGGAGGATTTATACTCCAAAGCATAAGTTGCCTTATGTGGAAAGAGGCTTTGGTATAGCCATACTCTCCACCGATGCGGGAATCATTACAGACCACGAGGCCCGCAAGCTTGGTAAGGGTGGAGAGCTTATAGCTTATGTGTGGTGAGGTGCGGCCATGTCAAGGATAGGTAAAAAACCTATAGAAATACCACCCAATGTAAAGGTAAGCTTACAAAATGGAGAGCTTAAAGTGGAAGGTCCAAAGGGTAAGCTCTCTATGAAGATACATCCAGACATGAAAGTGTCCATTGAAAACAACACAATAAAGGTAGAAAGGCCTACAGACCAGCCCTTTCATAGGGCGATGCACGGCACCACCGCCGCCCTTATAAGGAATATGATAAAAGGTGTTGCAGAAGGATTTACCAAGGTGCTGGAAGTGGTGGGTCTTGGATACAGGGCTGCGGTAAAAGGAAACAACTTGGAGCTAAGCTTGGGACTTTCTCACCCAGTTATATACCCCATACCGCCCGATGTTAAGATTGAGGTAAAAGAAAACAAGATCTATGTTAGTGGTATAAATAAGGAAAGGGTGGGTCAGGTTTGCGCGCAGATAAGGGCCTTTAGAAAGCCTGACGCATACAAGGGCAAAGGTATACGCTATGAAGGTGAGGTGCTAAGGCTCAAGGCTGGTAAGACGGCCGGAAAGGGTGGCAAGGGTGGCAAGAAGTAAGGAGGTAAGGCATGGCAAAGTTAAGCAGGCATGAGAAAAGAGAAAGGAGACACAAAAGGATAAGGAAGAAGATCTTTGGAACGCCTGAAAGGCCAAGGCTTTGTGTTTATAGGAGCTTAAAGGCCTTTTATGCCCAGATAATAGATGATACAAAAGCTCATACCTTAGTCTCCGCCTCCTCCATAGATCCTGAGTTTGTGCAGCTTACTGGCAAAAGGGGTGGAAAGTCCATAGAGGATGTACAAAAAGTGGCTGAAATTTTGGTAAAAAAAGCCCTTGAAAAGGGTATAAGGAAGGTAGTTTTTGACAGAGGTGGCTTTCTCTACCATGGCAAGATAAAAGCCTTTGCAGACAAGTGCAGAGAGCTTGGCCTTGAGTTTTAAAGGAGGTAAAGATGGGTGGTATAGCTATTGAAAAACTCATTGATGAAAGAAGAAGGGATCAAAGGATAGCAGAGATTGAGGATCAGCTACAGATAGAAGAGAGGCTTATATACGCAAAGAGGACCACAAGGGTTACAAAAGGTGGTAAGAGGTTTTCCTTTAGCGCCCTCGTTGTAGTAGGGGACAAAAGGGGATTTGTGGGCTTTGGGCTTGGAAAGGCAAGGGAGGTCCCTATAGCCATAGCCAAGGCCATAGAAGATGGAAAGAAGCACATTATAAGGGTTCCTATTGAAAACGGTACAGTTCCTCATGATGTGATAGGGCATTATGGGCCTACTATGGTAAAGGTAATACCGGCAAGGCGTGGTACTGGTATAGTGGCTGGCGGTGCTGCCAAGCCCATCTTTGAACTGGCAGGGTACACAGATGTGCTTACCAAGCTGCAAGGCAGCACAAACCCAAACAATGTGGTAAGGGCTGTTTTTGACGCCCTTTTAAAGCTTAGGTCCTTAGAAGAAGTGGCAAAGGTGAGGGGTATAGACCCTGAGCTGTTGAGAAGGAGGTATAACATATACGCAAGGGACCTGCGTATTCCCTAAGGAGGTAGACTATGGCAAAGTTAAGGGTAAAGCTTGTAAGAGGGTTGGCGGGCAAGCCAGAACCTCAAATAAAGGCAGTTAGGAGCCTTGGCCTTAGAAAAAGGGGGCAGGAAGTCATACTTGAAGGTAATCCTATGGTTAGAGGAAACATAAAAAAAGCCGTCCATCTCCTTGAGGTAGAGGAGGTAGAAGAATGAAGCTGCATGAACTTGCACCCAATGAAGGAGCCACAAAGGAAAGAAAGAGGGTAGGAAGGGGCATAGGATCCGGTCATGGAAAGACTTGCGGTAAGGGTCATAAGGGTCAAAAGACGCGTTCAGGAGATAGAAGACTGCCCTCTTGGTTTGAAGGTGGGCAAACACCACTGCACAAAAGAATTCCCAAGAGGGGCTTTAGGCCTTTGGACAAGGTGGAGTATGCAGTGGTAAACCTCAAGACCCTTGAGAGATACTTTGAAGTTGGTGAGGAGGTGAATCCAGAAAAGCTCTTAGAAAAGGGGCTTGTGAAGAAGGGTATGCCGGTGAAGGTGCTTGGTGATGGAGAGCTTACAAAGGCTCTTAGGGTAAAAGCTCACGCCTTTTCACAATCTGCAAAAGAAAAGATACAAGCTGTTGGCGGCACCTGTGAGGAGCTAAGGTGGTAGAGTACATCAGACAGCTCTTTTCCCTTGAAGACTTTAGAAGTAGGTTCCTTTACACCCTTTTTATGTTGGCCATATACAGGCTTGGCAGCCATATACCCTTACCCGGTATAGATACCACAGCCCTTCAAGATTTCTTCAAAAGCTTTGAAGGCACCATTTTTTACCTTTACGATATATTCTCCGGTGGAAACCTTGGGAGGATGACCCTCTTTGCCCTTGGTGTAATGCCCTACATATCTGCATCCATAATGATGCAGCTTTTGACCGTGGCTGTGCCAGAACTCCAAAGGCTTGCCAAGGAAGAGGGAGACTACGGAAGATACAAGATCAACCAATATACAAGGTACCTTACCCTTCTTGTAGCTTTTGTGCAATCCTTGGGTATAACCGTATGGCTTCAGGGGCAGGTTTCTCCAAAGGGAACGCCCATTGTGTCAGATCCCGGCCTTCTCTTTTCTCTAACTGCCATCATTTCCTTAGTATCATCCACCATGTTTTTGGTGTGGGTAGGAGATAGGATAACGGAAAAGGGTATTGGGAATGGCATGTCCCTGCTCATATTTGCGGGTATAGTGGCTGGCTTTCCCAACGCAGCCATAAGGTTATGGGATGGACTCAGAAACGGTGATATATCACCCTTTGCCTTTGTGGGTGCCATCTTGTTTGTAATAGCGGTGGTGGTGGGCATAGTCTTTATACAAGAGGCGGAAAGGAGGATACCTATACAACATCCAAGAAGGCAGGTGGGCAGGCAAGAGATAGTAGGCTCCTCCAGCTACCTTCCCCTAAAGATAAACCCTGCGGGAGTAATACCCATAATCTTTGCCCAATCCTTGCTTATAATACCCTCCACAGTGCTTGGCTTTATACAGCATCCCATAGCCAAGGCAATACACGATGCCTTTAATCCTACCACCTTACCTTACAACATACTCTATGTGGCCTTTATAGTCTTCTTTACCTATTTTTACACCGCAGTGCTTATAAACCCCGTTGATGTGGCAGATAATTTAAAAAAGGCAGGAGCCTTTGTACCCGGTATAAGACCCGGTCAAGACACTCAGAAGTATTTGGAATATATAATAAACAGGCTTGCCTTTGTAGGTGCCATATTCCTTAGCTTGGTAGCCGTAATACCCATATTTGTTAGCGTGTGGCTAAAGGTGCCCTTCTATTTTGGCGGTACAACGGCCCTTATAGTGGTGGGTGTGGCTCTTGATACCATAAACAAGCTGGAAGCCCAACTACTTCAGCAGAAGTATACCAAATATAGGAGGAAGCTAAGGTGATAGTGGTATTTCTTGGGCCCCCGGGATCCGGCAAAGGCACACAGGCAAAAAGATTATCTCAAGAGATGGGTATGCTTCATATATCCACCGGCGACCTGCTAAGGGAGGCGGTAAAAAGGGGTACTCCCATTGGTAAAAGGGCAAAGGAGTATATGGACAGGGGAGAGCTTGTTCCAGACGAGGTGGTAATATCACTTATAGAGGAGGTGATGCCAAAGGATGGTGGATTTATATTAGACGGCTTTCCAAGAACTGTGCCGCAGGCTGTAGCCCTTGAGGAGATGCTTAAAAAATACGGAAGGGATATAAATAAGGTTGTGCTTTTTGAGATTTCTGAAGAAGCGGTGGTGGATAGGCTTTCTGGTAGATTGACCTGTTCTGTATGCGGCGCCGTCTATCATATAAGGTATAACCCACCCAAAGAAGAGGGCATATGCGACCTCTGCGGCGGCAAGCTAATACAAAGGGAGGATGATAGAGAGGAAGTGGTGCGTAAGAGGTTTAAGGTATACAAGGAGCAAACACAGCCCCTTATTGAATTTTACCAAAAAAGGCATAAGTTAATTAGTTTGGATGCTACAAAGGATGTGGAAGAGGTACACAGTAGGCTTTTAGAGGTGTTAAAAGATGGCAGTTGAGCTTTACTCCTTTAAGGAGATTGAAAAGATAAAAAGGGCTTGCGATGTGGTGGTGGAAGTCCTTCAGGCTGTGGCAAAGGCTGTAAGGCCGGGAGTTTCTACCTACGAGCTCGATTTAATAGCGAGGGAGGAAGCAAGAAAAAGGGGGGCAAAGCCAGCCTTTCTAAACTATAAGCCCCCCTTTAGCAATGAAAGGTTCCCAGCAAGCCTATGTGTATCCGTCAATGAGGCCGTGGTGCATGGCCTTCCCAAGAAGGAGCAGATAATAAAAGAGGGCGATATAGTAAGCCTTGATTTTGGAGCCTATCTGGATGGCTATGCGGGGGACTCTGCCATTACCATAGGTGTAGGGGAGGTTGGTAAAGAAAAGGAAATGCTCATGAAGGCCACAAGGGAAGCTCTACAGGAGGCTGTTAAGGCTTGCCTTCCGGGGAACTGGGTTTCAGATATAGTGGACGCCATATACAGGGTTGCCAAAAAGTACGGAGTTTATCCTTTGAAAAACCTTGGAGGTCATGGTATAGGTAGAAAGGTGCACGAAGACCCCTTTATTCCAAACCACCCAGCCACCTTGGCACAGGAAAGGAGAGATTACAAGCTAAGGCAGGGTATGGTGCTGGCCATTGAGCCCATGCTGTCTCTTGGAACTGAAGAAATAGCCCATGACGGAGACCGCTGGACAGTTATAACAGCAGATAAAAGCCCCTCTGCCCACTATGAGTATGTGGTTGCCATAACTAAGCAAGGACCCATAGTATTAACGGAGTTTAAAGATGGGTAAGAAGAGAGGAGAAGAAAAGCCAAAGGAGAAGGGTATAGTGCTTGAAGGTGAGGTCTTAGAAGCCTTGCCCAACGCCATGTTTAGGGTAAGGTTAGAAACAGGTCATGAAGTACTTGCCCATGTATCGGGCAAGATGCGCATACACTTCATAAGGATACTGCCGGGGGATAAGGTAAAGGTGGAGCTATCTCCTTACGACCTTACGAGGGGCAGGATAATATACAGGGGATGATTTATGGTATAATTTTTAGCTTGCAAGGAGGTAAGCATGAAGGTTAAGCCTTCCGTGAAGCCCATATGTGCCAAGTGTAAGATCATTAAAAGAAAGGGAAGAGTTATGGTAATATGCGAAAATCCAAAGCACAAGCAAAGGCAAGGCTAAGGAGGTAAAAGATGGCAAGGATAGCGGGCGTTGACCTTCCCGATGGCAAAAAGCTGGAGGTAGCCCTTACCTACCTTTATGGTATTGGCTGGTCAAGGGCAAGGGAGATATGTGAAAAAACTGGCATTCCATGTACAAAAAGGCTTGGAGAGTTAACTCCAGAAGAACTCAACACCATACGTAAGTTTATAGAACAAAACTACACGGTGGAAGGAGACCTCAGAAGGGAAGTGCAGATGAACATAAAAAGGCTTATAGATATGGGATGCTACAGGGGTATAAGGCATGTTAAGGGCCTTCCAGTTAGAGGGCAGCAGACGAGAACAAACGCAAGAACAAGGAAGGGCAAGAGAAAAACGGTGGGAGGCACAAAGAAAAAGATAGTTAAGTAAGGAGGTACCATATGGCAAAGAGAAAACAGCAAGCTAAAAAACAAAAGAAGATTGTAACGGAGGGTATAGTGCACATACTTAGCACCTTTAACAACACTATAGTTACCATAACCGACAAGCAAGGGAATACCTTGGTATGGGAGAGCGGCGGAACGGTTGGCTTTAAAGGTACAAGAAAGAGCACACCCTATGCAGCTCAGCTGGCAGCTCAAAAGGCAGCCAAAAGGGCTATTCAAGAATATGGCTTTCAAGAAGCAGAGGTAAGGATTAAAGGGGCTGGCGCAGGAAGAGAATCAGCCCTTAGGGCCATATATGCGGCTGGTATAAAGATAAAAGCCATAAGGGATATTACCCCAATTCCTCACAACGGCTGCAGACCACCTGCAAAGAGGAGGGTTTAAAGCATGGGTAGGTATATAGGGCCACAAGTAAGGCATGATAGAAAACTTGGAGTTGTTGTATCGGGAAAAACAAAAGCCCCGAAGACATTGGCAAGAAGGAACTTCCCACCGGGGCAGCATGGAAGGACAAAGGGTAGAAGAAGAAAGCTTACTGAGTACGGGCTTCGCCTTATGGAAAAGCAAAAGCTCAAGCTCTTGTATGGAGGCCTTAGAGAAAAACAATTCAAAAGGTACTTTGATGAGGCTTCCCGCTCTAAAGGCAACACTGGCCAAGTACTTCTGCAGTTGCTTGAAAGAAGGTTAGATAATGTGGTTTATAGACTTGGCTTTGCTTCCACAAGAAGGCAGGCCAGACAGTGGGTAGCCCATGGACACTTCTTGGTAAACGGCAAAAAGGTGAACATACCCTCTTACAGAGTGGAGCCGGGAGATATAATTGAAGTAAGACCAGAGTCAAGGGATATACCTCAGCTTCTTGAAAATCTTCAGAAAATAGACCCAAGGAGCGTACCTCCGTGGCTTGAGCTGGACAAGGATAACTTTAGAGGAAAGGTGTTAGACCTGCCCAAAGACATACAGCTTGAAGTGCCAGTAAACCTTCAGTACATAATAGAGTTTTACTCAAGAGTATAAGGAGGAGAATTTATGTTAAGAGAGTTTATCTTTCCTTCAAAGGTTTATTGGGAAGAAAGGACAAAGACCTATGGGAGGTTGGTGGTAGAGCCTTTGGAGAGGGGTTTTGGTATAACAATAGGCAATTCATTGAGAAGGACCCTCCTCTCCTCCATTGAAGGTACAGCCATAACCGCAGTAAAGATATACGGTGTTTATCATGAGTTTTCCTCCATAGAAGGTGTGCAGGAAGACACTCTTGAGATAATAGCCAACCTAAAAAAGGTTAGGTTTAAACTCCATAATTCGGATGTGGAAATTTTATATCTTAAGAAAAAAGGTGAGGGTGTGGTTTATGCCAAAGACTTAAGCTTGCCGCCCAATGTGGAAGTTATAAATGCAGACCAAAAGATATTAACCATAACAGACCCGGAAAAGGAAATAAATATGGAGATAAGAATTGAGCGTGGATTTGGATACGTGCCCACCGAGGAAATGGAGGTGCTTGGGGAGGTTGGATGGATATTGGTGGATGCAGACTTTTCTCCAGTGAGGCAGGTGGCCTTTAGGGTGGAAAAGACCAGGGTAGAAAAAAGAAGCGATTATGACAAACTTATAATGGAAGTATACACCGATGGTACAAAGACGCCAGAGGAGGTTATAAAAGAAGCAGTGCAGCTTATAGTAAAAAACTTTAGTGCTTTGGAGAATATATCCTATGAGGCTCCTGTTATAGAAGAGCCGGTGGTAGTCGTGGATGAGTTTATGGAAAAGCTTAGCCTACCCATAGAAGAGTTGGATGTTTCCCAAAGGGCACTTAATTCTATAAAGAGGATGGGCATAACTACCATTGGTGGCTTGGTAAGGTTAACGGAAGAAGACCTCAAAAGCACAAAGAATGTGGGTAGAAAGGCAATCAATGAAATAAAGGAAGCCCTTAAGCAAATGGGTCTTTACTTAGGGATGGATATAGAAAGTAGGAGGTAGGTTATGAGGCACAAGGTGAAGAAAAAGCACTTTGATAGAACAAAAGAACAGAAGTTAGCCCTCTATAGGTCTCTTGCGAGAGCCATAATAATGGAAGAAAGGGTGGAAACGTCCCTTCAAAGGGCAAAGGCAGTAAAGCCTTTTGTGGAAAGGCTTATAAGCTTAGGGAAGAGGGGAGACCTTCATGCACGTAGGTTAGCCCTCAAAATCCTTCCAGATAAAAGGGTGGTAAAAAAGCTCTTTGAGGAAGTGGCTCCAAGGTTTGAAGGTAGGAACGGTGGATACACAAGAATTGTAAAGCTTCCAGAGAGAAGAAAGGGCGATGGATGCGAGCTGGCAATCCTTGAGCTTGTAGAATGATAAAGGGCATACTATCCCTAATTGTAAACCTTTTAATAATATTGGTCATTTTGCACGCAGTTGGATCTTGGATACCACAGTTAAGGGAGAGCAAGTTTTATGATTCCCTTGAAAGGGTTATATCACCCCTTCTTGAACCTATAAGAAAGGTAGTTCCACCAACAAGCGGCCTTGATTTTTCACCTCTTATCCTGCTATTTATCCTTTACCTAATAAAGCAGATATTCAGGCTTTGAGGCTTGATGTTTATTTGGTAGAAAAGGGCTATGCACCAACAAGGGAAAAGGCTCAGGCCATGATAATGGCGGGCCTTGTTCTTGTGGATGGAAGAATAGTTGCCAAGCCCGGCGCTAAGGTGAAGGAAGGTCAGAAAGTAGAGGTAAAAGAGCCCCCAAAATACGTTTCAAGGGCTGGTTATAAGCTGGAGTGGGCCTTGCAAAGGTTCAATTTAGATGTAAGGGAAAAAATAGCCCTTGATGTGGGATCTTCTACTGGAGGTTTTACTCAATGCCTGCTTATGCATGGTGCCAAAAAGGTTTATGCCGTAGATGTGGGTAGGGGGCAGATGGACCCAAAGCTAAGGCATGATCCAAGGGTAGTTCTGTATGAGGAAACAGATGCAAGAGAGCTAACAGAAAAACATATACCCCAACAAGTGGACCTAATAACTGTAGATGTATCTTTTATATCATCAAGAAAGGTGCTTCCTAATGTGTTAAGGTTTTTAAAGGAGGATGGTCTTTTGCTTGTGTTGGTAAAGCCTCAGTTTGAGGTGGAGCCAAAGAAGGTAAAAAAGGGAATAGTAAAGGAAGATGAGTTTAAAAGGGAGGCTATAATGGGTGTGGTAGAATTTTTAAAGTCTTTTGGCATGAACATAGGGGGTGTGATAAAGGCTAAGCCTAAGGGTACTAAGGGGAATGAGGAGTTTTTTGTGCTTGCTGGTAAAAAACTTAAGCATGTGGACCATGTAGACCTGGTGATAGAGGATGCAATTAGGGAAGCTGTTTGAAAAGAACTACCTAACTGGTAAGTTGGGGCTTTATCCCTTTACTCCAGAAAATCTTATGAGGGTTGGGCTTGCCCTCTGCGTGTACTTAAAAATACACAAGGATGTTGGAAAACCTTTAATGTCTACAGAAGAGTTTAACTTCCTAACCCTTTCTCTGGGAGTAGGTTTTATGGCAGGTGGTGGAGACCTTTCTCTGGGTTCTTTGGAAGGCAATATAAAGGTGAGGTGTGAGCATGAAGGTGATAAGATAAAGCTTATAATAGAAAGCTTAGAAGAGTATGAGTTAAAAATTGTTGAATCCATACTTTTTAGCAGGTATAATATGCCAAGGGCGGAAGGAGAAGAGGTAGGTAGGATATGGATACAAGAGAAGAGGCGCTAAAGCTATCTGAAGAGATTATAAAAGAGCTTTTAACCTTCGGAACTAATATAGATGAGTTTTATAGAAGGGTTAGGGAGCTTAGGCTTTTGGAGGATGACCTTTCTTTCCAGTCTGCCCTCCTAAAGGTGGAGCATGCCTTTTTTATGCTCGTGCAGTCTATAAACATACTTAAGGAGCATCTTAATTTATTAAAGGTAGCAAGTAAAAAAGGGGAGGTGTACTAATGGGTGTACTATGTTTGCTTCTGGACAAAAAGAAGCGGTACTTCCAATTTTTGGCAGACATATTTAATGTAACTGGACACAAGCTTCTCATAGCTTTAGAGGAGAAAAAAGCCCTTGAATTCTTACAGGCATCTTCACCTGAGGTGTTGCTCCTGCCAATGGAGGATATGGATTTTTGGTTCAAGGCACTTAAAGCTGGTGCATATCCTACAATACCCATATTTTTTGTGGAAAGGTATGAGGAAGCAGAATCCTTGAAAGATTATGGACTTAGGGAAGTAAACTACATAATCCTTCCATTTAATCCCATGGAATTGCTTACAAAGATAGTTAGTATAAGCAAAGAAACCTATGAACAGGCACATTTGGACTACTTAGGCCCTGTAAATCTTATTTTTAAGTTTATACGCTCTGGAGCAACCTTGTTTTTAAACATTCAAGGCAAGGAAAATGCATGCACCATATATATATACAAAGGCATTGTAAAGGGCAGCAGCTGTGATAGAAAAAGGATTACAGAGCTTATAGGCGAAGAGGTTAAGGTTAAATTGGAGCCTTATAAAGAGGGAGAACCACCTTACACCTTTAAGGATAACCAAGACTTTATTTTAAGCGTTGTTGGCAGCCTTGTTTCCCAACCAGCGCCTATAGAGGTTGAAAGGGAAGAGGTTGTTGAAAAGCCACAGGCTATTGAGTATACAGTAGACCTAAGCCAGCCTGTTCAACTTAGTGAAGGGTTTTATTGGGTAGGCGTAGAAGATAACAAAGGGCTATTCCAAAAGAATGTATACCTTAGGATATACGAAAAGGATGATATTAAAGTACCTATTCTCATAAACATAGGCACTTTTCAAGATTATGCCTTTATAAGGGCAAAGCTGGAGCAGGTGGTTGGCACATTGGATGCTGTTAAGGGGCTTATACTTATGGATTCTGGTGTGGATGAGGCTTCTGGAGTTGTTAACTTTCTTCAGTCAAGCCAAAGGGCTTTTGTAATAACATCCCTAAGCATCGCTCAAAAGTTAAAAACCTTTGGCATACCCATGGGCAGGATTAGGACCATAGAAACTTTTCCAAGTGGAAGGTTGAGGTTGGCCACAGGCCATACGCTAAGGTTCATCCCTACACCCTTTTTGCCAGAGGTGGGGAGCTTTGTCGTTTTGGAAGAGGAAAAGGGACGTTTATTTACCGGTAAATTTTTGAGCTCTTTTCGTTCAATAAGGGAGTTTAATCCTTTGATGGATGCGGAAGTAGAAGATGTGCTTTTATATACAAGTTTAAATATACCGTCTAAGGATATACTTTCCCTTGCCCTTAAAAGAATAACATCTGCAAACGTACTTTGTGTATATCCTATGTTTGGTAATCCAATACTTTCTGAGGGAACTCTAAAGGAAGTTCTTGACAAGCTTATTTCTGCTCCCAATGGTTTTTATGAGCTTGATAAAGGAGTAATCTTTGAAATTTGTGAAGATGTGCTAAGGTTGTTGGAAGAAAGTAAAGAAAGTGATGAAGTTAAATCTTTCTTTGAAGATCTCAATCAGTTTGTATACATAGAAGATACAAAAATATCTCAGGTTCTTGTGGATGTTGAAAGGTTGCCTTCTCTTATGCTGGGGTTGATGTTTGCAAAGGGTGTGGATCCTATTATTGTAAAGGAGGCTATAAGGCGGTTCTACTTGGCAGGTTTTAAGCTCACCATATAAGGCTTTTACCTATCCTTTCAAGGCGTGGGTTTAAAATGGCCAAAAACAACTGCTTAAAGCCTGTTAATATGTTTACATCAGTGCTTTCAAGGGGTGGTATGTCGCCAGAAAAGTAAACCACGAAGGTCTTCCCCACTATGTTTTCCTTTGGAAGTAAGCCCCAATACCTACTGTCTTCGCTGTTGTCTCTGTTATCTCCCATAACAAAGTAATACCCCTCTGGTATTTTTATACTTTCCACATCCTTCCTAAATATGTATGGATGTTCATAAAGGGCTATCTTGTGCTTTACTCCGTTGGGTAAGGTTTCCTCATATATTAGCTTATTTACACCATCCTCTTGCACTTTACCCACAAACCTTAAAGGAAGTTCTTTACCGTTTATAAACACCCTTTCCCCTCTTACCTCAATGGTATCTCCCGGCATGCCTATTATCCTTTTTATAAAATCAATGTTGGGGTTTACAGGCCATTTAAATACAACTATATCGCCCCTTTGAGGCTCCGAAAGTTTATAGACCAATTTGTTTACCAATATAAAATCTCCCACCAGAAGGGTGGGCTTCATTGAGCCTGATGGTATGTTGTAAGCTTGCACAAGAAAGGTCCTTATAAAAAGTACCACTATTATGATTACTGCAAGCTCCTTGAGCCACTTGGGCATTTCTTTCACCTTACCTATTTTACCACAAGCTGTATCCTTTTGCTTCTTAGTTGTCCGCAAGCACCAAAAATATCAACCCCTTTACTAAGCCTTACAAAAACAGAAAGGTTATACCTTCTTAAAACCTCTTGGAAAGCGTAAACCCTTTCAAGGGATGGCCTTTCAAAGGGCAAAGAAGGGTCTGGATTATAAGGGATAAGGTTTATCTTAAACTTCTTTCTGTATTGGCTAAGGAGCTTGGCAAGTCTGTTTGCATCTTCTATGGAATCGTTTACATCCTTTATGAGTACGTACTCCAGCATTATCCTCCTATCGGGTGGGTATGGAAACTCTA
Organism: Aquificaceae bacterium; assembly: GCA_046297555.1. Lineage (GTDB taxonomy): Bacteria > Aquificota > Aquificia > Aquificales > Aquificaceae > Pampinifervens. The sequence goes on from JBKBHW010000004.1 coordinate 37,932, forward strand.
CAAGGGTTTTTATAAGATCTTCAAGGCTGTTTGTTTTGCTTATAGGCATTAGGTCTTCTCTCGTCTTTTGGTTGGGTGCATTTATGGAAACTGCGATGTTTATCTCCCTCATTATAGGGTCTTGGGCCATCTTCCTTATTTGAGATATTAGACCGCTGGTGGATATGCTGACCCTTCTTTTGGAAAGGTCTATACCCCAAGGACTTATAAAAATATCAACGGCCTTTCTTACCGCTTCATAGTTGGCAAGGGGCTCACCCATCCCCATAAAGACCACATTCCTTATCCTCTGGCTTACATCCTTCTGGACCCACAAAAACTGATCTATTATCTCAGAGGTGCTTAAATTCCTCAAAAGACCATCTTTTGCGGTGGAGCAGAACTTACATCCCACGGCACACCCTATCTGGGAAGAGAGGCACAGGGTAAGATGGTCCTTTTCAAATATTAGAACTGTTTCTATAATGTGTCCGTCAAAGGTCTTAAAGAGGTATTTTATGGAATCCTTTGCAACCACCTTATCAAAGGGCTCAAGGCTATGTATTTTGAAATGCTTTGACAAAAACTCCCTATGCCCTTTTGATAGGTCTGTCATCTTTTGAAAGTCATCTTCCAACTTCTTGTACAGCCAGTTCAGAACTTGGTTTGCCCTGTAGGCTTCTAAGCCCAGCTCTTCAAACCTTGCCCTCAAATCCCTTAGTGTATAAGAGGTCAAAAGCTCCATAGTTAAAATATAATAAACCCCCCTTGAGCTAAATCTATTGCGCAATAGTGGGCAGCGCGAGAATAGATGCCCGCGCCTTATGATGAAAGGATTTTACAGAGGTTATAAATATCTCATATCTTTTTAAACTCACCAGGCAGCTCCCTTGGCAGCACTCCTATGTACTCCGTTTCCCTTTCCTCGTCCAATCTCTTAGAAAAGGGCTTTTCCATGGTAAGCTCTTCATAAACATGGGCAACAAGCCCGGGCACCCTCCCTATTATGAAAAAGCCCTTTCCAAGCCTCCAATCAAAACCCATCTCGGAAGCAACAGCTGCAATACCACCATCCACATTAAGAACGAGCTTTTTACCCTTTTGCCTCCCTATCTCCTCTTGCACCTCCTCCGCAAAATCACAGTGCTTACCATAAAAGCCAAGGTCTTTGGCTATATCCATAAGCCTCTTTGTCCTTGGGTCAAAGTCCTTGTAGTACCTGTGCCCGTATCCGGGTATGGGCCTTTTTGCCTCTAAGTATTCCCTCACTATGTCTGCCACAGGCCTTTGGCTTGCCACCCCCTCTTGGATAAACTTCATGGCATCTTCTAAGGCTCCGCCATGGGCTGAGCCAAAGGCAAGAATACCTGCCGCAACACCCACGTTCAAGGAATTTCCACCGGAGGCGACAGCCCTGGCGGATATTACCGATGGGGGAGCAATACCATGGTCTATCACGGAAACAAAAATGGCTTCCATCATCTTGGACTCCTTCTCGTTGGGAAGCTCACCCTTGAGAATAAGATAAATAGCCTGTGCAAAGCTTAGATTGCCCACAAGGTCCAAAAGCCTGTAGCCCCTTATGTAGGTCTCATGGCCCACATGCTGGGTTATGGCCGTTCTCCACTTCTTCTCCATCCTAACCACCTCCAAGAAGTTCTTTGTTTATCTTTATCTTAGAATTCTTTTCAAGGTGTTCTATATACCGAGCAAGTACAGCTTGAGATTTTAGGCTAAGTATATCCCTAAACATCTCTTGCCTTTCTTCCTTTTTGATTTCCCTTTTGCTTCTGCTCTCCACTAAAAGTACACCGTAGCCCTGCCTAAGGGGATATGGACCAAAGACTTTCTCCTCCGATAAGACTATACTGACCAAATCCTTCTGGTTTATACTCACAACGGCGCTCAGTTGCATGGCTGGAGTTTGTGAAAAGTTTAGCGATCTTATATCCGGCTTTTTGCCTTCTCTTAGGACTTTCGCCACTTCCTGCGCCTTTTGGAGCATCAAGGATTGAGCCTTTTCTTCTATCAGCTTCTCCTTTACCTTCTCCTTTACCCTTTCAAAGTCCTCATAGCCGGGGGCTAAAAGCTCCTTTAGATAAACTACCACATACTCCCCATCTTCTTTAAAAACACTTACCCTGTCTTTTAGAGTTAGCCTCTGGGCCTCTTTCTCTATGGCTTCTCCCAGCTTTTGAGCGTCCTCTGGCAGCCTAAACTCTTGAAAGGCCTGAAGCTCCTTTCCAGCCTTTAGGTCCTTGTATATGGAAAGTGCCTTTTCTTTGTCCCTTTCCTTCCATATGTGTACAACCCTTCCCTCTGGCCTTTTAAAAAGTTCTTTGTTTTTCTGATAGTAGGCCAAAAGCTCTTGATCTGCGGGCGTGTATTTATTTTTTATGTCCGATGGTGTTATAAGGTATAGGCTACCGCTTAAGAGTACAGAATCTGCCAAAAGGTTTATGTCAAACTCCTCCTCCGTGATATAAACTCCGTTTGTTAAAAGCCTTAGAAGTTTTTGAATGCTTAGGGCTTTCCTTAGGTAATCTTCATACTCCTCTGGAGTCATGCCATTCCTTGCCAATATTTCCTTGTATTTAGAAGCTGAGAAAAGACCGCTTTCATGAAAGGTAGGATCGGACTTTATTACCTCCACCACCTCCTCATCGCTGGCAACCAAGGACAGCTCCTTTGCCTTCTGATAAAGCAGCTCCTGGGCTATAAGGTTTGAAAGCACCTGATCCCTTACAAGCTTTTCCATTTGAGGGTCTTGAAGAAGATTGGAGAACCTAAGGAGCTCTCTCCTATAGTCCTTTATGGTAACGCAGCCAGAGTTTACTTCTGCCACACATCTTTTGGAAGGGGAGGTTATATCACTTATACCACCAGTAAAAAAGAGCCACAGGAAAAAACCGACGGTAGCAATCGTTATAATAGCTACAGTTATACCTTTATACCTGTGCAGCAGGGAGTACATTGGGAAAAATTTTAGCATATATTATTTTGAATTCCTATAAAGAGGAGGTTGGATATGCTAAGCAAAGAACAGCTTGAACTTTTGAGAAACAAACTACTGGAAGAGAAGGCAAAGCTGCTTGAGCGCTACAAAAAGAAGGAAGACACACAGGCGCGCATTGAGGAAGAGGTAAAGGAGCCAAGAGACTTGGAGGATGTAAGCCAGATGACTTATACCCAAGAGCTGCTTGACACCCTTTCTACAAGAGAGTTCTTCATCATCAAGGAGATTGACCATGCCCTTAACAAAATGCAGGTTGGTACCTACGGAATATGTGAGTATTGCGGTGAAGAAATACCCTTTGAAAGGCTTTTGGCCATACCATGGACAAGGTACCACGCCCATTGCGCAGAGAAGGCAGAAGAAGAGGGCATTGTACCCACATATCCAGCTTTTACCTTTGAAGCCACCATACCAGAGGACATGGAGATTCAACGTGAAGATATAACAGAGGCATGATTTTTGACCTTTATCTGCCTGTAGAGGTTATATTTGGCATTGGTTCTGTAGATAAGGTGGGTGAGGTAGGAAGGCGCTTTGGCTATAGAGTGCTCATAGCTACAGGTAGAAGAAGTACAAAGGAAAATGGTGCCTTAGATAGGGTTGTAGCATCTTTAAAGAAAAATGGTGCGGAAGAGGTTATCATCTTTGACCAGATAGAGCCCAATCCCACAGACAAAAGCGTAAACCTTGCAAGCGAGATTGTGGTAAGGGAAAAAATAGACTACATCGTAGGCTTAGGTGGTGGGAGTAGCTTGGATTCTGCCAAGGCTATATCCATTGTGTCTTCCAACGAGGGCTACGCATGGGACTATGTAAACTACCCAGAGGGCCCAAGGCTTATACCCTTTTTAAACAGGCCCGTCATATGCATTCCTACAACCGCCGGAACGGGAAGCGAGGTAAACAGGTACTCTGTCCTGTCAAACCCCATAAGAAAGGAAAAGATGGTCATATCCCACTCTTTAAATTATCCAAGGGTAGCCATCATAGACCCATCCCTTACAATAAGCATGGACAGTAAGCTGACGGCCCTAACGGGCATAGATGCCCTTATGCACGCCCTTGAATCTCTGACAAACAAGCTTTCCAACTTCTTTGCGGAAGACTTGGCCATAAGGGCCATACAGCTTATAAGAAGATGGCTACCCGTAGCCATTGAAGAGCCAAAAAACCTAAAAGCGAGGTCCTACATGAGCTACTCTGCCATGCTGGCTGGTATAGCCATAGATAGAAAAAGGGTTACCCTTATACACGGCATGGAACATCCAGTATCTGCCCACTATCCACACATAGCCCATGCGGAGGGCCTTTCTGCCCTTGGCGTGTCAATTACCGATTTCAATTACAAAGGCAATCCAGAAAAGTACGCCCTCTTTGCAGAGCTGATGGGCTATGAACCAAAGCCACATATGGCGGTAAAAGCCCTTGAAGAATTCCTTGAAAAGGTTGGGCTAAGGCTAAGTCTGAGGGACCTGGGAGTAGAAAGGGAAAAGTTGGAAAGGCTAACGGAAGATACCTATATGCTTTCAAGGAGCCTTTTCCCCATAAACCCGGTAGAACCTACCATGGAGGACATATACAGGCTTTATGAAAGGGCCTACGAGGGCTACTGAGCCTTTTTAAGCCTCCCAATATTCAGCACCACAATCTTCCTTTTCCCAAACCAAAACCTTGGAGACTGTAGGGTACCTTTCCTTTACCTTTTTGTATATCCACTTTGCCATATTTTCTGCGCTCGGAGAAAAATCCACAATATCGTTTAAAAGTACATAGTCTGGAAGAATACCTTTCAAAAAAGCCTCTATCTCCAAGAAATCAATACCCATTCCACCCGCATCTACTTTATCTATCCCTATGTGTACCTCCACCGTCCAAGTGTGGCCATGTATGGGCTCCGGAGCTCCATGGTAATCTGTCAAAAAATGTGCCCAGCTGAACTTTTTTCTCACAATTACATTCCAAGGCATCAGTCTATGTCCTCCCCTCTCAAGATTCTTTGGGCGTAGTTTACACAAGAAAGCACCATAAACAGAAGGACATGGTTGCTGGTGTCTTCAAGCTCCTCCTTGACCCAAAGGGTTCCGTCCTCCCTTTTGACAAGCTTTATGTACTCAAAGGCCCTTAGGGCTAAGGCCCTATTAGAAACCCTTTGGAGTATTTTCTCCTTTATCTCCTCAGGCAAGGGCATCTCTTCCATGCTCTTCCTCCTTACATAAAAAGATGAAAAGGGGCTTTAGCCCAAAGTAGAAGTTTGACCAATGGAATTTATAAGTATATGCAAGAAAAAGGCTTGTGCCATGCTGTTCTATCTCAAAGTAAGAGCCCCTGTAGGCCTCCACACCTTCTCTACCGTACCTGATAAGCACACACCTTTCGGGAGGGTATACTTTGACCTTACCCTCCTCCTTCCAGTATAGCGTGGGCTTTTTGCTAAAGGATATGATTATATGACCCTTTTTTAGCTGTTTTAGGAAATCTTCCTTACCTTCCACCCTTTCCTTTGAGATAAGAAAGTTTCTCATAATCCTAAAGCTGTGCCTGTAGTGTGGGAAAAGAAATCTGATGCCCACCTCTCTAATATATACCTTTACATGGTGGTCAAGACCCCCCACTATAGTGTTCTTTATACCCATGGAAAGGTATAGCAGGGCGTACTTCTCAACGGGAATGAGCTTTTTGATGGCTTCAAGGGCATAGTTTGCAGAGAAAAGGCCTTTTATTAAGATATAGGGTATGAAAGAGAGCAAAAGGCCCTTTCTTTCCAAAAGGGCGTCTTTTAGGTCTATGAGTTCAAAAAGGTAATCCTCTGGAAGGCCCATCTTCCATCGGTACCTTTCTTTGAAAGGGTGAGCCACCACCCTTATGTCTTCCACAAGCAACAGATCTCCAAGTATACCACCCTCTTCTCCAAGTATCTTCTTTTCTATACCGGCTATAAGGCCCTTGTCTGCAAAATGCTTTATATGGTCGTTGTCGTGGTCTGTAGCTATCACATAGTCTATATCTTCCGCCCTGCTAAAATCTATTATATCCTCCGGCTTCCCCAACGAATCATGAGAAAACTGGCTATGAAGGTGTATCTCAAAGGAGTATAGGTAAAGACTTGGAAGCTTATAAGGTAAAAGGTCAAAGCTCTTAGCCTTTATTCTCCTTATAGGGTATAGTTCCAAGAAAACAAAGTAGATTAACAGTAAAAATGAAGCCGCTAAAAGAAAAGTCATCCTACTTTAACCTTCTCCCTTACCTCCTCCATGGTCTTGAGGGCTATAGCTCTGGACTTTTGAGCACCTTCCCTTAGCACCTCCTTTAACCTTTCCCTTTCCTTCTCCACTTCTTTTCTTCTTTCCCTTATGGGCTCAAGGAAGGCCTCAAGGCCTTCAAACATCAACCTTTTACAATCAACACAACCAAGCTTACCGCTTCTACAGTCCCTTTCTATCTCCTCCACTTTCTGCGACGGGCTAAACATCTTATGGTAGAAGAACACAGGGCATATCTGTGGCCTACCCGGATCTCCTTTGCGTAGCTTTTGTGGGTCTGTGAAAAAGCTCATAACCTTCCTTTGTACCTCTTCTTTGCTATCTGCAAAGTATATGGCGTTGTTGTATGACTTGCTCATCTTTCTACCGTCTGTGCCGGGAAGTTTTGGTGTTTCCGTCAGCATGGCCTGAGGTTCTGGAAAGGTCTCGCCATATAGGCTGTTGAACCTCCTCGCTATCTCCCTTGAAAGCTCTATATGGGGTAGTTGGTCCTCACCCACAGGCACTGCTTGCGCCTTATATATGAGAATATCAACAGCCTGAAGAACGGGGTATCCAAGAAAGCCATAAGTATCCGTGTCATAAAAATCCCTTTTAGAAACGTTTAGCTCTTTTAACATTTCCTTTTCTATATATCCTTCAAAGAGGGCTTGAATAAGTGCATCTGAAAGGTTGTCTAACAGCATATCTTCAAAGGCTTCAAGGTCTTCCACCTTATAGGGTAGGGAGGCCACAAAGGTTTTTACAAGGTCCCTTATGCCACCTTTGAACATAAGGCTAAGGTCTGCTATCCTCAAAAGGTTGTATTTTGTATCCTTATAAGTTGGGTTCCATTCAAGCCAGCTTTTTGGTGTTATCATGGAGAATATGAGAAAAAGCTCTGCATGCTCTTTTATATCTGATTGCCTAAAAAGAATGCTCTTCTGCGGGTCTATGCCAAGGGCTATCCAATCTATAAGCATATCTTCTATGTTTTGTGGTATCTCTTGGGTTCTTTTGTAGCCTGTAGTAAGAGCATGCCAATCTGCAATCATATATAGAGTTTGATGCTCCTCCTGAAGCCTTACCCAGTTTTTTATAACTCCAAAATAGTGGCCAAGATGAAGCTTCCCAGTAGGCCTCATACCACTCAAAACTCTCATGGTTTAAATATTAAACCACAAGGGACGATTATAATAGTAGCTATGGATATTCTTACAGTTGTGGGGATAATTGGAGGACTTGTTGCCCTTCTTGTAGGAGCTATCCTAAAAGGTGCAAGCATTCTCTTTCTTATACAGCCTGCGGCCTTTGTAATAGTAGTTCCTACCACCCTTTTTGCAAGCCTTGTTGTTATGCCCTTATCTAAGTTCTCTCTCATAATAGAAGGGCTTAAGATGGCTTTTAAAGGTGGGGGAAATGAAATGCTTGAAATAAAAAATCAACTGGTGGAGCTTGCAAACCTTGTGAGGAAAGAAGGTATGCTTGCCCTTGAAACCAAAGCGGAAGAAATAGAGGATCCCTTTCTCAGAAGGGCTATAGATCTTATGGTACTTGGTGTGGATGAGAATGTTTTGGTTGAAAGCCTTGAGGCAGAAATAGCAAGGAAGGAAGAGGACTTTGAAATAGCTGTAGAGTATTGGAAAAATTCTGCAGAAAGTGCGCCCACCTTTGGTCTGGTAGGTGCAGTTTTTGGCCTTATGAAAGCCCTAAAAAGCCTTGACAATGCTCAAGAGCTTGCGCATGGTATATCAGCCGCCTTTGTGGCTACAGTTTATGGTATAACCTTTTCTTACCTTATTTTTGGACCGCTTTCAAAGAAAATAAAGATAAAATCTAAAGAGGAAATACTTAAAATGTATATGGTTTTGGAAGCTTGTAGGATGATGGTAAGAGGCGAAAATCCAAGACTCATAGAAGAAAGGCTAAGCTCTTACATTGAGGTGAAGGGCTAATGAAGAAGAAAAAATGCCCAGAAGAAGTTTCTGAAAAATGGGCAATACCATACGCAGACTTCCTTACATTGCTTCTTTGTCTTTTTATAGCCCTTTTTGCCATGGCCCAAGCGGGTAAACAAGCAGCCCTGGAATACGCCCAAGCCTTTGCAAAGGCTTTTGGCATGAGGTTGGTACCCTTTCAAGAAAGTCTTCCAAAACAAATATTGCCAGAACCTGTATTAAAAAGGGCAGAACCTACTGAAAAGGGCAGAAAGATACAGAGACAGCTTCAAGAACTTCAAGAAATGCTTAAAAAGCTTGGCTTGGAAGGTGAGTTTAAAATAGCCTATGAATCCATAGGTATTAGGCTTATACTTCAAGAGAAACTTCTTTTTGATTCGGGAAGCGCGGATATAAAGCATGAAATGAGACAAGCGCTTGATAAGATCTACTATATAATTAGAGATCTTCCCAACCCAGTGGAAGTGGAAGGTCATACGGACAATATACCCATATCTACAGAAAGATTCCCTTCCAACTGGGAGCTTTCCTCCGCAAGAGCAAGTTCAATCGTAAGATACTTTATATCAAAAGGTATAAACCCAGAAAGGCTAAAGGCCTCTGGATATGCAGATACAAGGCCTTTGGCTTCTAACGCACTCCGGAAGGTAGATCCCAAAACAGAAGGGTAGAAATAGTAATACTCAATATAAGGGGTGCGGAGCTAACTTCTCCAAAGAGAGAAGAGAATCAATAACAAAGCTTACATCTTCTTCTGTAAGGTATGGATGGATAGGGATAGAAAAGACTTCTTTTTTAAAGCTTTCTGCCCTTGGCGTAGGCAGATGCTCTGCACCCCTTAGCTCATGAAGTAGATAAGGATAATATATCCTTGCATCTATTCCTTTTTCTTTTAGCCCTTCCACTATCCTGTCTCGCTTTGGATGTCTTAGGGTGTAAAGATGGTAAACATGGTAGGCTCCTTCCCTCTCCTCTGGATGTACAAAGTCTCCATTTAAAAACTGTCTGTACCTTTGGGCTATTTCCCTCCTTTTTCTGTTGTTTTCTTCCAACTTTTTCAGTTGGGCATAGCCTATGCCTGCTTGAAACTCCGTTATCCTTACATTAAAGGCAGGATGGTCTCCAAAATCTATCCATTTTTTTATACTGTTGGCTATCTGCTCATCGTTGGTAGCTATGGCTCCACCTTCTCCCATGGGAACGTTCTTGGAGGCGTAAAAGCTGAAGGCGGATACATGTCCCAAAGATCCAGCCCTTTTGCCTTTCCATAGGGCTCCATGGGCTTGGGCAGCATCCTCAAGCACATAAAAGCCATACCTTTCTGATAGCCAAAGGATAGCATCCATGTCTGCAGGTTGTCCGTAAAGGTGTACGGGGATGACCACCTTCGGGTTGTACCTTTTTACCGCATCTTCCAGTTGGTTTGGGTCCATGGTGTAATAATCATCTACATCCACCACCACGGGAATACCACCTGCCAGATAGACTGCATCTATGGTGGCCATAAAGCTCATGGCAGGCACTACCGCATGCTTATTTTCCACATCAAGGGCCTTTAGGGCTATAAAGAGGGCCACAGTGCCAGAACATACGGTAAAGACATGCTTTACACCAATGTGCCTGGCAAACTCCTCTTGGAAAAGGGCAGTCCACTTGTCCCTCGTAATATGTCCGCTGTTTAAGATTTCTAAAAGGATTTCCTTTTCCTCTTGCGAAAACCTTGGCTCAATAATTCTAATCATTTAACATAATATACATCTTCTGCCTTTGTAAAGTTGCCACAAATTTATGCACAATTTTCAATCCTTTGGAAAATTTTCTAAAAAATGCCGAGTAAAATCCTTCATCATAAGGCGCGGGCAAGGATGCCCGCACCTACCTACTATTATGGTTGGGAAAATTTTCTAAAGAAGTTTTAGCAAGTCCTCTATTTTTTCTCCGTCGGTAAAGCTAAGGGAAAGGTGGGCTGTGGGATGTCCGTATAGGCCGCATAAGGTTGCTATCTTTGTATCTGTGTATTTTCTCAAAAGTCTTATAACAAAGTCTGTTCTGTAGCAATGTACTCCCACAAGGATGATAAGGTCATGATTGCCGTGCAGAATGGCGTGATGGGGGTTGGGTGGATCCATCTCCACAGAGGGGTCGTACTTTTTTAGCTTTGGCCTGTAATCTGGAAGCACCTTGATATTGAGCTTGCCCACCTTTTCTATAAGCTCCCTCACAGCCCTTGCCTTGTCTTGTAGCTCCCTTTCTCCAAAATCCCAAAATACAAGGGGACCAAGGATTATGGTGGGTCTCTCCGATTCCCTTATCCAATTGGCGAGGACTTTCAACGCTTCTTTGTAGCTCACAACCGTATCTTCAAGGGTAGCCTCTCCAAGGAATACTTCCCTTTGCATAGAGGTCCTCGTTCTGTCCTCTTCCGGCGTTGGCACAGCCTTCGGCTTTTTGTAGTAAGCGGGCTTAAAATCTACAAGGAAGGGAGAAAAGTCAAAGGTTGTTTCCTTCCTTTCGCTTCTTTGCATTTTATCTTCCTTTACAGAAAGGCTTTTGTAGAGGTCTTCTTTTATAAGGTCCAATTCCACCGTAAACTCTCCATGGTATGCCTTTTCTTCTTCCTCAGCACCTAAGCTGTAGCAAGTGGTTCCCGCTATATCAAACAGCACACCCTTGGCACCTTCTTCCGAAGCCCTCCTAAAAACCTCGTACCTTTTTTCATAAAACTCATAACAGCAATGCCCTATGTAGGTATAGCCATTCTGGGCACACCACAGGAGTGTATCCCTCAAAAGTTCAAAGGATGTTATGGTAACAGGTATCATTCCCTTCTGATAGGCAAGCCTGTAAGCATCCCCTACAGTGCATCCTCCACACTCACCACAATCATCAAGGTGTCTGTAATCACACCACCTTGGCTTGGCGCAGTAAGGGAGTAGCATCACTTTTGCCTTTTGGAGGTTCTCTATAAGCCCGCCACCTATGGAAGCGATGATGTTATTCAGTCTTTTTTTTTCTATTCCCAAGTCCAGCCCCTCTATCTTTCTAAGGGGGAAAAGGATCGCTTCCACAAAATCTTCCACATTAAGGCTTAGACCTTCCCACTCCTTTTGAGAGAAAAACTCCCTTACCCTCTTCTCCACATCAACGATGGGTGTATGTTTTAGGTATGCTTCAAGGTCGTATATAAGCCTTTGGGGCTTTACAAAGAAGTCTCCGTTTATGATAACCTGCTGTAGCACCTTGCTTTGCAGGTCCACCTTGGCAAATACCCTAAAGGTCCCGCCGGGGCATCGGTATATTCCAAAGAGCATTTCACTGTCTGTAGGGGCTTTCTTCACATGGTATATCCACTCATCGCTTTTAAAGTATTCCTTCTTCTCTTCAAGGAGCTTTAGCTCTTGCTGGGTTAACTCCCCCCATTGAAAATCTATGTTTAATTCCTCCTTTAGCCCTTGAAGTATGGCGTCAAAGACTTTTTCCTTCTCTGGCATGTATCCCAGAGCCCTTTTTACCCACTCTACCCTATCTTCTGCAGACTTTATACCCTTTGAGGTCAACTTTTCCACGGGTATTTGTAAGGACTTTAACATCCTTTCCACATTAAAGTCCATAAGGATGGTGCCTTGGTACAGAAAGGCTTTGCCCTCAAAAACCCCGCCCGTGCCCGATATCTTCCTCCCCTCCACTTCAATATCGTTCCTTGGTCTAAACTCCGCTTCTATACCAAGCCTTTGAAGTCCCTTTGCCACGCCGGTGCATATCTTCCTTGTAAGCTCTTCATAGTTTAAGCTTCCCAGATGGTCCTTTGTGGCTATAACCTCCCAGCCTATTTGTGTTTCATCAAAGTATATGGCCCCACCACCCGTTATACGCCTTCCTACCTCTATACCCTCCCTTTGAGTGTATTCAAGTCTTACCTCTTGCTCTACCGCCTGATGGAAGCCGATCAATACACACTCGGGCTTAAACTGCAAAAACCTTATGGTGGGTGGTATTTTACCCTCCTCCATCAGATCAAGCAAAATCCTATCAAGGGCTATATTTTCATAATGGGGCTTTTGACCTGTATATACAACTCTCCACATATTCTTACCTCCTGTCTTAGGAATTTTAAACTCAAGAGATAAAAGCCTTGATGATTTAGCTCAGTTTATGCAAGGATGATTTTTAAGCTGCCTTACAAGGTATAAACTTCTTATTCATCTGTTAATTTTGCCTTAATATTATGCCGGGTGAGAAACTAAATCTTTGTAGAGGTGGTTTATGAGGCTCCTATTGACTATGTAGGATTTATAGAGGGTAGCACAGGCATCCCTGCCTGTGAAAAAAGATTTAACCAAATGGCGCGGGCACCTATTCCCGCGCTACCTTCCATAAAACAAAAGCAAGGCACATCCACCAAAAACAATTTCTCATCCAGCGTATCGTTAATTTTGCATTAATGTTTGGCTGATAGAATAAAATAAAAGGCAACGCCATGATAATAGTGCTTCTTTTGTTTATACAAGTGTGCTACGCCATAGATCTAAAGGATGCCATCAACAAAGCCTTGGAGTACTATCCATCTTTAAGGGCCTTGAAGGAAGAAAGTATAAAGTTTAGGGGTAAGGCACTTACCTATAGGTCCTACCTGAACCCAAGCCTTGAAGTAGTAGTGGGAAACTTTGGCACATCAAAAGAAAGCGCCAGAACAAATCCCATATACAGCTTTTCTTACTCCCAACCTTTTAGCCTTTATCCAATTGGGAAGAGCTACAAAGAGATGGTGAGCTACGAAGAAAGGGCTTTTCTTGAAAGCATAGAACAGCAAAAAAGCCTTTTGATAAGCGAGGTCTATCTGGCTTATTATATGGCCTTGTACAGAAAAGAGCTGTTAAAGGTGGCTAAGGAGAACTACGAGATAAGCCAAGAATTACACAGCTTTATAAAAAGGCTTTTTGACCTTGGAGAGATTACCAAGTTAGAGGTTTTTAGGTCGGAAAGGGAGCTTGACTTGGCAAGAGTAGAGTTGGAAATGGCTCAAAGGGACTATGAAAACGCTTTAAAACATCTTTCTTACTTTATAGGTCAAGAGGTGGAGGATCTAAAAGGCAGCTTTGACAAGCTACATAGCATAAAGGAGATAGACTTTGAAAAATCACCGAGGCTAAGGCAGTACCAATATGCCATAAAGGGCTTGGAGGCGGGCATAGAGGTGGAAAAAGCCCTTTCCAAGCCGCAGCTTAGCTTTACGGTGATAGGAGAAAAGGCTTCTTCCCAAGAGTATGGCTTTAGGATGGGGCTTTCGGCTACGCTTCCTTTCTTTTACAGAAGAGAAGGGGAGATATTACAGCTTTTGGCAGAGAGGAAAAGTATGGAGTTTAAGAAAAGTCTGGAGGAGCTAAATCTGAAAAGGGACTATGAGCTTGTCCGATCAAGGTACCAAAAGCTCCTGGAGGAAGTAGAAAGAATAGAAAAGCAAACCATACCAAAGGCGCAGGAGGAACTAAGCTTGGCAATAAAAAGCTATAAGCTAAGGACCATAACCCTTTTAGAGCTTACAGATATAAAGAGAAGGTATGTGGAGCTTTTAAAATACAGGTTAGAGCTTATAAGACAACTGCACGAAGAGTATGCCAAATACCTAAGCCTTGGGGGTGAGCTATGAAGTTTTTATTCCTTTTGCTTTTACCTCTTCTTTCCTTCTCCCAGATGGTAAAGTTGGACCCAGAAAAGGAAAAAAGGCTTGGCATAAAGCTTTGGGAGGTGAAGGAAGAGGAGGTAATGGAGGAATTGAGACTTCCAGCGCAGGCAAGCAACCGTTCAAACTTTGTGGCACAAATCCATTCTCCAGTCTCTGGTATAGTAAAAGGGCTTTTTGTAAAACAGGGTGATTATGTAAAAAAGGGTCAAGCATTGGCTTCTGTTTACTCTCCTCAGGTGGCAGAACTCCAAGCCCAGATAAGAATGGCAAAGATAAGGCTAAAAACAGCAGAAGAAACGCTAAAAAGGGAGGAGATGCTTTACAAGGAGGAGGTTGTACCATACGCCCGGTATTACGGTGCGAAGATAGAGTATGAGAAGGCAAAGGGGGAGTACGAGGCCCTTTTGATGGCCCTTAGGTCCTTTGGTGAGGTAAGGGGGGATGAGGTTCTCATTAGATCTCCCATAATGGGTTATGTGGTGGAGCAAGCTGTTTTTGCTGGGTCTGGTGTGGATACATCAAAGGAGATGTTTAAGATACAGTCTTATGAAAAGCTCTGGGTGTATGCCTATGCGGACCCCAAAGATGTAGATAGGATAAGAAAGGGGACAAGGGGCTATGTTTTTTGGAAGGATAAAAGGCTTTGGGGTACCGTGGATTATATATCGGGTGAGGTGGACAAAGATACAAAAAGGGTTCCCATAAGGCTTTTGGTAGAAAACAGGGAGGAGCTTTTGAGGCCCGGTCTTATGGTAGACGTTTACCTTCAACTGGGAAGGACAAGGGGTCTTTGGCTGCCAGTTCAAAGCCTTCAAAGGCTTGGTAAGGATTATGTGGTCTTTGTAAAGACCAAGGAAGGCTTTGAGGTAAGGAAGGTAAGAAAGATAAAAGAAGTGGGAGACAGGGTGCTGGTGGAAGGAAGTATAAAAGAGGGTGAAAAGGTAGCCATGAGCGGCATTCTATTCCTTAAGTCGCAGGTGGAAAGATGAGAAGGGTTTTAAAGTACAGGCTGCCAATAGTTTTGCTACTCATTGGGGTGGTGGCCCTTGGCCTCTGGTCCTTTAAAAAGCTGCCCATAGACACCTTTCCAGATCCCACACCCGTACAGGTGATCATATACACAGAAACGCCGGGCCTTTCTGCAGAAGAAACAGAGCTTTTGATCACCAAACCCATAGAGTTTGTTTTATCCGGTATAAAGGATGTGGAGCTTGTAAGGTCGGTAAGCCTTCCGGGCCTATCTTATGTAAGCGTCTTTTTCAAAGATGGTACAGACATATACTTTGCCAGAAACCTTGTAGCTCAAAAGCTTTCAGAAGCCCAAGCCCAGCTACCACAAGGCTACGTGCCAAGGATGGGACCAAACACCTCCGGCCTTGGCAACGTGCTCTTTTATGCCCTTTTGGATGAAGGTGGAAACTACTCCCTTGAGGACATAAAAACCATTCAGATGTGGAAAGTAAGACCCATTATAAAAGCCACGGATGGCGTTGAGGAGATATCCCAATGGGGACCGGAGAGGGCTTATCTCATAAGGCTAAACCCAGAGAGGATGGTCTTGTACGGGGTTAGCTTGGAGGATGTGATAAGGGCTTTGGAAGATTATAACCAGATAGCGGGTGGAGGCTTCCTTCAGTCATCAGAGGGAGATCTGGTGGTAAGAGGTCTTGGAAGGTTAAAGGACCTAAAAGAAGTGGAAAATGTGCCCATAAAGAATGAGAGAGGCATAAGCCTTACCATAAAGGATGTGGCGGAAGTATTGCCCTCCGAGCTTCCCAACAGAAGGGGAGCCTTTACCCTTAAGGGTCAAGAGGTTCAAGGCAATATAGTTTTAAAGAGAGTCCAGACAAACACCATGGATCTTGTGGAGGAGCTAAAGAAAAAAATTGAAGAGGTTCAAAGAATACTACCCCATGGCTTAAAGGTGGAAGTGCTTTACGATCAGTCTTACCTTACACAAAAGGCCCTCTCCACCGTGGAAAGGGCTCTGTTGGAGGGCATATTACTGGTTTCCTTAGCCATAGCCCTTTATATGTGGAACTTAAGGGTAGCCCTTTTGGTAGCCCTTTCTGTGCCCCTTACCCTTCTTATTACCTTCATCTTTCTCAAACAAATTGGCATATCGGGAAACCTTATGACCCTTGGCGGTCTTGCCATAGGCATTGGTCTTTTTGCAGATGCCTCCGTTGTGGTAGTAGAAAACATATACAGACACCTTTCGGAAAGGCCGCAGGCCCACAAGTTTTCCATAGTGGTTGAATCCGTAAGCGAGGTCCTAAGGCCAGTAAGCTTTGCCATAGGCATCATCATGTTAGTTTTCTTACCCATCTTTAGCTTTGAATCTGTGGAGGGTAAATATTACAAACCCTTGGCGCTTACCATCATCCTTGCCCTTTTCTCTTCTTTGGTGGTTGCCTTCCTTTTTATGCCCGTACTTTCTTACTATGTGATAAAGCCCGGAAGGGAAGAGACCTACCTTTTTAAAAGGCTAAGGGAGATGTACATAACACTTTTGGAAAAATCCTTCAAAGTTAGAAGCTTTCTTTTGACGGCCACCCTTGGCCTTTTCTTTTTATCCCTTTTCCTTCTTTCCCGCATAGGTACCGAGTTTGCCCCGCAGATGGAAGAAGGAGCCCTTTTGGTAAAATCCTTTTTAAACCCCAACGTATCTTTGGAAGAGGCCAAAAGGGTGGCAAAGGTGGTAGAAGAAACTGCCCTTGAGTACCCAGAGGTGGTAAGGACCTTTTCTAACATAGGCAGGGCTGAAGTGGGAGAGCCAGAAGACCTTAGCTACATTGAAACCTTTATAATCCTTAAACCTGCAGAGGAATGGAAGAGTTTCAAAAGCAGGCAGGAGTTTGAAAATATACTAAGGGAAAGGTTGGAAGGTATACCGGGGGTGGAGTTTAGCTTTACACAGCCCATACAGATGAGAATAGACGAGCTACTTTCTGGAGTAAAGTCCACGGTGGCCATAAAGGTTTTTGGCGATGACCTTAAAAAGATCAACGAGATAGCCTATAAGATTGAAGAGGTGGTAAAGGGTGTAAAGGGTGCGGTAGATGTGGAAACGGAGGCTCAATCTGGAAAGCTTCAGCTAAGAATTGTACCAAAGATGGAAGTGCTAAAAAGGTACAACATAAGCACGGCAGAGCTTATGAACTTGGTGGCTTATACCTTGGGAGGAAAAGAGGTAGGCTACCTGCAACAAGACACCATCCTTTTCCCCTTGGTTTTGGGCTTGGAGAAAAAGGACTTAGAGAACATAAAGAACCTACCCTTTATCACAAAGGATGGCAACATACTAAACCTTTCGCAAGTGGCGGATGTGGAGATAGCCGAGGGCTTTTCCAAGATAAGAAGGGAGAACGGCATGAGGTTTGCCCTTGTACAGGCTAACCTCCAAGGCAGAGATCTGGGAGGCTTTGTAAAGGAGATAAAAGAAAAGATAGCTAAAGAGGTGGAGCTTCCCCCCGGCTATTTTATAAGCTTTGGTGGACAGTTTGAAAATCAGGAGAGGGCAATGAAAAGACTTTCCATAGTGGTGCCCCTTTCCATACTTTTTATAGCACTACTTCTCTACATAAATTACAACTCCCTTAGGGATGTGCTCATAATAATCTTGAACGTTCCCTTTGCCACCATAGGTGGCGTGCTTTCCTTGTATATATCCGGTTATAACCTCTCTGTGCCCTCTGCGGTGGGTTTTATAGCCCTTTTTGGCATAGCCACGCTAAACGGAGTGGTTTTAATATCTTATGTAAAATCCCTGCTGGAAAACGGTTATGAACTTAAAAAAGCCGTGCTTTTGGGCGCTTCAAGAAGGCTAAGACCCATACTCATAACGGCCACCGCTGCCTCTTTGGGCCTTTTACCTATGCTCTTTTCCAAGGGTGTCGGCTCCGAGGTCCAAAAGCCTTTGGCGGTGGTGGTCATAGGTGGTATTTTCACCTCCACAGCCTTAACCTTGCTAATACTCCCCTTAGTTTATGAAAGGTTTGGAAGGAAATATTAAATATTTTTATAAAAGGTAGCGCGGGCATCCTTGCCCGCGTTTTGAGTTGTTAACCGCTATGTAGCGCAGACATTCCTGTCTGTGCGGTATTTTTTTAACACACAGGCAAGAATGCCTGTGCTACATCTTATTGTGCAAGAAGTTCATTAAATTTCTCATCCGGCATATAAACACTATGCTATCATGCCAGAGATTTAATGAATGGGAGCTTCATAAACCACCCCTACAAAGATTTAATTTCTCACTCGGCGTATGTCTGCTGATTAATATCATTTTTTGTTAGCATAGTCTATTTTTTCACCAAAACCGTCATGGAGGTTATATTTACATAAGGAAATACTTTTAGGGAGGAATGCCATGGAATTGATCAAGCTGCATCCACCCTTTACCCATTTTGCTGTAGCCATGCCTGTGGCTTTACTTGTGGTGCATGTATATTACAAACTAACAAAAAGGCAAGAGGATAAGCTCCATCTTCTTTTCACCTTTTTAGCCACCCTTTCTGTACTCTCTGGGACCCTTAGCGGTATGGTGGCCCATGAACCCATAGAAGATAAGCTTCATCAGATTTCCATCTTTTTTGTACACCAATACCTTGGCCTTTTCCTCGGGGCTTACTTTGTGCTTCTCTTTTTGTTAAGGTTGGCTTTCTTAATAAAGGACGGAACAAAAAAGGTATTTACCATAATGCTTATCCTTGGTATTCTTCTTATCTTCTTGCAAGGGTACCTTGGAGGAAGTATAGTTTATGACCATATGATAAGGCCTTGGCTTGGTGGGTAGAATTATCTGAAATGCTATAATTTTTTCTCATGAGAGTGATCCATATTAACGATGTATCCCTGCGGGATGGTATTCAATCTCTGCTGGCCACAAGGGTCCGTACTGAGGATATGCTTGCCATAATAGAGGTACTTGATAAATGTGGATTTTGGTCTTTAGAGGTTTGGGGTGGTGCTACCTTTGATGTCTGTTTAAGATATCTGAAAGAAGACCCTTGGGAGAGGTTAAGGCTTTTTAAAAAGCATGCTCCAAATACAAGGCTTGAAATGCTTTTAAGGGGGCAGAATGTAGTGGGCTATAGGCATTATGCGGACGATGTGGTGGAGGAGTTTGTAAAAAGGGCTTATGACAATGGAATAGAGGTTTTTAGGATTTTTGACGCTCTCAATGATACGAGGAATATGAGAAAATCCATAGAAACTGCCAAAAGGGTGGGAGCTATTGTTAAAGGCGTTCTTTCTTATACCATAAGCCCAGTTCATACCATAGAGTACTATGTAAAAATAGCAAAAGAGCTCGTGGATATGGGTATAGATATCATATCCATCAAGGATCAAGCGGGGCTTTTATCTCCAAAGGTTTGTTATGACCTTGTAAGAGGCTTAAAGTCTGAATTTCCCAGCTATCCCGTTCATCTACATACGCAAACCACCGCAGACCTTGCAGAGATGGCTCAACTAAAGGGCATAGAAGCAGGAGCAGATATGATAGATACCGTCTTTTATAGCCTTTCTGGCCAAACTTCCCATCCACCCGGAGAAACCATGATATATATCCTCAGAGAGTTTGGCTATGAAGTAAAGGTGGATGAAAAGCTTTACCAAAAGGCTGGAGATATGTTTGCTGGTGTAAGGAAAAAGTATAAGAAGTACGATGTTTTGCCCCCTTATCCCGATGTGGGCGTTCTTTTGCACCAAGTTCCGGGGGGTATGATATCCAACTTTATAAGCCAGCTTAAAGAGCAAGGAATGGAAGACAAGCTTCCTCAAGTCCTTGAAGAGGTAGTTAGAGTAAGGAAGGATTTGGGCTATCCACCTTTGGTGACGCCTACCAGCCAAATAGTAGGCTCGCAAGCCTTTTTAAATGTTCTCCACGGAGAAAGGTACAAGGTGGTAACAAAAGAAACCAAAGATTATGTAAAAGGTTTATACGGTAAGCCGCCCGCACCCATACCGGAGGAGATAATAGAGAAGATACTGGGAGAGGAAAAACCCATATACCATATAAGGCCAGCGGACCTGTTGCCGCCAGAGCTTCCTTCTATAAGGGAAGAGGCCATAAAGGCTGGTGCAAAAAGCGAGGAGGATATACTCTCCTACGCCCTTTTCCCCTTAGTGGCCAAAGAGTTTTTTGAGTTCAGAAAGAGGGGAGAAAAGCTGCCACCCGAAGAGACAGTGGAGGAGAAAAAGGAAAACATACCGGTGGAGTTTATTATAACGGTGCATGGAGAACAATACCATGTACAGATTGCAGGAAGGGGAGAGCCTACTGGAGAGGGAAGACCCTTCTTTATAAGGCTTGATGGAAAATTAGAAGAGGTCTTGCTTAGACCCCTAAAAGAGGTGGAGCAGGTACCTTCCCCCTACGGTGAGATAACCGCTGGCACGGAGGTAAAGCCCAAAAGGCCAAAGCCTGTGGGCGTTGGAGATGTGGCATCACCCATATCGGGCAAGGTGGTTAATATAAAAGTAAATGTGGGAGATCAGGTTAAAGAGGGGGATGTTCTCTTTGTGGTGGAGGCTATGAAGATGGAGAATGAGGTGCATAGCCCCGTTGATGGAGTTGTGGAGGATATCTTTATATCTGTGGGCGATGTGATAAACCCAGACGAGGTGGCAGTTAGAATTAAACCTACCAACCTATGATAAGGATTTTGGTAGTGGAAGATGATAAGGACTTGGCGGAGCTTATAGCCTATAACCTCAAAAAGGAAGGCTATCAGGTGGACATAGCCTTGAAGGGAACGGATGCCATAAGCTACCTTGAAAGCCAAGTGCCAGACCTTTTACTCCTTGATGTTATGCTCCCAGACCTTGACGGCTTTAAAGTAGCCCAGTATGTGAGAAACACCTATGATTACAAGGACCTACCCATTGTCTTTGTAACTGCCAAAGATATGGAACAGGACAAGCTAAAGGGCTTTTCCTTGGGTGCGGACGATTACATCACAAAGCCCTTTTCTATCAAAGAGCTTTTGGCAAGGGTAAAGGCTGTCTTAAGAAGGGCGGGAAAGGAAAAAAGACAAACACGCTTTAAACTGGGAGAACTTGATATAGACCTTGAGAGGAAAGAAGTAAAAAGGAAAGAGCAAGCCATTGAACTAACACCTACAGAGTTTTTAATACTTCAAGCCCTTCTTGAAAACTACGGAAAGCCCGTTAGCAGGGATTACCTTGTAGAGAGGGTTTTAAAAAGGGATGTGTATGACCGCACGGTAGATGTGCATATAAAAAAGTTAAGAGAAAAGCTTGGAGAAGAAGGAAAGGCTATTCAAACGGTAAGGGGCTTTGGTTATAAGTTAAGTCTATGAGGTGGTTTATCTTTGCCTTTTTGTTGACCTTCCTTTTTATGCATCTTTATGTCTATCTTCGCTTTTTTCACATAGTGCTGAGGAACAAAAGGGATAAGATATTCTGGGCTTTTTTTATATTTGCGGGCTTTTTATCTCCCTTCCTCTGGAGGTATGGAGATGCCCATTGGGGTGAAAGGATAACCTATTACATAGCCTTTGGCAGTCTCCTTTGGATGGGTTTTCTTCTTTATTTTCTGTTGGCCCTTTTGATTGTTGACCTTTACAAGGTTTTTGTTTTTCTTTCAAAGAAGCTATTTCACATAAATCCATTGCCCACACCCTCCCCAAAAAGCCTTGTCCTTTTGGTCCTACTTCCTTCCCTTAGCCTTTCTGCCTATAGCTACTACGAAACCCTTAACCTAAAGGTGGAAAGGATTAAAATCTACACGGATAAGGTGCCAAAAAACATAAAAATACTTCACATATCGGACCTTCATCTTGGACCGGTTATGGGAATGGATAAGGTAAAGCTTGTCTTGGATGTCTATGAAAGGGAAAAGCCACAGATGGTAGTGTCAACGGGAGACTTGGTAGATGGAAACATGAAAAATAAACTCTATCTGGCAAAGGCCCTTGCCAAGATGGATCCACCTCTTGGAAAGTATGCAGTCCTTGGAAACCACGAATACTATAGAGGTATAAACCAAGCGTTGGATTTTACACAAAAGGCTGGCTTTAGGCCTCTTAGGGGTGAGGTTGTTTACATACAGGAATACAACTTAAGCCTTGTGGGTATAGAGGATGATGATTGTAGGTTTTTTGGGTCTTGCCTTGGAAGTATTTCTGACAAGGAAGTCCTTAGGAGGGCAAAGGTGGGCAGCTTTGTAATCTATTTGAAGCACAAGCCAAGGCTTGAAAAGGGAGCGGAGGAGCTTTTTGACCTTATGCTCTCCGGGCACACCCATGGTGGAGTCTATCATCCCATAGGCAGGTTTATCCTTACCCGCCTTTTTATAGGTGATAGGGGTCTTCATAAGCTTGGCAGCTCTTATGTGTACATAAGCAAGGGGGTAGGAACGGGAGGGCCTCCTATGAGGCTCCTTTCACCGCCAGATGTGGCTGTTATTGAGCTTGTAAGCAGGCCGAGATAAAAGAAACAAAAAGGGGATGGGGTTGGAAGGGCTTGCTTTTAAACTCTGGATGGAATTGACAGCCTATGTACCAAGGATGGTCCTTTAGCTCTACAATCTCCACAAGCCTGCCATCGGGAGAAAGTCCAGAGAAGACCATGCCATGCCTTTCAAAAATCTCTCTGTAGTTGTTGTTAAACTCATACCTATGCCTATGCCTTTCATATATGAGGTCCTTTCCGTATATCTCTTTTGCCTTTGTATCTTCTACCAGTTGGCAAGGGTAGGAGCCAAGCCTCATGGTGCCACCCAAATTTTTTACCTTCTTCTGCTCTTCCATTATGTCTATAACCGGATGGGGGGTAAAGGGGTTAAACTCGGTGGAGTTAGCTTCCTTTAAACCCACCACATTCCTTGCAAACTCCACGCACATTAATTGCATGCCCAAGCATATGCCAAAGGTAGGCTTTTTTGATAGCCTTCCGTAGTTCAAGGCTTTCAACTTCCCCTGAACACCCCTTTCGCCAAAGCCTCCCGGTACCAATATACCATCCGCCTCCTCCAAAAGCTCCTCTTGGCAATCTTCTGCGTTAGCCCAAAGGACACTTACCCTTACCCCGTTGGCAATGCCGCCGTGAATTAGAGCCTCCACCACACTTTTATAAGAATCCTTCAAAGACACATACTTGCCCACAAGGGCTATCTTTACCTCTCTTTCTGAAGATTTAAGGGTTTGAACGATCCTTTCCCATCTACTTTCCCTTTCTTTGTATTCAAAGCCAAAGTGCTGGGTTATAAGCTTGTCCAAGCCTTGCCTTTTGAAGACAAGGGGAACTTCGTATATAAACTCCACATCGGGGGCGGATATGACCGCAGACTTTTTCACATTTGTAAAAAGGGCTATCTTCTCCTTTATACTCTCCGGTATATCTACCTCAGACCTGCAGAGGATTATGTCCGGTTGTATTCCTATAGCCCTTAGCTCCTTTACAGAATGCTGGGTGGGCTTAGTCTTTAGCTCTCCCGCACTCTTTACATAGGGCACATAGGTAGTATGTACAAAAAGGACCTTTTCTCTTCCAAGCTCCATGGAAAGCTGGCGCACCGCTTCCAAGAAGGGCAAGCCCTCTATGTCCCCCACAGTTCCGCCTATTTCCACTATAACCACATGACAATCCTCTTCCACCTCCCTTATGAGCCTTTTTATTTCATCGGTTATATGGGGTATTACCTGCACCGTTGCACCAAGATAACCCCCTTCCCTTTCCCTCTGTATCACATTGTAATAAACCCTTCCTGCAGTTATGTTGTTCTTCTTGGTTGTAAACCTGTTGGTGAATCTTTCATAATGTCCAAGGTCAAGGTCTGTCTCTGCTCCGTCTTCGGTCACATAAACCTCTCCATGCTGGTAAGGGCTCATGGTGCCGGGGTCTACATTAAGGTAGGGGTCAAGCTTTTGAAGGTTTACCTTTAGCCCCTGCTCCTCAAGAAGGGAGGCTATGGAGGCTGAGGCCACACCCTTACCAAGGGAGGATATAACTCCACCCGTTACGAAGATATAACAAGGCATGTATGAGTATTTTACAACAACCTAAGGCTATAAGCCATGCCCAAGCCCAAAAGTAAGAAGCCTATGGCTGTACGCAAAAGCCTTTCTCCAATGAGCTTTGATATGTAAGGACCGAGGGCAGAACCTATCCATACACCAATAGCCTCTTTGAGCAAAAATCTCCAATCGGGCCTAACCCCCAAGCTATAGTAATTCAAAAGGCTCGTTAGGGTTGTAATATAGACCACCACTATGGCAGTACCCGGCACATAATAGGCCAGCAGCCCCACCACCAAAAGCATGTAGGGAACTATTAAAAAGCCGCCGCCCACGCCCATGGCAGAGGAAAGAAGGGCTATCCCAAAACCCGCAAGCAACGGGCCAATTATGTTAACCCTTATTATTCCTCCCCCTTGATCTATCACTATGTGAAAACCCTTCAAGCCAGCATACATAGATTTATTACCTTCCTTAACCCTTGAAAGCTTGTAGGCATCATAAAGGACCTTTGCACCTATGAGCAAGGTAAGCAATCCAAAGAGCTGCTTGTAGTTCTTTAGATCTTTAAGGTAATGATAGGATAGATAGGAGCCCGCAAGGGCTCCCAAGATACTTCCCAAGGCCAAAAAAAGGGCAAGCCAGAAGACAACCCTTTTTTGCCTTATGTACAAGGGCAAGGAAACCATCGGAGATAAAACCACCAAAAACTGGTTATAAAACTTCACCAAGTTTGCCTCTTTGATGGCAAACAAAGAGAGATGCCCCACACCTGCCAATATGGCACCCGCCGCACCCACCGTAGAAAACACAATTCCAACTACCAAGCCCCAGAGTATTTCCATAGCTATTTTTTAAACCTCCAATAAAAGGTCAATGTATATGGCACCGCCGAAGGCGCATATATCCCTTCCAAGGTTTTTATACAGGCCATCGTACCTTCCTCCCCCCGCCAAGGGCTGTCCCACCTTGGGATGAAAGAACTCAAAGACAAGACCGGTATAATAGCCCTTGGGTCTTATCTCGGAGAGGTCAAAAACGATGTTAAAGCCCTTTAGCCTTTGAGACACCTCCCTTAGCCTGCTGCAATAGGAAGAAAACTCCGGATACTTCTTTTCAAAGGAGTCAAGCACATGAAAGCCTCCGTTGGCAAGCAAAAGGTCCCTCAGAGGCTCCACGGAGGATAGAAGAGAAAAGTTTTTCTCCAGTATGGCCTGCCTGTAGTTTACTCCATGCCTGTTTAAAAGCTCCTCCACTATGGCCACATGTCCAAGGCTGAGTGTAAGCTCCTCCATACCGCAGGCTTTTAGGTAATCGCCTATGGCCTGAAGGACCTCCACCTCCACCTCTATGGATGGGTCTCCAAGAAGCTCCACGCCCACCTGATAGCTCTCCAAGCTCCCGCCGGGTGAGAAAACATTACCCCAGTAAAAGACCTTAAGAGGCAAGGGTAAATCCCTTTGAAGGCTCAAAAAGCGTGCAAGGCTCACAGTCCAATCCCTTCTAAGGCACAAAAGGCTTCCGTCCTGAAGGCTGCCTACTATAAAAGGACTTTCACCGTAAAGCTCATGGCTGTATATTTCAAGGGAGGGAAGCATGATAAACTTGTAGTCTTTGAAGACCTCGCAGGCTTTTAGGAAAAAGTTCTTTAGCCTTTCTGAATCTTCAAAGTTAAAAAACCTCTCCTGAGGTGGTATAACCTTCACAATGATTTTATTTTAAGCTATAAAAAGCCTTTGTCTTCAAAAGAACCTCTTGCCACTCCCTTTCTGGAACGGAATCCCAAAGGATACCTGCGCCGGCATAATAAGAAAGTCTACCACCATGGCCCATGGCCGTCCTTATGAGCACGCTCAAAGTAAAGTCTTCTCCGATTATAAGGCCTGCACACCCGCAGTAGTATTCCCTGTTGTGGGGCTCCAAAAGGTCTATTATTTCCACCGCCTTTCTTTTGGGGGCGCCAACCACAGAAGCAGGGGGAAAGGTCTCCTCCAATATCCTTTGAATACTTTCCCTTGTCTCGGCTACAACGCAGGAGTGCATCTGAAAGAGGGTTCTAAACCTTTCAATCTTAAAAAGCTCTTCCACCCTTACGCTACCGGGTATAGCCACCGCCGAAAGGTCATTCCTAACCATGTCTGTTATCATAAGGTTTTCTGCCTTATCTTTTTGGCTCTCTTCTAAGTCCTTTCTTCTTTTTGCCGTACCCTTTATAGGCTTGCTAACAAGCCTATTGCCTTCTTTTTTCAAAAACAGCTCCATGGAGCCGCTTATAAGATAAAAGTCTTCAAGGTCAAGGAAAAAGGCGTAAGGTACGGGCTGCGCCCTGTAATACCTCAGAAACAGGTCAACGGGCTCACCATCCAAATGAAAGTCAAACCTGCAGGTAAGGTTAAGCTGGTATATAACACCCTCAGAGATGAACTCCTTTACCTTTTTTACCCTTTCTACATAGGCTTTATCATCAAGGGAGGATGTTAAAAATTTAAGGCTTGTATCCTCCGGCTTTCTGTTAAAGGGAGAAAAGCCCCCAATCTCCAAAAGTATAGCCTTGGGATAAGAAGAGTCTTTTAAATGTAGGTTTAAAGTTTGTGAAGAGAGGTGATAGGAGAGGACAAGAAAGCCAAGCGTGGCATCTTTCAGATCCTTTAATGAGCTAAGAAAATGAACTTTTTTGATATGTGCTTCAAAGATGCCCCTTTTTTGCAACCAACCTCCAGAAAGTATAAGCTTCATTCAGAGGTTTTTCCTCCACTCCTCCACCATCTGACTATCTAAGTTTACAAGAATTACCTTTTTAAGGTTTACGGGCTTAAAAGTCCTTATTTCCTCTATCATGGCTCTACCAGCCACATCCTTTGGAAGCCTGTCCACACCGGTGCCCATGCCGGGCATGGCAATGCTTTCAAAACCCAGTTTATCTGCCAGATGTAGGGAGGCCCTCACCGCCTTCCTCACCTTTTCTTCCGTGGTTTCCATAGCTGGTTCTTCCATGGTGGGTGCATGTATCACACCTTTGAAAGGAAGCCTTCCAGCCGTAGTAATTACAGCAGAGCCTACAGGTATGGGTGCCTTTTCTATGGCTTCCCTCTCTATTTCTTCCCCCCCAGCCCTTTTTATCACACCCGCCACACCGCCACCGCCACCCATATAGCCGTAAGAGTTGGCAGGGTTTACTATGGCGTCCGCTTTTACTTCAAGCAAGCTTCCCAAAAGTACTTCAATTTGCATGGTTTTAAAGCGTCCCCGGGAGGATTCGAACCTCCGACCTCGAGATTAGGAATCTCGCGCTCTGTCCTTCTGAGCTACGGGGACTAAAAAATAATTATAGCACTTGGGCTTTTGTTTATCAAGCTTGCACAATTGGTTTTTGCTCTGTAGGAGCAGGGAGGATAATCCCCGCCCCTACAGTTAGAGAACTTTTCACCCAACTTAAACATACAGGCAGGATCCATGCACCTCCTCTCCAAACAGGTCAAGCTATCTTTATGATCCAATTCTAAAATCAAGGGTAAGATGCTTAGCTTCCAAGAGACAAAGAACGCTTTCCTATCTCCCCGAGGCAAACCTACAAAGGCATTGAAAAATTCCTAAGACTTTCCGATAATATATATATGATTGACAAGATAGATATACAAAGGATTTTGGGGTATATAGTAGAGGCGGAAGAGAATAAAAGGTCCAAGGTTCAAGAAAAGAGGGATGAAGAGGGTGTAAAGGTAGAGCTTTCTAAGGAGCTTAAAAACTTCCAAAGGGTAGATTATGAAGATATAGAGAAAAGGGTAGAAAGTATAAAAAAACAGCTGCAAAAAGGCACTTATGAAGTCTCTCCTGAGAAAATCCTTACTGGGCTTGAGAAATACATCTTTGCTAAATAGCCCTAAGCAGTTCTTTTGTGTAAGGGTGTTGTGGGTTATCAAAAATATTTAAAACCTCTCCTTCTTCCACAATCTCTCCCTCCCTTAGCACTATAACCCTGTCTGCCACTTCCGCCACCACGCCAAAATCGTGGGTTACAAGGATAACGCTTTTACCCTCTTCCTTCATATCCCTAAAAAGCTTCAGTATTCTACTTTGCACAGATACATCGAGGGCTGTGGTTGGCTCATCTGCCAAAACAATCTCCGGATTACATACGGTAGCAATGGCAATGCACACCCTCTGCTTTAACCCTCCCGAAAGATGGTGGCTGTAGCTGTTATAAACCCTCTCTACCTCTTGTACCCCCGCCTTTCTTAGGGCTTGCAAGGCAATTTCTTTTGCATCCCCTCCATCAAAATGCGCCCTGTAGGCCTCTCCTATTTGGGTACCTATTTTAAACAATGGATCAAGATAGGCTGAAGGCTCCTGAAAGACTATAGATATATGTCTCCCCCTTATCTTTCTGTATTCTTTCTGTGAGAGGCCCAAAAGCTCTCTACCTTTAAACTTTATAGAACCGCTTAACTTTGTTCCCTCTGGCAAGAGGCCCAGTATGGCATGTAATATGGAGCTTTTGCCAGAACCAGACTCACCCACCAAGCACAAAACCTCCCCCTCTTTAAGCTCAAAGCTTATACCCTTCAAAACATGCCTACTTCCATACCAAAGGTTTAGATTCCTTACTTCAAGTAGCATGGAGGAACTTCTCAAAGACCGGCTTCATGCGGTCGTAAAGGTCATAAAGGCTTTGAGAGATTACCTTTACATCTGCCAGGGTGTTCATAAAGTTGGTGTCTCCAAACCATCGCGGGACAATATGAAGGTGAATATGGCTTTCAAGGCCCGCACCTGCAGCCCTTCCTAAGTTGTATCCCATGTTTATACCATGAGCCTTCACCACCTCCCTTATAACCTTTATGCACACTTTAGTAAGCATATGTATCTCTTCGGCTGTTTCCTTGTCAAGCAATGTATAATCACCTATGTGTTCTATAGGTACCACCATAAGATGCCCCGGGTTGTATGGATACTTATTAAATATGACAAAAGCTTTTTTACCTCTATAAAGCACCAAGTAATCCCTTAGCTTTTCTTCAGGTTGAGATACGGCCTCACAGAGAAAACAACCGCTTTGCAGATCTACATTTTCCACATATTTGCTTCTCCAAGGAGCCCAAAGAAGCTTCATAGTCTTAGCAATCTCCTTATGGCCCTCTCCACATCCTCTTCTGAGGGGGTATAATCGTGCCTTTCCAACTCCATTGTATCCCTAAAATAAAGAACGGTGGGAAAGTCAAAAACCCCCAAATCTTCTGCACTCGTATGCTTGCTCACATCAAGCCAATAAAAGTTTATTTTATCACCGTACAACTTCTGGTACTTCGTCAAGACTCTATAAAAGGCTTCATTTCTTGAGTTCTCTGTCGTTGTAAAAAGCACCACTGCAGGCTTTTCTCCAGCCATAGCCTTATCATAAAAGTCTCTATCCGTTAACTCTTCAAAACCTTCAAACATGTCAACCTCCTATGGAAAATTATACATCTATACGATAGGTTAGAAATTAAATCTTTGTGGGGACAGCTTATAAGGTCCCCAATATAAAGGTAGCACAGGCATCCTTGCTTGTGTGAAAAAAAATTTAACCAAAAGGCGCGGGCATCTATTCCCGCGCTACCTACTATTAAGCAATACATCTAAGACAAAGGCGTGACACATCCATCAAAAGACAATTTCTCACCCGGCGTATTGCTTTATAATAAATAAGCATGATGAAGTATGATGTTGTTATAGTTGGTGGTGGGGTAAGTGGGCTTTCTTGCGCATTAACTTTGGTATCTGCCCGAGGAAGGGGCTGGCAGTGGGCAGAAGATAGGAAATATCTCCTCTTTGACCTAAAGGGCTCCGATTTAAATAAGGCCTTTTTGAAGAACGTGCCCGGTTTGGATCCAGTGGCTGGCACTGAGCTCTTGGAAAGGATAAGAAAACAGATAAAGGGTTGGGGTGGTTTGGATATGCTTGAGGAGAAGGTGGTCCGTGTAGAAAAAAGGGGGGACCTTTTTGAAGTGGAGAGTTCTTCTGGCAAGGTTTTTATTGCCGATTATGTGGTGCTTGCTGGCGGCTTTCATAGTTTTAACATAAAGGGTTTACAAGTGGAGCTGGTGGACAATCCAAAATCTCCAAAGCCGGGCAGGGTTATGATAAAACACAAGGACTATGAGGTGGATAAAAATCTTTTTGTAGTTGGTACTCTTGCAGGTCTTTCTTCTCATTTTACTTCTTGTGCGGGCTCTGGTGTGGAGGTGGCTGTTGAAATATTATCAAGGCTTGCCGGTAAAAGGATAGTCATACACGATGTACCGGAAGAGAGTTGAGAAGGCTCTTTCCTTTCGCCCTTACCCTTCTCTTCCTTGCCTTCCTTTTTTATTTCATACCCTTTGAGGATCTGTTAAAAAGCCTTCGAAAAATAAACCTTTTAAACCTATCTTTAGCCTTTTTGTTCTACAGTTTTAGTCAGGTTTTAAGGTCTCTAAGGTGGAAGATGCTTATAAAGGACCTTAGCCTTTCCCAAATATTTCTTATAAACTCGGCTAACATAATGTTTAACAACCTTTTGCCTGCAAGGACGGGAGAGCTAAGCTGGTTTTATTATCTAAAGCAATTAAAGGTAAATCTGTCTTTGTCCCTTTGGACTTTTTCTGTAGGGAGGCTTTATGACCTTTTTAGCCTATTCTTTTTACTCTTCCTTAGCCTTTCCTTGCTGAAGATTACAATGCTTTTACCTTCTCTTTTGCTTTTTTCTATTGCCCTTTCCTTCCCTCGGCTTTACCTCATAATACCGCCTTGGGGTAGGTTAAAGGATCTTAAGGGCTTTATAAAAAACAATACAAGCTTTGATTTGATTTTTGTCATCTTTTTGCTATCTACACTTTCCAGCGCTACAAAGTTTATAAGCCTTCTCCTTCTCCTTAACCTTGGGCATATTAGCCTCTACAAAAGCTTTCTTGCCTTTTTGGGTGGGGAGCTTAGCTCCGTGCTTCCAATACATAGCTTTATGGGCTTTGGTACCTATGAGCTTGCCTTTGGCTTACCCTTAAAGGTTATTGGAGAGAGCCTAAAGGAATGGCTAAAACTGGGTTTTTTGTTTCATAGCTTTTTGCTTATTTCCTCCCTTGTATGGGGCATACCCTCCGCCTTGATTTTAAGCGCAAGAAAAGGTTTCTTCTTTTAGCTGCAATAATGGTACCCCCTTGACATTTTACAATACTTGACTAAAATAAATTTATGTAAAGATACTTAAAGGAGGTGAAGGCCATGAGAAGAGGGCTTATGTTATGGAACCCCTTTGCAGAGATTGAACGCATAAGGAGAGAGTTTGATAGGCTTTTTGAGGAGCTGATACCAAGGGAAGAGGGTGAAAAGCTCTTTGCTCCCGCGGTGGATGTGTATGAAACAGATCAAGAGCTTGTGGTAAAGGCGGAGCTCCCCGGCGTCAAAAAGGAGAATGTGGAAGTTTCTATCAGGGACAATGCCCTACATATAAGGGGTGAAAAGAAGGAAGAGAAGGAGGAAAAAACAGAAACCTACCACAGGGTTGAAAGGGTATATGGGAAGTTTGAAAGGGTCATACCACTTCCTGTTGATGTAAAGGTGGAAGCTGCAAAGGCGGAATTCAAAGATGGCCTTTTGGAAATAAGGATACCAAAGGCCGAAGAATCAAAAGAGAGGAAGATTGAGATAAGCTAAGGTTCCCTTAGGGGCAACCTTTCTATGGTTGCCCCAAGCTTCTCTAACTTTTCTTCAAGCCTTTCGTATCCCCTGTCCAAGTGATATACATCTCTTACCAAAGTATTTCCTTCTGCTATCAACCCGGCCAAAACGAGGCTTGCGGATGCCCTAAGATCTGTGGAATAAACCTCAGCCCCATAGAGCCTTTCCACCCCCCTCACTATGGCCACTCTATCTTTTACACGTATATCCGCACCCATCCTTTGAAGCTCTGCCACATGCTGGAAGCGGTTTTCAAAGATGTTTTCCTTTATCTCCGAGACACCATTGGCAATACAGCACAACACCATAAACTGGGCTTGCATGTCTGTAGGAAAGCCCGGGTACTCCATGGTAGATATACAAAGGGGCTCAATCTCCTTACCGCCTTTCACCCTTATCCTATCAAGGCTAAGGATCTCAACGTCCGCCCCAGCTTCCTTTAACTTTTCCATAACACTACCAAGATGTTCAACTCTTAAGTCTTCAAGCTCTATGTCTCCCCCTGTTATAAAACCTGCCACCATTAAAGTCCCAGCCTCTATCCTGTCTGGTATGACCTTATGACTAAAACCTCCAAGGTATGGGTTTCCTCTTATGATGGCAACTCTATCCTCTATCTCTATCTCCGCTCCCATCTTCCTTAAAACTTCTACAAGGTCCATAACTTCTGGCTCTAAGGCTATGTTCCTTAAAATGCTTCTCTTTTCAAGCCTGCTAAGGAAAAGGAGGGCGTTCTCAGTCCCAGTAACGGTTATCACCTCAAAGGTGTATTCTACAGGTTTTGTCTTTTTTAGCTCAAGATGCACATAGCCATGCTTTATCTCAATATGAACTCCCGCCCTTTCAAAGACTTTAAGATGTTGGTCTATAGGCCTTATACCTATGGAGCATCCGCCAGGCATAGAAACTACAGCTTTCCCAAACCTTGCCAAAAGGGGACCCATAACAAGCACGGAAGCCCGCATACGCCTTACAATCTCATCGGGAGCCTCATAGCTCTTAACATACTTTGCATTTATACTTACCTTTCCTTCCTCAAAGCTTACCTCAGCTCCCAAGCTTTGTAAAAGCTCAAGGGCTGTCCTCGTATCAAGTAAGTTTGGGATGTTTTCTATTTCACAGACTTGGTCGGTGAGTAGGCTTGCCATAAGAATGGGAAGGGATGCATTCTTTGAGCCAGAAACCCTTACTTTGCCCCTTAAAGGCTTTCCACCCTCAATCAAAAAACCTTCAGAAGTATATAATTTGGTGCTTTTCATCTTTATTTATTATTATTTTTACCACATCACCCCTCTTTGAGTAAAAGATCTCAACCCCATCATCCTCTTCCTTGTAAACTGCAGGCTCCTCCGAGTATATGACTACGATTCTCTTCTCCTCTTCTACAACCAAGAGGAAACCCTTCATATTCTTACTACCACACAGGTGAGCGCCTCTTTAACCCCCTCCAGGGAATGTATCTTGTTTATAACAAGCCTACCAAGCTCGTCTTGGTTTTTCACCTCTACAAAAACTATTATGTCATAAGGCCCAGTTACCACATCTGCTGTCCTTATACCATCAAAGGTTGAAAGGGCAAGCATGATGGATGGTATCTCCCGGGGGTCTGCCTTTATGAGGATGTAAGCCTTTATGGAGTACTCGCTTTCAAGCTCCATGAGCTCTGTTATGGACATAGGATAGTTTTCTCCCTGTGTTTGCATCTTCCACCTCCTGCAGGAATATTTTAACCAACTTTTCGGCCAAAGATGGCTCTCTTCTTATCTCTTCTATAGCATTGTGGATCACTCTTCTCCACATAGGGTTGTTATCTTGCGTGGAGCTCCAGCGCTCCTTGATCCTTATTATTATGTCTTCCACATCTAACACCTCCAGCCATTTCATAAACTTCCCCACCTCATCCCAAACTATGATCTCTCCCTTTTCTTTTTCCTTAAGCCTTTCTTTTAGGTTCTTCTCTGCTACCTCCTGAAGGTCGTCAATATCATAAAGAAATACTTCATCAATCTGGCTTACTGTAGGGTCCACATTCCTCGGCACAGAAATGTCTATAAAGAATATGGGCTTGTATCCCCTTCTCTTCATGGCTTTTTTTACCATCTGATAATCTATTAGGTAATTTTTGCTTCCTGTGGAGACTATAACTATATCAAAGTCCTGAAGGTAGTCTTCCAAGTTTTCAAACCTAAGTACATTTCCCTCCAGCTCCTTAGCAAGCTCCACTGCCCTCTCATAAGTTCTGTTAGTTATAAAAAGATGGGTCTTTAGCTTTTTTAAATACTTGGCAGAAAGCTCTGCCATTTCACCAGCACCTACCAAAAGCACCTTCACATGCGTCAAGCTTCCAAATATTCTCCTGGCAAGCTCTACAGCCACATAGCTTACAGATATGGCGTTCCTACTTATACCCGTTTCTGTCCTAACCCTTTTTGCAGTTCTCAAAGCCTTTTCATAAAGCCTGTTTAATACCTTTCCAGTACAGCCCAACTCCTTTGCTATTCGGTAAGCTTCCTTAAACTGGCTTACTATCTGAGTTTCTCCAACCACCATAGATCCCAAACCGCTTGCCACCCTAAAAACATGAGCCACCGCCTTATCTCCCTCCAAGAAAAAGGAGCTCCTCTTAATTTTTACATCTGCACCCTTTAGCCTGATGAGTTCAGAAACAAGCTTGTATATTGATTCATAGTCTTCTGCAACACCATAAACCTCCACCCTATTACAGGTAGATAAAAGCATAAGCTCTTTTATGCCTTTTATGGTTTTCAAAGGCGGAAGAAGATAGTATGCATCATCCCTGCTACAGGCAAGAAGCTCCCTGTACTCCACTGGGGCTGTTTTGAAATTTACACCCCACGCAAATATGCGGTTCATCATGTATAAATATATACGCCGGGTGAGAAATTCAAGCTTTATAGGGATGGTTTATAAGGCGCCTATTTGTTAAACTTCTTGCACAATAAACATAAGGGCTTTTTTTCGCTCTCGTAGTTCAAGTTTATGAAAGGTAGCACAGGCATCCCTGCCTGTGAAAGAAGACTTAACCAAGAGGCGCGGGAATAGATACCCACCCTACCTACTATTGGGTTCAGATCACCGCATAAATATGGCGTCCTCTTTAGACGAAGGGGGGACTTCTTTTTTCTTTTTGTAGGGGCACGCTGCGGCGTGCCCCTAATATGATTGAATATGTGAAGATAACACCTAAGAAAGCAATTTCTCACCCAGCATATAAAAGTAAAGTTAACTTCTTAGGGGTATATGGATGTATGCTTTAAGGCGCATACCTCTTCAATGCCCGTTAAAAGGTTAAAGTTTTGTACAGCTTGGGAGGAGGCACCTTTTCCAAGATTGTCTATAAGACTTATAACTTCAAGGATGGAGCTTTTTTCATCGTAGTGGCAGTATATAAAGCAGAAGTTTGTGCCCAACACATGCTTTATATGGGGTGGCTCTTTAAAAATCACTATGAAGGGCTCCCCCCTATAAACCTCCCTGTATAGCTCCTCATAGTCCATTTTTTCAACCCTTACATAAACCTTTGCCATCATACCCCTTATTAGAGGCACCACTTGAGGAGTGAACCTTATCTTTATATCCTTGTTAGCTATCCTTTTTATCACATCCTCCATTTCTGGTGTGTGTCTGTGCTTTTCCACAGAATAGGCAAAGGCATTCCCTTCCATCTCAGGGTAATGAAACCTTTGGGTGGCTTTTCTACCAGCTCCAGACACACCGGAAAGGGCATCTACTATAGCCCATTCTAAGTTTATACCTTCTTTTAGCAGCGGGTAAAGGGCAAGTAAGGTAGCCGTAGGATAGCAGCCTGGGTTTGCCACAAGGTCGGACCTCTTTATGTGTTCTCTAAAAACCTCTGGCAGTCCATATACAGCTTTGTGTAATAACTCCGGGTACTTATGTTCAAAGCCGTAATACTCTGGATAATCCTTAAGGTTCTTTATTCTATAGGCACCGGAGAGGTCTACAACCTTTTTACCTTTTATCAAAAGCTTTGGCACAAGCTCAAGGGACGCCTCGTGGGGAAGGCACAAAAAGGCCACATCAAAGTCCTCTTCTGGCTCCTGTAAAAGGTACATATGGCCTATAGGGCTTGTTTCAAAATGGGGGAAGACATCGGAAAATCTTTTACCAAAATAAGACTGGGATGTAAGGGAAGAGATCTTGACATGAGGATGATTTAAAAGAATTCTTAAGAGTTCAGCTCCAGTGTAGCCGGTGGCGCCATATACACATACTCTTATCTCTTGCTCCATCTATAGGCTTTCCTTGCCTTCATAAGTCCATACTTCTTTCTTTCCTTCTCCCTTGCATCCCTTTTGAGTAATCCAGCCCTTTTGAGAGTGCTTCTTAGGTCCGGGTTGTATTTAAGAATGGCTTTGGCAATACCATACATAATGGCTTCCGCTTGACCACTTATACCGCCACCGCTAACTGTGGCATATATTCCAAAGCGCCCCTCAAGGCCTGTTAGCCTTATAGGATAGAGAACCTTATTGTAGAGCGTTTCCCTTTGAAGGTAATGCTTTAAGTCATATTCCTTACCGCTTTCTTTTACCTTAACTATGTGCTTGTCCGTGCCCCTTACGAGCCAAACTCTCGCCACGCTCTCCTTCCTTCTACCAGTGCCATAATAAGAATTGTCAAAACCTATTTTGAAGTCTTTAAGCTTTACCAAGGTCATGCTTCAACCTCCAAGTTTTTGGGTTGTTGTGCCGCGTGTGGATGGCTTGAAGTTCTGTATACTTTTAACCTCTTTAGCATCCTATGCCCCAACCTGTTCTTGGGTAGCATTCTTTTGACCGCAAGCCTTATCACATCCTCTGGCTTGTTTTGGAGCATCCAAGCCAAGCTTCTTTCCTTTAACCCGCCGGGATAGTTGGAGTGAAATTGGTATTTCTTCTGCTCCATCTTTTTGCCAGTAACAACTACCTTATCTGCGTTAAGCACTATTACGAAATCTCCACAATCTACATCGGGCTGGTAGTAAGGCTTGTGTTTACCCATAAGTACCTTTGCTATTTGAGAGGCAAGCCTTCCCAAAACCTTTCCTTCTGCATCCACTACCCACCATTCTCTCACAACATCTTCTTTCCTAAGGTGGTAGGTCTTCATCCTTCTTCTCCTTACAAAGTTTTACTCGGGAGATACTATTATAGCATATTTTATAAGCCGGGTAAAAATTTCTCTCCTTAGCAGATGCTTCATATTTTTGCTTTAAACAAGGCTAACCGTGGGTGTTTAGCAAAGCTCCACCCTTTTATCTTTATGTAGCATAGACATTCCTGTCTGTGGAGTATTTCTTAAACACACAGGCAAGAATGCCTGTGCTACACACTATTATGTAAGAAGTTTACTGAATTCCTCGCCCAGCGTATTTTACTATAACATATTTCATCTCTCTGCTTGCAACTTATAGCCCCCCTCCATCCAACCCTCTGGATAGTACCAATCTCTAAAGTATGAATAGCCAAGGGCTTTTAGCTTTGAGCCTAATCTTGTTTCCTCCGGTGGCTTGCCCCATTTTAGCTCCTTAAGGGTAATCTTATCTTCGTAGTATTCTACAAATACCCTTCTAAAGTATTTGGAGATGATCTCATAGAGCTTGTCCTCAAGGTAAGACCCAAAAAATGTTGGGTCTATGTGGAAGAGCTCCACCCATTCCTTCCAGTAGGGCTTTCTACCATAAAAGGCTTTTATATACATAATTTTCTTACCATCCTTGGCTTTGGTGCACAAATAGACCATCCTAACGACAAATGATATAATCAGAAAACATGAAGAGAAAAAAGCCATGCAGA
>JBKBHW010000005.1:0-14398 GCA_046297555.1 Aquificaceae bacterium
GGCTTTTCATCATCAAGGACAAAAAACCTTTCTTTCGTAGCCTTGTTTGATCCAAGCTCCTCTTTGGCAGAGACAACGCGGAAGATAACTTTATAACCATTGACTCTAAAGGTGTAATCTCTAAAAAGCAAGCCTGTTTTTATGTAATACTGGTCTGCGTTTGCCCAATAAAGCTTTATTTCTTCTCCGTTGTAAGGCATGGCATATCTATGTCCTTTGATTGAGTAGCGGTATTGTGGCACAAAATCTCCATCTTCATAATAGCGAGAAAAGAAAGTGTAAAGGTCGTTGAAAACCTGAAGTTTTATCTCTTCAATGGCTTGTAATTCCTCTTTTCTTTCTCTTATCTCAAGGAATCTCCTCCCAAGGGGTGTGTTTTTAAACTCTTCTTTGAGATCTCCCGTTGGTGTAAAAGCGTTTTCACCAAAGTTTTGAATAATTGTTTTCTTTATTCTTTCGTATTCTTCCTTTACATTTGATAGCCTTTCGTCTTTGTGCTTTTTGAAGGCTTCTTCAACCTTGTTTTTAAGGTCTTCTTCAATAAACTTTTCAATCCTTTCTCGTTTATAGTTCAAAATCCTATATATTCCAAAGTCCAAATCGGAAGATTCAAACTGGAAAAGCTCTTTAAGCAGGTCTTGGAATTTTTCTTGCATGCTACTCATGGCTTACCTCCTTTTTTAAAGATTATATAATGGGATACGCTGGATGTTCCATAATTTTATGTCTGTGGAGTATTTTTTGCATAGGCAAGAATGCCTGTGCTAAGCCTTGTTATACAAAAATTTTATTGAATTTTTCTCCCAGCCTAATGTAGACTATTTATATGCTCAAAATTAAGGTTCCGGCAAGCACAAGCAACTTTGGTTCTGGCTTTGATGCCTTTGGCCTTGCCCTAAACTTGTATAACGAGTTTTATGTGAAGCCTTCAAGCCTATACAAGGTCCAGATAGAGGGGGAGGGCTCAAACCTCCCAACCAACGAGGAAAACTTGTTTATAAAGGTCTACAAAAGGGCTTGTAAGGCTTTTGGAAGGGAGGAGGTTCCCATAAACCTTAAACAGCTAAACCGCATACCTACCGCAAGGGGCTTGGGCTCTTCTGCCACGGCCATAGTAGGCGGCCTGCTGGCCTGCCAAGCTATAAGCGGTCTTGATATAAGCTTGGAAGAAAAGCTAAAAATAGCCTTTGAGTTTGAAAGGCATCCCGATAACCTCCTTCCAGCCTTTTTGGGTGGCTTTGTGGTATGTGCAAGCTCGGAGGAGGAGGTAAGGTTTATAAGGCTTGACTTTCCAAGGGAAATAAAGGTGGTGATCTGCGTGCCAGACTTTGAGCTTTCCACAGAAAGGGCAAGGGAGGTGATAAAAAAGGATGTTAGCTTAAAGGATGCCGTTTTTAACCTCCAAAGGTCTGCCCTCTTTGTGGCAAGCCTTTTATCAAAAAACCTTGAACTTTTAAGGGAGGCTGTAAAGGATAGACTTCACCAGCTCTACAGAGCATCCCTTATTCCGGGCTTTTGGCATGTGGTGGAAGAAGCTTACAAGTCTGGAGCCTTGGCGGTCTTTCTGAGCGGTGCCGGCCCTTCCGTGGCAAGCCTGTGCGTTGATAAGATGGGAGAGGTGGGTGAGGCTATGGTGAGGGCCTTTGAAGGTTATGGCATAAAGTCCAAGTACATGGTGCTTGAGGTGGCAGAAGGGGGAGCCTCGGTAGAGTATGAAGGTTCTAACTCTTGATGTGGGAAACACCTCTGTAGATGTGTGTCTTTTTGAGGGGGAGCTAAGGTACATAGGTAAGTTTGAGCATGATAAGGTGTGCTATGTGGAGGCAGACCTTGTGCTTGTCTCCTCTGTTAGGCCTTCTGCGGAGGCTTACATAAGGGGGATGTATCCTCGGGCAAGGTTTGTAAGGGCGGAGGAGGTGCCTTTAGAGGTGGCCTTTGAGGGCAAGGAGAGGGTGGGTGTAGACAGGCTCCTTAACCTTTACGGGGCTGTAAGCCTTTATGGCAGAGATGTGGTGGTGGTAAGCGCCGGCACAGCCCTTGTGGTAGACCTTGCCATAGATGGCATCTTTCAGGGGGGCTTTATAACTTTGGGCATAGGCTTGGGGCTTGAATGCCTTTCCAAAAAGGCCGAGCTCATCCCCAAGATAGACCTAAGACCTATGAGGGTAGACATTGGAAAGAACACGGAGGAAGCCATCCTTGGCGGCTTCATAAACCAAGCAAAAGCCTTTATCTCAAAGTGTTTGGAAAGCTGGCAGGAAAGATACAAAAGGACCTTAAAGCTTATAATAACGGGCGGTGATGGATGGCTCTTTGAGGACCTTGGAGTGTATGAGCCTCTGCTTATTCACAAAAGCCTTATTGCTTTGAGCCACCATAACAACTTTTTATAAACTCCACCGCCTCTTCCCTTGTACTTACCTTTCCCTCCAGCTGCGCCCTCTCCAGCGCCTCTTTTACCTTCCCAACCAAAGGACCCGGTCCTATGCCCAGTATTTGCATTATCTCATGCCCATTTAAAAGGGGCTTTGTAGGTATTTTAGAAAGCTTTTCCCTCTTGTAGCTTATAAGGTCGTGAATGGTTTTTAAGAGCTTTTTTATCTGTTCTTCTTCATCTGCGCTTCCTATGGCATCTGCTATGGCATGCAGGAAAAGGTGGCTTGCTATATCTCCACACTCTCTCCAAAAGTTGGCCCTTCCCCTGTCTGTTAGCTGACCCTTAAAGAGGGATTCCCTAAGGTAAAAGGGTCTAAGATGTTCTTCTACAAGCCTTGAGACAAACTTGGTGGCGGCATCACCCCACTTGTACATCTTCCCATACTCTTGCACTATCTTGGCACCCAGCTTATCATGGCCATAAAAGGTAATCTTTCCATCATCTCTTATCTCAAAGGTGTGGGGCTTGGCAATATCATGAAATAGGGCAGATAACTTTAAAAGTTCTATATCGGAAAACTCACCAAGGACTTCCATCTTCCCCAAGTCCTTTAAAAGGTCTGCAGGGAGGTAAACATCTCTATCCTCTATCACCCTTTCTAAAGCCTCCATTACCTTAAAGACATGCTCCTCAAGCGGGTATATATGGTGCTCCCCTTGATCCTTTATCTCCTTCCACCTTTTTGTGTCCGGAAAGAGGACATCAAGCACACCATGTTGGTATAAGTCTCTCAAAATCTTATAACTTTCTCCGTGTCTCAAAATCTTGAAAAGCTCAAGGCTTATCCTCTCTACCGGAGCTTTTTTTAGAAGGTGTCTTTTCCTCTCTACAAAGTGATAAAAATCCTCCGTCAGATTAAGCCTTTTCTCGGCGGCAAGGCGAAAGCCCCTTATTATCCTTACTGGATCCTCTTCTAAGTTTTTAAAGGATATGGGCCTCAAAAGCCCCTGCTCCAAATCTTCTATGCCGTGGGCTGGGTCATAGATGATGGTCTGCTTGGCACCTATGCTAAGAAGGTCGTCAAGGCTAACAGCCATGGCATTTGCAGTAAAATCCCTTGAAAGCAAGTCTTCTATTAGAGCCTTTTCAACATCCCTCCCTTCTATTTTTGCAAAGTCAAAGCGGTATTTGTAAGGTGGAAGCCTCAAAACCACCGTGGCTATGGTGGGTCTTTTTATAAAAAGGCCCTTTTTCTCAAACTCAAAGTAAGAACCCCCTATCCTCTCAGCCAGCCTCTTTGCTATCTCCCTCGGGTCGCAGGTGACCAATAGGTCAACGTCTATATGATAGCCTACGGGATCTCCCAAGATCCTATCCCTTACCCATCCACCCACCACAAAGCAGTAATCCTCGCGGGGCAAAAGCTTGGCTATATCATCAAAGTAGCTCATGTAAAAGTTCAGCCCATGGGCTGTATGCTTTATACCCTTTTCAAAGACTACCTCATGCATGTTATTAAAGATAATATACCCCTTAACCAAATCTTAACAATAACCTCCTATATTCTCCTTTGAAGGGTGTTAGCCATGGAGTTTTTGGAGAAGGAGAGGCTTTTAAAGATACTTTTTGAGGGTGTAGAGGAGTTGGGTGGAGAAAGGGTAAAAAGGATGTTTAAAAGGCTTGTAGATGAAGCGGAAGGGCAAGATCACATACTATCCATA
This sequence comes from Aquificaceae bacterium, assembly GCA_046297555.1. Taxonomy (GTDB): domain Bacteria; phylum Aquificota; class Aquificia; order Aquificales; family Aquificaceae; genus Pampinifervens. The sequence continues at coordinate 4,099 of JBKBHW010000005.1, forward strand.
GAAAAGGCTTTGGCTTACATATTTGACAGGGCGGGACATCCTATAATGTGGCATATAGGCTACAGATTGGCAAAGCGTGAGGCTGCTCACCAAGCACCAAAAACTCTTGAAAATGGGTACCTTCTTGAAAAAGGGCATTTTATAGTTGAAACGCGTAAGTGTTCTGCTCGTGAGGCTTTTTTAAGTCATGGGTATATAGGTCCAACGGAGGGCTTGCTTTGTTCCCTCTGCAAGGGTTATATGTACGGTGTTGGGGAGGTTATAGGCTTTGGAAATCTTGTAGATGTTTCACATAAAGAAGACGCATGCCAGTTTTCTTTTGGAGGTAAATAACATGGATATGGTAGACTATAGCCTAAAAGAAGAGGAGCTAAAAGAGATAGTAGGCAGGCTTGAGTCCTTTAGAAGCTCCCTTTTTCTTGATCTTGTGGTACTTATGGACGATGGCGGAAGGCTTGTTGGCTATTCTCCCTATGTAGACACTCACAAAACCATAGCTTACAGAGTGGCGCTTGTGGGTGCTGCCACGGTAGGTGCCCTTGACCAGCTTGAAAGCATCGTATCCTCCAAAAGGCACATGCTCTTTGCAGGTGTAGAAAAGAACATGTACATCCATGTGCTGAATCCCAAGTTTCTACTGGCTTCTGTTTTCTCCCACAAGGTACCCCTCGGAAGCGTAAAGCTCTTTAAGGAAAGATTGTCAAAGGATTTGGCTGGCATATTGGACAAAGCTTTGAGCAGGGCAGAAAAGAGGGTAATAAGGTTTGAGGACATTGCCCTATGAACTTACGCATACTTTACCATGGCCTTGGTATGGCAGGCAAAACTACCAACTTGGAAAGGCTTCGCGAGATATACGCAGGATATGTATCCGACAGGATGCACCAAAGGACCACAGAGGGCAGAACCGTCTATCTGGACATGCTCTCTTTGAACCTTAAGACCAAATCTGGTGATAGAGAAATAGGAATAAGCCTTTTTACTACGCCGGGACAGGAAAGGTTTAAATTGCTAAGGGGCTGGCTCTTTGGTCATGTGGATGGTGTGGTGTTTGTATTAGATTCCAGCAGGAGTATGGAAGAAAACATGAGAGCTTATGAGGAGCTAAGGGAATATGGCCTTTTGAAGGTGCCCGTGGTGGTGCAAGCTAACAAAAGGGATGTGCCAGAAGCCCTACCCCTTGAACTTATAAAGGAGAGCTTTGGCAACATTACGGTGGTGGAAGCCATAGCAGGGGAAGGACAGGGCGTAGCAGAGACTCTTAGGGAGATCATCAGGGAGGTTTTAAATGCAAAAGCTTCTGTTGGCTAATTACATACTCAATCTAAAGCCCCTTTATGGACCTTTCCACAGAGACATGATAAATTTAAGCTGGCTTGTTGAATCCATTAGAAGTTCTCTGAAAACTGGTTGTCTTTTGATCCAAAGGCTTGGAGAGTCAGAGTTTTTGCCAGTTTTTGAAGGCACGCTAAAGGGTGATATAAGCCAAGACTTTGAACTAATAAGCTTTTATCACGCCACGGAAAACTTCATTATAAACTCCTTTGGACTCTATGAAAGGCATAAACTACCACTGCATAGCGAAAGGCCTCTTTGGATAAACCTGGAGAGCATAAACTTTAACATAAGAGAGTTCTTTAGGAAGCTTATAGACTTTGAGATAACGGGCTATGTAGTAGTGGAAAACAGGATAAAGCTTAAAAAAGCCTACCTTCTTCTGCAAAGGGGCCATGTGCTAAAGGTTCAGTATGGGGAGGAAAGGGACCAAGAAGCCGTTAAAAGGCTTTTGGATGACCTAAGTCAGGAGGTGTGCACCTTACGGGTCTACGAGCTTCCAGAGGAGATAGTATCCTTCTTTGCCCTTGAACCGGAGCTTGCCGGCGTATATCAAAGCTTTGGCTCTATCCCATTTAAAAACCTTCCAAAGACTTCCATGGTGGTAAGCGTATCGCCCGAGAAGTATGGCTATAAGGTTTATGTGGACGGTGAAGAGATCTTTTCGGAGGGCTTTGAGGAAGAGGCTCCCTTCTTTGAACTTTTCCTTTTGGGTGGGGGCATCCATCCACTTGAACCTATTGATGTACTTTCTCAGATTGGAGAAAGTTCTGCACTAAAGGTTTTAAAGTATGATCCAGAGCATCCAGTCGTTTATTTTTGTCCCGCTTGCTGGAGTGTTATAAGCAGGGGGGACAAGGTTTGCCCCAACTGCGGCTATGACCTTGAAGAGTTTCATAACCTGCCCTACGAGTACAAGCTTATTATGGCTTTGGAGCATCCGGTAAAAGAGATGAAAAAGAATGTGATATACACCGTGGGAAGAAAAGACCTTGAGCTGGCGATCCCTCACCTTGAAGTAATGATAAACAAGGAAACAGACCCTCTCATCCTTATGGAGATAGCAGATGCCCTCTCAAGGATGAGCTCATCACAGGCTTTGGAGCTTTTGAGAGCCCTTAGCCAACATAAATATCCCGTGGTGCGCTCAAGGTCTATGATGCACCTTCATAAAAAGCTAAGAACTTTGGATGCTTGACATAAAGGACTGGCTAAAAAAGGAGTTTTTTCAAAGCTTGGAAATAATACCACATTACCAGCCTATAGTAAGCCTACCTAATTTACAAGTTGTTGGCTATGAGGCTCTTAGCAGATTCCTTTTGAAGGGAGAAAGCCTTCCACCATCCAAGGTATTTCATATGGCAGATAGTATGGGTATATTGGGGGAGCTTGATATAAGATGCAGAGAAGCATCTCTTCTGAATTTTCCAAAGGAGCTAAATAATTCTCTTCTTTTCTTAAACATTTCTCCTTCCTACATTACCTCCGAATACTTTGGCAAGAATAAAACCTTAGAGTTGGTGGAAAGGGTGGGCCTAAGGCCTGAGCTTGTGGTGCTTGAGCTTTCGGAGGTGGAAAGGGTGCACCACACTGAGCTTCTCAAAAAGGCCATAGGCCACTACAAGAGCCTTGGCTTTCTTGTGGGTATAGATGACATCGGCACAGGCTACAACTCCCTTCAACTGTTCTTGGAGCTGGACGGGCATTTAGATTTTGTAAAGTTTCCCAAGGAGCTTGTAAGCGGTGTATCAAGAAGCAGGATAAAGTACCAACTGCTTAAGGTTCTTACGGAGGTAAGCCTTCAGATGGGCATAAGACCCATAAACTTCTTGCGTTATTATTGACTTCTGTATTTAAAAGGAACAATTACAGTTCTGTCTTTTTTAGCATAAGGAATGACTAAAGTAAGCTTTGTTCTTTTAGTAACATAAAGGCTAAATAAAAAAATTACATAGGCAAAAATGTCCGTGCATTCTTTGATAGGCTTATACTATAAAGAAAATCCGCCCTGTTATCACGCAAGAAGTCTAAAAAGTCCAAGAGGAAGCCCACCTTTTTTATCATTTGATCACCAAGGTAATAAAAGGGTAAAGGTTATAAGCCTTGTTCCCCAAAAAAAAGCAAAAGCACGGTACCTATGCTGAAGGGAATTTTTTCACCGGGCATATAAGGTAATTATAATTTTGACCTTATGGTGGAATTTTTTTATCAGTGTCAGGTGGATGCGCCTTTGGAAAAGGTAAGGGCTTTTTTCAACAGCCCCCTAAATCTTCTAAAAATTACTCCTTTATCCTTTCTTATGGACCTTCATCCAAAGGAGGAAATAAGGGAAGGTCTTGTAATAGACCTAAAGCTTTTGGGCTTTGCTTTTATGAGTAGCCTTATTAGGGATGTAAGCCCCTTTGGCTTTACCGATGTAGCCCCCAAAAAACCTCCTTTTTTAAAGTATTGGGAGCACAGGCATGTTTTTGTACCAAAGGGCAACCTAACGGTTATAGAGGATCATTTGATGGTAGATGCTTTCCTGCCAAATTCCTTGACAAGGGTGCTTTTAAAGAGTATGTTTTTATACCGATGCAAGAGGATAAAAAAGCTAATGGTCTAAAGCCTCAAAGCTATGCCTTGGTGGGCTGCCTTCTTTTGCCTTTGGGTGGTATAAGCGTCATCTTTGCTCTTTTGGGTGGTCTTGCTTTGATGTATGGTATGGCTGGACTTTTGGAAAGGGCTGGCTTGGAACATTTAAAGAAAAGGTTTGCTTTTGGGCTTCTTTTAGCCATTGTGGGAGGTCTTTGGGCTAAGTATGTTTTGCACAACTACGGCTTTGAAGTAAAAAGGTTTTTGATAACTTCTTTTATTTCTGGAATTGGATTGTATCTTCAGTCTGAGGTTTATTCTGCCTTGGCATATGCGCAGAAGAAGGATCTTTTAGCCTTGGGTGGTGTTCTTTTGGTGGTGGGCTCTGCTACCTTTTGGTTTTATGTTGGCTTTTTGCCCTTGGTTTTTGGAGTTTTGATGATAGCCTATAGCTTTTGGAGGTGGTAAATAAAGTCTCCAATTGGTGTTAGGGTTAGGGCTCTTAGATTTCTACCTTTTCCTTTAATCTTTCTATGTGGCTTAGCCTTTCCCAAGGTAGGTCTTCCTTCCCAAAATGCCCATAACAAGCTGTTCTTTTATAGATGGGCTTTCTAAGGTCAAGAAAGTCTATAATCTTCTTTGGTCCGGTTGGGAAAACATTTAAGAGAGCTTCTTTTATCTTTTCCTTTTCCACCTTTTCTGTGCCGTAAGTTTCTATATCAAAGGCTATCACTTGGCTCATACCAAAGGCGTAAGCCATTTGGACCATGCACCGGTCTGCAAGGCCGCATGCCACCACATGCTTTGCCATCATACGAGCAAGGTAGGAGGCCGACCTATCCGTTTTTGTTGGGTCCTTGCCAGAAAAGGCGCTACCACCAGAGTAGGCCACATCGCCGTAAGCGTCGGAGACTATCTTTCTCCCCGTTTGACCGGCGTCGGCCGCAGGCCCACCCAAAACAAACCTACCGGAGGGGTTTACAAGTATCTTTGTATCCCTTTGTAAAAGGTTTTGAGGAATTACCTTCTTAATAGCCTCCTCAACTATAAAATCCCTTAGCTTTTCTAATGCTACCTCTGGGTCGTGTTGGCAGAAAACTATAACATCCTTCACAAAAAGTGGCTTTTCTTCTTCGTATACAACGGTAATAAGCACCTTTCCGTCGGGGCGCAAAAAGGGTGCCCTTCCAGATTTCCTAAGCTCGGAGACCTTTTGGGAAAGCTTATGGGCAAGGCTTATAGGTAGTGGCATATAGTTCTCCGTATCCGTGCATGCATAGCCAACCACAGTGGCAGTATCTCCAGCACCTTCAGAGGATATACCCAAAACTATGTCTGGACTTTGTTCCTCTATGGAGGTTATGACCGCGGAGGAATCTGCGTCAAAGCCATGTTCGGGCCTGCTGTAGCCCACCTCCTTTATGGTGTTCCTTACCACACCGGGAATATCCACATAGCTTTCTGTGGATACATGGCCTGCTACCAAGGTCATACCAGATATAAGGAGTATTTCAAGAGAAACCCTGCTGTATGGATCTTTTCTTATAAACTCGTCCAGAAGTGCGTCAGCTATGAGGTCTGCCAGCTTGTCTGGATGCCCTTCCATGGGAGACTCAGCCATCTTTATTGTTCTTCCCATGGAGGTTTATTATAAACTATTCTACATAGAAATTAGCAAAGGCATCCCTGCCTGTGAAAAAATTTAAACAAAAGACGCGGGCATCTATTCCCGCGCTATTTAGAGGTTTTGCCCAGCCTCGGCTTTGGTACAAAAATAAAGAATTTCTTGGTAGGGCACGCCGCAGCGTGCCCCTACAAACTATGAAAAACAAGCATTACGCTTAATAAAATCTTAACATTTATTTCCTAAAATTAAACCTATGAATATAGCTTTTATATGTACGGGGAACTCTGCAAGAAGCCAAATGGCAGAAGCCTTTGCAAAGAAAATAGCAGAAAAGCTTGGCATGCGCCTTCAAATATACTCGGCAGGCTCCAATCCTGCAAAAGAAATAAACCCTTTTGCCATAGAAGTAATGAAAGAAAAAAACATAGACCTATCTTCTCAGAGACCAAAGAGCCTTGAAGAGATACCCTACAGTAAACTTGATATAGTAATAACATTGTGTGATAATGCAAGGCAAAGCTGTCCCATACTTCCCGCCAAAAGGTATATACACTGGGATCTTCCAGACCCAGCAAGCTTTGAGGGACCCCCAGAAGCAAAGAAGGAATTTTTTAGAAAGGTTAGAGATAGCATTGAGGAGAAGGTTTGGGATTTATTGCAGGGTTTACACATAAAAATTTAGTCCTATATTTGAATTTCCATGAAAGGGTTTCTTATGAAATTTCTAACTGTGTTGGGCATAGCTCAAGTAGGTAGCCCCATACAAGAAGGTCAGCCAGCTTATCCTTTTAGCTTGCAAAATCACGAAGGAAAGACAGTTAACCTTGATAACTATAAAGGTAGATGGGTGGTTCTTTACTTTTATCCCAAGGCGGATACGCCCGGATGCACCACCCAAGCAAAGGAATATACAAAGCTAATGCCAGAGTTTGAAAGATCAAAAGTAAAGGTCTTTGGCATAAGCACCGACAAGGTGGAAAGTATAAGAAAATTCAGAGAAAAATACAACCTTTCCGTTGAGTTCCTATCGGACCCAAAGGGTGAAGTAGCAAAAGCTTATGGTGTGAGCATAATAGCAGGCTTTTGTTCAAGGGATACGGTTTTGATAAACCCAGACTTGAGGGTGGAAAAGATATACAGGGGAGTGGACCCGTCGGCAGACCCCAAGAGGGTTTTGGAATATATAAAAGGAAGGTAAAAATTCCTTCAAAACAAAGTAAAATAAAACCCTTGAATTTAACATTCCTTTGAAAAATACTTAAAGCTATGCGTGTAAGTCTGAAAGTTTCTGGAATGTCTTGCGTGAACTGTGCAAAGGCAATAGAGATAAGCCTGAGGAAGTTAAGGGGTGTGGAAGAGGTGCATGTATCCTTTGAGCTTGGGAGGGTTGTGGTAAGTTTTAATGATGACCTTCTTGATGTGGAGCAGATAAAAAGGGTTATAGAATCATTGGGCTATAAGGTGGAAAAGGTAGATGGTGGTTCAAAGGATGTGCACCTACTTATCCTCTGTTGGTTCTCAAGCCTTGCTATCATGGCCTTGATGTTCTGGCATAATGTCTATAGCTCATATTTTCAGCTTATCCTTGCCTTCTTGGTGCAGGCTTTGGGTGGTTATGGTTTTTATAAGGGTGCTTGGAGCTCTTTAAAGGCAAAGGTGGTTAATATGGACCTTCTTGTGGCCCTTGGGAGTACCTCAGCCCTTCTTTACAGCCTTCTTGCCCTTTTTGGTTTTGTGCCCGGGGAGCCTTTCTTTGAAACCTCTGCCTTCCTTATCACCTTCGTAAGAACCGGTAAACTGCTTGAAGAGCTGGCAAAGGACAGAGCGCTAAAAAGCCTAAGGGATCTTTTTGGCTTACAAACTATAAGGGTAAGGGTTATAAAGGATGGAAGGGAGGAGCTTAGGTCTTTGCAGGAGGTCTTTGTGGGGGATGTGATTGTTTTAAGGGCTGGTGATATGGTGCCTGTGGATTGCAGGCTCCTTGAGGGTTCCCTTGAGGTGGATGAGTCTCTTATAACCGGTGAAAGCTTGCCAGTCAAAAGGTCTGAGGGCGACAGAATCATATCTGGCAGCTTGGTAGTCTCTGGGTTTGCAAGGGCAAGGGTGGAAAAGACCTTTGGCAGCAGCTATGTAAACCTGTTGGTAAAGTTAGTGGAAGAAACGCTTAGCAAACAGCCAAAAATCCAGCGCCTTGCGGATAGGCTCTCCCACTACTTTGTGCAATTGGTGGTAGCCTTATCCTTAATCGTTTTTGTCCTTTGGTATATAAAAACCAACAGCCTTCCCATGGCCGTTAATTTTTCTCTTGCAGTGCTTGTAATCTCCTGCCCTTGTGCCTTTGGTATAGCTGTGCCCCTCGCCCTGGTGGTGGGGGTGCTAAGGTCCCAGAAAAAAGGCCTTCTTATAAAAGATCCATCGGTTTTTGAAAAGGATGTGTATGTGCTGGTTATGGACAAAACGGGCACGCTGACGGAAGGTAAGCCCAAATTGGTAAGCTATGCGCTTTATAGGGAGGATGCCTTAAGCCTTGTGTGTAATATGGTGAAAGTGTCAAACCATCCCTATTCCTTAGACCTTAGGGAATTCTGCAGTGATAAAAGGTTGGAAAAAGTGGACATAGGCACATGTAGGGAGGAGGTGGGCGTGGGTATAATATGCGGCGAGTATGTTTTAAGGAGAGGGGAGGAAGGACAGGTGGCTTTGTATGAAAATGGCTCCAAGCTGGCGGAGTTCTTCTTTGAGGATGTGATAAGAGAGGGTGCTAAGGGGGTTGTGGAGTTTTTAAGGTCCAAGGGCATAGAGGTTATTATGCTTACTGGAGATAAGCAAGATAAGGCAAGGCGTGTAGCAGAAGAGCTTGGCATTAAGAGCTTTTTTGCCGAGGTAAAGCCGGAAGAAAAGCTGAGCAAGATAAGGGAGATCAAAGGAAGAGGGTTGAAGGTTGGTATGGTAGGGGACGGTATAAACGATGCACCGGCCATGGCGGAGGCAGACCTCTCCTTTGCAATAGGTTCTGGCACCGATGTGGCCAAAAGAGTGGGCCATGTAATACTCCTTAAAGGCGTAGAAGGCCTAAAGGACTTTTTTGATATAAAAGAGAAAACCATGAGAAGGATATGGCAGAACCTATTCTGGGCTTTCTTTTACAACGCAATAGGCATTCCTATAGCGGGTGGTTTGCTGTATAATAAGGGTATATACCTAAAGCCGGAGATAGCTGGGCTTATGATGGCCTTTTCTTCCCTTAGTGTGGTGTTGAATTCTATAAGAAAGTGATATATAATAGGAAAGCTATAAGGTAGGAGGTAAAGATGGCGCTTAGGATCAGGGTTTCCAGATATGGAAGGAGACATCACCCCATATACAGGATTGTGGTGGCGGATGCAAAGGCTCCAAGGGATGGTAAGGTGGTAGATGTTATAGCCACCTACGATCCCGTAAACAAAAAGCTTATAGAAGTTAAAGAGGAAAGGTTAAAGGATTGGTTAAGTAAAGGTGCGGAACTTACCGACAGGGCAAAAAGCATACTCAAAAACGCAAAAATACTCTAAGTATAGGAGGTAGACCATGAGCCAACTAAGGGACATTGTGGAAATAACCGCCAAGTCCTTGGTGGACAATCCAGAAAAGGTAAACGTGCAGGAGATTGAAGGGGAGAAGACGGTGGTCATTGAGCTAAGGGTTGACAAGGCAGACCTTGGCAAGGTAATAGGCAGGGGTGGGCGTATAGCAAGGTCTTTGAGAACCATCTTGGCCTCTATGGGTAGGAAGATAAACAAAAGGGTGGTTCTTGAAATCCTTGAGTAGTCAAGGTTAGCCTTTTATAGGGGCGGTTTGTGAACCGCCCCACAGGTAAGAATGCTTGTGCTACACCCCATTAGAATATAATTAAATCCTATGGAAGAAAAAGAAAAAAAGGAACAATTTGCAGAATATCCTGCAAAGGAAGAGAAGGATATTAGAATAAAAGAGCTTGAGGAGAAGGTTTTAAAGCTTGAAAATACGGCAAGGATTATAAATCAAAGGTATGTGGAGCTACAAAGGGAAATGGAGTACCTAAAGGAAAGGTACAGAAGGGACCTTGAGGAGATGAAAAAGTACGGCTATGAAAAGTTTGCCCTTGACCTTCTTGAGATAGTGGACAACTTTGAAAGAGCTTTTGGGTATGAAGGTGAGGATTTGGAAGGCTTTAAAAAAGGCTTTGAACTTATATACAGAGGGCTTGTTAAAACCCTTGAGAAGTACGGGATAAAAGAGATAGAGCTTTTGGGAAGGGAGTTTGACCCATACTTGGCAGAGGCTGTAGATAAGGAGTACACCCAAGACTACCCACCCAACACCGTCATAAAAGTGGAAAGAAAGGGTTATTTGTTGCACGATAGGGTGCTAAGGCCTGCAAAGGTCATAGTCTCCTACTATGAGGAGGAGATAACTTAGTGGAGCTAAGATTTAAGGATTTTCATAGAAGGCTTACGCCCTTTAGGGAAGAAAGCTTGGAAAATCTATTGCAAGAGCAAGTAAATGAGTGGATAAGGCTCAACAAACCCAAGATAATAAGCATAGAAACCCTTTGGGAAAGAAACTCCCATACAACTGTAGGAGTAAGAATTTGGTATATTCAGGAATGAAGCGCAGAGCTTGTATATTTATTGACGGTGCAAACTTTTACTTTATACAGAAAAACATACTCCAGCAGAGGATTGACCTTGTAAAACTTGTAAATTACTTTAGGGTGGAGTTTGACATATACAACACTTTTTTTTA
>JBKBHW010000005.1:14496-57959 GCA_046297555.1 Aquificaceae bacterium
TTTTTTTACCTTGCTTACAGAGAAGGGGATGAAAAGCAGGAGGATTTTATCAAGTTTTTGGCTTTTAGCGGTATAACGGTGGTTAAAAAACCCATAAAACAGCTAAAGGATGGCACATACAAGGGATACCTTGATGTTTATCTAACCATAGATGCCTTGCTTACAAAGGATAACTACCATACTGCCATTTTGTGCACTGGCGACGGAGACTTTGAAAGGTTGGTGTGGACATTAAGGCAGTTTGGTAAGGAGGTCATCTGTCTGTCTACCAAAGAAGCTACCGCCGTAGAGCTTGTAAATGCTTGTGATAGGTACATAGATTTAAAGGATCTATTGCCCCTTGTAAGACTGGAGGAAAAGGAATGAAGTTTTTGGTGGTAGGTGTGGGTGCTCTTGGGAGCACCTACCTTGCCTTTTTAAGCAGGGCTGGATATAGGGCCGTGGGGCTTTTAAAGAAAGGTAAGAGCCTTAACAAAATAAGGGTGGAGGGTATATGGGGAGAGTTTGAGCAAAGGGTAGAGGCTGTAGATTCTTTAGAGCTTATTGATTTTGAACCAGACCTTATAATCCTTACGGTAAAGAGCTATGACACGGAAGGGGCTCTAAGGGATATAGAACCTCTAAGCAGAGGGAAAAGCCTTTTGTTGATAGCTCAAAATGGTTATGGCAATTATGAAAAGGCTGTAAGGCTTTTTGGAAAAGGTAAAGTTATCCTCTCCAGAGTGATCTTTGGTGCCAAGCTTTTGCAGTGGGGTCATGTGAGGATAACAGTGTGCGCCGATGATGTGGTATTGGGAGATCCTTCTGAAAAACTGGAGGAGGGTTTTTTGAAGTATTTGGCTCAAAGCCTTTCCAAAGCTGGTATACCAACAAGGTACGAAAGGGAAGTTTATAAATACCTGTGGGATAAGATACTTTACAACTGCGCCCTTAATCCACTTGGAGCCCTTTTTGAAAAAACTTACGGAGAATTGGCCCAAAACCCCTACACAAAGGAGCTGATGGATTCCATCATAGAAGAGGCTTTTAGAGTCATAAAAGCAAATAAAATACCTACCTTTTGGGAAAAGCCGGAAGACTACAAAAAGCACTTTTATGAAAAACTAATACCACCAACGGCAGACCATTACCCCTCCATGCTGGATGATATAAAGAAGGGGAAAACGGAAGTAGATGCCCTGAACGGTGCATTGGTGGATCTTGGGGAAAAAGTAGATATACCCACTCCAGTAAACCAGTTTATAGTAAAGCTAATAAAGGCAAAGGAGCGCTTTAAGCTTTAAAAATCTATTCTCTTTTCCCGGGCCTTACCTGTGCAAACTTTAACATCTCATACAAAACAGGCTTTAGGGGGAAGTAGTAATCCTTCTCCTGCCTTCTTATATCAAGGTAGTAGTTCCTCTCCTTTGACCATAGGCGAAGCTTGCTGAAGGGAGTTGTATAAGATTCGCTTTCATGCATGGAAAGGGCGATAACTGTGAATAAGAAAAGATTTTTCTTTCTTGAATACTCCTCTACAGTCGCCCATCCTAACTTTTTTGTGAAAAATAGCTGCAAGGTAGGATGGTACATTTCATCGTCTATGGACTTGGCATGGGCTGGCTTTACGGCAATGGCTGCTTCATCCTTATCCATTTGAATACCAAACTTTTTCATAAGATCTCTCATATCGTCAGTGTAAATAATAAAGCAATCCTGCTCTGTCTTTTCGGAAAAATAAGCGGTCTTTAGCTCATCGTATCTGATCAATAAGAATTTACCCTCATCCTTTGAGAACCCTTCATAAATATTACCAAGCTTTGACTCTTTTAAAGCCGTTATGAAGCAAAACTTTACATTTTTGTTTTGTTTATGCTCCTCTATAAACCTTTCTATGCCTATTTCCTTCATACCCTGAAGTTCAAAGATTTTATCCTCAAGCTCTATCCTTGCCTTTTTGTCCTTTATGGTTATCTTGTAGATCTCATAGAGGTAGTGTCGGGCTCCGCCATCCATCTGATTCCTTCTGTAGAAAAACCTTGTAGATGGCTTTTCAACGATGGCGTAGACAACAAAATCGCTTGGCAGGTAAAAGCCATCAAAATCCACTTCAAGGACCTTTGAATCCTTGTACAAGCTTATGGCAAGGTTTTTGATAACGGCGTTGGCCTCCTTTCCTCCTTTAATTATTGCACGCAAGGACCTTTTGGTAACAGTTTGCACCGGAATGCCAAAGTATTCGTATATAAAGTTTACAAAGCTCCACAAAGGATACCTCTCGCTTTCTTCAAGCTCCGTGTTTAAAAGAAGCAGGACACCTCTAAATTCACCCTTAAACCTTCCATCCTTTATCTCCCTTGTTAAGTTTGAGATCCTTGCAGTAAAGTAGGAAAGGGTATGGATAAGATTTAAAGAATCCAGCGGTTTTAGTTTATTACTGTTCTCATCTCCTAAACCTTTTATGAGCTTGAAAAACTCCTCACCACCAAAAAGCCCTTCTTCCAAAGAGTATATCTTGTCTTCAACAACTATTTTTGCATTTCCTAAAAATATAAACTTTTCAAGCCTTTGCTTTAAGATCTTTACAACCTCCTCCGCACTCTTGCCGTCTATGTTAAAGCCCTTTTCTGCAAAAACCATGAGCTTGAGCTCAACGCTTGGAATTTCATAAATACCATAGCTTGTCTTTGAAGGGTTTTCTTCTTTAACCTTTCCCACAAAGGCTGCTTTTAACTTTTCGGACTCCCCCTTTAAACACTTCTTTAAAAACTTCTTCCAGTCATCCCTCAAAAGCTTAAGATGGTCATCAGAAAGAGCCTTTTCTAAAAGGTTCTTCAGATGGTCAAGGTCTTTCCCCCTTTCTTTCAAAACATAATTTAGATCCTCCTTGTAATCCTTATCCTCCATCTCCTTCAAAAACTCATTCCAGAACTCTTTCCTTGTCTCATCCCTCCTTTTATAAAGGCTTGCCTTTGAAACAACTATCTTTCCACGAAAGGTATCAAGGTCTATAGGGAAAAGATAGTAAGCAAGCTTTCTTGACAAGCCTTGAGCATATTCCTTAGGTATGGCTTCTTCAAGGATATCATACGCTTCAGCAACCTCATCCAAATAACCTTTCACATCATCGCTTTCCGATAGCTTTTTCCATTCTTCTATCAAATCCTTTCTTATCTCCCACTCTAACTCTCTGGTCAATACTTGGTCCTCATAGCTTTCTACCTTCAAAAAGATCAAGCCCGATTTTTTATCTACCTCGGAGGGGTTTTCAAGCTTTAATTCATAGATGTTAAACCTACTTCCCTCTTGCCACCTTGGAAACCTTGCCTTTTTAGTATTCTTAAAGATGTTCCAAGGCTTTAGCCATCCTGTTATTTCTTTCACAGAATACTTTGCTTCTCCTTTTATGGGCTCGTTTTTCTCCAAGAATTCTCCAAAATCTTTTCTTGCACTTTCATCCCTTTTTCTGAGCTTGTAGAAGTACTTGGCTATATTTTCCATATAATCTGCTTGGTTGTTGTAAAAAAGCCCGGCGTAATAAAAATCGTTCCCATAATGCTCCCCCTTTGCAAAGTAGTCTATTCTTTCGTCCTCCGTTCTAAATCTAAACTTTTCCTCCATTTTTATCCCTCCAAAAGGCTTTTTATAAATTTTACAGGGAATTTGGCAAACCTTCCACTTAATACTTCTTTGTAAGGATAGTCTTCACCAAGGGGTATGCAGGCGTATTCTTCTTCTTCTTTTGCGGCGCACAAGGTTTTTGGCTCCAGGCCTCCTCCCAAAACATCGGCATGACCCCTTCCCACCCTCTTGCTTATGCGGAAGCTTAGTTTTTGATCCTTTTTAAGGTAGTTTTTCACAAAGACAAAGGAGTATATGGGTAGCAAAAGAGGGGATGTGATTCCACCGGTAGGAATAGTATTTTTCACAAAATCTTCAACCTTCTTTGCCTTTTCTGGATTGTGTTTTTTAAGCACGCTTTTTAACTTGTTCAAATATGGCTCCAGCTTTCTCCTTATGTCATTGTCAAAGTGGAAATGCAAAGCCTTTTCTTCATAGAGTATGTAAGGATGGTAGTATTTAAAGTCTTTGGTGTTTTCTAAGTTTTGTGGCAGGCTGGTATATATGTAGCCCCATTTGGTGAGTTCTTTGAGGAATTTATATAAATCTTCCCCTCTTTCCATGTAATGCACATCCTCCAAAAAGCTAACAACTTCCTCATATTCTTTAAAGGTGTTGGGTCTGTATTGGCTCCTTTGTTGCGTTGGGACTGGGACAAGTACATTCCTTGATGGCTTGTGGAGGAATTGTTCAAGGATCATGGTCAAAACATCGTCAAGGTCAAGGAAGCCCTCAAGCTGTTCCTTTTTGTAAACAAGCTCCACAAGCTCTTTGTCGGGATGGTCTAAGGTGCTGGATATCTTGTCCACCACCCAGTCAAGGTATTGGTCGTTTATCAGGTATATAAGGTGTATATGTTTTTCTCTTTCTTCTGTTTTTTCATCCCCCCTTGAGCGGGATATTGCCTGTATTGTTTCTACCAAGTTGTTTTCTATACCCCAAGCGTTTACCACTATGTATATGTAGTCCACAGGCTTGTGGGGCCTGCTAAAGTCAAGACCCCTTGAAACAGAAGAGGTGCCCAATATTACATCCTCTTCCCCCTTGTTTATCTGTTCTTGGCTTTTCTTTGAGCTTGCAGTGGCTATAAGGGAAGTCAGCCCCAAATTTGAAAGCTCCCTTTCAATTTCCACTATAAGCTCCTTATTTTGAATAAAAGCAAAGGCGGTGCTACCTTCCTTTAGTGTTTTCTTTATGTAGTTAGCCACAAGGCTTGGCATTTCTTCTTCTTTCTTAACCTCAAAAAACTTTTTATGTATTAAAAGAGCCTTTGCAGGATAGCCATGCTTTGCGTATATCTCAAAGGGTATACCTTCATAATGGGTTTTTATCTCCTCTTGGTACTGAGCCAAAACAATGGACTCTGGTATTACCTCAAACTCCTTGTATTCAACTATCAACTTTTCCAAGAGATTGGGAGAGTATCCGTTTGCGTCAAACATGTAAAGACTTGCCCTTCCCCTTCTTTGCTTTACTTCCTTTAAAAACTCAAACATCTCCGTTATGGCAAATAGCCCGTTTTTGTATCCAAAGAACTCATCAAGGACTATGTGAATGTGGTAGTCTTTTAGTATGGTGGGTCTTAAAAGGTTTCTTAAGTGCTCTGAAGTCTTTTTCCCACGAGCTGTTTCCACTATGGCTTGTATGGTAAGGAAAGCCCATATGTAGTCGGGGTTGTTTTCTTTTATTTTATTAAGTATCTCTTCTACTGTGGATTTTAGCTTTCCTTCCTTTTTCCCTTCTTCGCTTTCAAAATGTATCCCCGTGTCTATTACCGATCCATATTCCTTTTGTCCACTTACGTAGACAAGGCTAAGGTTTTTATCCTTTCTTTCCTTTAGTTTTTCATATTCTCTGTCCAGAAGACTTAGGCGTGTTGCCATGTACAAAACTATATGCTTTCCTTCTTGTTTTAATATCATCTCCCTAAGGTTGGAGGTCTTTCCGCTTCCAGCGGAATGTAAAAGGGCTATTGCCTTGCAGGGCTCTTCCTTTTTAAAGAAAGCTTCTAAAAGCCTTTTAACATCTTCTCTTGCCTCCTTTATATCACCGGTAGGAAGCTTAACCTCTTCCCTCTCCCTTTTGTTTATTTCTTCTCTTATCTCTTTTATTTTCTTTGGCAGCTCTTCTTTTAGCCTTCTTTTTCTTACTTGGCTTTCCGTATCTGCCTGTGCATAGGGGCTTTCCTTTTCTTTTACATCTTTGTAAAGCCTTCTCATAGGCTCCAAAAACTCTTCCAAACCTTTCCTATCTTTTACAAAAAATCTTAGGTGTAAGGGCTCATGCACGGGGTAAATTAGCTCCAAATTGACCTCTTTGATGGGCTCCTCTTGTGTGCATAGGAAGTCTACCGCATAGCAAAGGGTTTGCAAAAGCCCCTTTGTTTCTACAAAAACATCCTCCGTTTCCCTTAATTTGTCTTTGACCTTCATAAATTTCTCCAAAAAGCCCTTAAACTCCATCTCTCCAAGGGATATGTTCACTGGTATGCCGTAGGTGTGTATGGGTATCGTTGGATCACCTGTTATGATCTCCCTGAGGGCGTTTCTTGCCCCTCCCAGCTTAAAGTCTAAAATATACAAACATCCTTCCTTTACAAAAACCATGTCTGCGTTCTGCCAAATGATCTCCTCCGATTCTTCCCCCATGTGGTATTTTTTAAGCTTTACATCTCCCACAGCCCTGCTGTAAAACTTGCCTTCCGCATAGCCAAGGGAAAAGATGAGCTTTGTATAAAGCTCTTTCCGGTTTGGTTTTATACCCTCCTCCATTTCCCCTTCATAATCTTCCTTTAACCTCTCAAGCTCCCTCATGTTTTGAGGAGGGTTGGATATATCATAGGGAAAGCTTCCCCTTATGTCTTCCACTATATTACTTAGGATTTCATCCTCCTGCGCAGCCTCCTTTATCCTTTCAAAAACACCATCAACAAAGCTTTCATAGTCTTGTATTCTTTTTTGGCGTTGGTGCATAAATTTTTTTGATTCAGACCACCGCATAGGCGTGGCATCTTCTTTTGACAAAGGTAGGGTTCTTTCCCCCTCTTTTTTAGAGGCATGCTGCAGTGCGCTACTATCAAGGACTTCTTTATTTGTGCACCAAAGCCTTCTTTCTTCCAAAAAGCCGAGCTTGAAGGCACCTTCAAAAACAAAGCCCAAAAATATGTTAAACTCCCTCATAGCTTGAGCACCGTTAAGAAGGCTTCTTGAGGCAACTCTACCTTTCCAAACTGCTTTAGCCTCTTTTTGCCCTCCTTCTGCTTTTCCAAGAGCTTTTTCTTTCTTGTTATATCTCCACCGTAGCACTTGGCGGTCACATTTGCCCTTAGGGGTGGTATCCTCTCAGAAGCTATGATCTTAGTGCCTATGCCTGCCTGCACCTTTACTTCAAAGAGCTGCCTTGGTATCACATCCTTTAGCTTTTCTACCAGCTGCCTTGCCCTTCTGTAAGCCTTTTCTCTGTGCACTATAAAGGAAAGGGCATCCACGGGCTCATTGTTTATAAAGACGTTTAGCCTTACAAGGTCCTCCTCCCTAAAGCCTATGAATTCATAGTCATAAGAGGCATAACCCTTTGAAAGCCCCTTTATCTTGTCGTGGAAGTCCATGATGACCTCGCTTAGGGGCATCTCATACTCTAACATTACAGTGTTGGGGTCAAGGTAGAGAAACTTCTTTTGAACCCCTCTTTTCTCTTGACACAGGCCCATTATGTTTCCCACATAGTCCTTTGGAGTTATGATGGTCAAGAGGACAAAGGGCTCTTCTATGGCTTCTATGATGCCCCAGTTTTCGGGAAGCTCGGAGGGATTTCTTATCTCCTTTACTTGACCGTTCTTTAGCCTTACTCTGTACACTACGCTGGGAGCGGTGGTTACTATGCTAAGGTTGTACTCTCTCTCAAGCCTTTCTTGGACTATTTCCATATGCAAAAGGCCCAAAAAGCCCACCCTAAAGCCCAAGCCCAAGGCGGGGGACGTTTCTGGTTCAAACTGTATGGCTGCATCGTTTATGGCATACTTTTCAAGAGCTTCCCTTAGCTCCTCAAAGGTGTACCCTTCTGAGGGATACATGCCAGCGTACACCATGGGCTTGGCTGGTCTAAAACCGGGGACGGGCTCCTGAGTTGGGTTCTTGGCATCGGTTATAGTATCACCTACCCTTATGTCCCTTACATCCTTTATGGAAGCTGCGATGTAGCCCACATCTCCCGCCGAAAGCTTTTCAAACTTGGTGAGCTTGGGCGTTTGGGCACCCACTTCCACGACTTCAAACTCCTTGCCTGTGGAGAAAAGTCTTATGCGCGTGCCCGGCTTTACCTCTCCATCTATTATCCTTACAAAGGCTACCGCACCCCTATAGGGGTCGTAGTAAGAGTCAAAAATAAGAGCCTTTAGGGGCTTTTGGGGGTCTCCCTTTGGTGGTGGTACCCTTTCTATTATAGCCTGAAGTATTTCTTCTATGCCAATGCCTTCCTTTGCGGAGGCAAGGATAACCTCCTTTGAAGAAAGTCCAAGGATTTGCTCTATCTGCTTTTTGACCCTTTCTGGGTCTGCGGCGGGAAGGTCTATCTTATTGATCACTGGTATTATTACAAGGTCTTGTTCTACGGCCTTCCAAAAGTTGGCAACCGTCTGGGCCTCTATGCCTTGAGTGGCGTCCACCAAAAGCAAAGCCCCTTCACAAGCCGCCAAAGCCCTTGAAACTTCATAAGAAAAGTCCACATGTCCGGGTGTATCTATAAGATGAAGAGTGTAGCCCTTATAAAACATCCTTACCGCCTGAAGCTTTATGGTTATCCCCCTTTCCCTTTCTATTTCAAGGGTGTCTAATATCTGCTCCCTCATCTCCCTCTTTGACACCGCCCCTGTAAACTCCAAAAGCCTGTCTGCAAGGGTAGATTTGCCGTGGTCCACATGGGCTATTATGGAAAAGTTTCTAACTTTGTCCATAATTTATATTTTAAGCTTTTAAAAGCCTTTCAACTTCCCTTTTTACCTCTTCCACAATCTCCTCATAGCTTTTTCCCTCTGGATAAACCGGTTTTCCAAATATAACTTCAATCCTTTTTGGCCTTGGTATCTTATGGTATATGGACATGGCTTCATAGGTCCCCTTTATAGCTACAGGAACCACGGGCACAGCCAACTCTTTGCTAAGTATGGCAAATCCTTTCCTAAAGGGTAAAAGCTTGCCGTCCCTCGTTCTTGCCCCCTCCGGAAATATGACTACCACCCTTCTTAGCCTTAAAGCCCACGCCGTCTTTTGTAGGGATTCCTTCAGCCTTTTATCAAGGTTTACCGTTATTATGTGTGCAAGCCTTCCAAAAAGAGAAGTTAAAGGATTTTTAAAGTATTCCTCCGCACCCAAAAAGTACGTTCTTTCTGCTATTTGGGATGGCAGGGCGCTGGCTATTACAAAGCCGTCCAAGTAGCTGGCGTGGTTTGGAGCAAGGATAAAGGGCTCCTTTGGTAGATTTTCCAAGCCCTTTACTTCAAGCCTGTTGTACAGCTTAAATAAAAGTCTTAAAAGAAGCCTGCCGGCTTTGAAGATGGTGGCATAGTCCTTTAAAGTATACGGCTTTGCCTCTAAGAGTATGTCCTTCCAGCCTTTTTCTGAAGCCTCTACCTTTTCCCTTTTCTCTATTATGAGTTTTACAATCTGATCCACCCTTGGGTTCTGGGCGAGGTCTTCTTCTGTAAGCGCCATACCAAAGGAGGACTCAAGAAAGCTCAAAAACTCCACCTTACCAAGAGAGTCAAGTCCAAGGTCCAGCTCTATATGATGATAGCCCTTTACCTTCCTTTGGGCAAACTTTTCAAGGTAGGATTTTATTATGGTGCCTTCCTGCGTATTCAAAAGGGGGCTCTCCTCCTCCTTTTCTATGACTTCCTCCGGGGAGAGGTATAGCTGCGGGAGTAAAAACCTCCTTATCTTTCCAAGCCTTGTCTTTGGAAGCTCTTCTTTAATAATCTTAAAGCCTGTTATCCGTTTCCAGTCGGGTAATCTTTGATTTACCTTGTCTATTACCTGCCATCTTACATACTCCTCAATGTTTAAAATACCTTGGCTTTTTAGCTTTTCAAAATCTGGAAGTATAAGGGCTTTTACAGAGCCGTTTATTTCTAAGACTGCCACCTCCTTTACACCCTTGCCCTCCTTCATGAGCAGGGCTTCCAGCTCCTCGGGGTTTACCTTTTTACCGCCGGAAAGGACAAGTATCTCCTTTTTTCTACCCGTTATGTATAGGTAGCCCTCTCGGTCAAGGTAGCCCAAGTCTCCCGTCATAAACCAGCCGTCCCTAAAGGCTCTTTTTGTCTCCTCCGGCTTTTTGTAGTATCCTTGCATCACATTAACACCCCTTACAAGCACCTCTCCCTCCTCTAAGATCTTCACATAAATCTCTTCTATGGGAATGCCCACGGAGCCAAGCTTGGGTCTATGGGGTGGGTTAAAGGAGACGATGGGAGAGGTTTCTGTGAGCCCATACCCCTCAAGCACGGTAAAGCCAAGCCTGTTTAGGTCAAGGGCTATGTCTAAGGGCAGTTTGGCTCCACCGCTCACAAGGTACCTTATCCTTCCTCCAAAGGCTTTTTGAACCCTTTTAAAAATAAGCCTTCTTAAGGGTGGGGTAAGGAAGGGGGAAAGGGCAAAAAGCAGATTACCTAAAGGGCTTGCCCTTACGCCTTCCATAATCCTTTGATGCAATAGCTGGTATAGCCTTGGTACTCCAACAAGTATGGTTATTTTGTGCTCTTGCAAAGCTTTTATAAGCTCTTCCGAGCTTAGCCTTTCTAAAAAGACTATAGTAGCGCCAAGGTAAAGGGGCACAAGCATGGTGACCATAAGGGGGTAGGCATGATGGAAGGGTAAAAGGGCGAGGGTTATGTCCTCCCTTCCCGCCACTCCTACCTTTTCTATGGCCTTTATGTTGGAAAGCAGGTTTTTAAAGCTTAGCATAACGCCCTTTGGCTCTCCCGTGGTGCCGGAGGTGTAAAGTATCAGAGCTGTTTCGTGGAGGGACCTGCTGAGAGATCTTCCAAGGGGCTTGGGAAGGATAAGCTCATCAAAGTTATAAAGCGCCGCCTTTATGTTAGACCTGTCAAGGGCTTCTTTTATGGTCTTTTGAGTTTGATTTGAGCAAAAGATCACAGATGGCTCCGTTTCTTTAACTATGTAGTAGACCTCTTGCAAAGAGGACATGTAGTCTATGGGTACCACTATGCATCCCCTTTGCCATGCGCCATAAAAGGCATAAATCCATTCTGGCCTGTTTTCGGAGCATATTACCACCCTCTCTCCCGGCAGTGCATCTACCAAGCTGGCAAAGCTTGACATATGTTCAATGAGCTCTTTGTAGCTTATCCTCTGCTCCCCCTTTATAAGGGCAGTCTTGCCAAAGTCTTCTATTTCTGGAAGGACTACCCCCTCCTCCAAGAGCGGCTTCATAGGAAAAAATTTATTCTTCCTTTTCCCTTTCTTCTTTCTTGTAATTGGGCTGGTAATGGGCTATGGCTTCCTTTGTAAAGGTTATCTTTGTGTTGGCGTCCACCTTGAGCGTAACGGTATCATCCCCTATTTCCACCACCGTACCCCATATGCCGCCGGTGGTGACTACCCTGTCCCCCTTTTTAAGGTTTGCCAAAAATTCTTGATGTTTTTTTCTTGCCTTTGCCTGCGGCCTTATGAGTAAGAAATAAAAAAGGGCAAACAAGGCTATAAAGAAGACAAGCTGAAAGAGCAAAGCTCCTACCGGGCTTGAACCCTGTCCCGTCTGTTGAGCAAAGGCTATGTCTATCATGGCTTTTAAATTATACATTATTTTCAGCTAACTTTCATTCTATGCTAAACCTTACCGGCCTTCCCTCCTGGTCCCTTACTTCAAAAAGTAAGCCGCAGCCCTCTTTGCCTTCCCCCACCCTGCCCAAAGGCTGGCTCCTCTTTACCACCTCTCCCTTTTTCACCAACAGACTTCCAGCCTTTGCATACACATAGACAAGGCCCCCATTGCTTTCCACCATAACCACCCAGCCGTAGTTTTTAATATCGTTGTCCGCATAAAGAACTCTGCCCTCGCTTACAGACCTAAAATACTCACCGCAGGCTGTGTTTATGTAGTAGCCCCTATCTGTAGGTGTGGCCCTTCCCTTTACCGGTGGAAGGATCTTAAGGGTTTCCTGTGTTAAATGGTGGCTTTTGGGTGGTGCCTCTGCGCCTCTTTGGGGTCTTTCCGCTTCCCTCTTGGGTGTTTTGTCCCTTATCTCTATGTGCACTATACCACAGCCGCTAAGGGATATAAGACATAAGGCTATCAAAAGCTTCATTTTCAATAAGATTATAAGCTTCTGGGATTGCTTCCACAAGGTCAAGGGCCCTTAGGCTCTCTCTATGCCCTTTCTTCTCCACTATCTCTCCAGCCAAGCCATGTAAAAAGACTCCAAGCTTTAGAGCTTCCTCCGCCGGCAGGCCCCTGCCAAGGAGAGCCACAAGAATACCAGATAGTACATCGCCCACTCCACCCTTTGCCATGGCAGGTGTGCCTCGGATGGAAAGGTAAGCTTTTCCCTCCGGCGTGGCTATAACGGTCCTTGACGACTTTAGCACAAGGTAGCACCCGTATTTTACAGCAAAATCCTGAGCCACATCCATTAGATTTTCCAATATGTAATCCTTTCTTAGCCCGCTTAATCTTTCAAACTCTCCCACATGGGGCGTCAAAAGGGTTATACCCTTTCTCTCCCTTAGCACTTCTACGCCAAGGTCCGCAAGGTTGTTAAGGCCGTCTGCATCTATGAGAAGGGGCCTATCAAGGCCAAGCAGGAGGTCTCTTATTATAAGCCTTCCCTCGGGGTATCTATGCATGCCCATGCCAACGGCCACCGCAGAAAACCTACTTTGCATTTCAATCACCTCCCTTGCAGCCTCCACCGAAAGCCTACCCTTACCCCTTAGAGGTATGCTCATCTCTTCTACAAGGCTTGATTCAAAGATGGGATTTAAGTCCTCTGGGATGCCTACGCTTACAAGCCCAGCACCGGCCCTTGTGGAAGCCTTTGCACTCATAATCACGGCACCCGTCTTACCAGTGCTTCCACCTATTATAAGCACATGGCCCATAAGGCCCTTATGCACATCGGGGTCCCTTTTGGGCACGCTTACCTTTAAAAGCACTTCCCTTTTTATATCTTGTGCAAGCCCTGTGGGTATGCCTATGTTTGCCACATAAAGCCTTCCACACCTTTTGGCGGAAGGATGCAAAAGGTGGCATATTTTGGGAAATTGGAAAGTAACGGTTATGCTTGCCCTCACTGAGGGCTCATACTCTTTTGAGCTGTCTGCACAGAGGCCAGAGGGTATATCTACAGAGACCACTGGAAGGTGGGAGTTGTTAATAAGCTCAATCCAAGGGAGAGCCTCCGCCCTTACTGGCGGTTCAAAGCCTATGCCAAAAAGGGCATCCACTATCAGGTCAAAGTTTTTAAGATCTACCTCCCTTAGGGGCTCAAGGCCAAGGTTTTTTAGGATTTTCAGCTGCAAGCCTGCATCACCTTTTAGGTCCTCTCCAAGGGCAAGCACGTAGCCCACTTGGTAGCCCAAAAGGTAAAGGTGCCTTGCCACCACAAGCCCATCACCGCCGTTGTTTCCCTTGCCAACGACCACAAGGATCCTTTTTGCATATGGAAACTCCCGCCTTATGACCTCCACCACAGAAAGCCCAGCCTTTTCCATAAGCAGAAGGGAGGGCACACCAAGGCCCTCTATGGTCCTTTGGTCCAAAAGCTGCATCTCCTTAGCCTTTAGGATCTTCATCGTAAGCCCTTACCCCCTCTTATAAGTATACTTAAACCTTGAAGAATTCCTTCATAAAGCTTATAACCTCCGAGCCTTCCTTATCATCCTCAAGGCCAAGCCTTATTATGTAGTCTGGCGGATCCTTTTCTTTTAAAAGCCCAAGGCTGTAGGCAGCTTGAAGCTTTTCTATTACACTTTCAGAAATATGTATCATCGTTTGGTCAAACCCAAACTTTTGATAAAGCTCAAACCTTTCCCTTTCCCCCTTTTTCATCATATCCTTGCAAAAGGCGCATATCTTTCTCCAAGTCTGTAAGGTCCTTTTCCAGTCTTCCTTTGGAAGGTTCTCCAGCTCAAGCCTTATTATTTCTATTAGGGAAGCTTTAAGGTAGGCTTTAAAGCCCTCCGGGCTCCAGTTTTGATTATCTTCCTTTTTCAAGAGGTTGCTTAGATCAATTTTCATGTTATTCTAATATATACAACCTTTGGAGGTAAAGCATGCACAAAATTCTTATAACGGACCCCATCTCTGAAAAGGGCATTGAACTCCTAAGGCGGGAGCCCGACTTTGAAGTAGACAACGAGCCCGACATATCCTACCAAGAACTCCTTGAGGTGGTGGAAAATTACCATTGTATAATCACAAGAAGTAGAACGCCCGTGACCGCAGAGCTGATAGAAAGGGGTAAAAACCTAAAGGTGATAGGTAGGGCGGGGGTAGGCGTGGACAATGTGGACATAGAAGCAGCCTCCATGAGGGGCATATTGGTAATAAACACACCCGGTGCCAACACCATAGGAGCAACAGAGCTAACCCTTTGCCATATGCTAAACGTTGTAAGGAACGCCCATACAGCCCACAACAGCATGCTGGAGGGAAGATGGGACAGAAAGAAGTTTATGGGAACGGAGCTTTACGGAAAGACCCTTGGCATAATAGGGCTTGGGAACATAGGCTCACAGGTGGCAATAAGGGCAAAAGCCTTTGGCATGACCGTGTACGCCTACGACCCCTATATACCAAGAGAAAAAGCCGACAGGCTTGGTGTAAAACTCTTTGACAAGCTGCAGGATATGCTAAAACAGATAGACATTTTAACCATTCATGCCCCCCTTACCCACGAAACCAAGCATATGATCACCAGAAGGGAGTTTGAGATTATGAAGGATGGTGCCATACTTATAAACTGTGCAAGGGGTGGCATCGTAAAGGATGAGGATCTTCTGTGGGCGCTGGAAAGTGGAAAGCTTGCGGGAGTTGGGCTTGATGTCTTCTCGGTGGAGCCTCCTCCCCATGAGTTTATAAAAGCCCTATCCAAATTCCCCAATGTGTCCCTTTCTCCCCACATAGGAGCAAACACTTACGAATCGCAGGAAAATGTGGCAGTTATAGTTGCCCAGCAGGTTATAAAGGCTCTGCGCGGTCAAACGGTGGAGTATGTGGTGAATGCTCCCTTCCCAGACCTTTCCGTGCTTACCCTTATAAAGCCCCATCTTGACCTTGCGGAGAAGATGGGAAAGTTTTTGGTGCAATGGTCCGAGGAGGGCATAAGGGAGGTTCATATAGAGGTAAGGGGCGATATAGCCCAGCACTTCCACCCCATAGCCTCTGGCGTGCTGATGGGCATACTAAAGGAGATAGTAGATTTTCCTGTAAACATAATAAATGCCAGCTATGTGGCAAAGGACAGAGGCATAAAGGTGGAGGAGCTAACCTCCGAAGAAAGCGAGGATTACAAGCACTACATAAAGGTGGTGGCAAAGGCCGATAGCTCAGAAAAGGTCATAGCAGGCTCTGTGCTGGAAGGACACATACCCAAGATCTTCCAGATTGACGGCTACCGTGTGGATGTGGAGCCAGAGGGCATAATGCTTGTCTTTGAAAACAGAGATGTGCCCGGGGTCATAGGAAAAATAGGCACCATCCTTGGCAGCGCAGGTATAAACATTGCAGGCTTTAGGCTTGGAAGGGAAAAGAAGGGGGGTATAGCCTTGGGCATCCTTAACTTGGACGATCCAGTGCCTGAGGAGGTCCTTGAGGAGCTCAAGAAATTACCCCATATAATCTTTGTCAAGCAGGTGGTGATATAAAACAGCCTAAAGACATTCCAACATCTCCTTCAAAATCCTCTCGCTTGCTTCAAGCTTGTTCTTTGCCTTTATTTCCACCACCTTTCCATTGGCAAAGATCAAAAGGCCCTCATAGGCCTCCGAGCCCATGCTTTCAAGGGGATTGGCTACTATAAGGTCAAGGTTTTTGGAGGATAGCTTTTTAAGGGCGTTTTCCTTTAACTTTTCTCTTTCTTCAAGGGCAAAGCCTATCAAAAACCTTTTACCCTTTATTCTTCCTACGCTTTCCAGTATATCGAGGTTCTTTACCAGCTTTAGCTCCATAAACTCCTGCTTTTTTAACTTCCCTGCATGCATCTCCAAGGGTCTATAGTCGGCCACCGCTGCGTTCATAACCACTATATGGGCATCTTCCAAGGATTCCATCACCTTTTGGTACATCTCTTGGGCGGATACCACCCTTACTATTTCTACCTCTGGAGGCTCCTTGGCGGTGGTAAAGCCCGCTATAACTCTCACTTGAGCTCCATACCATCTGAAAACCTTAGCCAAAGAAAAGCCCATAAGACCGCTGGAGAAGTTGGATATGAACCTTACGCGGTCTATAAACTCCCTCGTGGCTCCCGCCGTTATCAAAACCCTTTTGCCCTTCAAAGGCTTTGGCCTTAGGGCATACTCCACCCAATCAAGTATTCTGTCCACGGAGGCAAGCCTCCCTTGGCCCTCCTCCTCACACAAAAGCTTCCCCTCCTCTGGCTCTATGATTATCACCCCCCTTTCCCTAAGCCTTTTTATGTTCTCTTGGACTGCTGCGTTTTTGTACATCTCCACATTTCCAGCGGGCGCAAGCATTAGCATACCCTTATGGGAAAGGGCGCAGGTGGTCAAAAGGTTATCACCTATACCGAGGGCGATCTTGGAAAGGGTGTTTATGCTACAAGGTGCTATTAGGAAAAGCTCCGACCATCTTGGGAGGTTGATATGAAGAAGGGGGTCCTCTTCCCAATCTACATAGGCCTTGTGGCCCGATAGGGCCCAAAAGGTCAAAGGACTTATAAACCTTTGGGAAAAGGGGGAGAGAACCACCTTGACCTCATGATGGGCTTTTTTTAGTTCCCTTACAACCTCGCAAGCCTTGTATATGGCTATGCTTGAGCTGACGCCAAGAAGTATTCTACCCATCTGACAAAGCCCAATACAAAAGGGCCATCCTTGTATATAGCCCAGCCTGAACCTGTCTTAGCACCAAGGATTTATCCGAGTATAGCACTTGGGCGTCTATGTCCACATAAACATTCACAGGCCCCGGATGCATAAAGTAGCCCTTTAACCTCCCATGCCTTTCCTTTGTAAGTCCAAATTGCAAAAAGTAGCTTTCCTTGCTTAGTATGTACTGCTCCTTGAACCTTTCTTCTTGGAGCCTAAGCCATATGCAAAGGTCCGCCCACTCTATGGCAAGGTCCACATCATCAAAGACCATGTCCACATCAAAGGGAGAAAGGTCTAAGGGTATAAGGGTTCTGGGACCACAAACTCCAACCTTTGCCCCAAAGAGTTTAAAAAGGTAAGAGGAAGACCTAAAAACCCTGCTATGGAGTATATCACCCACATACAGAACCTTTAAGCTTTCTACCTTCTCGTAAACCTCCAAGGCGGTAAACAGGTCTATAAGCCCCTGCGTGGGATGCTGATGGGTACCATCTCCCGCGTTTATCAAGCTTGTAGACCCTTCCAAGTATTGTTGGTATGGGAAAAGCACAAAGGGCACACGGAATATAACAGCCCTAAAGCCCAAGGCTTTAAGGGTTTTAAGGGTATCGCCAAAGCTTTCACCCTTTTCTATGGAGCTTTCCCTTGGTCCCAGATAGTAGCTTCTGAGGTTCAAAAGCCTGCAAGCCTTTTCAAAGGAAAGCCTAGTCCTTGTAGAGCTCTCAAGGAAAAGAAGGGCACAATCACCTTCTAAGCTTTCCCTTCTTCCCTTTTTAAAATCCTCAAAGAGTTTTTTGAGAGCTATCGTATCTTCCTTGCTAAGGTCCCTGACAGAGATTAGGCTTTTCTGCATAATCGGGATTATAATTTTAACATGGAAAGAAAGGAAAAAATACTGGAACTTATAGCTCAAGGCTACAGAAATGTAAAGACCTTGGCCCAGTATTTTGGCACATCCCTCATGACCATATACAGGGATGTGAGGGAGTTGGAAAAGGAGGGAAGGATTGTAAGAAAGCACGGGGAACTCCTCTTAAGGGAGGAGGCGGGGGAAATGGTTGAAGAAAAGACCTATTCTTGCGCCTATTGTACAAAGCCGGTGGAAAAAAGGTTGGAGTTTACATACAGGCTCAAGCGTGGAAGAGTTATAAAGGCTTGCTGCGCCCACTGCGGGCTACTTCTTTACAAAAACATAAAGGAAGAGGATATAGAATCTTGTATGACCTGGGATTTCATAAACTGCAAGCCTTTGAGCTGCTTTTCTGCTTGGTATGTGATAGGTTCTTCCGCCCTGCCTTGCTGCTCCCCTTCGGCCATTGCCTTTTCCAGCAAGGAGGATGCGGAAAGGTTTGCCAAGGGCTTTGGCGGTGCAGTGGTGGACTTTGAAGGAGCCGTAGAAGGCATTGAACAACTTATGAAGAGAGGTACTCCTGTTAAAATAAAGTTCTAATTTGGAGGAAAGGCCGATGGAAAAGGTTAAAGTGTACATAGATGGTAAAGAATATGAGCTTGAAAAGGATAAGCCCCTTCTCAAAAGCCTCCTTGAGCTCGGCTTTCAAATACCCTACTTTTGCTACCATCCAAGCCTTAGGATAATAGGTGCCTGTAGGATGTGTATAGTTTTTAACGAAAAGACTGGAAGGCTTATGACCTCTTGCAATACCTATCCAGAGGAAGGTATGTCCATATCCACAAGGCATCCCATCGTTGTGGAAAACCAAAAGTATCTTTTGCAGGCCCTTATGACAAGGCATCCCCTTGACTGTCCTATATGCGACAAGGCGGGAGAGTGCGACCTGCAAAACTACGGAGCTCTCTTTGGGCCGCAAAGGCAGATAGTCCCCATATCCGCCCTTGAAAAGAAAAGACACCAGCTTGATTGGGAGAGTGATTTTCTTGAGTACTATTCCAATAGATGTGTGGTTTGCTATAGGTGTACAAGGGCATGCGATGATGTGGTGGGAGCCCATGCCTTGTATGTGGAAGAAAGGGGCTTTCAGGCAAACATAGCTCCCACCATAAGGCCTATGGACACCTCTTCTTGCGAGATGTGTGGTATATGTGTTTATGTTTGCCCTGTGGGAGCCATAATCTCTAAGCCCTTTAAGTA
Organism: Aquificaceae bacterium; assembly: GCA_046297555.1. Classification (GTDB taxonomy): domain Bacteria; phylum Aquificota; class Aquificia; order Aquificales; family Aquificaceae; genus Pampinifervens. Next base: position 33,277 of record JBKBHW010000005.1, read on the forward strand.
TTGGACAAGGAGCTGGCTCCTTAAAAAGGGGAAAACCATTTGCAACCTTTGTCCCGTGGGCTGCCAAGTCCAGATAGAGTATGGAACAGGAGATTGGAGGTCAAAAGATAAGGTTTATAGAACAAAGCCCACCGATGAGCTTATGATATGTGCAAAAGCCTTTTTTGGCTACGATGTGCTTAATGAAAACAGGTTGAGGGAGCCCAAGGTCTTTGGGAAAGAGGAAACAAGGGGCAACTTGGCAAACTTTGTATCCACCCTTTTAAAGGGAGAGAACACTCTTATAGTGCTCTCCTCTTATTTGAGCAACGAGGATTACAGCCTTATCAGAGAAATAGCCCGTAGAACAGGGTCCATGCTTAGCACACCCCTTACCTTTGACCTTGTGCCCTTCCTTGAAGCTTACGGAGATTACAAACCCTTAACCTTGGAAGATTTAAATTCTGCCGACTTTTATGTGCTTATAGGAGAGGATATAACTTCCACGGCGCCAGCCCTTTCTTATTACCTCAAAAGGAAGGTTTACAAAATAGGAAACATACAAAGGGACAGGAAGCTAAACCCCGTTGTTATAGGAAAGGAAGATCTAAAGAGGTTGAATGGGAAGGGCTTGGTCATCTTTAACCCCATAGGCATGCAAGAGAGGGAGGCAAGGGAATGGGGAGATTACTTAAGAAAGCTAAGGGAAGAAAAAGGCTTGGAGCTTATGCTGGTTCATGATGGCAACTTCTTAGGGCTTACAGAAAGCATACCAGTGCAAGAGCTTTCAAGCCTTGGAGGAGCTCTTAGGGAGGCCAAAAGGGTGGTGATCTTTGGAGAGGACCTTTTGGACTATCTAAGTATGGAAGAGCTTGAAAAGATTTTGGAGAATATGGAGCATAAGGTAGTCTTTTCACCCTTTGAAGATGGCATAAGCTCCTTGGCACCCATAAAGATCCCCATGGACCTTATAGGTGAATTGGAGGGCACCTTTACAAGCTTGATGGGAAAAGTAAAAGCCCAAAGGGTGTTAAACAAGTCCTTTAACCACACAGACTTCCTAAGAAGTCTTCTTGAGATGCTACCAAAGGAAGAGAAGGGTATAAGGACTTTGAGGTCTCAAGAGGGGGTATATAAGAGGGCTGTTCATTTATACAGAAGCAACTGGATAACCAAAAGGAGCGAAAACCTTACAAGGCTTTATGAAAAGAACACAGCCCTTGAGGAGGCAATAAAATTGGGAAGTTGATAAGGTTCACAGTAGCCTGCGCTCTATGCGTAGGCTTGGCTTTTGTTATCTATTTACTTATAGCATCATTAAAAAAGTAGCACAGGCGTTCTTGCCTGTGGAAAAAAATTAACCAAAAGGCGCGGGCAAGATCCCGCGCTACCTCTGATTACGCAATAGACTAAGGGATAATTCTTTTTCCCTATGGAATTTTTTATTTTTTCAAACTTGCAAGCATCGCTGATATATGGTTTGTATATGTTGTAGGAAGTTTTCGGGCTTTAGGCTCTCCTTTATCTCTTCCAAGCTCAGATATTGGCTTACCTCGTGATCTTCCCACAGGGCTCTTTCAAAGGGTATATCCTCCTGCCAGCTTTTCATGGCACACCTTTGCACCGTATCATAGGCTTTGTCCCTTGGTACGCCCTTTTCCATAAGTTTTACCAAAACCTTTGAAGAAGCGTACAAATGACGGGAAAGTTCTAAATTTTTTATCATCCTTTCCTTGTTGATTACAAGACCTTCTAACATTTCCAAGAAGAGGTTTAGCATGTAATCAAGGGCTATGGTAGAATCGGGCAAGATTATCCGCTCGGCGGAAGAGTGGGATATGTCCCTTTCGTGCCATAGGGGTATGTTTTCAAGGGCTACCAAAAGGTTAGCCCTTATGAGCCTTGCAAGGCCGCAAAGGCGTTCCGCATGAATGGGGTTCTTTTTATGAGGCATGGCAGAGGAGCCCCTTTGTCCCTCTTTAAAGGGTTCCATTAACTCTAAAACCTCTGTTCTTTGTAAGTGTCTTATTTCTGTGGCAAACCTTTCAAGGGCGCAGGCTGTGGAGGTAAGGGCGTACATAACTTGGGCATGTCTGTCCCTTGGTACTATCTGGGTGGATATAGGCTCCACCTTTAGGCCAAGGTCTTTTAAAGCTTCCTTCTCTACCTCTGGATGAAGGTTGGAGTAGGTGCCGACCGCTCCCGATAGCTTACCGTAGGATATATTCTCCAAGGCTTGCAAAAGCCTCTCTTTATTTCTCTTCAATTCCTCATACCAGCTTAGGAACTTAATGCCAAGGGTGATGGGCTCTGCATGTACTCCATGCGTCCTCCCCATCATAACAGTCCCCTTGTGCTCCAAAGCAAGATCCCTCAACCTTTCCATTACCTTGTCCACATCTTCAATTATTAGCTCCAGAGCTTGCTTTAATTGCAGCGCCAAGGCTGTATCCACCACATCGGAGGAGGTTAGCCCCATGTGAAAGTAGTGGGAGTAATCCGGTATTTGCTCACCTATGGCAGAAACAAAGGCCAAAACATCATGCCTGTACTTCTTCTCATACTCCTCTATCTTCTCAAGGACCTTCTCATTCACATACACCCTTCTTTCTATCTCCTCCAGCGCAGAAGTGGGTATTTTCCCAAGCTTGTGCCAAGCTTTGCAAACGGCCAACTCTACCCTAAGCCAAAGCCTAAACTTGTTTAAGTCTGACCATATTTCCTCCATCTGTCTTCTTGTGTACCTTTTTATCATCCTTTTCCTCCAAGTATTTCAAAGGTAGCACTGGTTCCTATTCTATGCACTCCAAGGTTCAAAAAGTTTAAAACTTGCTCCCTTGTTCTTATACCCCCCGATGCCTTTACCTTTAGCCTTCCTCTTGAAGCCTCCAAAAGCAGCCTTACATCCTCTTCTGTGGCTCCCCTTTCCGCGTAGCCTGTAGAAGTTTTTACAAACTCCATACCCGCATCTATTATAAGTTCAAGGGCAAAAGTCATCTCCTTTTCCGAAAGGTAGGCGCTTTCAATGATAACCTTTCTAACGGCACCCTCCGTATTCCTCGCTATTGCCTTTAGCTCCTCTTCCACATATTTGAAAAGGCCGCTTTTAAAAGCTGAGATGTTCATAACTATGTCTAACTCTTTGGCACCTTCTTCCAAAGCCCTTACCGACTGATATATCTTTTCCTCCTTTCTTTCAAGCCCAAAGGGAAAGGAGATAACGCTACAAACCACAAGCCTATCCTGTGCAAGCTCCACAGCCTTCTTTACCCAAAAGGGGTTAACACAAACACCGTACACGCCAAATTCAATACATCTCCTTACCTGCTCTTCCAGATCTCTTAGAGTATGGTTGGGTCTTAGTATGGAATGGTCTATGAACCTTGCTATATCCATGAAGACACACCATAGGTAAGGTCATGGTATATGGATAAGAGGGCTTTGGCACCCTCTCCCGCTGCGGTTATTATCTGCTTTGCAAAAATGTTTGTGCAATCTCCGGCGGCATAAAGGCCCCTTTCGGAGGTTCTGTTGTTGCAATCTATGATGATCTCATCCCTTTGGGTTGTCAAAACACCAAGCCTTTTTGCAAGCTCCGAGTTGGGCTTTAGCCCTACCTCTACAAAGACTCCCTCCGCTTCAATCTTATAGCTTTCTCCTTTTTCAAGGTCTTCCAACAGCACACCTTTTACACCCTTGCCGTCCCCAAAGATCTCAACGATCCTGTGCCTAAGTAAGGGTTTGACCTTTGGATTTGAAAGGACCTTTTCCTTTAATATCTCATCAGCCTTAAAGTGGTTGGTAAACTCCACAAGGTATATCTCCTTTGCGTAGCTTGTAAGCTGGTCTGCAGCTTCAAAGCCCGAGTTGCCTCCACCCACCACTACCACCTTGGCATCCCTAAAAAAGGGCGCATCGCAGGTATAACAGTATGAAACTCCCCTTCCCGTATACTCCCTCTCTCCGGGGACTTTCAAGCTTTTTGTGCTCAGCACCAGTGCAAAAAAGCACAGTTTTTGTATAAAAACCCTTCCCAGAGGCCGTCTTTACTTTAAAGCCTTCCCCTTCCCTTTCCACTTCTACCACCTCATCCACAAGGGGCTCCACCCCAAGCCTTTCCATCTGCTCCAACATCCTCTCCACAAAGACTATGCCGTCCACCATAGCATAGCCAAGGTAGTTTTCTATCTCCCCCGCCTTTAGAACCTGACCCCCTATTTCCTTAGTTATCAACAAAAAATCCATCCTTTTTCTTTGGGCGTATATACTTGCGGATATGCCTGCCGGCCCTCCACCTATTATAATAAGCTGGTGCATAGAATAAATTTTATTGCCTTTTTATGCTGGGTGAGAAATTAATAAATTCCTTTCCTAATAGGGCGTAGCACAGGCATTCTTGCCTGTGTATTTAAAGTATCATATAAATTTTAATCACCTTAAACCATAGCAAGTTGCTCGCAAGATGCAAAAGGCTCACAAAGGCAAGGGATCCAGTCCTCTGGTAGACAAAGCCATAAAAAAGGGAGGGGAAGAAGGTAAGAAAGGACCAAAGGTCGCTGTATAGGATGATGTGCGGAAGGGTAAAGAGGAGAGAAACGGAAAGGTTAGAAAGGCTTTGCATAAGGTAAGCTCTAAAGAAGAGTTCTTCTGCAAAGGCTTGCAAAGAAAGAGCAAAAAAGTTCTCCTTATGAAGCATGTAGAGGAAAGGTAATGAAAGAAGGCTTAGGTTCCACCAGTTTTTTATGCCAAGCCTTTCATAAGGCAAAAAGACAAGAGGAAGCAAGAGCAACAGGGGGCTAAAGTTTGGAAGGTTATAGAGCCTATGAAGAAGAAGATTTAAAAGGAGCAAGCTATAAAGCAAAGCTTCAGTATATCTTTTTGTAAACAACTTTGTCCCCCTGCCTGTCATAGATGGCGGAAAAGCTAAGGCTATATCCTCCGCTTTTTATGTCCATAACTATGTGAAAGAACCTGCTTTTTGTGTCTATGTAGTTTCTCATCCTGTAGAGCATGTCAAAGGTAAAGCCCTCTACAAGCAAAAGGTCCTCCGGCCTTTTAAAAGGCTCCCTTAACCTCCTTTCAATAATCCTGTTAACAAGGGTTTGGTCCATATCTTTGTCAAGGGAAAGCAGTACATAAAAGGGTGCTGTGTTTATGTTAACCTTTCCGGAGGAGAAGGTGGTGGTAAGGCTCCAAAGGCCGGGATAAAAGTCCTTGCCTATGGTCTTTCCTTGAAGGTCTTGGGGTCCAAAGCCCACATACAAAAGCTCCTCCTTTGAGCTAAGGGGTGCCCTTTTTATAGGATAGGGGCTATCAAAAGAGCCTTCCCTTTTACCTATCCATATGAGCAGTCTGTTTAAATATTCCTCATCTATCCGCAAATTTGAGAAGAGATGTTTAAAGAGCTCTGGATATTCGCCAGCCGTGTTTAGGTTTATAAACCTATCCTCATCGTATATGCTAAGGCTCAGTTCTCCCCTTTCCGTCTTAAAGCTAAGAGGCGTTGCCCACCTTTCTTTTAGATGGTCTACGGAAGCGTCATCCGACCTTATGATGGCTATGGCTAAGGGAAGGGCTGATTTGAATACATAGAGGGCTTGTATGCGTGCATAAACCTGCTGAAGGCTAACCTGCGCGCTCTTTACGGTGGTGTATAGGTCCACAACCACAAGGCTTGCACTAAGAAACAAAAACAAAGCCAATATTATGGTCATCTTAAGACCATCTCTAAATCGTATATGCCCTGCCCCGTGTTGTCCACAGCCTTAAACTTGCTTATCTCCACCCCTGCACTTTCAATGGCATAAACAAGCCTTGGGATCCCTTCTCCCCTCAAGTTCTTTGCCTTTACCTCATAGCCCATATCTGTTTGCTTGAAGGACAAGAAGTCTGCCCCCACCTCCGACAGCCTTTGTCTTACAAAGTTTTCATCTATGGCAGCCTTCTGGCGAGCCTGATAGTTCTTAAGAAGTAGCATCACCTCCTTATATCTCAAATACTCAAGGTAGTAAGAGGACCTAAGCCTGTAATACCTATCAAGGAGAAAGACAAACAAAAGCAAAGAAAGGAGAAGCATTATAAGGTTTATCCTCTTTACCATCATGGCCATCTTATCTCAAACTCCACCCTGCCTGCCGCCGTGTCCTTGATGGCGTAAGGTTTTATGCCTTCAAGGAGGTTCTTGTCTGCCTCACCTTTTATGATGAGCCTTCCTTCGGCATAATCAAAGGTGTATATTTTCATGCCGGGCCTTAGGTTATCTTGGACCCTTAACAGTGCCTTTGTAAGCTTGTACTCCTCCCCCGCATATACCTTTGCCCTCACTTGATCATAAAGGGAGACTACAGGCTCCTTTGGGAAAAGCCTTTTAAACTCTGAAGCCTGCAAATCCTTGAGCCTTTCTACCGAGTAGAGCCTGCTGGTGGCAAAGAGGCTAAGGAAGAAAAAAAGTCCCACGCTGGATCCAGTATAAACAAGCCTTTTTATGTCTTGCTGGCTTAGCTCCTTCTTTGTAAAGTCTGGGTAGGGGTTTTTTAGGACCTCTCTAAGACAAGCACCCAAGCACACCGCATACTCGGGGTCGCAAAGTCCAAAGTTTAGGCTCTTTGTAAAGAGCTCCCCTATGCCCCTTAGCCTTGAGCCGCCACCGGTAAGCAGAAGGCTTTTTTCTTTAAAGGTGTAGCCAGAGAGCTCCAAAAGTTCAAAAAAGCCCTCCCTCACCTCCTTTAGGTTCAAGCCTTCAGACTTCTTTAGCTCCTCGGCCTTTTCAAAGCTCAAACCTCTTTTTTCCGCTATTCTTTGTGTAAGGTAATCACCACCCCTCATAAGCACCCTAAAGGACTTCAAAAGCCCCCCTTCCACCTCCACAAATACCGTTTTGTTCTTTCCAAAATCTATGACAAAGCCATCCTTACCGTACATACCAAAAAGCCTTGCCAGTGCAAAAGGCTCAAGCTCTATATCCTCACACTCATAACAACCTTTGCACAAGGCTATGTATGCCCTATCCTCCAAAAGCTTTATATCATACCTGCTCTCCGGAAACCTTTCTTTCACATAAGCCCTTAGCTCCTCCCTTCCTTTCTTTTCCTCCACCTTTATGAGGCTTTTATGTGAAGGTACCACGCATAGGAGCCTTCCAGACCTTTTGGAGACCTTCCACTTCTTTGTGATAGGGTTGTACTCTACAGATAGCCTTTTTTCACCCTCTTTGGCGCTCACCACCTTTTTTATCATCCTTCTTCCACCTTTACAGCCCTTATGACCTCTTCTGGCGTTGTTATGCCGGAGAGGACCTTCCTTATGCCATCTTCCAACATGCTCTTAAAGCCTCTTGACTTTACAAAGTTCCTTATGTCGGTGGCAGACTGGGTTTTTACTATGAGTTTTTTAAGCTCTTCATCCACCTCCAACACTTCAAAGATGCCCGTTCTACCCCTGTAGCCCATCCCCATACATTGCTCGCAGCCCCTTCCCCTGTAAAAGGTATAACCTCCAGAAAGGCCAAGCTCCCTTAGCTCTTCCCCCGAAGGGCTGTATTCTTCCTTACAGTGTGGGCATATCTTCCTTATCAGTCTTTGGGCTATTACACCTTCCAAGGCGCTGGCTATCAAAAAGGGCTCTATGCCAAGGTCAAAGAGCCTTGTAATGGCGGAGGGTGCATCGTTGGTATGAAGGGTGGAAAGGACCAAGTGCCCCGTGAGGGCAGACTGTACCGCTATCTCAGCCGTCTCCGAATCCCTTATCTCTCCCACCATTATCACATCTGGATCCTGCCTTAGTATGGACCTTAGGCCTGCGGCAAAGGTAAGGCCTACCTTTGGGTTCACTTGTATCTGGCTTACACCTTCTATCTGGTACTCTGGGGGGTCCTCTATGGTGATTATGTTCTTTTTTGGGCTTTTTATCTCCATTATGATGGCATAAAGGGTGGTGCTTTTGCCAGAGCCGGTGGGCCCGGTGGAAAGCACAATGCCGTAAGGCTTTTGAGCCAACCTCTTTAGCTTCAGAAGGTCCTCCTCCCAAAGGCCAAGGTCCTCCAGCCTTAGGACCTTTCCACCCTTTTCCAAAAGCCTTAGCACCAACCTTTCTCCAAAGACGGTGGGCACCACCGATACCCTTATGTCCAGATGTCTTTTCCCCACCTTAACTGCTATCTTCCCATCCTGCGGCACCCTCTTTTCCGCCACATTTAGGTTTGCAAGAACCTTTATGCGTGATACCACCTGATCGTGAAGGGAAAGGGGAATTTGTGTATACTGGTGGAGTATGCCATCCAGCCTAAACCTTACAAAGGAGTGGCTCTCATATGGTTCTATGTGTATATCGGAGGCTCCGAGGTTTACGGCCTTTATAAGGGTCTGGTTTACAAAGCTTACGGCAGGGCTTGTTTCCTCCTCATAAAGTATGTCCCTTACCTCAGATTCCTCCACACCTTCCACTTCTACAAGGGGCTCTTCTTGGGCCAAAACCTCCTGAAGCCTTTGAGAAAACTCCTCCTCAGATACATAAACAGGGATAACCTCTTTGCCCAAAGAAAAGCGCACCTCCTCCAACAGGAGAGGGTCAAAGTCCCTTGGAACCAGCAGCTTTACATAACCTTCTTTATCCTCCAAAGGCACAAGACGGTAGGTCCTAATTAGGTCCATCAATCTAATATAATACTACCTGATGCGTGCCGTTGTGCTTGAAGGCTTTGGTGGTGTGGAAAAGCTAAGGTTTGTGGAAGACTTTCCGATGCCGCAGATAAGGGAGGATGAGGTACTCATAAGGGTAAAGGCGGTGGCCCTAAACCACCTTGATATATGGGTGAGGATGGGGGCCCTTGCAATAAAGCCCGAGCTTCCTCATATATTGGGTGCAGATGTAAGCGGTGTGGTAGAAAGGGTGGGAAGCTTGGTAAAGGAGGTAAAGGAAGGGGATGAGGTAGTGGTAGCTCCGGGCCTTTCCTGCGGTGTATGTTATGAGTGTCAGAGCGGCCATGACAACCATTGCAGGCACTACGATATACTTGGACTTAGGTCAAAGGGTGGTTATGCGGAGTATGTGGGTGTGCCGGCGAGGAATGTGATAAAAAAGCCATCCAACCTTAGCTTTGAGGAGGCAAGCTCCTATCCTCTTACCTTCCTCACCGTCTGGAACGCCATTGTCAACAAGGCCAACATCAAGCCTTATCATAGGGTGCTCATATGGGGAGGTTCCTCCGGCGTGGGTGTGGCTGGCATCCAAATTGCCAAGCTTTTTGGATCCTTTGTAATAGCCACGGTGGGCTCGGAGGAGAAGGCAAAAATGTGCAAAGAGCTTGGAGCAGATGTGGTTATAAACCACTATGAGGAGGATGTAGTCCAAAGGGTGAGGGAGCTTTTTAGGGAGGGTGTGGATATAGTGATGGATCATGTAGGAAGCCAGACTTTTTGGAAAAGTGTGGAATGTTTGAGGCGTGGTGGAAGGCTTGTCTTTTTTGGAACCACCACAGGATCTGAGGCAAAGGTGGACATAAGGTACATATTTGTGAGGGAGATTGAGCTTTTGGGCGTTTATATGGGCCCAAGGGCAGACCTTTTCAAGATAAGCGAGCTTTTTGAAAGGGGGCTTTTAAAGCCTGTGGTAGACAAGGTCTTCCCCTTAGAAAGGGCAAAGGATGCCCATACATACTTAGAAAGCTCAAGGCATTTTGGGAAGGTGGTGTTAAGGGTAGGGTGATGTTAATTTTTTTTACACAGGCAGGGGTGCCTGTGCTACCTTTTTTTTGAAAGGACGCATATCAATGCGCCCCGATTATAATATTCTCATGCCCATAAAGGAAATTTATAGGCAGGAAGCCCTATTTAAGCTAAAAGACCTATGCCAAAGCCTTGGACCAAAGGTGAAAGAGCTTTTGGAAGAGATAGATAGGGAGGATCTGGAGTTTGGCATAAAGCTTGAGCTAAAAAGCCCTGAGCTCAACGGGCCTTGGAAAAGGGCTGTGGAGGAAAACAACTATATGGAGGTAGCCTTTACCGAGATAATGGAGCATCATGACGGAGCCTATTTAAAAACCACCTTTAGGAACAGCCTTGAAGATTGCCACGCAGAAAGGTATGTAAGCATAAGGAGCTCCGGCAGGGTGGAGATAGGGCATGCCCTCTTTTTAAGGCTTGATGATGTAAGCGTAAGGGTTGAAAGGGTTGGAGAGGGTCTCTTTAGCCTTTATGCCAAGGCTCAATGAATATTTTTGTCTCTTTGGGGGAGAGGTCGGCCAGCAACTATGTGTATAACATCTTTAAGGATATAAAAGGTATAAGCCTTTATGGCATAACGGATGAAAGGCTTGAATCTATAGGCTTTAAAAGCTTGGCAAGGATAGAAGACCTTTCGGTGGTGGGTATAGTGGAAGCCCTTCCAAAGGTACCCTATGTCTACAGGCTTTGGAAGAGGATAGAGGAGCTTTTGCCCGAGATGGACGCCTTGATACTTTGCGACGCCCCAGCCTTCAACTTGCCCCTTTTAAAGAGGGCAAAGGGAAAGGTCAAAAAGGTCATATACTTTATATCACCGCAGGTTTGGGCATGGAAGGAGGGAAGGGCAAGGATTATCTCAGAATTGGCAGACCATCTTATAGTTATCCTCCCCTTTGAGGTGGAGTTTTACAAGAAGTATGCAAGGGAGGGGTTTAAGGTCCATTTTGTAGGACATCCCTTGGTAGACTTGGCCAAGCCCACCATGGGTGAGGAGGAGGTAAAAAGGCTTGCCGGGTCGGAAAGGTATTTGGCGCTCCTCCCCGGGAGCAGGTGGAGTGAGATAAAAAGACATGTGCCCTACCTTAGGTCTGTGCTTGAGTGTTTAAGGCCCCATATGCCCCTGCTTATCCCCACCTTTGAAGGCTTTAAGGACTATGTGCAGGAAGGATTAAGGGGCTTTCCGGTAAAAGTCTTTACACCAAGGGATATGGAAAGCCCTTCCTACAACCTTATGGCCTATGCCCATCTGACGGTGCTTGCCAGCGGCACTGCAGAGCTGGAGGCAAGCCTTCTTGGCTCCCCCCATGTGGTCTTTTATAGGGTCAACCCACTCACCTACCTTTTGGGAAGGCTTTTGGTAAAGGTCAAATATGTGGCCCTTACAAACCTTGTACTGCAAAGGGAGGTGGTGCCAGAGTTTGTACAAAAGAGCCCAGAAGAGCTATGCAAAAAGGTAAAAAGCCTTTTGGAAGATGAAAGCCTAAGGGAGTCTATGAAGATGGATTTTGAAAGGTTGAGGCATATCCTTGGTGGAGATGGTGCCCTTGAAAGGCTAAGAAGCCTCTTCCTCCAAATACTTTATGAAGCTTAAAACATCTTCAAAAGGCTTTGGGTAATTTATCTGAAAGCTCATCCACCTTTTTTCCGTAGGATGCTCAAAGCCAAGGCGGTAGCTCAAAAGCATATGGCAATCTCCCATTTTTTCAAGCAGCCCTTTGTCCACCGAGCTCCTTTTAAAGCCGTAGGTTGTGTCTCCAAGGATGGGGAAGCCAAGGGAGGAAAGATGGACCCTTATCTGGTGTGTTCTGCCGGTGTGTATTTTTACCTCCAAAAGGGCTATGCCCTGGCGGTAAAACCTCTCCAAAACCCAAGCTTCAGTCTTAGCTAACTTGCCCTCTTCCCTTATGGCAAACCTTTTCCTGTCTATATGGTGCCTTCCTATGGGCGCCTCTATCATGTAGTAATCCTTTTCCGGCAGGCCCTTAACAAGGGCTTTGTAAAGCTTCTCCACCCTCCTTTCTTTAAACTGCTCTGATAGGCTTTGGTGTGCCTTGTCCGTCTTTGCCACCACCATAAGGCCCATGGTGTTTTTGTCTAGTCTGTGCACTATGCCGGGCCTTTCCACACCACCTATGGAAGAGAGGCTTTTAACATGGTACAAAAGGGCGTTTACAAGGGTTCCAGAAGTGTGGCCCGGTGAAGGATGGACCACAAGGCCGCAGGGCTTTACAAGCACAAGTATATGCTCGTCCTCGTAGATTATATTTAAGGGTATGTTCTCTGGGAGGACCTCGAGAGGCTCTGGCTCTGGCAGCAAAAGCTCCACGCGCTGGCCCGCCTTTAGCCTTTTGCTCGCCTTTTTTGTAGCCCGCCCCTCTAAGTATACATAGCCTTCTTCAATAAGCCTTTGATGATAACTCCTTGAAAAGTCTGGATAGACCTTTGCCAAAAATTGGTCAAGCCTTGTGCCCTCGTCTTCCTCTTGGACTTCAAAGTTAAGACTTTCTACTATCCTCCTCTTTGAGCCTGACATACACCTCAATCTCTCTTGGTTCTTCATCAATGTTTAGACTCTTTACATAGCCCACAAGAAGGTTATAAAGCACTCTCTTAGGATAGTCCTTTAGCCTTACCTCTTTCCCGTTGATCATGATCTTGGCGTTCATTGGAAAGATTTTACCTTTTTAGCTCCAGTTTTTCAAGACTGCCGCTTACAATAAAGCTCATGCCGCCGCCGGAGATCTGGCCGTTTATAGAAGACCTTAGAGGGTTTGAAGGGTTGTAAACTACCTGCCCATCGCCCAATAAGCTAAAACCCATAAACCTCCCCTTTGCCGTAAAGACCCTACCCCTCAGATCAAGGTCTAACTCTTCCAGCCTTAGCTCTTGTGCTTTCAAGCCCTTTATGTTCAGCTTCCCATAAAGGCCCTCTTTGATAAGCACATCCCCAGACAGATTTTCTGCATATTCAAGGCATGTAAAGTTGTTGGCCCTAAACCTCTGTCTATGCAAGGACCACTCCACATAAAGGCCCTTGCCCTCACAGAGGGCAGAAAGCTTGAAGCCAAAGGGAGAAAGGGTTATGTTTATAGAGTCAAAGCGCGCAATCTTTGAACTTTGATCATAAAGGACCACACCCTTTAGGTTTATATGGATGAGCCCCTCCTCCACCTTTTGCGCCGTTAAGTACAAGCCCTTTTTCAAAAGTATCTTATCAAGGATCAAAAACTTAGGAAGTGTTAAAAAAAGAAATAAAAGGGAAAGAAAAAGGGCAAAAAGTAGGTATAAAGGCAGGGATTTAAGGGTTGCTTTTCTCATCCTTTCCCTGTTTTTCTATGAGCTTTTTGAGCTCCTCTGCTATCCTTTGATGCTCTTGGGTTATTTTACTTAAATCTTCCGGTTTTTCTATCACATAGGGCGTTAGGAATATAAAGAGGGAGATCTTATCCTCCGTCCTTGTATCTCTCCTAAAGAGCCTTCCCAAAAGGGGTATGTCCTTTAGGCCGGGCACACCCTCTACGGTGTTTATGGTCCTGTTGTTTATGAGCCCACCTATTATTATGGTTTGTCCGTTTTCCACCACCACATCGGAGTTGACCTGTCTGTTGGATGTGATCGGCACTGCATAGCTTAGCTGACCCACTTGGGGCCTTATGAAGTCCACTATCTCCTGCACTTGAAGGTTTATGGTGAGCCTTAGGTTGTTCTCCGCTATGGAGGGTGTAATATTGAGACCAAGGCCCACCTCCTTATAGTCGTAAGTTATAACGGGCTGCCCGTTTATATCAAACTTCACACCGGATGCATAGGGTATTACTTGGCCCACTTTTATTTCCGCAGGCTGGTTATCAAGGGTGAGCACCTTTGGGTTTGATATGAGGTTAAAGCCCGTGCCCTTCTCCAAAAGGGAAAAAAGAAGCACAAGGTCTGGGAAAAAGAGGTTAACACCCCCTATGGTAATGGTTCTTCCTACATTGTTTATAAAACCAAGGACGAAGTTGCCAGCAAGCATTGAGCTGTACAGATCTTGGAGGCTTCCTACACCAAAGCCCGCACCGCCTTTTGACCCAAGGACCTGCCAGCGTATCCCAATATCCAAAGCCCTGCTTGTAGACATCTCAACCACAGAGGCAGCTATGAGCACCTGCCTCCTTCTCACATCAAGCCTTTCTATAATGCTCCTTATACCTTCAAACTCTTGTGGGGTGGCATAGATGAGCACTGAGTTGGTTCCCCTGTCAAAGCCTATACGCATACCTTCCTTTGTCTGTATGGGTGGTATGGGCTGGGGTTGAGCAGGTGTAGGCTTGGGCTTTTGTAGGGGTGTTTCCAATCCTCTCATATCCACTGGCTGAGGTTGGTAGGGGGGTGTTGGCTGGGCTACGGTAGGTGTAATACCTGCAAAAAGACTTTGAAGGCTCTTGTAGATCTCCTCCGCAGATATAAACTTTAAAGGGATCACATAAAAGCTTCTGTCCTCTGTGATCTGTGTGGATTGGTCTATGGTTTTTATTATCTCTTCGGCTATAGCTTGCACCTCTTCACTTGCCACCACCAATATGGCGTTGGCGTCCTTGCTTGTGGTAGCTATGCTTGGTATGCCTTTATGTTGTTGAAGAAGTCCAAGCACACCCTGAAGGCTTTGCAAAACAGTCTCCGCCTTTGCCCTCTGGAGGGGATAGAGCTTTACCTTTAGACCCCTTTGGGGAGAGTCAAGCTCCTTGAGTATATCCTTTATCTTCTCTATGTTTTTGGCGACGTCGGCTACTATGATGGTGTTGGACTGAGGATGGATTCCTACCCTGGCAAAGGGAGATAGGAAAGGTTGTATGGCTTGCTGTAGCTGCAGAGCTTGGGTATTCTCTGCGGTATAAAGGTAAAGTATGAGGTCTCCGCCGGTAGCTGGCTTTTTTATCTCTGCAAGGGGCACAGCCTGAGCTATTGGTAGTATACGCACAAAGTTTTTGTCCTCCACCACACCGTACCCTTGAAGTGTAAGGGATATAACAAAAAGGTCCCAAGCCTGTTTTATGCTTACTGGCTTGGCAGAGCTTATGGTTATAGTGCCCTTCACATTTGGGTCAAGCACTATGTTTTTGCCCGTGAGCTCCGACATAAACTTTACCACCAAGGATATATCCGCATTCTGAAAATTAAGGAAAACCTTCCCAGTTTTTTTTTGTTCTTGAGCCTGCTTTTGAATGGCCTCCCCATCTTGGGACCAAGCCGGCACAAAGAGGAAAAGAAGTAAAAGAAAAGCCAAAGCCCTTTTCATCCTTCCACCCTCAAAAGCAGTTCTATGAACTCATTGCCCCTTTGCAAGTTCAATTTTATACTGCTTTCGTTCCGGAGCATCTGCAATATTACAAAGGCATCTTCCCCACTTTTTATCTCTTGGTTGTTTATAGAAAGCAGCACATCTCCCGGTTTTATGCCTGCCCTTTCAAAGATGCTTCCGGGCTCTATCCATTCAAAGAGGAAGCCCCTTGTCCTTCCATCCTGCACAAAGGGCACAAGCCTTATCTGCCTAAACATTATGCCAGGGTCTGCGGTAATGCGCTGGATTTCTTCCCTTGGTATACTTGCCTGTAGGCTCTTTGTAGTCTGAGGTGTACCTTTGGAGACCTGTGTAGGAGATGCCTCTTCCTTGAATCTAAAGCCTATGGCAAGCCTATGCTTATCCTTCAAAAAGACTATGTAGTTCCTTTCTATATCAACCACCCTATAGCCCTTTACCTCCGAGCCTACCCTTACAGTTTGAATAGAACCATTTACCTCAATAAGGGCAAGCCTTACAGAGCCTGTGGCAGTGGCAAGCAGTGTAATGGAAAGGGTCCCCTCCTCCTTTTTTGGTTTTGGATAAAGGCTTTCAAACTTTGAAAAGAGGTCTGAAGCCTGAATGCTCTCCCTTTTTAAACTTGGTGGTACAACCTTAAGGCTTACACCTATCCAAATATAAAGCAGCAAGAGCCCAAAAAAGGTAAAGAAGGCTAAAGGATAAAATAAAAGCATGTTGACCATTATAAACTTATATGCGCGGGGTGAGAAATTAAATAAACTTCTCGCATAATAAGGTTTAGCACAAGCATTTTTGCCTGTTTAAAAAAACACTTCACAGACAGGAATGTCTGTGCTACATAAAATTTAACCAAAAGGCGCGGGCAGGGATACCCGCGCTACTTTGGGACTTGACCTATCCCCACCTGCCTTGTAGAATAAAATAAGCAAGGGCGGAGCCGAGCCCTGGGTTTTTGTTTTAAACCACTTATAGGGCACGCTCGGCGTGCACCCTACCACGGAATGATATTAAACATCCACCAAAGGCGATTTATCACCCGACATGTATTGACCATCATAAACCTATTCTCAGGAGTTTTCCCTCAAAAGACACCTCAACCCACTGGGGCAGCCCACTAAACTCCTCAAAATAGCTCCCATTAGAAAAGGCCCTAAAGGAAAGGTCCTTAAACCTTCTCAACTTTATCAGCCTATCTTCTTCATAAAAGGCTATATCTCCGTAAGGATAAGGAAATTCATAATAGTAAAGCCAACCATCCCTGTATATGTATGCACACTTGACCATGCCCTGATGGTAATCTCCGGAGGAGGTGATCATAAAAAGGGCATCCTTCCGGAGGTAGAAGCTTGTGGCGCCTGTTAGCTTCCTTTGAAGGTCCCAAAAAAGCAAGATCTCTTTCTTTGTAAGCTGTGAAGACTGGGAAAGGAGGTAAGAGCTACGCAAAGAGGAATAAAAGCTGTAAGAAAGTGTGCCAAAGAAAAGCCCCATTAGAACCAAAACTAAGAGCACTTCAACAAGGGTAAAAGCCCTTTTCATCTTTTTATGGTGTATACAAATATCTCTGCCGAACCAAGCCTGTATCTTATCTCCTCCAGCTGGCTATAATCTTCCAAGCTTTTCCTTTCCACATCCAAGCCCTCCGTCTTACCTTCTACAAGAGCGTTGTTAAGCATTATAAGGTCCTCCGTTAGCTTGGCGGTATTAGAGTAATCAAGCCTTGCCGTTGATATGACCTCAAAGACCACAGAAAAGCCTATTGCAAGCACCACCATAGCCACCAAAAGCTCAAGAAGGGTAAAGCCCTTATTGCCACACATCTATATCATCTTCTGTACCTTCCCTTCCATCTGGCCCCATAGACCTTAGCTCAAAAGGCCTTCCTACCCCGGGGGACATGTACATAAAATCCCTATCCCAAGCATCCTTCGGAAGCTTATCAAGGTATTGCCGCCACCTTTGGGGTATGGGCGGCGTGGTAGGCTTTTCCACAAGTGCCCTTAGCCCTTGCTCCGTGGTTGGATAAAAGCCGTTGTCCAACTTATACTGTTCTAAGGCATCCTTTATAGCCTTCATCTGGACCTTGGTGGCTTCTATCCTTGCCTCGTCCACCCTTCCCGTTATCCTTGGAACTATTATAGCTGCAAGTATGCCAAGAATAACTATAACCACCAAAAGTTCTATCAGTGTAAAACCTTTTTGCTTCATGGGAAAAATTATATTAAACTTCTTGCGTTATTATTGACCTCTGCATTTAACAATTACAGTTCTGCCTTTTTTAGCATAAGGGATGGCTAAAGTAAGCTTTGTTCTTTTAGTAACATAAAGGCTAAATAAAAAATTACATAGGCAAAAATGTCCGTGCAATCTTTGATAGGCTTATACTATAAAGAAAATCCGCTCTGTTATCACGCAAGAAGTCTATTGAACGTAGCATAGGCATTCTTGCCTGTGTGAAAATAATGCACAGACAGGAATGTCTATGCTACACAAAATTTAACCAAAAGGCGCGGGCATCTATTCCCGCGCTACACAATAATAAGCAGGAACTTATCTTTTCACCCCTGTGGATATATCACTTAGGGGCAAAATAACACTTAGGACTATAAGGGCTACCAAAAGACCTACCACAAGCATGGCCATAGGCTCTGCAAACCTAAGCCAAAAGGCTACGATCCTTTCCGCTTGCCTTTCGTATATATCCCGAAGCATCTTAAGGCTTTTTTCCAGCTCGCCGCTCTTTTCACCAAGGGCCAAAAGGTTTATAAAAGTGTCTGGAAGCACCTGCCTTTCCTTAAAGGCTAAGCTAAGGCTTTTTCCCTTTGATACCTCCTTATCTACACCAAAAAGTGAGAACCTAAGGTAAGCGTTGCTTAAGCTTCCAAGGCTAAGGCTTATGGCTTTGGTTAGCGGTATGCCGGAGGACAAGGCCATTAGCAATGTGTTGGCAAGGCGCGAAAGGTTGTAATAATAAGACACCCTGCCAAAAAGGGGAAGCATAAGAAAATACTTATCCCACATCTCCTTGCTTATGAGCTTATGCCTAAAAAGGTAGAGCACGACAAAAACCGGTAAAAGGTAGATGGTATAGGAAAGAAGATGAGAGAAGAGCAAAAGGGCTTTGGTAATAGTTGGTAAATCCTTCCCAAGGCTTTGGAGGACGCCGGCTATCTTTGGAACCACCAATTTCACCGCCACCAAGAGAGCAACCAAGCTAACAACTATAACAAAGATAGGATAGGCAAGGGCAGTCAGTATTTTCATCTTATTCTCTTCTACCCTTTGAAGGTATTCTCCCGCTATGCGTAGTATCTTTTCAAGGTTTTCTCCCCTCTCTGCCACCTTTAACATTTCCAAGAAAAACTCCGGAAATATCCCAGCTTTTGAAAAGGCCCTGTGTAAGGTCTCACCACCTTCTATGGCAGATTTAACTTCTATGAGAGCCTTTTTTATCCTTAAGTTCTTAGATTGAGAAGAGGCCACCTCAAGGGCCTTTATAAGCCCAAGGCCCGATTCCAAAAGCATGGAAAGCTCAAGAAGCACAAAGGCAAGGTCATAGTAAGACACACCACCCATTTTGAAATCAACATACCTTTTTAGCCATTCTTTCTTCATTACTTAATGTATTTTAAACACTCACTCCTTTATAAACCTCCTTAGGTTTTTCTCCAGAACCTGAAGCATATAGTCAAACTTTTTGTCCGTGCGCCTTTTCTTTTCCACCTTTTTTATGGCATAAAGGGCTGAAGTGTGGTCTGCCTTGCCAAAAAGCTTGCTTATCTCCGAATAACTCATACGGAGTAGTGCCTTACAGAAATACATGGCCACCTGCCGAGCCATTATTATCTTCCTCTCCTTTGTATCCTTCTTTAGATCTTCCACCTTTAGCGCAAAGTGCTTGGCTATGAGCATCAAAAGCTCCTCCTCCCTTTTTGAACCTTCCTTTTTCTCCTCCCTTATACCGGTAAGCTTAATGGTTTTTATAAAACCCTCAATCTCTCTTACGCTAAAGCCCGTATTTTCCATCACATAGTCTATGTACCTTTTGTCCAAAGGAAGGCCAAAAAGTAAAAGCTTGTTTTTGACTATGGAAAGCTTTGTATCTTGGTCAAGCCCTATTTCTAACAAAAGACCGCTGGAGAACCTGCTAAGAAGCCTCTGAGAAACATCTTCTATATCCCTCGGATGCCTGTCGCTTACAAAAACCATCTGCCTTTCCCTTGCCTGAAGCCTCTCAAAGATCCTAAAAAGCTCCACCTGCGTCCTTTCTTTACCCGATAGGAATTGCACATCGTCCAAAAGAAGAATATCCACCCTTGAATAATATTCCCTCAGATCCTCTATCTTTCCCTGTTTTAGGCTTTTTATCAATTCTTCGGAGAAATCGTTGGCTTGTCTGTATAAAACCTTGTAGCCAAGGCTTTTGGCTCTGTTGCCTATGGCATGCAAAAGATGGGTCTTTCCAAGTCCCACGCCACCGTATATAAATAGCGGGCTATAGCTGCCGGGATTTGAAGAAACTTCAAAACATACCTTATAGGCAAGCTCGTTGGACTTGCCCACCACAAAGTTTTCAAAGCTGTATTTTTCCAGAAGTCCATCTCCCTTTACACTTTCCCCCTTTTCTTCCTCCTTTGACTTTACCAAAATCTCCTTTTGATAGTCAGATAGCCTTGCCCTTATGTACTCAAGCACCCACCTTTTTTGCTCTAAGGTGGGGGTGATTATGATAACCTTGCTTGGTGTCTCCTCTATGCTAAACTGCCTAAAGAGCCCCACCGCAAACCTATCTCTATTTTCCAAAAACAACAAAAAGTCCCTCATGGCTCTGTTTTTGTTTTTTTTTAGCCTTTGTCTTTTATCATAAACCAAGGGGTATTTACCCTCCAAGTTGGGAAAAGCCTACAGTAAAAGCCTTTAGCCCCGCTTAGCCTAAGTATAGATCTTTTGAAGCTATTTTGGGCATAAATTTATGAAAAGCTTAGCAGAGGCATTTTTGTTTGTGTGTTTAAAAAATACTACACAGAGAGGAATGTCTATGCTACATAAAATTTAATCAGAGGGCATAGGAGGGCTATCAAGGGTAATCCTTTTGTGGTGTGTATCATACAATTTAGAATTCTCTTATATTATAATGGAAAACCCAAAGGAGGTAAAACATGTATGGCAACTATATAGTAGATGTGCCCGAAGATGCCATAGTTAACATCAATTATGTGGTCCTAAAGAAAGGCGTCACTTTGGATGATGTGGCAGAGAGGGTTGCCTACCTTTGCGAGCATGTTAAAACTTACCACTCTGATTCTGGTTTTTATGGTGGCTTTGTAGCCCTAAATACTGGCGGCGTATCTTTGGAGGGTTCCACCGTAGGTCAAACCACGGAGCATCCTCTAAAGAACAAAGAAGTGCTAATTATCACCTTTTGGAGAAGCTACGAAGATCACGAGGAATCTCACAGAAGCGAGGGTTTTAACAAGCTTTTTAGGGAACTCACCCAGCTGGCAGAAAGCACCCATGAGGTGGTTTACCAAATGCTCTGGCAAGGAAAGGCATATGACCCAGAAATGGCAAAGAAGGCAAGAGAGGCAAAAGAAGCTCACCTTTAAGACAATTGTAGGCGACCGCAAGGTCGCCCAACTTCTTTCCAACCTCTCAAAGAGGTAGTATGTTCTTTATCTTATCCACAATGCTGCCCCTCCTTTCTATACCTTCCTCCCCCAGATGGTTTGCAAGTTTTTCAAGAAGGCTTCTTAGGCTCGGGCTTACATCCTTTGGCACTTGTATGCGGAAGGTTATGATGAGATCTCCGCCGCCCGTGGAAGAGGGAAAGCCCATACCCAAAAGGGTTTTGGTAGAGCCGCACTCTGTACCCGGCTGGACAAAGACCTCAACCTCCTCACCCTTTAAAGTTCTTACCTTTATGGTGCCGCCAAGGACGGCCATAGGATAGGAGATAAACTTCTCCATATGTAGGTCTTTCCCTACCTTTTTAAAAACCTCATGGGGCTTTAGAGTTATTCTAAGGTAAAGGTCTCCCGCTTCTCCTCCCCTCTCTCCCATATGTCCAAAGCCTGCCACCTTTAACACATCTCCCTCATCGGTCCCGGGCGGGATGCTTACCTTTATCCTGCTTTTCTTCGCCACCCTACCACTTCCGCCGCAGGTAGGGCAAAGGTTCTTTATTATGTAGCCCCTACCCTTACATACGGAGCAGGGCCTTGGGAAGTTAAAGATGCCGCTTACCCTTCTTCCCGTGCCGCCGCAGGCATGACAGGATACCTTTTCTATGGGCTCTCCGTGCCCCTTTCCACCGCATGCAGGACAATCCATCCACCTCTCATACTCTATCTCCTTTTCTCCTCCCAACCCCGCCTCCTCAAGGCTAAGTTCAAGCCTTAGCCTTATATCCTGCCCCCTTTTGGGCTTTGGAGCCCTTCTCATCCCCTGCCAAATACCCTCAAGAAAATCCTGTATGTATTCCATAAAATCCCTGTATTTTTTCTCATCACCGCTTTGCAATATAAGGTCATACTCCTGCCTTCTTTGTTCATCGGATAAAACATAATAAGCTTCGTTTATCTCCCTAAAGCGCTCCTTTGCCTGAGGGTCTTGGTTTACATCGGGATGCCATTCCTTAGCAAGCCTTCTGTAAGCCCTCTTTATCTCATCCTTGGTGGCATCCCTGCTTACTCCAAGCACCTGATAGTAATCTTTAATAGCCACAGGCTATAATATATCCCATGATAGGACCTTTTCTAATACTATTTTTTACCCTTAGCTTTTCCTATGCCAAGGAGCTTTTGCTTGCCTCCACCTACCCCATATACTACCCTTTGAAGTACATAGCCGGAGATAGGTTTGAGGTGGATGTGCTCATAAAGACTCAAGCAGACCCCCACCATTATGAGTTAAAGCCCAGCGATATGAGGAGGTTGCAATCGGCAAAAGCCTTCTTTTACCTTGGAGTGGAAGGCTGGGAAAAAAGGGTGGCAAGAAGTCTTCCAAAAGGAAAGGCCTATCCCCTTGAAAGGGGCATAAACTTTATAAAGATAGGCAACAGCCCCGACCCCCACCTTTGGCTATCTCCAAGGGCTTACGCCCAGCTTGTGGAGAATATAAGCAAAGCTTTGATAAGCATGGACCCCTTGGGTGCAGAAAAGTACAAAGAAAGGTCTGAGGAGTTTCTAAGGGGACTAAAGGCCCTTGATGAAGATTACAAAAAAACCCTTTCTAATTGCCAAAGCAAGGTGGTTGTTATTACCCACCTTTCTACCCTTTACCTTGGAAGGGATTATGGCCTTGAAGTGGTGGGCCTAAGAGGCTTGCATGCGGAAGAGGAGCCCAAACCATCCGAGATAAGGATGATGGTAGAAAGGGTAAGGAGAGCCAAGGTAAGAACGCTTTTTCATGAGCTTGGCTATGATGAAGCCTTGGCAAAAAGGATAGCACAAGAGGTGGGAGCCAAGATAATTCCCTTCAACACTTCTCTTTTTCCCGAAAGGGCGCAGGATGATTACTTCTCCGTGATGAAAAGGAACCTGGAAAGGCTTTCCGAGGGTTTAAATTGTCCAACAAGGTAATAGAGGTAAAAGACTTAAGCTTTGCTTACAAGGAAGGAGAGTGGTTAATAAAAGACCTAAGCTTTGAAGTTTTAGAGGGAGAGTTTTTTGGCATCCTTGGTCCCAACGGCGCTGGCAAAACTACCCTTTTGAAGCTATTGCTTGGCTTTCTTAAAGCACAAGGGGGAGAAATTAAGCTCTTTGGAAAAAGCATAGGAGAATTCAAAGAATGGAGAAGGGTAGGCTATGTGCCCCAAAGGTTTAGCGTGGAAAGGGCCTTTACCGGCAATGTAGAAGAATTGCTTAGAGCTTCTGCGCCAAAGGAAAGGATAGGCTGGATAATAGCCTTTTTACACCTTGAAAGCCTGCTTAAAAGACCTTTCACAAAGCTTTCTGGGGGGGAGCAGCAAAAGGTTTTGCTCGCCATGGCTCTTGCCACAAACCCAGACCTCTTGATCCTTGATGAGCCAATGACAGGGCTGGACATCCACGCCCAAGAGCATATAGAGCACATACTAAGAGAAATATCAAAAGACAAAACAGTTCTTGTAGTATCTCACGATGTGGGCTTTGTTTTGAGGAATGCCAACCGAATCCTCTGCCTTGGTATGCCCTTTTGCAGAGTGATCAAGCCGCAAGAGTTTGAAGGTCTGATTAGAGAGTTGTATAATTTACACTAAGGTTGTATAATTTACACTAAGGAGGGTATGTATGATGAAAAGCTTGTCAAAAGCTTTGTTAACGGCAGGGTTTTTTGTATCTCCCTCTGTTTTTGCCCTTGGCATTGAAGGCTCCATAGGCAGCTGGAGCCAAGACCCCGGAGGCTATATAAGCTACAAGGGAGACAGACTTGATGTAGACAGGGAGCTAAGGTACGGCAAAAAGAGCAAGCCTATGGCAAGGTTAAAGCTACAAACTCCCTTTATCCTTCCTAATCTGTACTTGATGGCTACCCAAAGCAAATTCTCCGGTGAAGGTGTGAAAGATGTACAGTTCAAATTCGGTGATAAAACTTTTCAAGTCAACGTCCCCTTCTATTCAGAAGCACAGCTAAATCATTATGATATAGCCCTGTACTATAACCTACCCTTCTTGAGAACGCTTACTGGGGGCATCTTAAACGCAGAGCTTGGAGTTAACGCAAGGGTCTTAGACCTAAAGGCAAGGGTAAGGCAAAACAACCTTGATGAATCCAAGTCTATAACTGCTCCAGTGCCTATGGTGTATGCGGGCGTGGGCATAAAGCCCATAGGGTTTGCATCCCTTGAAGGAGAATTAAGGGGCATAGCCTATGGCGGCAACCGTTATTATGATGCCATAGCAAGGCTAAAGATAAAGCCCATAAACCAGCTTTTCATATCTGTGGGCTACAGGTGGCAAGAGCTCAAAGTTGACATTTCCGATGTAAAATCCAAGATAAAGCTTAAGGGTCTTTTTGCAGAAGGTGGCTTTGAGTTTTAGTTTGTAAAGGGCGGGCAAAGCCCGCCTTTTCGTGTAAAATATATCTCCTGTGAAGTGGTTTTTATTTATTCTATTTTTGACTTCCTGCCAGCCTCTGCCAAAGGATGTGCCCCTTGAAAAGTACAGAAAGCAATTTATAGAAGGTCAGGTTGTATTGGATGAGGGGCTAAAGGAGAAGGTCCCAAAGGATAATGGCAGATTTTTGATCATATCGGTGAGAGATTTGGAAAACCCCATGCCCCTTGCAGTCCTAAGGATGAAGAATCCAAAGTTCCCCTATAACTTTAAAATCACAGGAAAGCACAAGTTAAGCCATGAAAGGATTATGGAGGGAGATGTTATAATAACAGCTCGCCTTAGCAAAGAAGACACCGCAGAGCCCAAAAAGGGAGACCTAATAGGAAGCGCCCAAGCCAAAGTGGGCACAAGGGGTGTGAAGATTACAATAAATGATGAGGTGGAGTGATGGATAGGTTTGTGAAAAGCTTTGTGGAGAAGGGAAAGGCTATTGCCATATTACCAGCCCTTAGCCTTTTTATGAGTGCCGTTTTCCTTGGCCTTTATGGTGTTTACCTTTCCTTTGAAACCCTATATAAAGTCTTCAAAGATCCCGAATACTTGGATACTGCCATCCTTTCCACCAAGTTTATAGCGGTGATGGACATCCAT
>JBKBHW010000005.1:58058-73266 GCA_046297555.1 Aquificaceae bacterium
GGGCTTTATGAGCTTTTTGTGGGCAAGTTAAACGTGCCCGATTGGCTAAAGATAGAGAGCATAGACCAGCTAAAGGCAAAGCTTGCCAGTGTAATAATCTTGATCCTTGCCATTACCTTTACCAAGAATGTGGTCAAGTGGAAGGACCCTATGGAAACCCTCCTCTTTGGTGTAGCCATAGCAGTTGTGGTGGGCGTGCTTATCTTTTACTATAAGGTAAAAGAAGAGCACTAATGGAAAAGGGCCTAAACTTTAGAGAGCTTACCATAATAAACGAGATTGCCAAAATACTCAGCAAGGGCTTTGAGTTTACCAAGAGCTTGGAGGAGCTTTTAAAGGTTCTGTACTCCTTTTGGGATGTAAGGTATAGCTATGTGGCCCTTTATTCACCAGAGATTGGAGCTTTAAAGATAGTTAAAGCCTTTGGGCTAAGAGAAGAGGAAGTGGAAAGGGGTATCTTTAAAAAGGGTGAGGGTGTGGTGGGAAAGGTTTATAAGGATGGTGTGCCCATCTTCCTTTCGGATATAAGGGTCAATGCCTATCTTAACAAAACGGGTTTAAGGGAGAGGCTTCAGGGTGGTGAAAGCTTTGTGGCAGTGCCTATCAGGTTGGGTGGGGAGCCTTTGGGCGTGCTTGCCGTATTTAAGGATTTTGGCGAGGAAAGTGTAGAAAAGGGTGTGGAGCTTCTTATGATAGTGGGGACTATGATAGGCATGCTGTATAAGTTGGATGAAAAGATGAATCAGGAAAGGCAAGAATGGGAGGAGGAAAGAAGGCTTTTAACAAAAGCCTTGAGCGAAAGGTACAATGTGGAGGGTATAGTTGGAAAAAGCTTTGCTATAAGGAAGCTCCTTGAACTTATAGAAAGGGTAGCGCAGACAGATGTTAACGTGCTTATCACCGGTGAAAGCGGAACGGGCAAAAGCCTTGTGGCAAAAGCCATACACTTTATGAGCAAAAGGAAGGAAAAGCCTTTTATAACTATAAACTGTAGTGCCATACCTGAAACCCTCCTTGAGGCAGAACTCTTTGGCTATGAGAAGGGCTCCTTTACCGGAGCCTATACTTCAAAGAAGGGTAAGTTTGAACTGGCAAACGGCGGCACCATCTTCTTAGATGAAATAGGTGATATGCCCCTTGCTCTGCAGCCAAAAATACTAAGGGTAATACAGGACAAGGAAATAGAAAGGCTTGGAAGTGAAAAGACCATAAAGGTGGACGTGCGCATAATATCCGCCACAAACAAAGACCTAAGGGAGCTTGTATCCCAAGGACATTTCAGGGAAGACCTTTACTACAGGCTCAACGTGCTACCCATCCACATACCACCCCTCAGGGAAAGAAAGGAAGATATTCCCATCCTTGTAGACCACTTCCTTGAGGCCTTTAACCAAAAGTACAACAAAAAGGTTAGGTTCCATCCAAAGGTTATTGAAATCTTTATGGAATACCCATGGTATGGGAATGTTAGGGAGCTTGAGAATGTAGTAGAAAGGTTGGTTATATTGAGGGATGGCCTAATTAAAGAAGGGGACCTTCCACCTTACTTCTTTGCAAGGCTTGATGCTTCCCAGCCAAGGAACATACCGCAGATCATAGAAAACACAGAAAGGGAAGAGATCATAAAAGCCCTTGAAAAGACAGGTTATATAAAATCAAGGGCTGCAAGGATCCTTGGATATACCCTAAGACAGCTTGACTACAGGATAAGAAAGTACAAGATTGAAATAAAGAGGTATTGAGGTGAAGGTAAGGATAAGAAGAGGTCATCCCTTAAGGGAAGAGTTTGATATAGATATAGAAAAGGATTTTACCCTTCTTGATATCCTTTACAAAATAAAGGAGATGGACCCTACTTTGGCCTTTAGGAGCATGTGTAGGGCTGGGATATGTGGCACCTGCGCCGTCAAGCTAAATGGAAAGCCAGTGCTTGCTTGTTCCACAAGAATATCACCTTTGGAGGAGGAGATCCTTGTAGAGCCCCTTGATGGCTTTGGTGTTATAAAGGACCTGGTGGTAGACCACGAAGGGATGTATTCAAAGCTAAAAAAGTCAATGATATGGCTTTATCCATCGGAGTCAGGGGTAAAAATGGATGAAGGGATAAACCATAAGAGCTCAAGAAGTTGGGAATGTATTCTTTGTGGCATATGCGACAGCCTTTGTCCTGTGCTTTCCACATTATCCCCCTTTGGAGGTCCCCTAACGCTAACAAGGCTTTATAAACACCTTATAGACCCAAGGAATGCAAAACAAGAGGCCACGGTAAAAACCTTACACTCCCTCAAACCAGAGCTCTGCACCCATTGTATGAACTGCTCTTATGCATGTCCCAAAAAACTTATGCCAGAAGGGCTTATAAGAGAAGAGGAAAACCTCTTGGTGGAAAAGGGGCTTTTGCAAAAGCAAAGCGGCTTTGACTTTTTGAGCTTTTAAAGGGGGAAAGTATGAAAGAGTTTTTGGACCTTAGGCTTTCAGATTTGGGGGTGGGCACATACCTTGGAGAGCTTGACCAAAGAACCTCTCAAGGCTACAAGGAGGTTATAAGTCATGCGTTAAAGGAAGGTGTAAATGTGATAGACACGGCCATAGTTTACAGGTATATGAAAAGTGAAAGGGATGTAGGGCAGGTGCTTCAAGAGGTAGAAAGGGAAAGGGTAATCCTTTCTACAAAGGGAGGTTATATTCCTTACGATGTAGATTCTGGAGTAGACCCAAAGGAGTACTTTTATGAAAACTTTATATACACGGGCATAGTGGACCAAAGACAGATGAGCCCGCAGGGCCATTACCTTTCTGCAAGCTTCATAAACTGGTGCTTAGAAAAGAGCCTTGAGAATATGAAGACATCTTACATAGATATATACTTTCTTCACAACCCGGAGGAGCAGTTAAACTTTGTAAGCAGGGAAGCCTTCAACAGAAAGATAAGGGAGTGCTTTGAATACCTTGAGGAGGAGGTAAAGAAAGGTAGGATAAAATACTATGGCCTTGCCACATGGTTTGGCTTTAGGGTATCACCCGCCAGCAGGCAATACCTTAACCTAAAAGAGCTCGTAAGCATAGCCCAAGAAGTATCTGGCCAAGACCATCACTTTAGGTTTATACAGCTCCCCTACAACCTTGGCATGCCGGAGGCTTATACCATGAAAAACCAACAAGTAGAAGGAGAAAGGCTTTCTACCATTGAGGCCTGTCAAAGACTTGGCCTTTATGTATACACCAGCGCCAGCATATACCAAGGCAGGGTAATAGGCCGAGTGCCAAAGGAGTTGAAAGAAAAGCTAAAGGTGGACAGCGATGTTTTGGCCAGTCTTCAGTTTGTGCTAAGCACGCCCGGGGTGGGCACAGCCTTGGTAGGCATGAGCAAAATGGAGCACTTAAAGGAAAACTTAAAAATTCTAAAGATCCCAAGATTGGAAAAGGAAGAGTTTTCAAGGCTTTTTCTTTGAAAGAAGAATAATACGCCAGGCGAGAAATCAGATCTTGTCTAATGTACCGTCTTTTTGCTTCAAAAATAGCACCTTAACTGTAGGGTAGGGTATGCACCTGTAGCTTTATCTTTGGGTTTAAGGGAGTAGCACAGGCATTTTTGCCTGTGTAAAAAAAATACTACACAGACAGGAATGTCTGTGCTACATAGTCAAAGATCTAACAACTCAAAAACTTGTGCAAGGATGTCCACGCTACCTCCTATAGGAAAATGTAGAGGCGACCTTTATGGTCGCCCAAAAAAACAAGGCAGGGATTCCAGTGTAATAGATTTAGCTCCAATGTGCAAGCAGTGATGTTTGTGCTATCTCTTTGAAAGCTTTTTTACCTCAAGGTAGTTGCCTATACCCAGCTTGTGCCAGAGTATCTTCAAAAGCTCAAGAAAGACCATGGCCGTTGTTTGGGCATCCTCCATAGCCCTGTGTTTCTTGTTGTACTCTATCCCAAAGTAATCGGCAAGGTCTCCAAGGGAATACCTTTTTAGGTCTGGAAGGAGGTTCTTAGCCAAGTTTAAAGTACAAATATGGGGAGGCCTAAACCTCTCTCCGTACACCCTTCTGTAGTATTTGTCAATAAAGGCTATATCCTGTTCCACTTTGTGAGCTATTAGTATGCTATCTCCCACAAACTTTAAAAAGCTTGGAAGAACTTCTTCTATCTTTGGCTTTCCCACAAGCATGGCGTTGGTAATCCCTGTAAGATCCCTTATTTTTTGGGGTAAGGGATATCCGGGGTCTATAAGGGTGGAAAACCTATCGGTGATGATCCCACCTTCAACCCTTACACAGGCTATTTCTATGATGTCTGCCTTTGCAGGGTCAAAGCCCGTAGCCTCTATGTCTATGCTAACAAAGGCGCCTTCAAGCAAAAGGTCCCTCATTAGGGTATCTCCTTTACCGCGGGCCCTTCCTCTTTTTTAAGATATTTAGGGTCCACTATCCCTTCAAGCTCCGTATCTTGGCTGGGCTCTTCTCCTCCACACACGCTTTCTGTACCAGCTACAAAGAGCATAGGCTGCGGGCAATTTACAACCACTACGCCATCGGGAATAGGAAAATCGCTGTTGGGATACATATAGGCGGCCAAAGACATGTAGTTTATCCATATGGGAAGGGCCACTCTTGCACCAGCCATCCCCCTACCCATACTCTTTTTTATGTCAAAGCCTACCCAAACACCAGCCACAATATGGGGAGAAAAGCCTACAAACCACGCATCCATATAATCGTTTGTAGTACCCGTTTTCCCTGCCACTACCCTTTGCATAGAGCTTGCAGCTGCAGCCGTGCCTTCAAGGACCACAGCTCTTAGCATATCAACCAAAACCCTCGTCTCTTGAGCTGGTAAAACCTGCTGACATTGGGGTGAGTTTTCTTCAAGGATGCTGCCATCGGGGCCTACTATCTTCCTTATAAAATAAGGCTTGCAGTAATTTCCAAGATTGGCAAAGGCTTGAAAGGCGGAGGTAAGCTGGAGGGGTGTGACCTCTATACTACCAAGAGCCATAGAGTAATAGGGCTTTAACTCAATTCCCAAAAGCCTTCCTATCTCTATAGGCAGATCAAAGCCTATATCTGCAAGGAGGTTTACCGTTGCCGTGTTTATGCTTTTAGCAAGGGCAGTTCTAAGGGTTACGGGACCATACTCCGCACCCTCATAATTGTTGGGCGTCCACTCCTTTCCCGTAGAGGGATCATAAAAGCTTCTTGGTGTTGCATCTATTATGCTTGCCTGAGTGTAGCCCTTCATGAGGGCGGCTAAGTATATGATGGGCTTTATGGCGGAGCCCGGCTGGCGCTTGGCATATACAGCCCTGTTATAGGGGCTCCTGAGGTAAGAATAGCCACCCACCATGGCCCTTATAGCTCCCGTTTTTGCATCAAGGCTTACCAAAGCACCCTGAAGGTCTGGAAGTGCCTCAAGTTTTAAATCCTTGCTTTTAGCCGCTCTGTAAAAGCGTACAAATACATAATCTCCTTTTTCCACCGGTAAGTTTTTGGAAGGGGTTTCATACTGCCTTCCCTTTAGCTCTATCAGAAGTCTTTCCCCTTCTACCTTCAAAACCTTACCTATATAGACCTTACCGGGCTTTTCTTCAATCTTTTGTTCTTGGTACCTCTTTTCTATCTCATAGGGATCTTCTGGTAAGAAGGGTATGCCGTTGGCCTTTGCAACCCTTTCCACCCCCCGCTTTAGAGATTGCCTTGCATGATCCTGAAGGTCCTTATCTACCGTTGTATATACCTTATATCCGCCAGCCAATATTACTTCTCCGTACTTATCTATCAAGTAATCCCTCAAATAGTCAAGGAAATAGTCCATGCCATAGTATCTGTTTTCAAGCTTTACCCTCACAGGCTTTTCAATAAGCCTCTTATACTCCTCCTCGCTTATATAACCATCCTCGTACATACGCGTAAGCACATAGTCCCTCCTTTCTTTTACCCTTTCGGGGTTTCTAAAGGGGTTATACTTTGTAGGAGCCTTTGGAAGCCCAGCCAATAGGGCCGCCTCATCCACAGAAAGCTCCTTAACAGACTTTCCAAAGTATATCCTTGAAGCTGCTTCCACGCCGTAGGCACCCTGTCCCAAGTATATGTAATTAAGGTACATTTCAAGGATCTGGTCCTTTGTAAAATGCCTTTCAATCTTGATAGCCAAAAGGGCTTCTTTTATTTTCCTCTTGAGGCTTTTGTCGGGTGTGAGGAAAAGGTTTCTTGCCAGCTGCTGTGTTATGGTAGATGCCCCCTGTCTAAATCCCCCATATCTAAGGTTGGTATATATGGCCCTTAATATGGCCAAAGGGTCTATTCCAAAATGCCTGTAAAAGTTTTTATCCTCCGCGGCTACAAAGGCTTGTCTTACATGAGGGGGCATATCCTTAAGGGGCACATAATACCTTCTTTGTAGGGCTACATCTCCAAAGGGCCTGTCTTTGGCGTCATAAACTATGGTGGCAACGGGCGGCTTCCACTCCTTTAGTCTTTCCACATGTGGAAGGCCCACAGAGAGAAGGGCTAAGGATATGAATACGAGCAGGATCAGAGATCCAAAGGTTATTAAAAGGATAAAAAGGATCTTTCTCACCTTAGGTATAAATTATACAACTTTTCCAAAGGGAGCTTGTAGCTCAAAGCCTTATAAAAACTGTCTCTCCAAGCGTTGGGTGTGGAAGGCAAAGCCTTGAAAGCATGTCAAGGTTTAGCTCAGAAAAGAGACTAACTGTAAGATTTCCTATAACCTCTCCCGCATCCCTTGAGAAGACCTCCGCACCAAGCAAAAAGCCCTTTTTGTCAAAGTACAAAAAGACCATACCCTCCTCCGTGTGGTATATACTTCCCACCGCCAAAGCCCTAAGGCTTACGCTCTTTTCACTAAACTCTATTCCCCTCCTTTCAAGCTCACCTTTGGTAAGGCCCACCTTTGCATAAGAGAGGGGCTGGGTGTATAGAACGTAAGGGATCTTGTAAGGTGGTGTAAAAAAGCCTTGGCCTGTTATTATCCTTTTTGCCACCGACAAGGATTGGATGCGGCTGGCATGGGCGAGCTCAACTATGCCGTTTACATCACCCACCGCGTAGTGATTCCTTAAAGAGGTCTCATAGTTTTTGTCTACAAGTATGTGGCCCAGCTCATCGGTAGATAGGGCTACCTTTATACACTGGGTGTTTGGCACCCTCTTCTTTATCCAGTAGGTACCTTCCTTTGGCGCTTCCGAAAAAGGCTTAGCAACTATGCCCATTTCTTTTAACATCTTTAAGAGCCTTCCCTTTATGGAAGGGTGCATAAGGTCAAGGCTTCCTTCTTCAAAGTACAGCTCCACCCTCGCTTCCATTAGGGCAAACATGCAGGCAAACTCAAGGGCTAAAGGGTCGTCGCCCGCTATTTTTAGACTTTCTGGCACCTCTTCCAAATCCAAAAGGTGATCTCCGTTGGGCTCTAAAGGATAGGACTTTCCCGTGTTTATGATTATGTGCTCTGCGCTTATCCTCCCCTTCCCCTCCACCTCCACCACATGCGGCTCCACCAACTCACCGTAGCCGTAAATAAAGTCTACACCTTTTAAAAGCCTTTCTATTTGATCCCTTAGACCTTTTGTAAGCTTTTCCTTTTTTTCCTTTAAACCTTTAAGGCTGAAGGAATAATCTTTAACGGAGAGAAGAGAAGAGTTTTTTAGGTCATAAGCCTTTCTTGCTTCAAAGAGATAAAGCTTGGTGGGAACACAGCCCCTATGAAGGCAAACACCGCCAAGGTGGGAAGGATCCTTTTCCACTATTGCCACACGTAAGCCAGCCTTTCTCAAAAGCTCCGCACCCGTGTAGGCCAGTCCTCCACCCAAAAGGATCACATGATAGTCCATGTCTTACCTCTTTAACATCTTTATATAGTTTTTGTCCAAGACCTTCTCTTTTAAGTGCTTTACAAAAAGGGCTGCGTGAAATCCGTTCACCACTCTGTGGTCAAAGGTAAAGGCAATATGGGCCTTCCCCTCTTGGTCTTGCATACCCACCGCCATAATGCACACCTGACCGTAAGGAATAACCGCATCAAAGAGCCTTATGCCAAACATGCCAAGGTTGGATATGGTAAGGGTGGCACCGCTGAGGTCCTCAAGGTTAAGCCTCCCCTCCTCCGCCTTCCTTCTTAACTCCCTTACCTCATTGGCTATTTCTCCCAAGCTCTTCTTTTGCACCTCTTTTACCACGGGGGCATAAAGCTCATCGCCCACCGCCACCGCCAAAGCCACGTTGGAGGAAGGGTATATAAGATAATGGTCTTCCCTGTATACAGCCCTGAGCCTTTCAAAGTACTGCATGGCATCGCCCACTATCTTTATAAGCCAATGGGTAAGTGTAATATCCTTGTCCCAAGGTATAAGGGAAAGGTCAAAGACCTCATATATATGGTAATGTGGTACCACAAAGCTTTTTGAAAGATTGGAGATAAGGCTTTTTTGGGCAAGGGAGATGGGTACCTTCCTTGGTATATTCTTATTTTCTATGTAAGTCAAAAGGAGATCCTCGTCAATCTTTCTGTCTGGAAGGTCCTTCAAAACATCTTCTATGCTCAAATCGTACTCCTTTAAGAGCTCAAGGGCCTTTGGCGTAAAGTACCTTTCTTTCAAAAACTCTTCTATGTCCTTGGCGTGGGCTGGGGAGGGAAGCCTCTCTTCCCTTTGTAGCTCTTGCAGGTCTATACCCTTTTCCTTTGCCAACAGCCTTGCATAGGGAGAGGCAAAGCCGGGAGGAAGCTCCACCTTTTTTTTGCACTTCTACCTTTACCTTTGGAGGCTCTTCTACCCTTTTCTCCTCCCTTTTTTCCACCTCCTCCACCTTTGGAGGCTCTTTTATCCTTTCCCCAAGCTCCATGAGGGCTATGGGCTTGCCCACGGGCACCTCTTCTCCCTCCCTCACAAGTATCTTTACTATAACACCCCTTTTAAAGCTTTGAAGCTCCATCACTGCCTTTTCCGCCTCTATCTCCGCTATAGCCTCACCCTTCTCCACAAAGTCCCCCTCCTTTTTTAACCACCTTATCACTTTCCCCCTCTCCATAGTGTCGGAGAACTGCGGCATTAATATTTCATAGTCCATGTCTTTTGCTCCAGCTCAGTATTTGGCTGTATATCTTTTCCGGCGTTGGTATGGCAAGAAGCTCAAGCCTTCTGTTGTAAGGTATGGGCACCTCCTCCCCCGCTATCCTAAGCGGCGGAGCATCAAGGAAGTAAAAGAGCTCTTCTGAAACCCTTGCACATATCTCCGCACCCAACCCAAGGCTTTTTGGAGCCTCATATACCACTACAAGCCTCTTTGTCTTTTTTACAGATTGGTATATGCCTTCAAAGTCTATGGGCCTCAAAGAGACAAGGTCTATAACCTCGCAAGATATGCCATCCCTCTCTTCAAGCCACTGGCAGGCCTTTAGCACATCGTGGACCATTTTAAGGTAAGAGACCACCGTTATATCCTTCCCCTCCCTTAGCACCCTTGCCCTAAAAGGGTCAAAGTTTACATACTCAAAGGCAAAGTCCATACCATACAGTAGCGTATGTTCAATAAAGACTACAGGGTCATCCATCCTTATGGCGTACAAAAGCCCGTGATAGGCGCTTATAGAATCGGAGGCGCAGAACACATAAAAGCCGGGTATGCTGGCAAACATATGCTCAAGGCTTTGGGAGTGCTGTGCTGCAAGCTGCTTTGCCACACCTTGGGGCATCCTTACCACAAGGGGCAAAAAGATCTTTCCGCCGCTCATGTACCTTAGCTTTGCCATCTGGTTAACAAACTGGTCCATGGCCAGCATGGCAAAGTTTACCGTCATTATTTCAGCTACAGGGCGAAGCCCCATCATGGCCATACCTATGGCTGTGCCCACTATGGAGTTTTCTGCTATGGGTGTATCTATGACCCTCTTTGGCCCGTACTTTACATAAAGACCCTCAGTCACCTTGTAATTTCCACCGTAAAAGCCCACATCCTCGCCCAATACAACCACCCTGCTATCATGTTCCATGGCATGGTCAAGGGCAAGGTTTAGGGCATCACGGTATAACATCGGAGCACACCCCGCAGTATAGGTCTGTATACAACTCCTCCTCGGAAAGCTCTGGAGAGTTTAGAGCAAGCTGGACAGACTCTTCCACCACAGCCTCCACCTTCTGATCTATAAGCCTTATCTGCTCTTCCGTTAGCCACCCCTCCTTTAAGGACATCTCCACAAGCAGCTTTATTGGGTCTCTCTTCTTAAACATCTCAATCTCCCTTGGAGGCCTATAATCCCCTTTATCCGCCATAGAATGACCCTCAAACCTGTAGGTTATAGCCTCTATAAAGTATGGCCTTCCGTACTCCTCTATGTAGGCCTTTGCCCTAAGAACTGCCTCATAGACAGAAAAAACGTTCATACCATCCACCACCTCCGCAGGCATGTAATCCCTTGCCTTTAGATAGATCTCCTTAAGGGCTGAAGATCTTGATATGTGCGTGCCTATGGCATAGTAGTTGTTTTCACAGAGGAATAAAAGGGGTACTTCCCACAAGGAAGCCATGTTTATAGCTTCAAAGAATGTGCCGTTGTTGGTAGCACCATCTCCAAATATACACAAAACGCCCGCCTTTTCACCCATAAGCTTTCTGGCGTAGGCTGCTCCTACCGCATGGGGAATATGTGCCGCCACTATGGCGTTGCCACCGTAAAAGTCCATCTTGGGCTCATACAGGTGCATGGACCCTCCCTTACCCTTTGAAACACCCGTAGCCTTTCCAAAAAGCTCAGCCATGATCAGCTTTGGGTCTATGCCCCTTGCAAGGGCTAAAACATGCTCCCTGTAGGGACAGAAGATATCCCCTTTGCCAAAGCCCACCACCGCACCTACATGCACCGCCTCCTCACCTATGGCAAGGTGTAAAAAGCCCGATATGTTCCCTTTTAAATATTCTTCCTTACACCTTATCTCAAACTCCCTCCCAAGCTTCATAAGGTAATAGAACTTCTCCGCCAACGTTTGGCTCATAGGAAAATTATAAAAGACTTAAATACGCCGGGTGCGAAATTAAG
The DNA here is from genome assembly GCA_046297555.1 of Aquificaceae bacterium. Classification (GTDB taxonomy): domain Bacteria; phylum Aquificota; class Aquificia; order Aquificales; family Aquificaceae; genus Pampinifervens. The sequence continues at coordinate 69,111 of JBKBHW010000005.1, forward strand.
TAAAATTCTTTTTAATAAGTCGTAGCACAGGCATTCTTGCATGTGTGGTCAAAAAACACTGCACAGACAGGAATGTCTATGCTACATAAAATTTAATCAAAAGGCGCGGGCAAGGATGTCCGCGCTACCTAATTACACAATACATCTAAGCCAAAGGCATGGTGCATCCACCAAAAAAACAATTCCTCACCCGGCGTGTGTTTTTCTAATATAATTAATAAGTGTATGAAGCTATTGTATTTTGCCATACTCAAAGAAAGGTTAAAGAAGGATCAGGAAGAGATTAATTTTAAAGGGACAGTTTCACAATTGCGCCAGCTTTTGATTGAAAGATATCCAGAGTTGGAGCCTGTGCTTAAAGTGGTCAGGTTTGCAGTAAATGAAGAGTATGTGAAGGATGAATACCAGCTAAAGGGTGATGAGAGGGTGGCTCTTATACCTCCTGTAAGCGGTGGATAGAAAAAGGGCTCTCATAGTAAGGCTTTCCTCTTTGGGTGATGTGGTTCTTACTTCCTGCCTTATAGACCCTTTGGAGCAGCTGGGCTACAAACCGTACCTTTTGACCCTAAAGCCTTACGGGGAGGTCTTCTTAGAGGATCCAAGGCTTGAGGTCTTTCAGGTGAAAAAGGAAGAGCTCTTTAGCGGGAAAAACCTTGATAGGTTAAAAGGCTTTGACCTTTACCTGGATATGCACAAAAACCTAAAAACCTTCCTCTTAAGGCTAAGGTTGGGGGGAGCTTGGAAGGCTTATAAAAAACATTCCTTGAGGCGTAGGCTTGCCATATATTTTAAAACCTTTAGAAGGCCCTACAGCGTGGTAGAAGCCTATCTGCAAACCATAGGCTACAAAACTGGTAAGCCAAAGATCATTCTGTCGGAAGAAAGGGTAAAAACATGGAAGGAGAGGCTGGGAGGTAGGTATGTGTGCATAGCTCCCGGGGCAAGGTATGAAAAGAAAAGGTATCCGTACTTTAATAGGGTGGCGGAGCTTTTTGAAAGGGAAGGGTATAAGGTAGTCTTTGTAGGGGATGAGAGGGATCGGAGTTTGTGTGAAAACGGGATAGGTATAAACCTTTGTGGTGCTTTGTCCTTGTTGGATGTGTTGGCGGTAATAAAAGGTGCTCTTCTTTTCATAGGCAATGACTCCGGACTTTTGCATATGGCAAGGGCTGTAGGCACCAAGGCGGTGCAGATATATGGAGGAACTCATCCAACCTTTGGCTTTGCTTTAAGCCAAGAAGAAGGCGTTTACCTTTTAAAGGGCCTTAGCTGCCAGCCTTGTGATTTGCATGGAAAAGGGAAATGCAGGCTGAAAAACTACCCCTTCCCATGCCTGCAGATAGAGCCAGAGATGGTTTTTAAAAAGGCCCTTGATCTACTACCAGGTTAGCACCCTTCCAGCCATACCAAGGGTTGGAAGAGCTTGCGTTGGAGTAAGCACGGGGAAGTTATAGGCCAAATCTTCCTCTTTCATGCCGTTGAGGTCCAAAGACTGCTTACACGCCACCATTTGAACGCCGTTATCCAAAGCTAACTTGATAAAGTAGGAAAGAGGTTGTCCACCTTCCATGGGATATACGCTGTCTGCCACACCCTTTTTAAGAAGCTCGGTTGCTGGGCCCGTAAAATAGATCACCACATTCATATCCTCCGCCGCAGCCGTGGAAGCAAGGAAAAAGGCAGAAGGAAGCCTTTTAGGGTTCTCCTTACCAGTGAGGAGTATTATTACCAAATCTGGTGCCTTCTGTTCCATTGCAGACCTACATCTAAATTTGTATATCATTATATCATAAAAAAGTTATGCTGGGTGAGAAATTCAATCTTTACAGGTGCGTTTGTGAGCTGCCCCCCACAGTTAACTAGGTTTATAAAAGGAGGTAGCAAAGGCTATTGCCTGTAAAAAAAATTAACCAAAAGGCGCGGGCATCCTTGCCCGCGCTACCTATACAACAATTTCTTACTCAGCGCGCTATAAGACCATTAGAAATTTTGGAAGGTTTGGAATACCTTGACTAATCAAAAAACTTGTATAATTTATAGTGGAGGTAAGGTATGTTTATGGAAAAGAACACCAACATACAGGATGAGTACATTGAAGAGCTCAAAAGGAAGGGTGCCAATGTAACTGTGTTCCTTACAAGGGGCAACAGGATAACGGGCAAGATCCTTGACCATGACAAGTACACCATACTATTGGAAGTGGAAGGTGAACCAAATCTTATATACAAGCATGCCATAAGCACCATAGTGCAAGGGGGTTAATGAAAAGCATAATCGTAAGCCTCTTTGAAAACAAGCAGGAAGGGAAAGAATCCCTTGAGGAGTTAAAGGAGCTTTTAAAGGCGGTGGATGGTAAGTGTTTGGGATACATAACCCAGAAAAGAAGCCAGCCTGACCCCAAATACTATGTGGGAGCCGGGAAGGTGGAAGAGATAAGGCAGGTGGCGGAAGGCACAGGCGCAGAGGTTATCATCTTTGACACCTTTCTTAGCCCATCCCAAGTGGCAAACCTTGAAAGGGCAATAGGTAAAAGGATAATGGACAGGGCAGACCTTGTGCTTGAGATCTTCTCCAGAAGGGTAAGGTCAAAGACGGCCAAGCTTCAGGTAGAGCTTGCCAAGCTAACCTACGAGCTTCCAAGGCTCTATGGAAGGGGTAAGGAGCTTTCAAGGCTTGGTGGTGGTGTGGGTACAAGGGGTCCCGGTGAGCAAGAGGCGGAGATAAGAAGAAGGTGGATTAAAAGGAGGATACAGCAAATAAAGGAAGAGCTTGAGGACATAAAAAGGCAGAGAAGGGAGCAAAGGAAAAGAAGGGAAAGGGCAGGGGACCTAAAGGTAATCAAGATAGCCCTCGTGGGCTATACAAACGTAGGAAAGTCAAGCCTTTTGAGGCTTTTAACGGGCAGGGAAACCTTTGTGGCAGATATGCCCTTCGCCACGCTGGACACAACAACCTCCGCCAAATTCCTCTTCCCAGACATAAAGATACTTATAACAGATACGGTAGGCTTTATAAGGAAGCTTCCGCCGGAGCTAATAGAATCCTTCAAGGCAACCCTTGAAGAGGTGCAAGAGGCAGATCTACTTTTGCATGTGATAGACATATCCGATAAAAAATGGCCTGAGAAGGTAAAGGTGGTAGAACAGATCCTAAGGGACCTTTCTGCCGATGAAAAGCCAGTAATTTATGTTTTTAACAAGGCGGACAAGGTGGTGGAAAGGGAAGAAGACCTAAAATACCTAACGGAGCCTGCCTTTGTGGAGGGCAAGGCTTTGGTAATATCGGTGGCAAAGGGTTGGGGCATTGGGGAGCTTTTGGAAGCCATAAGGGAGAAGGTAGAAGAACTTCAAGGAGTTGGCCGATGAAAAAGCATCTTGTTTTGCTGGGTGCCCAATGGGGCGATGAAGGAAAGGGAAAGGTGGTAGATCTGCTCTCTGCCGACTTTGATGTGGTAGTACGCTACCAAGGGGGCAGCAACGCAGGGCACACGGTGGTGGTAGGAGGAGAAAGGTTTATCCTTCACCTTTTGCCCACTGGCATCCTTCATCCTCACACCGTGGGCATAGTTGCTCAGGGCATGGTGGTAGATCTTGAGCTTTTGGTAAGGGAGATAAAAGACCTTGAAGACAGAGGGCTAAAGGTATGGGACAGGGTTTTTATAAGCAACAGAGCTCATCTTGTAATGCCCTACCACAAGGTCCTTGATTCCCTCTTTGAAAAGAAGGGCAAGATAGGCACCACCTTGAGGGGTATAGGCCCCTCTTACATGTCTAAGTATGGGAGGAAGGGCCTTAGGGTCTGCGACCTTGAGGACAAAAACAGGGCTTACCAGATTATGAAGGATAACATAGAGTTTGTCCAAAGCCTCTGTGAAAAGGTGTACTGCGAAAACCACCCTCTTGACCTTGAAGAGATCTTTGAAAAAACCATGGAAAACTACGAGAAGATAAGGGATAGGGTTATAGATACAACGCGCTGGCTTTTGAGATTTGAAGGAAGGGTCCTCTTTGAGGGGGCTCAGGGCACGATGCTTGATGTGGATATGGGCACCTATCCTTATGTTACCTCTTCCAACGCCTCCGCCTTGGGCCTGTCTTCGGGCACAGGGCTTCCCCCCAAGTACTTTTCCGAGGCAAGCTTTTGGGCTGTTTCAAAG
>JBKBHW010000006.1:0-66200 GCA_046297555.1 Aquificaceae bacterium
TACACAAAAGCCAACCTACAACTGCCGGGAGCCCTGATAGTAAGAAGCAGTCCCAATCCTATAGACCAGTGGTCTGAGTTTTTGAAAAATGGAAGTGCACCCAGAACGGCAGATCCTTGGAAGCACATGGGAAGATATTAGGAGATCTTCTTCCTTAGTTCAAAGCTAACAAGGAACATAGGAAGCTTTGAGCTTATACCCTTGGCATACCTAAACCACTGGCAACACTACCACCCTGTAACGGGAAGGATAAACGATGCAGACACATGGATATATGGCTTTGATATGCAGGCAAACTACAGGCACAGCCTCGGAGTTTTGACCACGGGCTTTACCATCAGACATGACCATCAGAAGACCAATTACTACAAATACAGGGATGTAGAGATAAAAAATAATAGAATAGTTAGCACCCTCTCCGACAACAAAGGAGACCTTTTGGAAAGGCAGGATCAAATAACCACCCTTGTGGGCTTATTCCTCCAGCAGTCTTTTCAAAAAGGCAGGTGGATATTGGATGTAGGTATAAGGGCAGACAGGGTAAAGTTTGACATAAGCGGCTACAAATGGGGAGACTATTCCTTTTCTGACGGCAACTACCGCGCTTGCCCAAACCCTAACATAGAAAACTGTGGCTCTTACCAAAAAGAAAAGACTTACAGCGTAGTAAGTCCAAGGGTGGGCTTGCTTTACAAGGTTAATCCTTATATAAGCCTTTATGGAGCAATAGCAACGGGAGCAAACACACCTTCAAGCGGTGAGATCTCTTCCAACCCAGACCTCAAGCTTACAAAGGTTATAAACTACGAAACAGGCCTTAAAGTAAGAAGGGACAAGCTATCCTTTGATACATCCCTTTATTTTATGGATGTCAGGGATGAGGTGGTAAGAACTATACAGGATGGAATAACTCAGTTTAACAACGCGGGAAAAACAGAAAAGAAGGGCTTTGAAGTTTCTGCATCTTATGAAGTCCTTGAAAACCTTAGCCTTGGACTATCCTATGCCTATTCTGACTACAAGTTTAAAAGATTTTCTGAAATAGTTAAGGATAAACAATCAATTAGCGTAAGCAGGGATGGAAATAGGCTACCTTACATACCCATGCACCAATACTCGGTGTTTGTCTCCTACAGGCATCCTTCGGGCTTTAGGTTCAACATCCAGTCAGACACTTGGGGGAAGTATTACATAGACAACGCCAACAGCGAAAAGCATGAGGGATACCAGTTTATAACAAGTGCAAGTCTTGGCTATCAGAGAAAAAACTACGACCTATCCCTTATGGTAAGCAACCTCTTTAATGAAAGGTACGCCAATGAGGTCACAAAGGATACCTCTGGAGTAAAAAGGTATACACCCGCACCACCGAGGAGCTTTTTGGTAAGGTTAACCTATAACTTTTAATGGAGGTGAGCCATGAGAGTGCTTACACTGATCAAACAAAGGGCAAGCAGCGATATCTTTGGCATGCCCATCCTTTCTTTCCTCTTCAAAAACAAGTACATGTTAGCCTTTTACAGGCTTTTGACCCTCTTTCTCCTTATCTATGCCATAGCCTACGGCTTTATAAACCCCACAAAGGAAAACATCTTTACCAACGCGGTCTTTTATTCCATCTTCTGGCCCTTTTTTATGGTTATAAGCCTTCCAACCCTTGGCAATGTCTTCTGTATGGTCTGTCCCCATGGCTTTTTGGGAAAACATATTACCAAGATAGGTCTCAAAAGAAGGCCGCCAAAATGGCTTGCCAACCCCTACATAGGGCTTATAGGTTCCAACATACTGGCTTATTGGTTTGTACTGTATACCTTTCCGGGATTTCTTAGAAGCCCCCTTGCCACTGCAAGCTTTTTCCTTTTCTTTACCCTCCTTTCCATGTTTCTCTTCTTCCTTTTTAGAGGTATGGCATACTGCAAATACATATGCCCCATAGGCTCTGTAAATACGGCTTTTTCAAGGACTTCTTTCACATGGCTTTCTACCTACCAGGAGGAGTGCAAAGGCTGTAAGAAGCCAGAATGCGCCCTTGCCTGCCCTTATGAGCTAAACCCTTCTAAGTTTGAAGAAAAGAAAAGCATGTTTGGTTGCACCCTTTGTATGGAGTGTGCCCATGCCTGCCAAGCAGTCAGGTTTGATATAAAAGGATGGGGCTATTCCCTTTATCAAAACATAAAGAACCCAAAGGTTATAGAGGTAATGGTCTATGTTTTACTTGTGGCGGTTATCACCTTTACTATGAGATTCCACCATGGCCTTTCTCGCAGCGCCCTAAGCGAGTACATGCCATGGGTAGTTGTAGGAAAGGCTCTTCAGTCTTCCCTTGGCCTGCCAAGGTTTGTAGATATGGTGGGATTGGTTGCCATGCTTATGGCTTTGGCTTTGGTGCTTTCCATAGTTTATACCACCTTTAAGGCTATAGCCAAGGCTCTCAAAAAGGACTTTTGGCAGGTTTTTACCGCTCTTGGCTACGCCTTTGCCCCCTTGATGATAGTTGGTGGGCTTTCTCATGTGCTTGAGTTCTTCTTTATAGAGTATTATCATAATATGGTAAATGGCTTTTCTCAAGCTTTTGGCTTGGGTATAAAGGTGGAGCCCTTGGCAAAAAGAGGAGAGGCTTGGCTGCTGATCTTTAGAATATTCCCCTTCATAGCGGGCTTTTGGAGTATGCACATCCTTTGGAAAAGGGCAGGTATGTTAACCGAAGAAAGAAAAGCCTTTGTGTTTGGCTTGGCTTCCTTGCTCCCGTTGGTTTACATCCTCCTTTCCCTGTTTACTCTGATAGCAATGCTTTTCTTCCCAGCCCATCATCACCATGGACATTAAAATAAAGGCTTACAGCTTATCCCTCCTTCTTCATTTTTCCCTTCTTTCCCTTTTTCTCCTTTTTGCCAAAAGCCCCCTACAAGAAAAGAAGATGATAGAGATTGACCTTTCCTTGAGCTACATAGTTCAAGAAAGGGAAGAAAGACCCCAAGAAGTCAAGCAAACCTTAAGGGAAGAAAGACCAAGGGAGAAAAGGGTATTGGAAGCGCAAAAAAATAGTACTCCCCACACACCAAAGGAGGAGAAGGCTCCAAAGGAAAAGATGGCAGAAGCCAAAAGCCAAGAGGCACCCGTTATCCCTCAAAAAGAAAGCATTTCAGAGGCGCCTTCTTTATCAGATATACCACAGCCATCTTCAACACAAACCAAAAGCCAAGAAGCACCAGTCATCCCTCAAAAAGAAAGCGGCACAAATTCTGGTGATAAAGGAGCATCAGACTCCAAAGGTACAATAGACCCCAAACAGGCACAAAGCCTTTACCTGCGAGAAAAGCTTTCCATAATCTCCTCCATAGTGCAAGGGCATATAAGCTATCCTCCCTTGGCAAGGAGGATGGGATGGGAGGGCAGGGTAATAGTTTGCTTTACCCTTACCTCGGAGGGAAGGTTAGAAGATATACACATAGAAAAAAGCTCTGGCTACGAGCTTTTGGATAAAAACGCCATAGAAACGGTTAAAAGGGTTGCCCACCTTTTCCCAAAGCCGCCCGTAGATGTAATAATAAAGCTGCCCGTCAATTATAGGCTGGAGTAGGAATTAAGGTAAAATATATTCATGCAAGAAGAAGAGAGAAAAAGCCTCTCCTTTATCTACTACGCCTTTTCCGAGGTATTTTTAAGCAAGGATTACTACTATCTTAATGAACTTTGTGAAAACCTTTCAAGCTCCGACTACTCTCCGTATGCCCTTGAAGTCTTGGAAAGTATAGCCCAGAAAAGACTTCAAGGGGAGCTTGACCTTTTGGAGGAGGTATCCCTTTTAGAAAGAGATTACCGCGCCGTGGATAAAGACCAGATATTAAAATCCTATGAATACTTTGGGTTTGCTTTGGAGGAGGGCTATTAACCAGACCATCTGGGCATAGAGCTAAGGTTTTTAGCCCTTATGTGCTTGGAAGAAGACCAGACCAAAGCTTACACAAACCAGTATAGGTTTATACACAACAGGCTTGGATGGCTGTCAAACTTAGAGAGCGCCTTTGAGGAAAAGGGATTTGTGGCTATGAAAGGGCTTTTGTCCTTTCTTAGAGCCCTTTTGAGAGACCACAAGGCCTTTTTGATGAAAGAGCTTAAGATAGAGTTTGCAGAGTGATTAATTTTGTATAAAGGTAGCAAAGGCACCCTGCCTATACAAAAAGATTTAACCCAAAGGCGCGAGCAAGGTCTGTGAAGTACTTTTTTTAACACACAGGCAAGAATGCCTGTGCTACGACCTATTAGGAAAGAATTTTATTTAATTTCTCACCCGGCGTATGGTATATATTATAATCTTAATCCTTTCAGATCCTTTTGGAGGTAGTAGAATGGCAAAGGCCTTGGCTCTCAAGTGTAGGGAGTGTGGTAGAGAGTATCCCATAGAGCCCATCCATGTGTGTGAGTTTTGCTTTGGCCCCCTTGAGGTCAAGTATGATTATGAGGAGATAAGGAAGAACATAAGCAGGAAGAAGATAGAGGAAGGTCCAAAGAGCTTATGGCGGTATATAGACCTTTTGCCTGTAGAGGAGCCAAGGGTAGGCTTTCATGCGGGTTTTACACCCCTAAAAAAGGCGGAAAACCTTGGAAAGCTTTTGGGCCTTGATAACCTGTACATAAAGGACGATTCGGTTAACCATCCCACCCTTTCCTTCAAGGACAGGGTTGTCTCCGTTGCCATATCTAAGGCTATAGAGTTTGGCTTTGACACCACGGCATGCGCTTCCACTGGAAATCTTGCCAATTCGGTAGCAAGCCATTCTGCTCAGGCTGCTCTAAACTGCTTTGTTTTTATACCAGCCAACCTTGAATCTCAAAAGATATACGGAAGCCTTGTCTTTGCTCCCACTGTGGTAGCTGTGGAAGGAACCTATGACGATGTAAACAGGCTATGCTCTGAGATAGCTAATGAGCTCTCTTGGGCCTTTGTTAATATAAACATAAGACCATTTTATGCGGAAGGTTCTAAAACGCTTGCCTTTGAAGTGGTAGAGCAACTAAGATGGAAGGCACCGGATGCGGTGGTGGTGCCGGCGGCCTCAGGCTCCCTTGTTACCAAAATATGGAAAGGTCTAAAGGAAATGGCTATAGTTGGCTTGATAGACGAGGTAAGGACGAGGGTCTACGGTGCTCAAGCGGAAGGATGTTCTCCCATAGCCCAAGCATGGAAGGAAGGGAGGGATTTTATAAAGCCTGTAAGGCCCAACACCATTGCCAAGTCCATAGCTATAGGGAACCCGGCTGACGGCATATACGCCCTTCAGGCAACAAAGGAGAGTAGGGGAGATTGGGAAACGGCTACCGACGAAGAGATTATAGAAGGTATAAAGCTCCTTGCGGAGACGGAAGGCATATTTACAGAAACGGCAGGCGGTACCACCATTGCAGTGCTCAAAAAGCTTGCCCAAAGGGGTGCCTTTAGGAAGAATGAGGTGGTAGTGGCCTACATTACGGGAAACGGCTACAAGACCATGGAGGTTTTGGACAACCACCTAAAGAGAACCATTCACATAAAGCCAAGCCTTGCGGACTTTAAGGAAAAGATCCTTGCCCGTGTTTAAAAACTTGCTTCTTTTCCTCTCCCTCCTCTTGATCTCTTGTTCTGGAGACACCCTTCCCAAAATAGAGGTAAAGACGCTTGAGGGTAAAAGGGTCTACCTTTCGGACTATAGGGGTAAAAAGGTGCTCCTTTATGTGTGGAGTAGAACCTGCGCAGGCCACTCAAAGGACCTTGGAAGGCTAAACCAACTTACAGAAGAAAAGAGAGATTACACCATAATTTCCTACGCCGTAGCCATGGATATCCAGGATGTGATAAGCAGCTATAAGGAGCTAAAGCTTGAGCCAAGGTTTATTACGCTTGTTGATACAGAGGTGCGCCTTAATGATAGCTTTCCCATAACCTTTTTACCCTCTACCTACATCTTTGATGAGAAGGGGAGGTTTATAAGGTCCTATCCGGGCCTTTATGTTCCTTAGCTACTCAACGGTGACGGTCTTTGCCAGATTCCTTGGTTGGTCTACATCAAGGCCAAGATAGTCTGCTATGTAATAGGCAAAGAGTTGTAGAGGTACAGCCGTCAAGAAGGGAGTAAGGTCTTCCTCAATAGGAGGAATTTCTATGAGGTCTGTGCATAGCCTTTTGAGGTTTTCATCCCCTTTAAAGCCAACCCCCAAGACCCTCCCCTTCCTTGCCAAAACCTCCTCTATGTTTGAGAGGATCTTTTCATAAACCCTGTCCTTTGGCGCTACAGCCACCGTGGGAGTCTTTTCGTCTATAAGGGCTATTGGCCCATGTTTCATCTCACCGGCAGGGTAGCCTTCGGCATGTATATAAGATATCTCCTTGAGCTTTAGAGCTCCCTCAAGGGCAACGGGATAGCTCAAATACCTCCCCAAGTATATTGCATTCTTATAATCTGCATACTTTAAAGCCAACTTTCTGATGTTCTCTGTGTCTGATAGGATCTCTTCCACAAGGTGTGGCACATTAAGGAGCCCATCCATAAGGGTATTGGGGTTTTCCAAATGGCTTATGCTAAAGGCATAAAGCACTGCCATCTGGGCTGTAAAGGTCTTTGTGGCTGCCACGCCTATCTCTGGACCAGCATGGGTGTAAAGTGTATAGTCCGACTCCCTATCAAGGGCGCTTCCTACCACATTCACTATAGACAAAAGGGTTGCGCCCCTTTCCTTCATGGCAAGGGCCGAAAACCTTGTGTCTGCAGTCTCCCCAGACTGAGATATGGCAAGGATTAGGTCTCTATCGTCTACAGGGCTGTCTGAGTATCTTAGCTCGGAGGCATAAACCACCTCCACCGGCACTTTCACATACTTTTCAATCCAGTACTTTCCTACAAGGCCTGCGTGGTAAGAAGTGCCGCATGCCACTATAAGCACACGCCTAAAATCCCTAAGGTTTATAGGCATCTCATAACTTCTGGATATATAGCCCTTTATGGTGTCTCCTAAGGTCCTTGGCTGTTCAAAAATCTCCTTTAACATAAAATGCTTAAAGCCCCCTTTCTCGGCGGAGATAACATCCCAAGCAATATGCATAGCCTCCTTTGTAAGTAAGTTCCCCTCAAAATCGTATATAAAGAAGCCGTCTGGCCTTAAGTCCACCACTTCACCATCTCCCAAGGGTATAACAGTCCTTGTGAAGGGCAAAAGGGCTGGTATGTCTGAGGCTATAAAGTTTTCACCCTTTCCAACCCCTACCACCAGAGGGCTTCCGTACCTAACGGCCACAATCCTATTTGGCTCCTTTTTAGATATGACTGCAAAGGCATAGGCGCCCTTTAGCCTCTTTACAACCTTTAAGACTGTCCTAAGTAGGTCCCCATCGTAATTTAGGGCTATAAGGTGTACTATGGCTTCCGTGTCCGTCTTGGACCTATACTCCACCCCCTGCCTCTCAAGCTCTTCCTTTAGCTCTCTGTAGTTTTCTATAATGCCGTTGTGTACTACTGCAAACTCACCCTTATTGTCCGTATGGGGGTGGGCGTTTAGCTCGCATACCTCGCCATGGGTGGCCCATCTTGTATGCCCTATACCAGACACAGCCTTTAGCTCCTTCCCCCAAAGGCTTCTTACCAATTCCCTTATCTTACCCACCTTCTTTTCCACATACAGACTACCCTTTTCTATAAGGGCTACGCCGGCAGAATCGTACCCTCTGTACTCAAGCCTTTCAAGCCCTTGCAAAAGGACAAAAAGGGCAGGATTGGACCCTACATAGCCTATTATTCCACACATTGGGTACAATTATAAAATAAAACGCTGAGAAGTTGTCTTTCGGTAGATGCGCTATGCTTTTGTTTTGTGGAAGGTAGGGCGGGCAAGGATGCCCGCCATCTTTGATTAAATTTTTTACACAGGCAAGAATGCCTGTGCTACGCCCTAAGAATTTTATCTAATTTCTTACCCGGCACGTGGAAATCTAATATTATAAAGTTATGGAAGAAGTCATTGTAATAGGTGGTGGTTTGGCTGGAGTGGAGGCAAGCTACAGGCTGGCAAATATGGGCATAAGAGTTCTTCTTTATGAGATGAGGTCTCAAAAGCTTACACCAGCCCACAGGACCCACAAGCTGGCTGAGCTTGTATGCAGCAACACCTTGGGAAGTATGGAGATCACCTCCGGTGCTGGCCTTCTTAAGGCTGAGATGGAGATGCTATGTTCCCTTGTGGTATCCGCTGGCAGGTATGCCTATGTGCCAGCCGGCACTGCCTTAGCAGTAGACAGGGAGCTCTTTTCCGAGTATATAACAAGGAAAATTCAAGAGCACCCAAACATAAGGCTGTTAAGGGAGGAGGTAAAGAAAGTTCCAAGAGATAGGGTGGTCGTTGTGGCCTCTGGTCCCCTTACCTCTGAGGCTTTGGCGGAAGACATAAAAGAGCTTGTAGGCTTTGACTACCTTTATTTTTACGATGCCATAGCTCCCATAGTGGAGGCAGACAGCGTGGACTTTTCAAAGGGCTTTTGGGCATCCCGGTATGGAAAGGGTGGGGACGATTATTTTAACTGCGTGCTTACAGAAGAGGAGTATAGGGTTTTTTATGAGGAGCTTTTGAAGGCGGAGAAGGTAAAGCCAAAGGAGTTTGAAAACCTTGTGTGTTTTGAGGGCTGTATGCCCATAGAGGAGATGGCCCAAAGGGGCTATAAGACCTTACTCTTTGGGCCTATGAAGCCAGTTGGCCTTGTGGACCCAAGGACTGGAAAGCAACCTTTTGCAGTAGTCCAGCTAAGGAAAGAAAACAAGGAAGGGACTCTTCTCTCTCTGGTGGGCTTTCAAACCAGGATGACCTACTCTGAACAGAAAAGGGTCCTAAGGCTGATACCTTGCTTAAGGAATGCCGTCTTTGCAAAGCTTGGGTCCATGCATAGAAACACCTTTATACAGTCCAACAGGGTGCTAACCCCCTTTTTGAACATGAGGAAATATGAAAACACCTTCTTTGCGGGGCAGATAACGGGCGTGGAGGGCTATACCGCTTCCGCAGCCACCGGTATATTGGCGGGCATAAACGCAGGAAGGTTTGTAAAGGGTAAGGAGCTTCTGATGGCTCCGGAGGAGACCATGCTGGGAGCTTTGGTAAAGTACGTGGCTACAAAGGAGGGAGTGCTTCAGCCCATGTCTCCGGTGCTTGGCCTTTTACCCTCTCTGGATATAAAGGTAAAGGACAAGCAAGAAAGGAAAAGGCTTTTGGTGGACAGGGCCTTGAGGGTTATGCAGGAGTGGTCAAAAGAGGCAAACGAGGATATAATTATACATAGCCCCGCAACGGGACAGGGTTGAACCCCGCCAGGCCCGAAAGGGAGCAACGGTAGGCCTGCCGTCTCGGGTGCGGGGTTTATGTATCTGCAAGCTCACCTCTTAAAAACATATGGTAGGCGCTAAGGTCAAAGTAGCCATGCCCAGAAAGGTTAAAGAGTATTACCTTCTCTTCCCCTGTTCTCTTACATTCAAGGGCTATGTCTATGGCCTTTTTTATGGCATGGGCTGATTCTGGAGCTGGCACTATGCCCTCCGTCCTTGCAAAGGTCAAGGCAGCTTCAAAAACCTCCCTTTGCCTGTAAGCGGATGCAGATATAAAGCCCTCTTTGTATAGGAGGCATACAAGGGGTGCGTCGCCATGGTACCTTAGCCCGCCCGCATGTATGGGTGGCGGCACAAAGTCATGGCCAAGGGTGTACATCTTTATCAAGGGCGTAAGCCCCACTGTGTCTCCATAATCGTACCTGTATTCGCCCTCCGTCAAGGTTGGGCACGCCTTTGGCTCCACAGCTATAACCTCAAGGCTTGGCTTTTCTCCAGTAAGTTTATCCCTTAAAAAGGGAAAGGCTAAGCCGGCAAAGTTGCTACCTCCCCCTATACAACCTATTACATAATCTGGGTAGTAGCCCGCCATCTCCATTTGCATCTTTGCCTCAAGGCCTATTATGGTTTGATGTAGCAGCACATGATTTAGGAAACTTCCGAGGGAATATTTGGTGTTGGGTGTAGAAAGGGCCCTTTCAATGGCTTCACTTATGGCTATGCCAAGGCTTCCGGGGTGTTCTGGGTCGTTGTCATAAAACCTTTTACCCGATTGGGTGTAGGGGCTTGGTGAGGGCACCACCTTTCCTCCCCAAGTTTCCATAAGTATCCTTCTAAAAGGCTTTTGATTGTAGCTAACCCTAACCATAAAGACCTCACACTCAATACCAAAAAACTGAGTGGCAAAGGCAAGGGAGCTTCCCCACTGGCCAGCGCCCGTCTCCGTGGTGAGTCTTTTCACACCGGATATTTTGTTGTAATAAGCTTGGGCTACGGCGGTGTTTGGCTTGTGGCTTCCGGGTGGAGACACGCTCTCATTCTTGTAGAATATTTTGGCGGGGGGTTCCCAAGTACTCTTCAAGGTTCTTTGCCCTGTGAAGGGGTGTGGGCCTCCAGAGGGTGTATATCCTTAGCACCTCTTCCGGTATATCAATCCACTCCTTGTCGGATACCTCCTGCTCCACTATGGGCTCTGGAAATATGGCCAAGAGCCTATCGGGGCTTACTGGCTCCTTAGTTTGGGGGTCAAGGGGCGGGTCAAGGAGTCTGGGAAGGTATGGGACTATATTAAACCACCTTTTTGGTATTTGGCTCTCAGAAAGTAAGTACTTCATAGCAACCTTTATTTTAACTCAAAGCCTTCCATATTATGTTGGCCATCTCCTCTGCTTTAACCTCTTCTTTGTTTAACATCCCAGCCTCCACCAAAAGAAATACCCTTTCCAAAGTACCCACAAAGACTGCAAGGGCATACTCTTTTTTTATTCTAACAAAGCCCTCCTCTATGCCTCTTTCAATAAGGCTCAGCAGAGCATCCTTTGGGAGCTGGTCAAAGCCCTTTATACTATCCGCCCTAAGGTAGTGAAAGATGTTTAGATATTTAAAGGCCGAAGGGCTTTCAAAGGCAAAGGAAAGAAAGACATCTACCGCCTTGTAAAACCGCTCCTTGTAAGGTGCCTCTTCTTTGACCAAAGGGATGAGCCTTTTATAAAGCTCTTCTGAGTAAGATTGGAAAAGGCCGAGCACTATCTCCTCTTTGCTCCTAAAATGCCTGTATATGGCTCCCTCCGTTATACCTACCTCTTTGGCTATATCCTTTATGGTGGTCTCCCTTATTCCCTTTTCAGAAAAGAGCTTGAGGGAGGCTTTTAGTATCTTTTCCTTTGTTTCCTTGCGTCGCATGGTAAATATTATATCAGTTTCTGCTTACTTACAAAATTTTAATTCGGAGACATGAGGAAGTTAAAACACAAACTTGTTGCATACTATTATTTTAGGAGGATTTATACGCCGAATAAAAAAATTGCTTTCCTAATTTCAGTAGGTAGCGCGGGCAAGGATGCCTGCGGTCTTTTTGAATTCCTCACCCAACATATTCAAAAGGGTTAAAATGTTATTCTCTCATCCATGAAAGGGCTAAATCCGTCTCAAGAGAGGGTGGTAAGACATTTTGGAAAGCCTTTGCTTGTTGTGGCGGGTGCCGGCTCTGGAAAGACCAAGACCTTGGCCCACAAGGTGGAGTTTCTCATAAAGGAAAGGGGTATGGACCCTTCCAAGATCTTGGCTATTACCTTTACCAACAAGGCAGGCAGGGAGATAAGGGAGAGGGTGAAAAGGGTGGCTGGTGTAGAACTCCCTTGGGCGGGCACCTTTCATGCGGTAGCCCTCCGGCTCCTAAAAGAAAGGGGAAAGGATGTAGGGCTAATGCTCGATTTTACCCTTCTTTCTGAAGAGGACAGGAACAAGCTCATAAAAAAGATAGCCCAGCTAAAAGGTATAAAGCAAGAAGATCTGAGGGCTTACATATCGCTCAGGATAGAGGACCTAAAGGAGCCGGGAAAAGATGAAGGGCTTGAATCTGCCTTCAAAGAGTACTTGACCATTACAAAGGAGATGAACCTTTTAGACTTTAGCCTTTGTATGCTCTACCTTCTAAAGCTTTTGAGGTCAAGGCCAAGTATAAGGGAAGAGTTTGACTTTGTTCTTGTGGATGAGTTTCAGGACACCAACACGGTACAGTATGAGATCCTAAGGCTTTTGGCAGACGAAAGGGTATGCGTAATAGGAGATCCAAACCAATGCATTTATGAGTGGAGGTTTGCAAGGCCCGATAACATAATACGCTTTATAGAAGATTTTGACCCAGATGTGATAAAGCTGGAGTACAACTACCGCTCCAAGCCCTACATACTGTATGTGGCCAACTCTATACTTGGGGCCTCAAGGGCCCAGTGGAAGGACTTGGTACCTATCCTTAGACCTACAAGGCAGGGTGAAGAAAGGCCCGTGGTAAGAAGGTTTGAAAAGGCGGAGGAGGAAGCCCTTTGGATAGCCTCAAAGGTGAAAGAGCTTTTAAACCATTACAAATACTCCCAGATAGTAATCCTTGTAAGGGTGGGCTACATTACAGAAGCCATTGAGAGGGCCCTCCGTAGCTCTAAAATACCTTACAAGGTGGTAGGTGCCATAAGGTTCTTTGAGAGGGCGGAGATAAGGGATGCCTTGAGCTTTCTCAAGCTTCTTGTAAACCCTTATGATAGGTTTAGCTTTGAGAGGGCCATAAGGGTGGCTACGAGGGGTATAGGCGAAAAGAGCGTGGAGCTCATAGCGTCCCTTGGCAGAGGCAATTTTTGGGAGGGCTCAAGGCTTGCCTTAAAGGAGCTTCCTCAGGCCAAGGCCATGGAGCTATATGGCTTTTTGAAAAATCTATACCTCTTAAAGAGGGGGCTTGAAGATTACGCAAAATCCTTTGAAGAATTCCTTGAAATGATAGGCTTTTGGTCCTATTTGGAGGAGGAGTACAAAGACGGTGAAGAAAGGAAGGAAAACATAAGGGAGCTTATAAGGTATTTAAAGCAGAAAAGGGAGGAGGGCTATAGCTTGGAGGATGTCTTCGGGGAGGTAGAGTTTCTTTTGGAGGGGGAAGAGGAGGAGGGGGCGGTAAGAATAATGACCATACATGCCAGCAAGGGCTTGGAGTTTGATGTGGTTTTTCTTCCAAGGTTGGAGGAGGGCATACTGCCCCATGAGAAGGCTCTGGAAAGGGGGGAGGAGCTGGAAGAGGAGCTAAGGCTTTTTTATGTGGCCATAACAAGGGCAAAGGACCTTCTCTTTATGAGCTATACAAAAGAGTCAAAACCCAGCAGGTTCTTATCTTACATACCCAAAAACCTTCTTGACCTCTCTGCCTTTGCAAAGAAAAGGACCGTTTATATGCCAGAGCTAAAGAGCCTTCACCCCTTCAAGGTTGGTGATAGGGTATGGCATGAGGTTTTTGGAGAGGGTACTATTCTAAGCCTTGAAGGTTCAAGGGCCTTTGTGGAGTTTTCATCGGGCAAAAAGGGCATACATACAGCCTTTTTAAGGCCTGTGGTATAATTAAGCTATGCTTAGACAGACAAAGGTGGCATGGAGCATAACCCACCAAGAGTTTACCATAACGGATTACTACTACTTCTCCATCCTTCAGAAAGAGGCGGAAAGGAGGGGCCTGATAGTACATGAGGTAGACAAGTGGGAAAAGCTTACACAGTACGACACCATAGTCTTTAACTATCCAGAAATACCCTTTAGTGAAAAGGAGGCGCAGGAGGTAGAAAAATGGGTTTGGGAGGAGGGCAAAAAGGTCATACTTCTGGGGTATTATAAAAACGAGGACCATATAGCAGATACATGCAACACCCTTGCAAGAAGGTTTGGCATGGAGCTAAACCCAGATGAGGTAGCCGATGAGATAAACAACCACCAAGGAGACAAATATTTTGTAGTTACTTCAAAGATAAGAAGGTATAACAAAAATGAGAAGAACGAGGTAAATGTGAGCCGTATAATGCTTGCTTGCAGTGCTTCCATTAGGCCCCTAATGCCAGATATTAAGGTGGTGGTAAGGGCGGAGGATACAGCCCAGTCCAACATGGGCAACTACACCCTTTTGATAGCTGAGCAGATTGCACCCACAAGCGGAGGCTATTTTTGTCTGGCGGGCACCTGCGTCTTCTGGGATAACTACTCCATAGGGCTTTATGATAACCTTGAGTTCTCCATAAACCTCTTGAGGCATACACCTTCTCTCAAGGTAGAAGGCGGAAAGCAAGTTATCTTTGGTCTTTGAAGGCATACATGGAAAAAGACTTAAAGGAAAGGCTAAAAAGGATTGAAGGCTTGTCCTTTGACCCTTTTAACCCAGAGGCCTTGAGGGCGGAGCTGGAGGATCTGATAAAAGACCTTCCCCGCATGAAGCCGGAAGAGCTTATGGAGGTAAGAGGCTTTGTGCAATGGTTGAATGCAAGGCTTGAGGAGAATTATGCCATATGCTTTGGCTGGGTAGAAAAGGCTTTAAAAGAAGGCTTTAGAAGGGAGGTATGATAATAACAATCCTTTTTACGCTTTTCCTTTTTTTAAACCTTGGCTATGCCCTAAAGGTGGAGCTTATAAACCAGCAGTCCCATTCCCTCATTGACTATGTTAAAAAGATTGAAGACTTTCCTGAAGTGGTGGAGGGAAAAAGGGTAAAGGACTGGATAAGGGGTGATGAGCTGCCAAAGGGCCCTCTTTTTATAAATGGTAGAAGGCTAAAGGAAGAGGACCTTTTGGCTCTTATGGAAAGGGCAAACCTTGAGAACATACCGGACCTTGTGCCTGTAAAGTTTGGATGGACTCTGAAAAGGACCAACATGCGCATGTACCCAAGCCAGGACATTATACACAAGGGAAACCCAGCCATAGACTACAACCAGTACACACTCCTTGAGCCCTTCACACCCCTTGCCATCCTTCATAAATCAAAGGATGGAAAATGGCTTTATGTTCACGCTCCTTATATGAGGGGCTGGGTAAAAGGTGAGGATGTTTTTGTAAGCAACAGGGAAGAGCTTTTAAAGATCATGGAAGGGCCCTTCCTTGTGGTTGTAAGGGATAAGGTGGCTATAGATGGGCTTGTCTTTGGCCTTGGTTCCAAAATCCCCTATGTGGAAAAAGGAAAGGAAGGCTATAAAGTTTTGCTTCCAAGCCTAAGGACTGTATGGGTAAAAAAGGAAGAAGCTTTCTCGGAGGGCTTTTTGAGCTTTAGCGAAGAGAGGATGAAGCCCATACTTGAAAGCCTCATCGGTACACCCTACGATTGGGGTGGGAAGGAGGGAAGGTGGGACTGCTCCTCCCTCGTACAAAGCCTTTATGCAGTTTTTGGAGTGGAGCTTCCGAGGAATTCGGCACAGCAGGCCCAAATAGGAAGGGTGGTGGCAAGCAATTTTTCTTCCTATGAAGAGCTTAAAAGCCTTTTAAAAGACCTTCCACCCTTTAGAACCCTTATATTTATGAAAGGCCATGTGATGATATACGGTGGTATGGAAGGGGCAGAGCCCCTTATCTACCATGCAGTCCACAGCATCACTCAAGAAGATGGTAAAAGGAATAAAGTAAATGCTATAACCAAGAACTACCTTGAAAGGCACAAGCTAAGAAATATCTACAGGTCTATATTAAGTGTGAACGTGCTGGATTAAAGGTCTATTATTTCTCCTTCCTCTGGTATATGCCAAGGCAGGCCAAGCTCTGCCTTGATGGCCTCACCAAAAACCTTCATCTTTTCTTCCTCTCCATGTATTAGAAATACCCTTTTGGGTTTTTGAGTATAGGATAGCCATTCCAAGAGACCCCTTTGATCTGCATGAGAAGAAAAGCCGTTTATGGTAAAGATCCTTGCTCCCACCCTTATCTCCTCCGAGAATATCCTTACACTCTTAGCACCATCTATTATCTTTCTTCCAAGGGTGCCCTTTGGCTGGTAGCCTACAAAGACTATAGAACATTCCTCTCTCCAAAGGTTATATTTGAGGTGATGAAGGACCCTTCCACCGTTTAGCATACCAGACCCAGCGATTATTATGGCACCAGAGCTTATGAGGTTTATAGCCTTTGACTCCTCCACATCCTTCGTATATACAAGGTTGGGAAGTTCAAAGGGGTTCTTTTCAAGGAAAACCTTGTAGGTATCCCTGTCATAAAACTCTGGATGGGAAGTAAAAAGCTTTGTTATGCTTATGGCCAAGGGGCTATCAAGGAATATCTTACATTTAGGCAGCTTTCCTTCCTCATAAAACTCCCTCAAAACATAGAGTATCTCTTGGGCCCTCTCAAGGGCATAGGATGGAATGATGAGGTTGCCACCCCTTCCTATGGTGTATCTTATGGCTTCAAGAAGCTCCTGCTTTGATTCCTCAAAGCTTTTGTGGTTTCTGTCTCCGTAGGTGCTTTCTATAAATACATAATCGGCCGGTGGGGGTATCTCTGGGTCCTGCACTATGGGTTTGTTTTTGTTGCCAAGGTCTCCAGAAAAGATAACTCTTTTTGTTTTTTTGTCTTCGTATACTTCAAGCTCCACAAAGGCAGATCCTAATATATGCCCCGCATCCCTAAGTCTCAATAAAACACCCTTTGAAAGCCTGTAGCTTTTGTTGTATGGAATCCTTATTTTAAATAGCTCGGTGGCCTCAAGTACATCGTACTCTTCATAAAGCGGTTCCCTTGGTTTTTTACCTGTTCTAACAAGTTTTTTCAAAAGCGTCTTGTAATTTTCATACATAACCTTGCTTGCATCCAATAGCATAAGCCTTGAGAGCTTGGCGGTAGGTTCTGTGCATATAACCTTTCCCCTAAAGCCTTCTTTTACAAGCAAGGGTATCCTTCCGCAGTGGTCTATGTGGGCATGTGTAAGCACTATGTAGTCTATGCCCTTTGGGTCAAAGGGAAAAGGTTCGCAGTTTTTTTCTTCATCCTCCCCCTGAAACATACCACAGTCTATAAGAAGCTTCACATCTCTTGCTTCTACATAAAAACAGCTACCAGTTACCCTCTTGGCACCACCGTAGGGTATTACCCTCATGCCAAGGTTTCCAAGTACATCTTTGCTATCCTTTGAGCCAAGGTGTTCATTCTCCTTATGTACCTTGCCCTCTCTTGTACCGATATTACGCCCCTTGCATCAAGCAGGTTGAAGGTATGGGAGCACTTAAGGAGGTAGTCATAGGCTGGCAAGACCAAGCCCTCCTCCAAGAGCCTTTTTACCTCCCTTTCATACATCTCATAGATTTCAAAGAGCATATGGGGGTCGGACTTTTCAAAGTTGTAAAGGCTCCATTGGTATTCGGATACTTTAAAAACATCTCCATAGGTAAGCCATGGGTTCCACTTTATATCAAAGACGCTATCTACATCCTGTAAGTACATGGCTATCCTCTCAAGGCCGTAGGTAATCTCCACCGATATCTCTTCAAGGTCAAGGCCTCCAGCCTGCTGGAAGTAGGTAAACTGGGTTATCTCCATGCCGTCAAGCCAAACTTCCCATCCAAGACCCCAAGCGCCAAGGGTGGGAGACTCCCAGTCATCCTCCACAAACCTAACATCATGCTCCCTTGGGTCTATGCCAAGGGCCTTAAGGCTTTCTAAGTATATCTCCTGAGGATTGTCCGGCGCTGGCTTTAGGATCACCTGAAACTGAAAGTAATGCTGAAGCCTGTTGGGATTTTCTCCATACCTTCCATCCTTTGGCCTTCTTGATGGCTCCACATAGGCCACATTCCAAGGCTTTTTACCAAGCACCTTTAGAAAGGTGGCGGGGTTCATAGTTCCTGCACCCGTTTCTATATCGTAGGGTTGCCAGATGGCGCAGCCCATATCTGCCCAAAACCTGTGCAGGGTCATTATAAGGTCTTGGAAGTACATGAAGAACTATTTTAAACCCTTTCTTACCCTTTGAAGTATGTTGTGGGCAAGCCTTGTGGGCTCCGGCACTCGGTAAATACATGTTCTCAAAACAAGGTCTATGGCCGTTTTTAGGCTTATAAGATGGCCAACAGATACATAAATGGGCTCCGCCCCCTCCTTTGTTCTAAGGGCCGCACCCACCACATTGCCCTTGTAGGTCAAATAGGAATAGCTTCCCCTTTTTTCCCCAAGGTGCTTGTAATATCCAAAAAGCCTTGTCTTTGCCACACCCACGCTTACGCTGTTTGTCTCCACACCAAAATGGGAGGCTATACCGCAGCCCCTTGGATGGGCTATTCCCTGACCATCTATAAAGAACACATGGGGCTTTATCTCCGCCTCACGGTAGAGGCTTAGCATAAGGGGAAGCTCTCTAAAGGCCAAAAAGGTGGGTATGTAAGGAAAGTCTACCACTCCATCCACAACCTTATGATAAATAAGCTTTAGGTCCGAAAGCCTTACCACCGCAAGGCATGCCCAAGCACGGGTAGGGTTTTCCCTAAGGTTATCAAAGGTTAGGTCAATGCCACCTATCAGATCCACCCTTTCAAACCTATCCTCTTGGACCACCCTCTTTGCACAATCCAGCTGTAGGCTCTTTAGCCTTTCAAGGTCCATGGGGTTATAATTTTAGTTGATAATGTACAACTTCCCCTCCCAGTGGTGGACAAAAGCGGAGGAAAAAGTACACAACCTACCAAGAGCAAAGGAAACCCTAGAGAAGCTCCTTGACCTCCATCCAAACCCACAGAGCCTTATAGACTACCTTAACGAAAGGAGGTTTATACTTCTCCTTGAGCTTTTTGACCGATCTGAGTGTATAAGAAAGTTCCTCCTTAATCATCCGGAGGATTTTCAAAAGACCATACCCGGCCTTTGGTACCGCTTCAAAGACAAAAAGGCATACCTGAGAGAACTGAAAGAGCTTGTGTATGATAGCATGTCCGATGAGGAGTTTTCCAAAAGGCTGGCATACTACAGGCACAGAGAGCTTATGAGGATCATGTCAAAGGAGATCCTTGGCACGGCCAAGCTTGAAGACATCCTTTATGAATACTCCCAGCTCCCCGATGCCATGCTTGAGCTTTGCTATGAAAGGGCATATAGGGAGATGAGGGAAAGGTATGGAGAGGCTTTGGGTGAAGATGGAAGGCAGGCCACGGGATGCATAATAGCCCTTGGAAAGCTTGGAAGCTACGAGCTAAACTATTATTCGGATATTGATATTATGTTTTTGCACTCCACCGACAAGGGGCAGGCGGGCAAGCTAAACCTAAATGAGTTCTTTTCAAAGGTTTTTCAAAAGGTTTTCAAGCTTATGACTCAGATAACGCCAGAGGGAAAGCCATATGAAGTAGATCTGGATCTAAGACCCTTTGGGAAATCTGGTCCCATAAGCATGTCTTTGAGAAGCGCAGAGCTCTACTATGAATCCTATGGCAGAACATGGGAGAGGTTTGCCTTACTAAGGGCAAGGTATTGCGCGGGCAATGAAGATCTATACAGAGCCTTTGAAAAGGAGGTAAAAGAGCCCTTTGTGTTTAGAAGGTCTGTAGACTACAGGATTATTGAAGAGATAAGGCTTATGAAGGCTCAGATATCCAGCGAGGCAAAAAAGAGGCTGCTGGGCAAGCACAATGTAAAAACGGGTGATGGTGGTATAAGGGAGGTGGAGTTTGCCGTCCAGTCCCTTGTCCTACTCTTAGGGGGAAGGTTCCCCTTCCTAAAAGAGAGCAACACCTTTAGGGCCATATGGAAGCTAAATCAGAAGGGCATCTTTTCCAACGAGGAGGCCCTTTTATTAGAAAGGGCTTACGAATTTCTAAGGCGCTTGGAGCATAGCATACAGGTATACGGCTGCGTTCCTACACAAAGCTTCTCAGACTCGGATATAGGAAGGCTCGCAAAGGTTTTAAACATGAAAGAAGAAGAGTTTATAAAAGCTTACAAGGAATACACAAGGGGCGTCAGCCTTATCTTTTCTGGCATAATGCCCTCCCAAGAGGAGGAAGAACTACATCCTATACAAAGGGCTTTGTTAAACGAAGATGTGGAGGAAGCCAAGGAGATCCTAAAAGCCCTTGGCTTTAAAGAGCCCGTTAGAGCCTACAATATGCTTTCAAGCTACATAACGGGAAGGGAAGGAATAAAGCTTTCCACCCAAGAGAAACAAAGCTTTATAAGGTTGCTCCCAAGTCTTGTAGAGAGCCTGTCTCAAGCTCCAGACCCAGATGAAACCCTTTCCAACTTTGACAAGTTTTTCTCAAACCCCACGGGAAGGAAGATAGTGCTTAGTCAAGCAAAGGAAGATGTAAACAAGACGCTCTGTAAGATTTTCTCCCTCTCTTCATACATCTCCACCCTTATAAGCAGGCACCCAGACCTGGTGGAGGATGTACTAACCCTATATCAAGACTTTCCAAGCCCGCAGGACTTTGAGGAAGAGTTTGAAAAATACAAAGGCACCCTTGACCTTGGCCTGGAAGATTTATACAGAAGGTTTAAAAGGGTTTGGGAGATAAGGATAGCGCTTGTTTACCTTGTAAAGAGGGATGAGAGATATAAAAAGCTTTTTGAGTTTTTTAAAAAGCTCTCCGAGCTTTCAGATTTTCTACTTCAAAGGCTTTGGGAAGACTTGCAGTTAAAGGATATGCTTCTTATAGCTTTGGGGAAATATGGAAGCAGTGAGCTAAACATAGGGTCAGACCTTGACCTTGCTTTTGCATGCAAATCCGCCAACTTAGAAAATACAAAGAAGGCTCAGGAGTTTATATCCTTTTTGACCAAGCATACATCGGAAGGCTACCTTTACAAGGTGGATTTTAGGCTCAGGCCCATGGGAGGGGCGGGAGAAATAGCACCTTCTTTGAGCTTCTACAGGGATTATTTCCAAGCCCAAGCAAGGACTTGGGAAAGACTGGCTTGGACAAGGTGTAGATATGTGGCCGGTGAAAAGGACCTTATGGAAGAGTTTGAAGCCTTGTTAAAGGATTTCCTCTTCAACAAGCCCATTGGTCCAAAAGAGAGGAAAGAGATAAGGGACATGAGGATTGCCCTTGAGGGCAATGCAAAAAGGGTAAAAGGATACATAGACCTTAAATTCTCACCGGGCGGGCTTATAGACGCAGAGTTTCTCATTCAGTACTACGCTCTACTGGAAAGACTGAGGGAGCCTTCAATGATAAGGGCCTGTGAGGTCCTTATGCAAAGGCATAGCACCTTAAGGGAGGTTTATGAAAACTACCTATTTTTGAGGCTTGTGGAAACAAGGTTAAGGCTTTCTAAGGAGTCTGCCGCCTCCTTACTTTCCCAACAAGATATGAAAAGGGTGGCAAGTTCTATGGGTATGCAAGGAGAAGAGCTTGAAGAAAGGGTAAGGGAAAGTATGAGAAGATTAAGGGAGGTGTTTTTTGAGGTTTTTGATTAGGCGTATATATTTAACAAACTATGAGAAGGTGCTATAAATGTGGTCAGAAGGCTGTGGTCTATCTGGGGCAGTACAGGATAGCTTTTTGCAAGGAACATTACCTTGAGTGGTATTTAAAGAGGGTGCAGGAGACCATAAAAGAGTTTAGGATGTTTGGGAAAGAAGACAGAATACTTGTGGCTGTTTCTGGTGGCAAAGATAGCCTTTCTTTGTGGGATGCTTTGCACAGGCTTGGCTATGGGGCGGATGGCCTTTACATAGACCTTGGCATAGGGGATTATTCAAGACGCTCAAGGGAGGTGTGCGAAGCCTTTGCCAGAGAAAGGTCCTTAAGGCTTCATGTGGTTGACTTGAGCAAGGAGTTGGCTACCATACCGGAGATAAAGGAGGGGGAAAGGAGGCCAGCTTGCTCCTTTTGCGGTCAAATAAAAAGATACTACATGAACCATGTGGCAAAAAGGGAGGGCTATAGCGTGGTAGCTACAGGCCACAACTTGGATGATGAAAGCGCCACATTGTTTTCCAATGTGCTAAGCTGGAATATGGATCATCTTTCAAGGCAGTTTCCCGTGCTTTTGGAGGGTGAGGGCTTTGTTCGCAAGGTAAAGCCCCTGTTTAAGTTTACGGAGAAGGAAAACGCCCTTTATGCCTTTCTGTCTGGCATTGAATTTGTAGAAGAGGAATGCCCCTTTTCTGATGGTGCCAGCTCCATTGAATACAAAAAAATACTCTCTGAGGTGGAGGAGAAAAGCCCCGGTACAAAGCTTAGGTTTTACATGGACTTTTTAAGAAGGATGCACCCCATACTTCAACAGAATAGGGTCAATTTAAGAGCTTGTAAGGTATGCGGTGAACCCACCAGCTCAGAAGTCTGCTCCATATGCAGGCTTAAAGAAAGGCTCACATCAAAGGCTTTGTCATCCTAATCCAGTAGTTAAACCTGTCCTTTTCCTCAAAGCCCAAGCTCTTGTAAAACTCAAGGGCTTGCGTGTTTCTATCACCCACCCAAAGCTCTACCGTATCAAGCCCCCTGCTTTTAAAATACTCAATAGCCTTCTCTACAAGGGCCTTACCTATGCCCTTGTTTCTATATTGGGGAAGGACTACAAGCTCATGAATAGCTCCCACCACCTTCCCTTCCCTTTTACTAAACCAATTGCCATCGCTTGCCACAAAGCCCACTATCATACCATCCTCCTCCACTACCCAAATACCAGCCACATCCCTCCTAAAGAGCCAGTTTAAATAAGCCTGCACATCCTCCCAATGGGTGTAAGAATATTCTTCAAGTCCTTTATAACCCTGCAAATACACTTCAACAAGGTCTTTTATGTCTCCATTTTCAGCCCTACGTATCCTCATGGTTTTAAGACCTTGGCCCCCTCTGGAACTCTTATCCTAAAGAGCTCCTCCGATGGTGTAAAGTTGATGGAGGTTTTTATAAACTCCACGGTGCTGCTTATACCCTCCTTTTCTTCCACCTTTATACTCTTTATATCACCCCTTGGGGAAACTTCCACAAAAACCCTTGAAAAGTACTCATCCTTTACTTTGGGCTTTAGGATAAAAACCTTGCCCTCTCCCCTTTCTACCTCACCCAAAAGCTGGAAAACCTCACCCACAGGCCTTGATACCAGAAAGAGCGCCTCAATAACCGGTGAATTGTTTTTGTTCAGGTCATCAATAAAGGCTGTTTTGTCCTTTGGAGAATAGACCAATACCCTAATACCGTCGGAAACTATAAGAACTCTTTCCGGATGTTGGTATTCTATCCTAAACCTTCCACCCCTTTGGGCATAAAAAAGGCCCTTTGACACCTCTTCTTTGGACTGCCATGGATATTGGACCTTTTGAACAAAGGCCACCTTTATACTTTTTATGTCCTCCAGCCTCTTCTGAAAATCCTCAAAGGACTGGGAAAAAGAAAAACATAGGAGGGAAAGAAGAAGGATTAAGGTCCTCATAGCTTATGAAACCTCCTAAGGAAGGATAATATAGCCTCATACCACATAACAACCATATCCCAATTTATGGCATCGTAGCTGTCGTATTGAGTGTGTCTTAAGGTAAAGGGATGGGAGCTAAGAAAAAGGCTTTGCGCACCCTTCTCTTTAAAGGGTATATGTTCACCGTCCAAGTCTTTTGCCCTTCGGAATTCAATGGGCAGTTTTAGGTCCTTTACATGCTTGTAAAAGAGTTGATTTATCCTCTCCCCGTTATACCCGCTTGAATCTTCATATATTACACAAGGATTGCTCCAGCCTATACCATCAAGGTTTATGCAATAATAAACATGCTTTGGGTCTTTTTTGAGATGCTGTCGCACACCCTCCAAGCCAAGCTCTCTTCCATCGCTTATAAGGAACCTAAGCCTGTAGGGCAATTTGTAGTCTTTCCTAAATTCTTCATACAAAAAAAGCAAGAGGAGAAAGGCTACACCATTATCCACAGCCCCATAAACGCCATGCACCGTATCCATATGAGCTACAAGGTATATTACAGGACCCTTGCCTAACTCCATAAGCCAGTTTTGCCCCTGCAATGTTTCTTCCTTAGATTTTACAAAAAGCCTTATCTTATAGTCCTCCACCCTTTTTATATGATCCCTCTTAAGGCTCAGTATAGGTATATCAACACCCATGTAGCCTCCATAAACATAGCCGTCTATAGCCTTTTCCCTATAGGTTAAAATGGCAACGGCTCTCCTCCTTTGGGCTTCAAGGGCCTTATCCTTGGTAAGGTCTGGTATGAGGGCTATATCCCCTTCCCAATACTCCCTCTTTACATAGGCCTCCTTTTCTATCTCCTTGCTTCCTATATAGGCAACGCAGTCTATTCTTTTGTCCTCCACCTCTATCCAAGCCTCTTTGGGTATATACCTTTTTACAAAAAAGGCTTCCTTTTCATAAGGGCAGGAGAGCTCTTCAAAAAAGGATTCTATTAATCTATGAGCCTTTTTATGCCCCTCGGTGCCAGTTAGCCTATTAGTACTCAAAACCTTGTAGGCAATGTCCTTAAAAAGGTCTAACTTTTCACCTTTCATTCATAAACGGGAGTAAGCCAGACTAAATACCGGTCTATCATGCCCCTAACCGCTCGGAAGTATATGTCTTGGAGCTCCTTGGTAATGGGTCCTATCTCTCCCTTCCCTACCTTTCTGTTGTCCACTTCTATTACTGGAGTGACCTCTGCGGCCGTGCCCGTCATAAATATTTCATCTGCCACATAAAGCTCGCTGCGTGCCACAGGCCTTTCCTCCACCTCTATCACAAGCTCGTTTTTCAAAAGCTTAATTACCGCAGACCTTGTAATGCCTTCCAGTATATGCTCAGAATAGGATGGAGTTATAGCCTTGTTATCCCTTATAAGGAATATGTTTTCTCCAGAGCCCTCAGCCACAAAGCCGTGTTGATTGAGCATAATGGCCTCGTCATAGCCAGACATAAGGGCCTCCGTTTTTGCCAAAGCGCTGTTTACATAAGCTCCTGCCACCTTCCACCTTGATGGTATGGAGTTATCATCGTTCCTTCTCCAAGAGGAGACCTTAACCCTTATACCTTTGGACGTATCTAAGTACCTGCCAAAGTTGTAGGTGTATATGGCTATCTCCGGCGTGTAATCTATGAGCTTGGGCGTTAGCTTTAAGTCCTTGAAGTAAACAATGGGCCTTATATATACATCCTCTCTTACCTCATTCTTTCTGAGTAGCTCCACCGTTATGTTTACCAAGTCTTCCACCGTGTAGGGAAGTTCCATAAACATGGCTTTACAATTCTTTAAAAGCCTCTGGTAATGCTCCCTCGCAAAAAGAAGGTACATCTGCCTTTGCTCTTGGTTCCAGTAGGCTCTAATGCCTTCAAAGACGGCGGTGCCGTAATGAAAGGAGTTGGTTTTTATGTTTATCTTGGCTTCTTCTATGGGGACAAAGCTTCCTTCAAAAAAGGCATACTCCATGCTTAAAGATTATAACAGAAAACCTTTATAATATTTCAACCATGGTAGTTTCACGCTTTGCTCCAAGCCCCACCGGCTTTTTGCACCTTGGCAACGCCAGAACGGCCATCTTTAGCTATCTTTTTGCAAGGCACATGGGCGGCAAGTTTATCCTGAGGATAGAGGATACCGACAGGGAGCGATCTACTAAGGAGTTTGAGGAAATGCTGCTTGAGGATCTGAGGTGGTTGGGCCTTGAGTGGGATGAGTTTTATCGCCAGTCGGAAAGGTTTGACCTTTACCGCAAATACGCTCAAGAGCTCTTAGATAGCGGGCATGCTTACCCATGCTTTTGCACGGTGGAGGAGCTGGAAGAAGAGAGGAAAAGAGCAGAAGAGAAGGGCATTCCTTACAGGTATTCTGGTAAATGCAGGGCTTTAAGTAAGGAAGAAGTGGAGGAGTTTAAAAGGTCTGGTAAGGCTTACACCATTAGATTTAGAGTACCGGAGGGCAGGGTGGTAGTCTTTGAGGACCTTATAAAAGGGCATATAGCTATAAATACGGATGACTTTGGAGATTTTGTGATAGTACGCAGCGATGGCACACCAACTTACAACTTTGTGGTGGTGGTGGACGATGCCCTAATGGGTGTAACCCATGTGATTAGGGGAGAAGACCACATACCCAACACTCCTAAGCAGATACTCATCTACGAAGCCCTTGGCTTTAAGGTGCCAGCCTTTGCCCACCTCCCTGTAATATTAGGAGAGGACAGAAGCAAGCTTTCCAAAAGACACGGTGCAGTTTCTGTAAGAAACTACAGAGAAGAAGGATACTTGCCAGAGGCTTTATTTAACTACCTTTGTCTTTTGGGGTGGAGCCCGCCGGAGGAGGGAAAGGAGATATTTTCAAAGGATGAGCTTATAAAGATTTTTAGGCTTGAGGATGTGAACTCCTCACCGGCCATCTTTAGCAAGGAAAAGCTAAGGTGGATGAACGGAGTTTATATAAGGGAGGTGCTTTCCCTTGATAGGCTTGTGGATGAGTTTATACCTTTCCTTGAGGAGGCGGGCTACAAGGCAGATAGGGACTATGTAAAAAAGGTGCTTGAAAAGACAAGGGACTCCTTTGAAACCTTAAGAGAAGGAGTAGAAAGGCTAAAGCCCTTTTTTGTGGAAGAGGTAAGCTACTCAGAGGGGGCTTTATCCGTGCTTGAAAATGAAACTTCAAGGGCTGTCCTTGAAGCTTTTCTACAAAAGATAAAAAACACAGAACTAAAGGCAGAGAAAGTCAAAGCAATAGCCAAAGAGATACAAAAGGAGCTGGGAGCCAAGCCAAAGGATGTATGGCATGCCCTAAGGGCAAGCCTTACAGGAGAGCTGGAAGGCGTAGGAGTGGACATACTCTGTGATGTTCTGCCCAAGGATAGGGTGGTAAATAGGATCTTAAAGGCTTTGGAGCTCATGAGTTGATGGCTATGCAGCACAGATATCCCTGTCTGTGTAATATGCTTTGAACACACGGGCAAGAATGTCTATGCTATGTCTTATCATGCAAGAAGTTTAATATTTCCCTTCCACCCTTTTCCAAAAGCCTTTTTGCCAACCTTCTTCCTATCTCTTGAGCCTCCTCCTTTTTACCCTCCTCGTAGCCTTCTATAAACCTTTCCCCCTTAAGGTCTGAGATAAAGGCTTTCAACTTTAATGTATCTCCCTCTATCCATGCGTAGGCACCTATGGGCACCTGACAGCCACCTTGTAATTCCCTTAAAAAGGCCCTTTCACACTCAGCCCTTAGCCTGCTTTCCCTATGATCCAAAAAGCTCACAATTTCCCTCACCCTTTCATCTTCTTCCCTTATTTCTATGGCAAGGCTCCCTTGCCCAACGGCCGGTATAAAATCCTCTAAAACTTGACTTATCCTACCTTCAAGGCCCATCCTTTTTACACCCGCATAGGCAAGCACTATGGCGTCATAACGCCCCTCTTCCATCTTTCTGATCCTTGTGTCCACATTGCCACGTAAAATCTCCACCCTTAGGTCCGGCCTTCTTCTCTTTATCTGTACCTGTCTTCTTAAGGAAGAGGTGCCAACCACCGCACCTTCCGGCAGATCTTCAAGCCTCTTGTTTTCTTTTGATAAAAGCACGTCAAAGGGGTTTTCCCTTTCTGTTATGGCTCCCAAGGTAAGCCCTTCTGGCAAGACCATGGGCACATCCTTCAAAGAATGCACCGCCAAATCTATCTCTTTTCTCAAAAGGGCTTCTTCTATCTCCTTTACAAAAAGGCCCTTCCCCCCTATCTTTGCCAATGGGCTGTCTAAGATCTTATCCCCCGTGGTGGTAATAAGCTGGAGTTCTACTCGGTAGCCCCTCTCCTCAAGCCTTTCCTTTACAAAGTTTGCCTGCCAGAGGGCAAGCTTGCTTTTCCTCGTACCTATGCGCAACATCACTCTACCACCTTTATATGAAGGTCCTTTAACTGTTTTGGGTCCACATAGTCTGGGGCGCCCGTAAGGGGGCATATACCCTTTTGAGTCTTTGGAAAGGCTATAACATCTCTGATAGAGTCCAGCCCTCTCATTATCGCCATTAATCTGTCAAAGCCAAAGGCAAGGCCTCCATGGGGTGGAGCACCATACCTTAAAGCCTCCAACAAAAATCCAAACTTCTCCTTTGCCTCCATAGA
Organism: Aquificaceae bacterium; assembly: GCA_046297555.1. GTDB lineage: Bacteria > Aquificota > Aquificia > Aquificales > Aquificaceae > Pampinifervens. The sequence continues at coordinate 27,870 of JBKBHW010000006.1, forward strand.
AGGTATTTCCAAAAGCTCAAAGATCAACTCTTGAACATCCCTCCTGTGTATCCTTATGGAGCCACCGCCCACCTCATAGCCGTTTATCACAAGGTCATAAGCCTTAGCCCTTACAGAATGCACAAGCCTTTTCTTTTCTTCCAGATCCTTCACCTCAAGGGCCCTTTTTAAAAGGGGTATATCCTCCTCCCTTGGAGAGGTAAAGGGATGGTGTAAAGATACAAACCTCTTTTCTTCCTCATCCCATTCCATAAGGGGGAAATCTACAACCCAGAAGACATCAAAGCCTTCCCTTGGGATAAGCCCATACTTTTTCCCTATATGTAGCCTCAAGCTGCCAAGGATCTTATAAACCATCTCCCTCCTGTCGGCGGAGAAGAAGATAACATCTCCCCTTTGGCCCTTTACCCTTTTTAAAAGCCCTTCCGTCTCACCGTTGGAGAAAAACTTCACTATGGGGGAGTTTAGCTTGTCCTCTTCCACCTTTATCCAAGCAAGCCCCTTGGCACCGAGGCTTTGCACAAACTGAGTAAGCTCATCAATCTCCTTCCTTGATAGGTTTGAGCCCTTGAAGTTTATAGCCTTTACCACACCCCCACTTTCTATAACTTGGCGGAAGACCTTAAACTCCGTGTTGGAAAAGATGTCTGTGAGGTCTACAAGCTCCAAGCCAAAGCGCCTGTCTGGCTTGTCGGAGCCAAACCTTTCCATAGCCTCCGTGTAGGATATCCTGTCAAAAGGGGTTTTTAGTTCCACACCTAAGAGCTCTCTAAAAAGGGTGGCTATTAGCTTTTCACTAAAAGCCATAACATCCTCTTCTTCCACAAAGGACATTTCAAAGTCAATCTGGGTAAACTCTGGCTGGCGGTCTGCCCTTAAATCCTCATCCCTTAGGCACTTAACTATCTGAAAGTACCTGTCAAAGCCTGCCACCATCAAGACCTGCTTAAAAAGTTGGGGGGATTGGGGAAGGGCGTAAAACTTCCCGGGATGAAGCCTTGAGGGCACGAGAAAGTCCCTTGCACCCTCCGGCGTTGATTTGGTAAGGAAAGGAGTTTCTATTTCTATAAAGCCTTCCTCTACAAAAACCCTTCGGGCTATTTGGTAAGCCCTGTGGCGGAAGAGAAGGTTTTCCTTCATGCTTTCCCTTCTTAGATCCAAATAGCGGTATCTTAACTTGGTCTCTTCTGAGAGGGGGGTTTCTTCGTCCACAGGAAAGGGTGGGGTCTCAGAGGTGTTCAGTATCTGTATTTCCTTTATAACCACCTCATAGTAGCCCGTCTTTAACTTGGGATTTTCCGTGCCGGGCGGCCTCTCCCTTACCACCCCCCTAAGGGCTATAAGATACTCCGACTTTAAGGAATCAGCCACCTCATAAACTTCTGGGTCATCCTTTTCTTCTATTACACACTGCACTATGCCCTCTCTGTCCCTTAGGTCTATAAAGATCACACCTCCATGGTTCCTCACACGATGCACCCAGCCGTTGAGGACAACCTCTTTCCCAAGGTCCTCTTGGGATACATGCCCGCAGTATTTGGTTCTTTTTAGCATTGGGATTAATATTTTAAAAGAAATTTATTAAATCGGGTCCTTTTCATAATGTTTGTAGACCTGCTCCCACCAATAGGAAACCCTTATCAGCAGAGCCTCGTCAAAAAATTTACCTATGAGCTGGCCGCCTACCGGCAAGCCCTCTGCCATACCTATGGGGATTGATATGCCGGGCAATCCTGCCAAGTTTACGCTTACGGTGTAGATGTCCGAAAGGTACATGGCTATTGGGTCTTGGGTCTTTTCTCCAAAGGCGAAAGCAACAGTGGGAGTGGTTGGTGTGGCTATCAGATCTACCCTTTTAAAGGCCCTTTCAAAATCTTCAAGGATGAGCCTTCTTACCTTCATAGCCTTTAAATAGTAGGCATCGTAATAACCTGCAGAGAGGGCAAAGGTGCCAAGGAGTATTCTTCTTTTTACCTCTGGACCAAAGCCCTCATCCCTTGTCCTTGAGTACATGTCTACAAGGTCTTGGTATTTTCCCGTCCTGTATCCAAATCTCACGCCGTCATACCTGGCAAGGTTGGAAGAAGCCTCAGAAGGGGCTATTATATAGTAGCAGGGTATGGCATATTTCACATGGGGAAGGGAGACTTCTTCTATCTGAACTCCTTCCCTTTGTAGCTCCTTTATAAAGTTTTCAAAGACCTCCTTTACAGAGGGCTGGATGCCCTCCTCCATAAACTCTTTCACTATACCCACCCTTAAGCCTTTAACATCCTTTCCAAGCTCCTCTGTATATTTGGGGACTTCCCTCTTGCTACTGGTGGAGTCCTTCGGATCATAACCCGATATAACCTCCATCAACAAGGCTATGTCCTCCGTTTTTCTGGCAAAGGGTCCTATCTGGTCAAGGGAGGAGGCAAAGGCAACGAGCCCATATCTGGAAACCCTTCCATAGGTGGGCTTTAAACCTATAACGCCGCAAAAGCTGGCAGGCTGGCGTATGGAACCGCCCGTATCGGAACCGAGGGAAAGGGGAGCAGACCTTACCGCCACCGCCACCGCAGAACCACCCGAAGACCCACCGGGGACCTTATCCAAGTCCCACGGGTTCCTTGTTTTGAAAAAGGCAGAGTATTCGGTGGAAGAACCCATGGCAAACTCATCCATGTTGGTCTTTCCCACTATAAGGGCACCTGCCCTCTTTAGCCTCTCTATTACCGTGGCATCGTAAGGGGATATGTAGCCCTGTAGGATCTTTGAGGCGCAAGTGGTTGGATAGCCCTTCACATTTATGTTGTCTTTTATGGCAATGGGAATACCCAAAAGGGGCTTATCTTCCCGTAAATTTATACTCTCCGCTTCTTTTAAAGCCTGCTCATAAAGGGGCGTGATATAGGCTCTTACCTTTTCTTCCGTTTGAGAAAACCTATCATAAAAGCTTTCAAGCACTTCCTTTGGATGTAGTTGCTTTTTCTTTATCAAGCTTGCAAGCTCGTAGGCAGACTTTTTCCACAGCATGAGTTATAGTTTAACATATGAAGGTTTTTGACCTTTACGCAGAAAGGTATGACCTTTGGTACGATATGCCTTTTGGAAGCTCTGTTTTCCCTTTGGAGGTTGAATGCTTAAAAAGGTGTGGTTTGGTGGAGGAGCCTTCCCTTGAAGTGGGTGTGGGCAGTGGAAGGTTTGCCAAGGCCCTTGGCATAAATGTGGGTGTGGACACCTCCTTTGAGCTTTTAAAGAAGGCAAAGGGGAGAGGTTTAAAGGTTCTTATGGCAAGGGCGGAGGAGTTGCCCTTCAAGGATGGGGCCTTTAAGAGCGTGTTTATGATAGTTTCTCTTTGTTTTTTTGAGGATCCCTTGAGGGCTCTTAGGTCTGCAAGGAGGGTAATAAGTGAAGATGGAAAGCTTTTTTTGGGCCTTGTGCTCTCCGAGAGTCCGTGGGCAAAGTTTTATATGGAAAAGGCAAAGGGGGGACATCCCATCTACTCTCATGCCAGATTTTACAGCTTTAGTGAGATAAAGGATATGCTTAGGGAAGGGGGTTTTGAACTTAAGAAGGTCTTTACCACTCTTTTTGAAGAGCCTCAAGACCAAAAACCTATAAAAAACAGGGAGATAAGGGAAGGTTTTCATCCCGAGGGCGGCTTTTTCTGCATAGCGGCTAAGCCAAGCTGAAGGGCTTGAAATTTGATAAAAGTTGACTAAAATCTATTTACATGGCTAACTCAACCAAAAGGGACTATTACGAGATACTTGGAGTACCAAGGAACGCTACCCAAGAGGAGATAAAGAAGGCATACCGCCGGCTTGCCAGAAAGTACCATCCAGACTTTAACAAGGACCCCTCTGCCCAAGAGAAGTTTAAAGAGATAAACGAAGCCTATCAGGTGCTTTCCGACCCAGAAAAGAGAAAGCTCTATGACCAGTATGGGCATGCGGCCTTCTCCGCCCAGCCGGGAGGCCAAGAGTATCAAGAGGTGATCTTTCAAAACATAGGGGACCTCTTTGAGGAAGTTTTTAAAGGCTTTGGCTTTGAGGACATCTTTGAAAGGGCCACGAGGGGAAGAAGAAGGGAATACAGAAAGGCTACAAAGGGGGAGGACATCTATTACACCGTTGAACTGAGCCTTGAAGAAGCTTTCAAAGGCACTGTAGTAAGCATACCCCTTAATAGGGAGGTGGTTTGTGATGTATGCAAGGGCTTGGGATACGACCCCCTTAAAGGGGAAAGGACCTGTCCCACCTGCGGCGGAAGGGGGGAAGTGGTTCAAAGGCAATTTTTCATCACCATATCTCAAACCTGCCCCACCTGCGGCGGTGAAGGTGTTTTGAGGGAGCCCTGCCCCAGATGTAGGGGAAGGGGTGCCGTTCCCCAAAGGGAGGAGATAAAGGTAAAAATACCCGCAGGTGTGGATACGGGAAGTAAGATAAAGGTGGAAGGTAAAGGGCATGCAGGCAGGTTTGGAGGACCATACGGAGACCTGATAATATCTATAAAGGTAAAGCCCCATCCCATCTTTGAAAGAAGAGGAAACAACCTTTATGTGGATGCCTACATTAAGATTACAGAGGCTATCTTGGGGGAAGAGATAGAAGTTCCCACCCTTGAAGGTGGAAAGGTAAAGGTGAAGATACCACCCGGCACGAGGGAAGGAGAGGCTATAAGGGTTGAAGGCTATGGCATGCCAAAGCTTATGGCGGAGGGTAGAGGAGACCTTTTTGTGAGAGTTCATGTAGATATTCCAAAGCTTGGCTTTTTTGACAAGCTCTTTGGCGACGGCAAAAGGATAAAGGAAATCCTTCAAGAATTGGACAGGCTGCTACCAGAACCCGAGCGTATAGGGAGGAAAGCACTATGAAGAAGAAGCTATACACTATAGGCATAGTGGCAAGCATGTATAACATACATCCACAGACCCTAAGGCTTTATGAAAAGGAGGGCTTGTTAAAACCTACAAGAAGCAAAGGCAGAACAAGGTATTACACAGAAGAGGACTTACAAAGGCTTGAGTTTATCCTTACTTTAAGCAGGGACCTTGGCATAAACTTGGCGGGCATAGATGTCATACTCCGTATGAAGGAACAAATAGAGGAGTTGGAAGCCCAAATACAAAAGCTTATAGAGTTTATTCAAAGGGAGTTTGCAGAGGCTTACCAAAAGGATGAAAACATAAAGTCCATAGTGCTTTCAGAGAGAAAGGACCTTTTCAAGATAATAAGGGAGGGGAAATAAACATATAGATAAGGCGCAGAGTGGTTCCAAAAGCCTATGAGTTTTAGCGTACAAATATCTTTAATCATACTACACATAACACTGGGTAAGAAATTCAATTTTCGTAGGGCATCATTTTAAATGCTTGTTTAAAGGGGGCAATTCGCGAGTTGTCCCTACACAAAATTTTTCAAAAACCCTTAGGTAGCGCAAGCATCTTTGCTCGCTCCTTTTGTTTAAATTTTATGTAGCACAGACATTTCTGTCTGTGTAGTATTTTTTTGCACAGGCAAGAATGCCTGTGCTACGACCTATTAGGAAAGAATTTTACTTTATTTCTCACCCAGCGTATATCTTTAGGAGGATAAAGGATAAAATACGAAACATGAAACTTCTTGCACATTGATTTTTGTTTTGGCTAACACTTGCAGATAGTAAAATATACCATTATGGAAATAAGGGAAACAGATCTGCCGGGTATAGGTAAAAAGTATTCCTTTAGGCTAAGGGAAGGCAGAGACCTTGTCTTGGTTATTTACAACACAGGCCGTAGGGAGATATACATCATGGAAGGGGAGGAGCCTTCCTGTGTTTTTGACCTCACAGAAGAAGAGGCAAAGGAGCTTGGCTTTCTCTTGGTAGGAGCTATGTACCAACCCATAAAGACGGAGAAGATGGAGCTTGTTTTAAAGGAAGTGGTTATGGAATGGGTAAAAGTAGAGGCGGGCTCCAACTTTATAAACAAAACCATAGCGGAGCTTCAGATAAGAAGAACTACGGGCGTATCGGTAATAGCCATAGACAGAAAAGGGAAGATAATACCAAGCCCAGACCCTTACAGGGAAAGGATAGAATTGGGAGATATACTCATAGTGGTGGGCACACGCCAACAGATAAACCATTTCTTAGAACTCTGCAGAAGGTGTAGCACATAAGATGCATAACCCACAAGACCTTATCTTGTCGGGAGGAGTTTTTCTTTTGCTTTTTTTCTCAGCCCTTTTCCTTTCAAGGATAAAGGTACCCTACATCCTCTCCTTTATGTTGGCTGGGCTTTTAGGCAAGTTCCTTTTGCCCCCGAGGGCGGAGGATGTGCTTATCATCTTTGAGTACTCGGCGGTAATACTCCTTTTCTTCTTTATAGGCCTTGAATACTCCTTTGAAAGGCAAAGTACTATGAAAAGGCTCTTAAAGCCCGGCCTTTTGGACTTTTTGCTCAATTTCTTCCCCGCTTTTCTCCTCTCCTATCTTTTTACCAAGAACCTTCTCTTTTCCTTGGTGATGGGCGCGGTGGTTTATCCAAGTAGCACAGCCATAACTGCCAAGCTTCTTATGGACTATAAAAGGCTTGTAAACCCAGAGGCGGAGCTTTTAATAGGAGTGCTCATCTTTGAAGACTTGGTTAGCATAATTCTTATCTCAGCCCTTACGGGTATAACCCTAAAGGGAGAAGCGGATACATTGGGTCTGCTGCGGGGCATACTGGCCGTTGCCCTTGTTTTCCTCCTTTTCTACTTGGTAAAGGGCTTATCCGAAAAGGCCTTTGATTATATGGACAGAAAGGTGTCGGAGGAATTAATACCCTTTTTAGTCCTTGGCTTTTTACTTCTTTCTTCGGGTCTAAGCCTGAGCTTTGGCCTTTCCGATGCCCTTATAGCCTTCCTATTGGGCGTGATAGTGCCGGAAAAGAGCAAAACCTTTGAAATCATAGAAAGGTCCCTATCAGACTTAAAAGAGCTATCTGTTGGAGTTTTCTTTTTCATGTTTACCTTTCATGCAAAACTAAGCCTTGATTTTAACTACCTCCTTTTTCTTTTGCTCTTAACACTTTCCATATTGTTAAAACTTCTTTCCACTTACTGGGGGGCTCTTCTTTATGGGCTTGGGAACAGGGTTGCCGTGAGGGCTTCCCTTTCCTTTATACAAAGGGGTGAGTTTTCCGTAATCTTTGCCAGCTTTTATGAGCCTGCCCAGTCTATGACCTTCCTTCTGGTGATCATTACAGCCTTCTTGGGAAGCCTTAGCTTTTTATCTGCTCCAAGGCTTTCCCAGAAGCTTTTCCCAAAGAAAGAGAGAAAAGGATCTCTTCCAACTCCTCCCTCTTAGACTCTATGTTATCCTCCGGTAGCACCCAAAAGGGCTCTCCCGATATTACCCTCGCCTTTGAGAAGGGAATGGGTATGATAAGTTTATCCCATGTGTTTAGCCTAATACACCAATCAAAGCTAACATAAAGGGGTATAATAGGCTTTCCCGATTTTTGTGCCAAGAGGATCACACCGGGCTTTACCTTTCCGTAGGGACCTTTTGGACCATCCACCGTTATACCCACCGCGTGCCCTTGTTTTAAGACCCTCAAAAGCCTTAAAAATGCCACGCTACCGCCCTTTTGGGGCTTTCCTTCCTCGCTTGAACCTCTTATTACCTTATAGCCAAGGCTAAGCAAAAACTTCTCTGCAATATCTCCATCCCTAAACCGGCTTACCAAAGCGTAGATACCCCTATCTATACCCAGCATGGCTACGCCAAGGGCATTGCCATGCAAAAGGGCTACTATCTTTCCCTTGTAGAGCTCATAGTCTATCATTTTGTCCCATCTTATGGTTTTGTGGATAAGCCTTATAAGGAAGGCTACAAAAGGAGCCAAGGAAAGGAAAATCCTATGTTTTAACCCTTTCATCTTGCTTCAAGCACGGCTTGTATGTTGTTTTTTACCCATTTGGGATCCAGCCACTCAATGAGATTTACCTCATAGCCCTGCACCACTATACCAAAATGGAGGTGATCTCCCAAGGCAAAGCCGCTATTCCCCGTCCTTCCTATAATCTCACCCTTCTTTACGAACTGTCCTTCATTTACGTTTATCTCCGATAGGTGTCCATAAAGGCTCATAAGGCCCATACCGTGGTCAATGATTATGGTGTTTCCATATATGCCAAGGTTTCCGGTGAATACCACCACGCCCGAGTTGGAGGCTGGCACAGGTGCCCTTTCTACGGAGGCAAAATCAAAGCCCATATGCCTGCTTTCACTAACTTTTTGCCCCTTGTAATAATAATGCCTTATGTCTCCGTAGGTGGCAAAAACCTTGCTGTTGGGCAATTGTAAAAAGGCACCTTCCCAAAGAGCTCTTGGTTCGCTCCTTTTACCTATATCCTCCACCTTTTTAACATCCGTTGACCGCCAAACCTCGTTTACCCTCTTAAAGGCTTCAAAGGGAGTAAGGTCCTTCCCTTCCTCCCCCAAAAGGGGATATATTACCTTGCTTATAAAGCTATCGTCTACGCTTATCCTATCTTCCTTAAACCTCACCTGTCTTATGTTTAACCTAAGCACCTTAGATGTTGAATTGCCTACTTTATCTGTGGCATTTAGGGTGATAATGGAAGCTTCTTCCTTATCAAGCCTTACGGGGAAAAGACCAAAGTAATACCCTTCACCCATAGGGTAAAGGTCATATCTTTGTCCTCCTTGCACCATATAAACCTGCGCCTCTTCTCCCACCTTTACCTTTATAGCAAAGGTGCCACCAAGGGATGGATATGGAGTGTAAGATATCACATCCAGGTTGGGTGGTACCGTATCAACCAAAGCCTTAAGGTGGTAAGCCCTATTCCTAAATAGGCCAGAAGATAACTCCAAAAGCAGGTCTACCTCACCATCTTTTAGCCCCACATCCCTTGCCCTCAGCCTAAAGGAAAACTCTCGTTGGGGTTTTGAGAAAACTGCTTTGTAAATCTCCTTTTTTTGACCCTTTTCTTCTACGTACAGTCTTATTTCTTTTATTGGTCTACTTAGCTTTAAATGGTAAGTCTTTTCAAAGGGTATAAGGGAGAGCTCTTTTAAACTTTCTTCCGATAATTGAGGCCTTAGGCCAAGGGAAAGGAACAAAAGATAAAGGGCTATGAAAAAGAGAGCCAACACGGCAAGCCTTCTTACAAGCCTCAAGAAACCAAGCTTTCTTTCTCTTCTTTCTTCAAGCCTGTAGCGATATTTCATCTTTTGACCACCACCCCATACCAGTTTTCTAACCTTTTGATTTTAACAGGTTTAAAGCCAAGTAGATCTAAAAACTCCCTTAGCTCTTCCCTTCCGTATATGCCGGAGAAGATAGCTACCCTCTTGAAAAGATCTTTAAGGTATTTTAGCTCCCTTTTAAATATATTTAGTTCAAGGTTTGCCACCAAAAGGTCAAAGCTTTCTTTTATATGTTTTGGCTCGGCTTGAAGGCATTCCACATCCACGCAGTTTTCTTTGCTGTTGTGCTTGCACTCCTCCACCGCCTGAGGGTCTATATCAATAGCCAAAGCCTTGCTGGCTCCAAGCTTTTTGCTAACTATGGCCAAAATACCGGTACCAGTACCCACATCCAAAACAGACCAACCTTCTTTTAGAAACTCTTGCATAAGATAGAGGCATAGCTTGGTGGTAGGATGTAAACCGGTGCCAAAGGCCACACCCTGCCTTATAACTACAGGCTTTATCCAAGAGGGTAAAACCATAATGTCCTTTACTTTGACGGGCTTAAAGGCCTTCTGCGGTGGTATAATATCCACATCCAGCACTTCCAAAGGTTTACACCCTTCAACGGGTTCATAGAGAGCAAACTCTACAAAGGACTCACCCTCAGAAAGGACCTCCACACCCTTGCCGTAGTCCAGCAAAAACTGGTAAAAATCTTCTTGAGGAAGCTTATAGACGTACTTTTTATAACGCATTGCTTCTATTATATTAAACTTACGCCAGGTGAGAAATTGTCTTTTGGGTAGATGCGCTATGCTTTTGTTTTGTGGAAGGTAGAGCGGGCATCCATGCCCGCGATCTTTGATTATTTCCACAGGCAGGGGTGCCTGTGCTACCTTCTGTATACTTTATATAGTGAATGGGCGCTTCATAAACTACCCCTACAAAGATTTAATTTCTCACCCGGCGTATATTTTTATTAATGCTAATAAGAAAGGCTAAGCTTAAGGATGTGCCAGAGCTTTATAGGCTTATAAACGAGTATGCAAAGGAAGGTATCCTTTTGCCAAGAAGCCTTAACTCTCTTTATGAGAGTATAAGGGATTTTTGGGTTTGTGAGAAGGATGGGATGATGGTGGGGTGCTGTGCTCTTCACATAGTTTGGGAGGATCTGGCGGAGATAAAGAGCCTTGCGGTCAAAAAGGATTATAGAGGTATGGGTGTGGGTAGTTTACTGGTGGAGGCTTGTCTAAAGGAGGCGGAGGAGCTGGGTATAAAAAAGGTCTTTGTCCTTACCTACGCGCAGGGCTTTTTTAGTAAGTTTAATTTTGAGGAGGTGGAAAAGGCCAAGCTCCCTCATAAGGTTTGGGGTGAATGTATAAACTGCATAAAGTTTCCAAGCTGTGATGAAATAGCTATGTGGGTAGATTTAGAAAGGGCTTACCTAAAGCATGACGGTGAAGTTTAGCTATATAACCTCTAAAGAAAGGTTAGGCAGGGCCTATGAAGGCTTAAGAGAAGAGCCTTACCTTTTCCTTGATACGGAAGTTTCCAACGACAGGATAAGGCTTGTACAGTTGGGTGGAAAGGGGGATATATTCATCCTTGACCTTTTTGAACTTGGTGAAGAGGGTGTGATATTTTTAAAGAATCTGCTTTCCAGCAAGGGCATAGTAGGGCACAACCTCAAGTTTGACCTTAAGTACCTATACAACTATGGTATAGAGCCTTACGCAGTCTTTGACACTATGATAGCAAGTCAGCTTTTGGGGGACACAGACAAACACTCTCTTCAGAAGGTTGCCATGCATTATTTGGGGCAAGTTTTGGACAAGGGCCTTCAGGCTTCCAACTGGGGGCAGCCTTTTTTGGGCAAAGAGCAGCTTGAGTATGCGGCGCTGGATGTAAAGGTAGTAAGGGACCTTTTCTACATATTTCTTAAAAGGCTCAACGAAACTACCCACAGAGAGGATATACTCCTCAAAACCAGAACTTCAAAGGTCTTTGGCCTTTTCAATCCAGTGGCCATTGTGGAGATGGCCTTTGTTCAAGAAACGGCAAAGCTTGAGCTCAACGGTATACCAATAGACAGGGAAGAGTTGGAAAAGAAGCTAAAGGAGCAAGAAAGGCTTCTTCAAAAGAAGGTTATGGACTTTATGATGAGGTATAGGATAGATCCTATGTCGCCCAAGCAGGTGGGTGAGCTTCTTACAAAAAGGTTTAACCTTGACCTCCCGAAGACGGAAAAGGGCAACCTTTCTACCGATGATAAGGTACTTTCGGAATATGCTTCACATCCCGTAGTTTCTGAACTTCTAAATATAAGGGGAATGAAAAAGCTAATTGAAAAGCTGCAAGAGATAAAGGAAAGGATAAGGGGGAATAGGGTTTATCCAGAGTTTAAGCAGATAGGTGCAATTACGGGAAGGATGGCAAGCATGAACCCCAATGTGCAAAATATACCAAGGAACTTAAGAAGCATATTTAAGGCAGAAGAGGGTAATGTGTTTGTTATTGCAGACTTTTCCCAGATTGAGCTAAGGATAGCCAGTGAGTATGTTGGTGAAGAAAAGATGATCCATGCCTTTAGGCAGGGTAAGGACCTACACCGATATACGGCAAGCGTATTTTTGGGAAAGTCGGAGGAGGACATAACAAAGGAAGAGCGCCAGCTTGCCAAGGCTGTAAACTTTGGGCTCATATACGGCATATCTGCCAAGGGGCTTGTGGAGTATGCAAAAACCTATGGCATTGACCTCACCCTTGAATCTGCTCAGAAAATAAGAGATAGCTTCTTTGAATACTACACCTCTTTTAGGGCTTGGCACGAAAGGGTAAAGAGAGAGTTAAAAGACTACAAAGAGTCTAGGGGCCATACCCTTTTGGGAAGACCTTATATCGCCCACACTTTTCCAGATGCGGTAAACTATCCCATACAAGGGACGGGAGCGGACCTTTTAAAGCTTTCCGTTCTTATGTTTGATGCAGAGCTAAGAAGGGAAGGCCTTGAGGCAAAGGTGGTCAACCTGGTGCATGATGAGATATTGGTTGAATGTAAAGAGGAGCATGCCGAGCGTATAAAGGAACTTTTGAAAAGGGCTATGCTGCACGCTGGCAAGGTTATACTAAAACAGGTGCCTGTGGAAGTAGAAGTTTTTATAAACAACAGATGGGAAAAGGATTAAATTATATAGCTATGGGGAGGTGGGTATTCATATCCTTCTTGATGGTTTTTGTGTTTTCCTGCGGTCCCAAGGTTAGTACTTTGGAGGATTACGAGAAGAAAAACCCTTACCCCGGACTTCAAGAAAGGACGGAATACATATCTAAGGGCAGCCTTATGCCAAAGGATGGCTATCAGGACCTTTACTCAGAAAGGAGGGCAAGCAAGGTGGGAGATGTTATATACCTTCAGATAGTAGAGAGTATAAGCGCCATAGAGAGCATATCTACACAAACTCAAAGGTCTTCAGCCTTTAAACAAGGGATAAGCTCCCTTTTTGGGCTGCCGCAGGGTGCACTTGCAGATATAGGTGGGCAAGGTTCTGGGCAGATGACTACAAAAGGCTCTGGAAAGGTTCAACAAGCGGGTGTTTTGACTACAAAGCTTGCAGGAAGGGTCATGAAAGTATATCCTAACGGAAACATGTTGGTGGAGGCAAAGAAGTATATCCTTATAGAAAATGCTCAAAGGGAGGTGGTCTTGAGGGGTATAGTTAGGCCCGAAGATATAGACAGTACAAACACCGTTTCAAGCGATAAGGTAGCAAACCTTGAAGTCTTTGTTGATGGAAAGGGCTTTTTGACCGATGGAGGTAGTCCGGGATGGCTTGCAAGAATACTTGCAAAGGTATTGCCCTTTTAATGCTGCTCTTTTCCTTTTCCTTTTCTACACGCGTTGGGGATGTGGCTACCTTTGAAGGCAACAGGAGCAACTACTTGGTGGGCTACGGCCTTGTGGTGGGGCTAAAGGGTACCGGTGATGGTAAGAGTACCCTTTTCACAGTAAGGAGCATAGCCAACATGCTAAACAGGATGGGTATAGTGGTAGACCCAAGGAGGATGACCACAAAGAATGTGGCAGCTGTTATGGTAACCGCCAAGCTACCACCCTATGCAAAGCCGGGCATGAAGATGGATGTAGAGGTTTCTTCCATAGGAGATGCCAAGAGCTTGGAAGGTGGAACGCTTCTTCTTACTCCCTTGAGGGGTCCGGACGGTGTGGTTTATGCTTTGGCGCAGGCGCAGGTGCTTGTGGGTGGCTATGAAGCGAGGGGAAGGGCTGCCCAGCAGGTAGTAAACGTTCCAACGGTGGGAAGGATACCAAACGGTGCCACGGTGGAGAGGGAGCTGCCTTCAGAAAGCATATCTCAGGAGATAAACCTTTACTTGGATAGCCCAAGCTTTTCCCTTGCCAAAATTATTCAAGATAGGATAAACATGGAGTTTGGCAAAGATGTGGCGCAGGCGCTGGATGCAAGCACCGTTAGACTTAGAATACCGCAAGGAACAAACCCAGTAGACTTTCTCGCCAAGGTAGAAGATCTGCAGATAGATGTGCCTTCCCTTGCCAGGGTGGTGATTGATGGAAGGTCTGGAGTGGTTCTCTTTGGTGGAGATGTAACCATAAACCCAGTTTCTGTGGCCGTGGGAAGCCTCACGGTTATAATAAAAGAAACTCCAGAGGTTTTTCAACCGCCACCCCTTTCTCCGGGAGAGACGAGAGTGGTGCCAAGGACGGAGGTAAAGGTGGAAGAAAAGACTTCAAGGATAATTCAATTGAGGGGTGCTACCGTATCCCAGCTGGTGGAATCTCTCAACAAAATAGGAGCTACGCCAAGGGAAATCATTTCTGTGCTTCAGGCCATAAAGGCCTCTGGAGCCCTTAGGGCAAAGTTGGAAGTGCTTTAAACCAGCACAAGCTCAAGCCTTGCCCTCTCTTCGTCAACGGCTACCACCTTTACCCTAACTTTATCACCAAGCCTGTAAACTTTGCCTGTGTTTATACCTACAAGCCTGTGGGCTGGCTCATCGTAGATATAGCTATCTTCCTTTAGCGTAGCTATGTTTACAAGCCCTTCCACCATATACTCTTGAATTTCAACAAAAAAGCCAAAAGAGATCACACCTGTTATTATACCCTCAAACTCCTCACCAATGTGAGCCCTCATAAAGCGTACCTTTAGCCTGTCTATGGCTTCCCTTTCCACCTCTTCTGCCAACCTCTCTTGCTTTGAAAGGTGCATGCCCGCCATCTCAAGGTAAGCAAGAGCCTTTTCGTAGTCTACCTCTTCTCCTTTTAGAGCCTTCTTTAGGAATCTGTGCACTATAAGGTCTGGATACCTTCTGATGGGTGAGGTAAAGTGGGTGTAGTGCTCTGAAGCCAAGCCAAAGTGTCCAAGATTGTGGGGAGAATAGTGAGCCCTTTTCATAGACCTTAAGGTCAAAAACCTTACAAGGTTTTCCTCAGGCTTTCCCTCAAAGTCCTCTATTATCTTTTGGAAAAACTTGGGGTTAAGGCTTGGCTTTTTCACCTTGTAGCCAAGCCCCGCCAAGATTTCAAGAAGGTTCTCCACCCTTTCTTGGTCTGGCCTTTCATGAACCCTGTAAAGGCATGGATAGCCCATATTCTCAAGGTGCATGGCAACCGTTTCGTTGGCAGACACCATAAACTGCTCTATTATCCTGTGTACCACATGCCTCTCGTAGGGTACGACGGCCACTGGCTCGCCGTACTCATCCACCACCAGCTCAGCCTCCGGCAGGTCAAAGTCTATGCTACCCCTTTCCCACCGCATCCTTGATAGTATCCTATAAAGGTCCTCCATAAGCCTTAGAGATTCTGTTATCTCCTTTGGGTATTTGTCTTCCAAGGCAGGGTCTCCTATCAAAAGCTTCAAGGCCTCGTTGTAAGTTAGCCTCGCCTTGCTTCTTATTACGCTTTCGTAGATATCATACTCAATAAGCCTTCCCCTTTCATCAAAGAGCATTTCACAGGTAAAGGCAAGCCTGTCTTCCATAGGCTTTAGACTGCAAAGGTCTCCCGACAGCTCCTCTGGAAGCATATGCAAAGCTCTATCGGGCAAGTAAAAGGTAAAACCCCTTTTGTAGGCCTCCTTATCAAGGGCGCTACCCTCTTTTACAAAGTATGAAACATCCGCTATATGAACCCAGAGCCTGTAGCCTTTGGAAGTCTTTTCAACGACTACCGCATCGTCAAAATCCTTTGCCCTTTCTGGGTCAATGGTAAAGCAAACCTGATCCCTTAGGTCCCTTCTCCTTTTTAACTCCCTCTCCAAGTCTACTTTAAGGGCCTTTACTTCTCTTATAACCTCCTCTGGGTAAGAGGTGGGCAAGTCATACTTTCTAATTAGGACTTCTATGATAAGGTTTTTTTCTTCCGGATGTCCCAATACTTCCTTTATTCTACCCTCTGCGGGATGTTTTTCTGTGGGAAACCTTTTTATTTCTACAAGTACTATGCTACCTTCTTTTACGTCCTTGCATTCTCTGAGGATTATGGTTTGATGTTGGTTATCGTCTATGGGTATGCCAAGGCAGGATTTTTTCTTCCTTTGAAGCTTACAAAGTATTTCCTTCTTTGCCCTTTTGAGAATCCTTAAAACTCTGACCTCCCTTTTCCCCTTGTACTCCACCACCTTGGCCCTAACAAGGTCCCCTGCAAAAAGCCTAACCATTTCAAAGGGGGGAATGTATATGTCCTTTTTGCCCTCTCCCAACTCCAAAAAGCCAAAGCCCGCAGGATAAGGAATAACCCTGCCAACCACTATCTCCTCTTTCGCAAGCTTATACTTGCCACCTTCTACAGACAACCTTCCAGCCTTCCTTAAGGCCTTTAAGGTTTTTTTAAGAGCTTTCCGGCTTTTCTTATCGAGGCCAAGGTGGCCCATAATCTCCTCAAAGCTCAAAGGTCTCTTACTGTTTTTGAGGAGTTTTAATATTCCTTCTTCTATAGACACCCCTTCCATTGTAAAATATTTAACCATATCCCTGGAAAGAAATTGTTTTTTGGTATAGGTAGCGCGGGCATCCTTGCCCGCGTCTTTTGGTTAAATTTTGTGTAGCATAGACATTCCTGTCTGTGAAGCATTTTTTCACACAGGCAAGAATGCCTGTGCTACACCCTATGAAGTTTATTAGACTTCTTGCGTTATTAGTATTTTGCTTCCTAATGGGAAGTCTTTCAAATAGGAAAATGTAAGATTTGCATTTATGTTCGTCCGAAAAAAAAGCGGGGGCAAGCCCTGCTTCTAAAATTAAGGAATTACTTGGTTTATCTTAAATATGCATACAAAAAGCTTCTTATCACGCAAGATGTCTATTGATTTTTTTTTCTTAAGAATACCTCAAAGGCTACCTTTTTCCCTTCCCTATCAAATATGGGCTGTTTTGCTATAAGGAAGCTCATCCAGAACCTCTCTCAGCTCAGGGTAAAGAGGGAACTGCTGGCAAAGCTCCATTGTTTCTCTACGCACATCCTCTATAACCTTCTCATCCCTTATATTTTCAAGGACTTTTGCTATCAACCTTGCTATAAGCCTCATTTCTTCTTCCTTCATGCCCCGTGTGGTCATGGCGGGCGTGCCTATCCTTATGCCGCTTGTCTTTGTGGGTGGTAGTGGGTCAAAGGGTACTGCGTTTTTATTTACCGTTATGTTTGCCCTTCCGAGGGCCTCTTCTGCCTCTTTTCCAGTTATTCCCTTGTTGCGCAAATCAAGGAGTACTATGTGGCTATCGGTACCGCCCGAAACCACCTTAAAGCCAAGCTTCATAAACTCCTCAGCCATTGCCTTGGCGTTCAAAACCACCTGCCTTGCGTAGCTTTTAAACTCCTCCGTCATGGCTTCTTTGAAGGCTACCGCCTTTGCCGCTATTACATGCATAAGGGGACCACCTTGAGTTCCGGGAAATACACTCTTGTCTATTTCTTTGGCAAACTCTGCCTTGCATAGGATAAAGCCACCCCTTGGTCCTCTCAAGGTCTTGTGGGTGGTTGATGTGACAAAGTGGGCGTAAGGAACGGGGTTTGGATAGACTCCGCCTGCAATCAAGCCCGCATAATGGGCCATATCTACCATAAGGTAAGCACCCACATCCTCCGCAATCTCTGCAAACCTCTCCCAGTCTATGATCCTTGGGTAAGCGGAGGCTCCAGCTACTATCATTCTAGGCTTGTACTCTTTAGCCCTTTGCCAAACTTGATCATAGTCTATTAGCTCCGTCTCTGGGTTTAGGCCGTAATAGACGGCGTTATAAACTTTACCGGAGAAGTTAACCTTTGAGCCGTGGGTGAGATGTCCGCCGTGAGCCAGGTCCATGCCAAGGATAGTATCTCCGGGCTTTAAAAAGGCCATGTATACTGCCATGTTTGCTTGGGAGCCCGAGTGGGGCTGTACATTGGCATGCTCCGCTCCGTACAGATTTTTTACCCTCTCTATGGCAAGGCTTTCTGCAATATCCACAAATTCACATCCTCCATAGTACCTTTTGCCCGGAAGGCCTTCGGCGTACTTGTTTGTAAGTACAGACCCTTGAGCCTCCATAACTGCAAGGGATGTGAAGTTTTCGGAGGCTATAAGCTCAAGGTGGTAAAACTGTCTTCTGTACTCGTTGATTATGGCGTTGTATATCTCTTGGTCCGTTTCCTTAAGATGTCTCATGGTTAATATTTTACTCCCATTCTATGGTGGCCGGCGGCTTTGATGAGATATCATAAACCACCCTGTTTATACCCTTTACTTCGTTTATTATCCTTCTCATCACATGGTCAAGAAATTCATAAGGCAGCCTTGACCAGTCTGCAGTCATGCCATCGCTACTTTCCACAGCCCTAAGGCCCACAACCCTTTCATAGGTTCTCACATCTCCCATAACCCCTACGCTTTTTACAGGCAATAGCACGGCAAAGGCCTGCCATACCTTATCATACAAGTTCCACCTTTTTAACTCCTCTATGAATATGTAATCTGCCTCTCTAAGTATCTCAAGGTCTTCCCTTTTTACCTCTCCCAGTATCCTGATGGCAAGCCCGGGACCCGGGAAGGGATGCCTTTTTAGTATACCTTCGGGCACACCCAACAGGCTACCCACTTGGCGCACTTCATCCTTGAAAAGCTCCCTTAGGGGCTCCACCAATCTAAGCTCCATCCTTTCGGGAAGCCCTCCCACATTATGGTGGGTTTTTATCACCTTGGCGCCGGGAATGCCAGCACTTTCCACCACATCGGGATAAAGCGTGCCCTGAAGCAAGTATTGGGCGGATATTTCCCTTGCCTCCCTTTCAAAGACCTCAATAAAGGTATGTCCTATTATCCTTCTTTTTTCTTCTGGGTCCTCAACCCCCTTTAGTCTTTCTAAGAAAAGGTCCTGAGCATCCACCCTCTTAAAGGGCAAGCCCATGCTTGTAAAATAGCCCTCCACCTCTTCCACCTCACCCTTTCTAAGAAGCCCGTGGTTTACAAATATACAATGAAGCTGATCACCTATTGCTTTGTAGGTAAGCATTGCAGAAACGGTGGAATCCACACCCCCCGAAAGGGCACATATGACCTTACCATTACCCACCTGCTCCTTTATCTCCTGCGTTTTCTCCTTTATAAAATCTCCCATGCTCCAGTTTTCCTGGGCACCGCTTACCTCAAAGAGAAAGTTTCTTAGGATCTCTTTTCCATACTGGGTATGAGCCACCTCCGGATGGAATTGAACGCCGTATAGGGGCTTTTCCTTGTGTCTTATGACGGCGTAGGGAGAGTTTTCTGACTGTGCCAAGCTTTCAAAGGCTTCTGGTAGCTTTACCGCCTTGTCTGCATGGCTCATCCAAACATCAAAACCCTCTGGCAGGCCCTTAAATATGGGATCTCTTTTCAAAATTGTAAGCCTTGACCTGCCATACTCTTGCCTTTGAGACCTTTCCACCACACCACCAAGCTGGTGAACCATAGCCTGAAGCCCATAGCATATACCAAGGATAGGAATGCCCAAGTTGTACATCTCTGGGTTTGGTAGGGGGGCATCCCTTTCATACACAGAGGCAGGACCACCGGAAAAGATAAGACAGTAGGGATCCTTTTTCCTTACCTCCTCAGGGCTTATGGAATAAGGCACTATCTCGCTGTATACACCAAGCTCCCTTACCTTTCTGGCTATTAGCTGTACATACTGAGACCCAAAGTTTAGGATTAATACCGACCTTTTAACCACTTTTAATAATTATACTATGGACTATAATTCAAAATTATGGAAAATAGAATGGAAAACCTGCTACATCTGGCCGTATCTTTGGTTCTGAATCTAATTTTATTTACTCTTCTTTCCTTTTATCTTTTGGTGAAGGTTGATGTGCCATCCAAGCCACCCTTGCAAGTGTATGTGGAGGATATACAAAAAACAGAAGAGGTAAAACTAATAAGGGAGATGCAAGCGGCAGCTCAAAGGCCTAAGGGGGGTGAAGAAACTGTAAAAAGGGGAATGGAAAAGGTAAGTGCTTCACCCATGCAAGTTGATAGGGAAGAGGGTGATGTGCAAGTTCCCAAAGGCATACCTACAGAAGAACCTTCTCTGCTTAAGGATATAGAACAGAAAATAAGGGGCAAGAAAAAAGACATAGAAGAGGAGGGTGTTAAAGCTTCTGAACTTGGTGATATGGTGGCTGTTGTTTCTTCAAGCGGTATAGGTCTTTCTGGAAGTGGAAGGCATGCAATATATATACCACCACTGCCAAAGGTAGCTTCCGATGAGCCGTTGAGCGTGCTTAAGATAAGGATATGGGTGGAGCCCTCTGGAGTGGTGTCAAAGGCTCAAATAGTGCAAAGGAGTGGGTCGCCTCAGGTGGATCAAAAGATGCTCAGCTTTGTGAAGGGTATAAGGTTTGAACCTATAAGGGATAATATTGTTCAAACAGGTATAATAAGCTTTAGGTTTAAAGGAGGTTAGACATGGTCTGTATTACGCACCTTGAACTTTGCCCTTATTGTAAAAGGATAGCCCTGATGGTTTGTGAGTATGATGAGCCATACCCAAGGGTGGAGGCAGAATGTAAATGTTGCGGGTATAGGTCTTACGATATTCCCATGAGGCTTGGAGCGGAAGACTTTAGGAAAATCCTTGACAAGCTGGGTAGGAAGCTGATAGGAGAGATATGCATTGATGACCGCTGCGGCTCCAACAAGATTATCCGACTTATAAAAGAGGGACATTATGCCGAGTATAGATGCCTTGAATGTGGTTCTGAGTGGAACAGTGAGGAAGTACAAAGGGCTATAGACCGTATAAAGTCCATCCAAAGGAGTCTAAAAAATGGAAACAGGCTCATGGAGCTTCTTAAGGCTCAAGAGGGTGAATGTCCCCTTTGTGGATGGGACATAGGACATGCTCATACTGGATACGCCGTTTCTATTGAATGCTTTGTCTGCGGCTATTACACGGAGGCAAAAGAAATAATACCCCCGGTAGACCTTACAACCCTTGAATGTCCTGAGTATGAGAAGTCGGAGGAAACGGGTTGAAAGTACCCCACTATGAGTTTATAAGGTATGAAAACTGGAAGGAACAATTCCTTAAAGATTATGGGAGGATAAAGGCAAGAGAATTGGAAGATCTTGCTAGGGAAATAAGAGAAGCTTATCCTGAGGCGGAGGAGAGGTTTTTAAAGGCTATGCTTTGCATGTATTTGGGGGGCTACGAAAGGAGGGTCCAAGACCCAGAGGTAAGGTATTGGACCAACTGGGCTGGCATAAAAACCTACAAAGCCTTTAACAAGTTTCCCCAGCTTTCTGATGTGGAGGTCTCTTTTCTCTTTTATTCTATAGGTAAGGTCTTTGTACCTTTGCTTTTGCACGAAAGGGGTGTAAAGTCGGAAGCCTTTAAGGGCTTATCCAAGGAGGAGCAAGAAAGGGCAGCTCAAGAGGAGCTTGAGGTTGTATGGGAAAACCATCTTATAAGGATCCTTCAAGTATTGCCCTTTTTGTCCTTGAACTCAAAGAGCATGTAAAAGCCCCCATCTTGGGCTATGGCTTTTACCTTCCACCCATGAAGCTCCGCTATGTGCTTGACTACTGCCAAGCCTATACCCATACCTTGTGGGTTTTCCGAGTGATAGGGCAGAAATATGAGCTCCTCTTTGCCCTTTTCTATACCAACGCCATCATCCCTGTAAACCATGCTTTTTTCTCCTATATCCAGCCAGACCCTTTTTGCCCCCCATTCAAGGCTATTGTTAAAGAGGTTAAAGAACATATCCCTTAAAAGCCTTTCATCTCCAACTATCCTTATATCTCCTTTTATGTCTACCTCTATCACCCCCCCTGTATATATCTTTGCCACCTGCTTTATTATTTCTGCGAGGGATAGCTCCTTAAATTGGGGCTCCACTTCTACAGAAAGGCTACGGAATTGGTCTATTATCTTCTTTATCCTCTCAAGCTCTTCTAATATAAGGCTTGCTATCTGAAGTATTTGCTCCTTTTGAATGTTATCCCTTTCCACCCTTCTTATAAGCCTTTCAAGGTTTAAGCTTATGGGTGTAAGGGGATTTTTTATCTCATGGGCTATCCTCTTTACCGCCATCTGCCATGTTTTGAACCTCTCTGCCAGTATTATGGGTTCAAGGTCTTGATATATAACCACCCTTCCTATGTCAAGGTCAAGGGAGAACTCCCTTACGCTGGATTTTTTTGAAAGCTCCTCATAGGCTCTGTTTTGGAGCCTTTCTCCCTCCTTTGAAAGGAAAACTATGCCTACGGGCAAAGCTTCAAGGAGCGAGGACAAAATTTCCTTTTCCTTCTTTAACCTCCCATACAGCTTTTTTAACTCCTCCTTCATAGCCAAAAAGCTCATGGCAAGCTCTTGCACTTCATCTTTTGTTTGTGGCACCTCCACCAAAAGGTCAAAGTTTCCCTTGGATATCTCCTTTGCCTTCTGAGATAGCCTTTCAAGGGGTAGGCTGATATGCCTTGCTATAAGATTTCCAAACCATACGGCAGACAAGAAAGATACAAAACCCACCAACACAAGAAAATACACATAAATACCCCCTATAATATCCCTTGCCTTTACCATGTTTCTAAGCTCCGTTGATGCCCTTTTTATATCTTCCGTGTAGCCCAGCACATCCCTTCCCCTCTCTATGAGTACCTTATAACCTTTTATACAAAGCACAAGGTAGTTGCCCTCCACACCCTCCTGACAGCTGCTTTCCAAAAAAACGCCCCTCACACCCTTTAAACTGCTAAACTTATCCACCCCCAAAAGGTCAAAGGCTTCCTTGTAAGTCTGCACCCTCCTTCTTTCTTCCTCCTGCACTATATAGCTTAGCTCTTCCGACCTTTTGGCTATCTCCTTTAACTGACCGCTCACAAAGGACTTTGTAGATTGAAGGAGAAGGATGGCTGTAGCCAAGTTGAGAAAGATAAGGGGTGTTATGATATAAAGGATAAGGCTTGTGGAGAGTTTTTTCCTCAGGGGTGCCCTTTTTCCGGCTACATAAACCTTTATAAACTTACGGAAAAATATCATAAAGACCACTACCAAAACCAGTAGGTCAAGGTTGATAACAAGGAGAACGAGAGGATAGCTTATATTCCAAAGGTTTCTGAGGTTATCAAGGAAGGCTATGTTTACAGAAAGGAAAAAGATAAAAAAAAGGGCAAAGGCTACATAGAGCCTCAATGCATCTCTTGCTCCTTTATGTGTTGGTGTTTGACCATCTCTCCCTCAGACCAGTATATGGTCATCTCCGCTATGTTTTCTGCATGGTCTGCCATCCTTTCAAGGTGCCTTGCTACAAAGGAAAGGTGTATGGACCTTTTTATGTTCCTTGGGTCTTCTAACATGTAGGTGATAAGCTCCCTTTGTACTTGGTGGTACAGTTCATCCACCATATCATCCCTTTCTATGACCTTTTTTGCCAAAGAGATATCCCTTTGGAAAAAGGAAAGCACGGCGTCCTCTATCATGCTTTTGACATTTGCCGCCATTAGGGTAAGGTTCACATAGGGCTTGAGGGGAGGCTCTTGCGCCAGCAAAATAGACCTTTCCGCTATATTCTCCGCCTCATCTGCTATCCTTTCAAGGTCTGAAACTATTTTATATATGCCCATTATAAGCCTGAGGTCTACCGCCTCTGGCTGGTACAGGGCTATCATCCTTATACATCTTCTCTCTATCTCCACCTCCATCTGGTCTATCTGATCATCTCCTTTTATTATCTCCTCCGCAAGGTTAACATCCTGCTTGTTTAAAGATTCTATTGCCTTGTCCACCGCATCCTTCACAAGCCCAGCCATCTTAAGAACCAAGCCCTTTGTTTCCTCAAGCTCTTGGAAAAGCTTCATTATAACCCTCCTTTAATTATAATACCTTAACACAGTTTTGTTAAGTTTTCGTTAAGAAAGGCCCTTTATCTTCCCCTCCTCTATTTTTATAATCCTGTCTGCCAGTTTAAAAGCTTCTTCTTTGCTGTGGGTTACCATAAGGGTGGGTATGGCGTATTCCCTTTGAAAAGTTTTTAGCTCCTCTTGAAGTTCATTTCTTAGGTCCTCATCAAGGGCGGAAAGGGGCTCGTCCAAGAGAAGTACTTGGGGCTCCCTTGCAAGGGCTCTTATAAGGGCTACCCTTTGCTTTTGACCACCAGATATTTTAATGGGCTTTTTGTCCTTTAGGTTCTCAAGCTTTACCTTTTTCAAAAGCTCAAGAGCTTTTCCCTTATCCCTTTTTTTCATTGCGTACATCACATTCTCCAAAAGGCTCATGTTTGGAAAAAGGGCATAGTCCTGAAAGACAAAGCCCACATGCCTTTTTTGGGGTGGCAGGTTTATACCTTTTTTTGAATCAAACCAGACATTGCCGTTGACCTCAATATAGCCCTCCTGCGGCGCCTCCAGGCCCGCTATGGTCCTCAAAAGGGTAGTTTTACCACTTCCAGAGGGGCCAAGCAAAACCACAAACTCGGCACCCAGCTCAAGCTCCACATCAAGCCAAAAGTCTCCATCCGCTCCATGAAGCCTCTTCTTTACCTTTACAACTATCATAGGACCCACCTTCTGTTTATCATATAGAGCACGATCAGGCTAACAAAGGATAGGGAAAGCAACAAAAGGGAATAAAGATGGGCTGTCTTATAGTCTATGGATTCCACCGCGTTGTATATTACGATGGAGGCAACCCTTGTCTCTCCTTCTATGTTCCCCCCAACCATAAGCACCACGCCAAACTCTCCCAAGGTATGGGCAAAAGATAAAACTAAGCCCACAAGGATGGAAGCCTTCATGTTGGGCAGGATCACCCTTATAAGGGTTTCCAGCTTGGACTTTCCCAGCGTCCAGCTTGCCTCTATTAGACTTTTGGGAACGCTTCTGTATCCCGATATCAGGGGATGGGTCATCATGGGCAGGCTGTAAACAGTAGAGGCTACCACAAGTCCTTCAAAGGTAAAAAGAAGCCTTAAACCGAGGAAGTTTTCCAAAAAGCTTCCCAATGGGCTGTTTTTTGAAAATAGGAGCAGAAGGTAAAAGCCAAGGACTGTGGGAGGCAGGACGAGGGGAAGGGTGGTTATGACCTCAAGGATCAAGGCAAAAGGACTTTTTGAATAAGCCATATAGTAAGCCAAAGGAATACCCAGTATCAAAAGGAAAAGGGAAGTTATAAGGGACAGCTTTATGGTGAGCCAGAAGGGCCCAAGGTCTATCATCTTACCTCTCCCGGAAGAACAAAGCCGTATTTTACAAAGACTCTCCTTGCCTCTGGAGAGCCTACAAACTGGTAAAACCTTTTTGCCCCTTCTACCTTTTCCCCTTCCCTGGTTATGGCGTAGCCCTGCACTATCCTTTGGTGCTTGTCTTCTGGTATAAGCCAGTATCTTCCCATTTTTTCAAGCTCTGGGTTTTTTGCCAAAGAAAGGGCTATAAAGCCTATCTGCGCCGCTCCAGAGGTTATGTAGCTTGCCGTCTGGGCTATGTTTTCTCCCAACACGAGCTTATCCTTTACCTTGTCAAAGACTCCGTAGCTTTCAAGGGCTTCCTTTGTTGCCCTTCCGTAGGGGGCATGCTCCCAGTTGGCTATGGCTATCTTACTTACCCTTTTATCAAATAGAACCTCTGGAAACCTAAAAGGGTCTAAGCCCGAGTCTTTGCGGGTCCAGAGGACTACCCTACCTATGGCGTAGGGCTTGGGTTCTGTAACGGCGTAGCCTTCTTTGTACAGCTCCTCCACATACTTCATATCTGCGGAGAAGAATAGGTGATAGGGTGCGCCAGCCTTTATCTGGGCAAAGCCCTTGCCCGATGAGCCAAAGATCAGCTCCACCTTGTCCCCCGGATACTTTTTCATGTAAAGGTCTGCTATCTCCCTTAGGGCATATTGAAGGTCCGCCGCCGCAAAAACCCTTATAACTTCAGCTTTGGCAAAATTGAAAAAAATAAAAAGGGTGAGTAAAAAAAGGCTCATAAAACAGCCTCCTCAAGGCTTTTTCTTTTATAGCCCGGCATATGGTCTAACACTTGGGTGTAGCCTTTCCCCCTTAAAAGGTCCAAGAGCTTTACAAACCTTTGGTCTTGCTCCATCTCTTCCTTATAACAAAGGCAGTAATCTTCACAAGAAAAGCTTACAAAGTCAAGACCCTTTTCATAGGCAACAAGCTTGATGGAAACGCCCGCATCCCCAAAGCCTTCCCTTACACCAAAGGCTACAGCTTCATGCCCACCATGGATAGTTTTATAACTTTTTATCCCAAGCTCCTCCTTTATGTGATCAAAGACCCTCCTTGCCCCGCTACCCTTTTCCCTCGCAAGCCAAAGCTTATCTTTCAACAACCTTAAAGATCTGTGGGACCCCTTTCTCAAAACTATCCCCTCTTCCCAAGAAAAAAGCTTTAAAAGCTTATAACCTTTCCCTAAAAGCCTTCTTGCCACCTTTAAGTTATCCTCAAAGCTTCCCATATGTATACCAGCCATATGCACAAGGCCTCTTTTTAACAGGTCCAAGGCACCAAGGCTTGAAGAGTTTATTACCAAAAGCCTAATACCCTCTTCCCTTACAAGACTGGAAAAGATCCTAAGGGAAGGATCGCACCCCGCAAAGACATAGGTTATTACCTCTTTCCGAGAAAACCAGCTTACCTTACCCTTGCTGTAATAGCCCTCTGGCACTTTGTCCCCCTCCACCAAAGAGATGGGAATAAGGATCCTTTTGTTTTCTACCCTGTAGCTTGTAAAAATACCCTCCTCAAAGCCCGGAAAGGGCAGGTTTTCCTCTTGTGTAAAAAGCTCTTCAACGCTACATTTTAGTGCCCTTGCCAGTCTTATGGCGTAATCTACAGAAGGAAGAACCTTCCCCGATTCTATGGAGCTTATGGTAGTCCTTGGTATGTTAGTAATTTGAGATAGCTCCTCTTGTGAGAGGCCAAGCTTAATTCGGTAATCTTTTACCTTGTTCATTGACAATAAATTGTATCATATAGACGAAATTTTGTCAAGCAGTACATTTTACAAACGGGAATGTCTTGTGATGCTCTTAATACACCGAGTGAGAAATTACCTTTCCATATATTTGCTTTAAACATTCCAAGTGTAGGAACGAGGCTTGCCATACCACACAGGCAAAATGTCCGTGCTACGACCCACAAAAAGTCTAAAAAATAAAGCTAATGTCTAAAATGCCTTGTGCCGGTGAATACCATAGCCATCTGATGCTGGTTTACGGCCTCTATCACTTCCTTATCTCTTATGGATCCACCCGGCTGTATTATGGCTCTTATGCCTGCCTCCTGCGCCAGGTCCACGCTGTCCCTAAAAGGTAAAAAGGCTTCAGAGGCCATAACACTACCCTTCAGGTCAATGCCGAACCTATGGGCCCTTGCAATGGCACAGCGTAAGCTGTCCACCCTTGACACATTACCCGAGCCTATACCCAAAGTTCTGCCATCCTTGGCAATCACTACGGCGTTTGACTTGACATACTTACATACCTTCCAAACAAAAAGAAGGTCTTGCATTTCCTCCTCTGTGGGATGTCTTTGAGAGACTATTTCAAGTCTTTCATAGTCAAGGTGGTCTTCTTCTTGCAGTAGATATCCACCGCTTACCTTTTTTATATCAAAGGAAGAGGAGTAGCCAAAGCCTTGGACAAGCCTGAGGTTTTTCTTTTTAGAAAGCACTTCAAGGGCATCTTCCGACCATTCTGGTGCAACGATGACCTCAAGGAATATGTTTGCAAGCCTTTCTGCAAGAGGTTTTTCTACCCTGTGGTTAAAGGCCACAATACCGCCAAAGGCGGATTCTGGGTCTGAAGAGAGGGCCCTCTCAAAGGCTTCCAATAGGTCCTTGCCAAGGGCTACACCGCACGGGTTGTTGTGCTTAACAATAACGCAAGCGGGCTTGGAGAATTCACTTACAAGCCTAAAGGCAGAGTCGCTGTCAAGGTAGTTGTTAAAAGACATCTCCTTGCCCTGAAGTATGCGAGACCTTGTTATCCCAAGATCCTCAAGTGGGTTGTGAAACAGCCAAGCCCTTTGATGGGGGTTTTCTCCATACCTTAAGCTTCCAGAAAGCTTCATAGGCAATGAAAAATAGGTTGTGGGGCTGTCCACCTCCCAAAGCCTTTCAAGAGCTCTGGAGATAAGGGCATCATAATAGGCTGTTAGGGAAAAGGCCTTTATGGCCAATTTCTTCCTGTCTTCAAGGCTAAAGGTTCCCTTTTTTATCCTATCTGCCACCCAGCCATAATCCTGCGGGTCTACTACCACAGCCACTCTATAAAAATTCTTGGCGGAAGCCCTAATTAGGGTGGGTCCACCTATGTCTATAAACTCTATAAGCTCTTGCTCCTGCAGATCTTCCTTTAGTTTTTCCTCAAAAGGATAAAGGTTTACCACCACAAGATCTATCGGCTCTATGCCAAGCCTTTTTATATCTTCCTCGTCCTGCTTTACCCAATCTCTGTAAAGTATGCCGCCATGTACAATAGGATGCAAGGTCTTTACCCTTCCGCCCAATATCTCCGGAAAGCCTGTGACCTCTTCCACCTCCCTTACCTCATAGCCAAGTTTTTTTATAAAATTGGCCGTGCCGCCGGTAGAAATTATCTCATAGCCCTTTTCTTTTAAGGCTTCCAAAAGCACCTCAAGACCTTCTTTGTAATAGACAGACAGAAGAGCTTTCATGGAATAAAGATTTTACCATTAAAATTTTAAGCTATGCATGTGCTTTTGATAGGTCTTGGTAATATGGGAAATAAGTATTTTTGGAAGTTGGGGCAGATGGGTGCAAGGCTTGTTCTTTGTGATATAGACCCTTCTAAGGAGAAGAGGCCCTATCCCTTTTATTGCCACTTTGGCGATGTGAAGGAAGAGGTGCAGGCGGTTATTGTGGCCGTAGATCCAAAAGATCATGTGGAGATAGCAAAGGAGTTTTTAGGCAAGGGTATTCCTGTGCTTTTGGAAAAGCCGCCAGCCCTTAGCTCAAAGGAGTTTGAAAGTATAAAAAACTATGAGAAGCTTTACATTTCCGAAGTGGAAAGCTATTCCCTTTGCACCCAATTTCTAAAAAAGCCGGAAAAATTCATAAAGATTGAAAGGTTTGGAAAAGGTAGGGGCTACATATCGCCCCTTTGGGACCTTGCCTGGCATGATCTGTATTTACTCCAAAACATATCTGAGGATATAAAGGTTGAAGCCTTGGAGGTAAATGGAGGGGTTTGGACCCTAAAGGGTAGTTTAGATGGTGTTCCCTTTTACATAAGCGTGGCTTGGGAACATCCACAGCCAAGAAGGCTTTGGTATATAGACGATAACCTCCTTCTTGATTTTGGAGAAGAGAGGGTGTACAAAGATGGGAGGCTTTTAAAGGAAGAAAAGAGGGACAAGCTAAGGCTTATGGTAGAAGACTTTTTAAAGGGCAGCTTTGATAAAAGGGCTGTGCAAAGGGCCTACATAAACCTTAAAATCCTTGAAAGCATATCTTAGTCGTACTTTTCTTTTTTTATCTGCCCTTTGTCCACACCAAGCTCGATCAAAAGGTTGGCTACATCTTCTACAAACTGGGGTGGGCCGCAAAGGTAATAAAGGTTTGTAGGTATATCCTCAATCTCTTTCAAAAGTATATGGGTGTTTATCCTTCCGGTGTAGCCTTGCCAGTGGGGTGGGTGGGAACGGGTTAGAGTATGAACCACTTTTATGTTGGAATATTTTTGTAGTTTTTCAAGCTCTTGGCGGTAGATGATCTCCTCATAATGGGTGTTGGAATAGATTAAAGTAGCCCTAACATGCTCCAACTTGGCCGATACTATGTACCTTAGAATACACATAAGGGGTACTATTCCGCTGCCTGCGCCGATGAGGACAAGGCTTGTACCCATCTGGGGAACCCATACAAACTTTCCGTAAGGGCCCTTTATCAAAAACTCATCCCCTTCCTTTACCTTTTCTGTTAGGTAGACTGAGGCCCTGCCCTGTGGAACCCTTTTTATGGTGAGCTCAAGGGTTTCCTTTTGGGTAGGTGGGCTGGCAATAGAATAGGCCCTTTTCAAAACTTCTCCTTCATAAGGAAGGCTTAACATTACATATTGGCCCGGGTAGAAGTCAAAGTCTATTCCCTTTAGGTCAAAGACCAAGGTTTTTGTGCTGGGCGTCTCTTCAATGATTTTCAAAACCTTGCCGGTAAACTCCTTTATTGGCTTCTTTTCAAGCTCCATGCTTATCTCCTCAAAGCGGGGAAGAGTATAACCTCCCTTATGGAATCTACATCTGCCAATATCATAACAAGCCTGTCTACGCCTATACCCTCACCGCCGGTGGGGGGCATACCATACTCAAGGGCTGTTATAAAATCCTCATCCATTGCCATAGCTTCCTCATCACCCCTTTCCTTTTCTTTAAGTTGTTCTAAAAACCTTTCCTTTTGCTCTTCTGGGTCGTTTAGCTCTGTATAGGCGTTAGCCAACTCCTTTCCTGCTACAAAAAGCTCAAACCTTTCCACTAAGTCTGGGTCCTTCCTATGGCTCTTGGCAAGGGGTGAAAGGACCTTGGGAAAGTCCAACACAAAGCAGGGTCCCCAAAGCTCATCTTCTACGAGAAGATCAAAGACCTTGTCTATGAGCTTAGCATGGGTTAAGCTTTCAGCCTTTGGTACTCCTATCTTCTTTGCAAACTCCCTCAGCCCTTCCACATCCCTTAAGAAAAAGTCCTTATCCTTCCCCGTCTTTTCCTCCAAAAGCTCAAAGTACTTGTACCTTTTGTAAGGCGGCGTGAAATCAAGCTCCTTGCCCCCATAGGTTATCTTAAGCTTTCCAAGGGTATTCAAAAGTACGTGGGAGATCAGCTTTTCAGTAAAGTCCATAAGGTCCTCATAGTCCCAATAGGCTGCATAAAACTCTACCATAGTAAACTCTGGGTTGTGGGTTGTGTCTACGCCTTCGTTGCGGAAGTTTTTGCCAAGTTCATAAACTCTGTTAAAGCCTCCCACTATTAGCCTTTTCAGATACAGCTCTGGCGCTATCCTAAGGTATAGGTTTTGTTCAAGGTAGTTGTGATAGGTGATAAAGGGCTTGGCGTTGGCACCAGAAGCCACATGCTGTAAAATGGGAGTCTCTACCTCCAAAAAACCCTCTGAGCTTAAAAAGTTCCTTATTTCTTGGATTACCTTGCTCCTTAAGATGAATATCCTTCTTGCGTGCTCGTTGGCTATAAGGTCCAAGTATCTCTGTCTGTAGCGGACCTCCACATCCTTCAAGCCATGCCACTTTTCCGGCATTGGATGCAGGCTTTTTGAAAGCAAATGAAAGCTTTCCACTTCCACCGTTAGCTCGCCAGTCTTTGTCCTAAAAAGCCTACCCTTTACACCTATTATGTCTCCCAGATCTACAAGCTCTTCAAAATCTCTAAAGGCCTCCTCCCCCAGCACATCTGCCTTCACATATATCTGTATCCTTCCCGTGGCATCCTGAAGATGTCCAAATATGGCCTTACCCATGCTTCTTAAGGTTATAAGCCTCCCAGCCAAGGATACCTTTTCAAAGTTTGGTTCAAGGTCATACTGGGCCTTTAGGGCCTGTATATCAAAGCTGTTGTTCTCTTGCGTGGCTGTTGCAGAGAAAAGACAAAGCTTACCCTCATACCTGTCCAGCTTACCCCTTAGCGTATACTCCTTGCCCGCTTGTAGTTCTTGTTCCGTTATGGCGAGCATTTCTACACCGGAAGCATCGGAAAACCTTACAAGATAACCACTTTCTAACTTGGAGACCCTTTTAACCACCCCTTTTACGCTTACTTCTCTCCCATCCGTCGGCTTTTCATACTTGTTTCTTAGCTCACCTATCTGATGGCTAACATCAAACTTGTGAGGATAGGCTAAATTCTTCTCCCTTAGCTTTTTAAGTTTTTCAACTCTTGACCCTTCCATAGAAGAAGGATTATAGCACTTTTATACTGGATAAAAGGCTAAAAATTAGTATAATCTTTTTCATGAAAACGGGCTTTGTGTATAGCCACATATACCTTGAACACCATTGGAAGAACCATCCAGAGAACAAAGATAGGCTTATAGCCATAGTGCAGGAGTTGGAAAGGAGAGGACTATGGAAAGAATTGGTGCATATTGAACCAAAAAGGGCATCTGCCCAAGAAGTATCATTAAACCATGACCCTGCCTATGTGCAAGAGGTGGCCGATTTTTGTTTTGCAGGTGGTGGCTATTTGGATCCAGATACCTACGCAGTGCCCTATTCTTATGAAGTGGCTCTTTATGCCGTTGGTGGCGTGCTTGAAGGTATAGACAGGCTTTTAAGGAAGGAAGTGGAGGCAGTATTTTGCGCCATAAGGCCGCCGGGCCATCATGCCGAGTATGCCAAAGTTATGGGTTTTTGCCTCTTTAACAACATAGCCATAGGAGCTCACTACCTTCTTCAAAGAGGCTTTGAAAGGGTCTTTATAGTAGATTTTGACGCCCATCATGGGAATGGGACGCAAAAAAGTTTTTACGAGGAGGATAGGGTTTTTTACTTTTCCTCTCATGAGTACCCTTTTTATCCCGGCACAGGTTCCCGTGAAGAAAGGGGAGCAGGAAAGGGCTATGGCTATACTCATAACGAGCCGCTTCCCGCTGGCGCGGGAGATAAGGAATTTAGCCAAATATACTTGGAAACCCTTCCAAAGATCTTTTATGAATACAAGCCCCAGTTCCTGCTTGTATCGGCTGGCTACGATGCCCACAGGGATGATCCTCTTACCTACTTGAACCTTTCCACGGAAGGCTTTGGTAAAATAGTGGACAGCCTTCTGAGCTTGGCAGAGGACCTGTCCATTCCTGTACTTTTTGCCTTAGAGGGTGGCTATAGCTTGCAAGCTTTGGCTCAATGTGTTAGCCTAACTGTAGAAAGGATGCTAAAGGCATGAAGTTAAAAAGGATAAAAAACTACATCTTCCAAGTTATCTCCTTTATCTTTGTGGTATACGGTTTTTACCTGCTTTTTCTCTTCCTTCTGGATACATCCCTTAGGGTAAACAAACCTTTAGCCTATCCCTTTTCCATTGGCATAACCTTGCTTTTGGCAAGCTTGACCTTTTATTATTGGATCAAGAAAGGTAGACTACCTTTATAATAATATCAAAGGGCGATTAGCTCAGAGGTAGAGCGCCATCCTCACAAGATGGAGGTCGGAGGTTCGAGTCCTCCATCGCCCACCATTTTTGAAATACATTTAATATTATGGGCTTGAAAGAAGACCTTGTTAAGGTTGATGAGTTTGTTTACAAGCTACCAGAGAATACAATACAAGGGCAGAAGGTGCCCGTCTATTTCTACCTTAGCGATAAGCTTTTTGAACTTTTGGAGGAGGATGCTATAAGGCAGGCTGGCAATGCTGCAACCCTTCCCGGTGTGGAAAAGGCCATTTATGTAATGCCCGATGTGCATGTAGGCTATGGCTTTCCCGTAGGCGGTGTTATGGCAACAAACACAGAAGAGGGTATAATAAGCCCGGGGTCCATAGGGTATGATATAAACTGTGGCGTTAGGCTTATAGCTACAAATCTCACCGTGGATTATGTAAAGCCGGTAAGAAAAGAGCTTATGCAAGAGGTTTTAAAGAATGTGCCTGCGGGCGTTGGCTCTACAGGCAAGCTAAAGCTTTCTAAGGAAGAGCTTTCCCATGTGGCTATAAAAGGTGCAAGATGGGCTATAGAAAAGGGCTTTGGCTTTGAAGAAGACCTTGAACACATAGAGAACAATGGAGCATTACCCAATGCAGACCCTTCCAAGGTATCCGATTTTGCCTTTCAAAGGGGATCTGAAGAGCTTGGGACTGTAGGATCTGGAAACCATTTTGTAGAGGTGCAGTATGTGGATGAAATATACGATGAAGACATAGCCCAAAAGCTTGGCTTAAGTCTTGGACAGGTTGCTATAATGGTACACTCTGGCTCAAGGGGCTTTGGTCATCAAATATGCGTTGATTATCTCA
Source organism: Aquificaceae bacterium (assembly GCA_046297555.1). GTDB lineage: Bacteria > Aquificota > Aquificia > Aquificales > Aquificaceae > Pampinifervens. The sequence goes on from JBKBHW010000006.1 coordinate 61,515, forward strand.
AGGTGGCAAAGGACGCCCTTAAAAAGTACAATATAGATATTCCAGACATGCAGCTTGCATGCATGCTCTTCAAATCTCCAGAAGGGCAGGACTACTTTAAGGCTATGAACTGCGCCGCCAACTACGCCTTTGCCAACAGACAGATACTGGGATATTTAACCGCGGACACATTAAGAAGGTTTTTCAACCTGTCTTGGGAAGAGTTTGGCTATAGACTGGTCTATGACCTGGCACACAACATAGGAAAGGTGGAAGAGCATAAAGTGGATGGAGAGGTTAAAAGGCTTTTGGTTCATAGAAAGGGGGCCACAAGGGCCTTCCCGCCACACAACCCAGACATCCCACCCGCTTACAGGGATATAGGCCAGCCCGTCCTCATACCCGGAGATGTGGGTAGATACTCTTTTCTTTTGGTAGGTGGGGAGAAAAGCATGCAGATGAGCTTTGGAAGTGCATGCCACGGAGCAGGCAGGCTTATGTCAAGGACAAAGGCAAAGGAGTTTGTCAAAAGGGAAGGGCTTGAAAAGGTCCTTGGGGATCTGGTGGTGGTGGCAAGGGGGAAGGGTACGGTGGCGGAGGAGATACCACAAGCCTATAAGGATGTTTCTGAGGTTGCCTTTGTGGTTCATTCCCTTGGTATAGCAAGGCTGGTGGCAAGGTTTAAACCTTTAGGCACTTTAAAAGGATAGGTGTTATAATAAAAAATTCTGGAGGAAAGAATGGGTGAGTTTGAGAAGCTCTTTGAGAGGAGTTTTAAGGAGATAAGAAGGGGGGAGGTGATAAAGGGAAGGGTTGTACAGGTTGATGAAAGAAACATTTATGTGGATATTGGCTACAAGGTAGAAGGTATACTTCCAAAGGAGGAGCTACCGGAGGCAAAGGTGGGGGATGAGATAAAGGCTGTGGTCCTTAGGTTTAACAAGGGTGGCTCTCCCATACTTTCACACAGAAGGTATTTGGAGGAAAGGCTTACAGGATTTTTAATGGCCTGTTATGAAAAAGGAAGGTTTGTAACGGGCACGGTTGTATCCAAAGGTGAAGATGCCTATGTGGTGGATATAAGCGGTTTAAAAACCCTTTTGCCTTTTAAGGAAGCCAGTAGGAACCTAAGGGAAGGCAAGAAGATAGTGGCAAAGATAATAGAGTTAAAAAGGGAGGACGGTGGCCTTAAGGTAGTCTTATCCCAAAGGGAGCATATAAAGGTCCAGGAGGAGAGGAAAAAGGCAAGGCTTCTTGCAAGGCTGAAGGTGGGGGATATAATAGAAGGTCGTGTTATAAAGATAGACCCCGATAAAGGTATAACCCTTTTGGTAAGGAATGTTTTGAAGGCTTTTCTGCCCATTGAGGAACTTAGCTGGGGTAGGGATAGGAACCCTTATAACTACGCAGAAATTGGTGAAAGTTTAAGGGTAAAAGTAAAAAGAATACCAAAGGATGGTCAATTTGTATTTGTGAGTTTAAGAGAAACAAAGGAAAACCCATGGATAAAAGCGGAAGAAAGCATCAAGAAGGGGCAAGTAATCAATGGAAGGGTGGTTGAAGTAAAGGAAAATGGTCTAATAGTGGAAGTTATGGAAGGGGTGGAGGGTTATGTACCAAAAGAGGAAATATCTTATGATGGTACAACCTACAAAAGGGGTGATAAGGTATCCACTTTGGTGCTTGACTTTGACCCAAAAAGGCACAGGCTTATCCTTAGCATAAAGAGGACCCTCCCAAAGCCATGGGAAGAGTTTCTCAAAAATTATCCTGTGGGGAGTAAGGTGGTTGGCACTGTGGAAAAGATTGAGGGTGCAAAGGCTTTGGTAAGGCTTGAGCAAGGGGTTTATGGAATGATCCACAGAAGCGACCTTGATTGGGTAAAGCCCGGTAGGATTGAGGACGTGCTTCAAGTGGGACAGTCCTTAGAGTTTGCCGTGTTGGGTCTTGATGGGAGGTTTGTAAAGCTTGGGCTAAAACAGCTAAAGGAAAACCCATGGGAGAAGGTGTTAAAAACCTACAGGGTGGGTGACAAGGTAAGGCTAAGGGTAAAGAGCCTTCATACCTTTGGTGCTTTCCTTCAGTTCCCAGAAGGTGTAGATGGCCTCTTGCCCATCTCAGAAATACCTAAGGGCACCAAGCTTGAAGAGGGCTTGGAGGTGGAGGCAAAGATCATAGAGTTATCCCCTGAGAAGATAACCCTTAGCATGCGGGAGGAAGAGAAAAAGGAAGATATAATAACCACCAGCAGCTCGGATAAGGGCTTTACCCTTGGAGACATACTAAGGAAAAAGATGAAGATATGAAGAGGAAAGCCCTTATACAAAAAATGCATAGCAACCATTTTCCCAATTTTTCCAAGAGAAAGGTGTCCAGCATGGTTAATTTCCTTATAAATAGCATGAGGGAAGCCTTGATATCTGGAGAGGATGTTAAAATCTCAGGCTTTGGTACTTTTAGAAAGAGGCAAAGGCGTATAGTTTTTAAACCAAGCAAGAAGCTCCTTTGGAAGTTGAAATCTGATTTAAAGCGGTCTAAAATGTAAAATTAACGGGGTGTGGCGCAGGCGGCAGCGCGCTGGCATGGGGGGCCAGAGGTCACGGGTTCAAGTCCCGTCACCCCGATTTTTTTAAAGGAGGTATTATCATGGTAATAGTTGCACAACCCGTAGAACAAGACTTGGAAGCCTTGGTCCTAAGAGTTTTCCTAAAGTCCATTGATGTACTTGGTGGACTTTCTAAGCTGGCGGACTACAAAACTTTAACTTGGCTTCCCTCTTTGGCAAGGGCTGTTTATTGCGTAGTCTTAAGGGAGGAGTATCTAAAGACGGAAGAGGAAATAGCCCAAAGGGTTGGCCTTACCCACCAAACGGTAAGGAACATCTTAAGAGCAGATCCAAGCACGGTTTTGGAGAAGCTAAAAAGTCTGGAGACCCTTATGGAGGAAGAAAGAAAGGAGTTAAAGGTCCATACGGCCGGTGGCGTGGCAAAGCTTGCCTACAAGCTGGTAAAAGAGGGGCATGAGGAACCAAAGGTATTCCTCCAGTACTGTGAAAGGGTAGCTTACGCCTTGGACATTCCATGGGCTTATATGGTACTTAAAAAGCTCAAGGGCACCGATTTCCCCATCAACTCTGCGGAGGATATACTGGAAAGGTTTGGCAAAGTATACATAAAGGGAAGGACGGCGGGAGAAGTGCTAAGGGAGATTGATTACCCCATTAAAAACCCGGCAGAACTGCTACACAAGATAAAGGAGAACCTAAAGATGCATGGTCTTGAGTGATATTTTTCTATAAGATTCTTTTTCCGCACGCCAGATAAGACAATTCAATAAACTTCATATGGTGTAGCACTCTTGCCTGTGTATTTAAAAAATAAGCAAAAATTATTGTCCTTGTTCTTCGGGCGACCATAAAGGTCGCCCCTACATTTTCCTAACTAAAAAATCTAATAATAACTAAGCTCATACACCCAAAAGCCCTTGTGTATTAATCTTTAAGTATGCGGTGGATAAGGTTAAAAAGCAGCAAAATAAAGGTTTATGGAAAGGAAGGAAAACTTCTTCCTAAAGGCATGGCAGAAGAGCACACAGCCTTTTTGCATAACTTGCTTAGCAACGATATAAAGAGCATGGCAAACCATACCATGACCTACAATCTTTGGCTAAAGCAAAATGGCTTTCCTATTGGGGAGTTTTATGTACTAAAACTGGATAGTAGCTACCTTCTTGATACACCGTTGGACAAGGATTTTGTAGTTGAGGGGTTCAACAGACTAAAGCTTTCTATGAGAGTATACTTTGAGGCGTTGGAGTTGGACCATGTTTTTGTCTTTGGTGAGGGTTCAAGAAGCTTTATCCTTTCAAGCTTTGGCGTGGATCCAAAGGGGGGAGAGGTGAAAGAGATAAAGGATGTGCTTGTGGTAGGGAACTACACAAGGCTAAGGGGGGAGGGCTACGATATTGTTGGAAAGGACCTAAAGCTTAACTTAAAGGAAGAGGAGGAGACGAAGGAGGAAGACTTTGAACATGAGAGGATATGGAGGCTGGTGCCAAAGCTTGGAAAGGAGTTAAAGGAGGGTTTTTCTCCCTTAGAAGCCTGCCTTTTGAACTACGCCATAAGCCTAAACAAGGGTTGTTATGTGGGACAGGAGGCTATAGCGAGGGTTTACTACAGGGGAAGGCCAGCAAGGGTTTTGGCTCTCTTTGAAGGGGATAACCTTTCGGAGGGAAAGGCTCTGTTTGTGGGGGAGAAAAAGGTGGGGGTTATAACCTCTGTGAGCCCAAAGGGTGGCATAGCCCTTGGCTACCTTTTGAGGTCAGCTCTTAGTGAAAGGCTTGAAGAAGGTATAAGGCTTATAAAAACCTGCGATTAGAGCTTTAAACATAAAGGCTTATAACCCGAGATAGGTAGCATGGGCATTTATAGTAGGCATCTTGCGTGATAAGAAGCTTTAATTTTTAGAAGCAGGGCTTGTCCCCGCTCTGTTTTTCGGACTATCATAAATGTAAAACTATAAAAGGGCATTTTTGCCTGTGTATTTAAAGCGTATTACACAGACAGGAATGTCTGTGCTACATAGCCAAAAAGCTAACAGACCAAAGATCGCAGGCATGGATGCCGCGCTACGGCTTCGGTGCATAAATCACCCTTTTTGGAAAGATTAAAGCAAACAAGCCCCCTAATCTGAACTTCCTCATCACCAC
>JBKBHW010000007.1:0-64359 GCA_046297555.1 Aquificaceae bacterium
GGCAAAGCCCTTGATCCTTCCCCACGATGTAGGCGTGGAAGGTGTAAAGAACCTCTTTGATCTCTTTGATGTAATCCTTCGGAGGTTATCCTCCCAATGATAGACCTGTTTATCACAAGCCTTTTGCTATCTGTGGTGTTGGTTGGCATCCATGCCTACTTTGGAAGGGAGATAGTAAAAAGGGGAATTATCTTTACCGATATTGCGGTGGCTCAGTTTTCTGGAGTGGGCATTGCCCTCTCCCTTCTTTTCTTTCATGGGGAGCATACCTATCTCTTCTCTTTGGCCTTTGGCCTTTTTGCAAGCCTCCTTATAGCCCTTTCTCAAAGAATAAGGGAGTATACGGAGGCCTTTATAGGCCTGTTGTACGCCCTTGGCTTTTCCTTGACGGTGCTTATACTCTCCCTTTCCCCCTTTGGCATGGAAGAGCTAAAGAAGATAACGGCCAGCGATATCCTATTTGTAGAAAGGCATGAAGTCATAAAAACTGCTTTAATCTACAGCCTTATAGGTGTTTTCCTTTATCTTAGGAAATACCTTAAGGGCTTTCTAGTGGACCTTTCCTTCTTTGCGCTTTTTTCCCTTACCCTTGCCAGCTCGGTAAAGCTTGTGGGTGTTTTGGTAGTTTTTTCCCTTTTGGTCTCTCCCGCCCTGATATCCTTGCTTTTGAAAAGGGGTCTGGTCTTTGCTTGGGCAATTGGCTCCTTTATAAACCTTTTGGCAATAAGCCTTTCTTTCCTTTTGGACCTTCCTACGGGCTACGCCATAAGCTTTTTACATTCCTTGACAGGCATTTTAGTTTTTCTCTATAAATTATTACCTTCAAGGCGCGGGCATACCTGCCCGCGCAACCTACAATAGATCTAAGGCAGGGGCATTACATGTATGCAAAAAGTCTATTCTTAAAAGATATGCTGGGTGAGAAATTGTTTTTTGGTGGATGCGTTATGCTTTTGATTTAGGTTCATTGCGTACGCGTAGCAGTAGGTAGCGCGGGCATCCTTGCCCGCATTCTTTGATTGATTTTTTTCACAGGTAATAGCCTTTGCCACCTTTCCTTAAACCACGAGAGGGGAAAAGAGCTCTTATGTTATCGCGCAAGAAGTTTAACGGATAGGCGTCTCATAAACCATCCCTATAAAGGTTGAATTTCTCACCCGGCGTATGTACGCAAAAAGTCTATTCTTAAAAGATTTTTAGGCTACTGCTTAAGTTTTAGTAATCTATTGTCAAGTTTTTTGACAGGAATAAATTTAAGTATATGAGAGATATAAGTAAGGACGCAAGGGAGCTTTTGGAAATGGCTCTTAGGGAGCATATGGCTGGAAACTTTAAGAAAGCTATAAAGCTTTATGAGCAGTCCATAGAGATACAACCTACGGCGGAAGCGTATACATACATGGGCTGGGCTTACAGTATGTTGGGCAAACTTGAGACTGCAATAGAACTTTGCCTTAAGGCTATAGAGATAGACCCAGAATTTGGAAATCCTTACAACGATATAGGATCTTACCTTATAGCCTTGGGGAAGCTTGATGAAGCTATACCTTGGCTAAAGAGGGCTATAGCTGCCAAAAGGTATGAACCAAGGCACTATCCCCATATAAACCTGGCAAGGGTTTATCTGATGAAGGGTATGTTTAAAGATGCTTTAGATGAAGTGGAAAACGCCCTTAGGATAGCTCCAGATTATAAGCCAGCTCACATACTAAGGCACCAGATATTGGCTATGTTAAACTAATAGAATGCCAAAGGCTGAAGGGGAATGGACTGTAGCTTATAACAAGGAAGCAAAGGCAGAGTACGATATTTTGGAGACCTATGAAGCGGGTATAGCTCTTGAAGGGCCTGAGGTAAAAGCCCTCAGGAACAAACAAACTGTCTCTTTCAAAGATAGCTTTGTAAGGATAGAAAATGCAGAGGCATGGCTTTATAACCTCTACATAGCTCCCTACCGATATGCCACCATAAAACCACCAGACCCTTTGAGAAAAAGAAAACTACTCCTCCATAAAAGGGAAATACTAAGGCTTATGGGTAAGGTCAAAGAAAAGGGATACACCATCATTCCCCTGAGGGTTTATTTCAAAAGGGGTAAGGTCAAGGTAGAAATAGCCTTGGCAAGGGGCAAAAGAGCCCATGACAGAAGGGAAGAGTTGCGCCAAAGGGACTTAGAAAGACAGCTAAGAAGGGAGCTGAAAGGGGGCAAAATAAAGCTATAAAGTATGTTATGATTTTATGCTATGAGAATAGCCTTTTTGAAGCAAGGAAACGACCTTGGAATAAGCAGGCATGTGCTTGGCCTTTTAGATCACATTAAAGAATTAGGAGCAGAGGTCAAAGAAATTGACCTAAGCCAAGACAACCTACAAGATAGGGTGCAAGAGCTTTTGGACTTTTCACCCTACTTTACCCTTGATATAAATGGTAGCTCCGTGATCTTTGGAGAAAGGGAAGGTGAAAGAGTTCCCATCTTTGACGCCTTTGGCTTTGTTCATGTTAGCCTATTTATGGAAGAACCTCTTTTTTACTTTCCCATCCTTTTGGACCTAAAAAATGCCCACAACCTCCTTTTGGTAATATCAGACCTAAAATATACAGACAGCCTAAAGCTCCTTGGACATGAAAAGGGAACGCTTTATATGACACCCTTTATAGACCCGCAGCAGATGCCCCAAACCCCACAAGAAAAGGACATAGAGGCTATCTTCCTTGGTCCTGTAGTAGAGCCTCATATCCTTGCCCAGCGGGTGCTACAAAACATGAAGGAAGATTTTGTCCCCTATTTCTTTGAAGTGGGCGAGTTCCTCTTTAGAAACCCGGAAGCTCATATACTTTATGCAAGCGAGTACATCCTTTCCATGTTTAATCCAAGCTTTCAGGAAGAGTTTAGCCGATGGAGGCAGGGTGATCCACAGGCCTACTTTAAGCTTTTAAACGATATAAGCTTTTATGCTACCGCAAGGAAAAGGTGGTATATTCTCAGCTTTCTTGAGGGCATAAATCTCAAGATACTGGGTGCCTTTGAAGGCGAGTTAAAAGATGGTCATGAGCATATAAGCACAGAGAGCTGGAGGGATGCATTAGAATTGATAGGCAGGTCTTATATAACCATACTGAGCTATCCTCATACAGTTCCCACCGGTGTAGGCTTTGTTCCCTTGGAGGTGGCCTTTATGGGTAGCGCGCCCATGGTAGACTTTAGAGCAACCCTTGGAAGCTTCTTCACCCCGGAGGAAGAGGTGATAGCCTATTTACCACTTGACAGGGCCGACATAGAGGAAAAATTGGTCTATTACTTAGAAAACCTTCAAGAAGCAAAAAAGATAGGAGAAAGGGCAAGGGAAAGGGTGCTTCAAAACTTTACACCCAAAGACAGGGCTCAGTTTCTTTACAACACCTTTCAAGATATACTGGCTCAGGCTCAATCTCAACAAGCCAGCCAAAGCTAATGTTTCCCACCTTTGGAACTTTGGTAAATGCGGGCCTGATTGTGGCTGGAAGCTTAATAGGCCTTAAGTTTTCCTACCTTTTACCACAGAATTTTAAAAGCTCCATCATGTGGGGCATAGGCCTTTTTACACTACTTCTCGGAATAAGGCTTATCTCAGAGAACAAGCCAGAACTGCTTAAGGTTTTCTTCCTTCTGATAGTTGGGTTTGTCCTTGGCACCCTCTTGAAGTTGGAAGAAAGAGTTGAAGGCCTATCTGAAAGATCCTTTGGCTTTACAAGGGGTCTTATATCTGCCTCTTTGCTCTTTACGGTGGGTCCTATGACTCTTATGGGCTGTATCCTTGAGGGGACAAAAGGCGATAGCAGCCTTATACTTTCAAAGGCCTTTATGGACGGCTTTTCCTCAATTATACTTTCTTCTTCCCTTGGAAGGGGTGTGGTCTTTTCTGCTTTCTATGTGCTTTTATTTCAAGGGTCTATTACGCTCTTAGCTTACTTTTACGGTGATTTTTTAAAAGCCCAATCAATATCCAACACGCTTTTTATAGGTGGTGGTCTTATGGTAATTACATCGTTAAAAATATTTGGTCTTTTGGAAAACATTAAGCTGTTGAATTTAATGCCCTCACTTTTGCTTGCACTTTTTATTTAGTCAAAGAGCTTATATTTATCAAATCATTCATCTGGTATATCTTGCTTACTATTGCCGGTGAAAGCCTCTCTTCAAGAGATTGACCTTCTTCTTCCCCTTTGAGTAAAGGGTAGTTGGTGGTTATTATGGTGCTTTTAAGGTAGTTGTACCTTGTGCTGATTATGTAGGATAGTACTTCCACCCTCCAGTCGGAGAGCCTTTCACTGCCAAGGTCATCAAGCACCAAAAGGGGTACGCTTGTTAAAAAGTTCATTAGTCTGTTCATTTTATCTGAGCCGGAGTAGCTTTGAAGCTTGTAGAATAGATCCTTTGTATCAAAGAAAAAGCCTCTAATCTTTTTTAGTTTATACACCTTTTTGAGGGTAGCCACCGCAAGGTGGGTTTTCCCTAAGGAGGGTGGCCCCACAAGGGTCAAGCCTTTGCCTTCCTTTGGGTCAAAGCTATGGGCATAGTAGAGGCATGTCTCAAGGGCTGTTTTTTGAGAGGGAGATATGGGCATGTAGTTTTCAAACTCTGCGTTTATAAACCTTGGCGGAATGTTTAAATATCTTTGAAAGTTGACGCTTTCGTACCTGCAGGAACAAAGCTCCACCACGCTTCCCTTGTTTATAAAGCCAGTACCTTTACATTTTGGGCATTCCATAGGGATAAAATATAAGCCATGCTTACCTTTTTGCTGACCAATGACGATGGCTATTTTTCTGAAGGGATAAGGGCACTAAGGGAGGAGCTAAGGAGTCTTGGAAGGGTTATAACGGTGGCTCCCGATAGAAATTTAAGCGGTGTGGGCCACTCTTTGACCTTTACCCAACCCCTTAGGATAAGGAGGGTGGATGAGGACTTTTGGACGGTAATAGGCGGCACTCCCGCCGACTGTGTTCATCTTGGCTACTACCTTCTCCTTGATGGAAAAAGGCCAGACCTTTTGTGCTCGGGTATAAACGAGGGACCAAACCTTGGAGAGGATATAACCTACTCTGGCACTGTGTCCGGAGCCATGGAGGGAAGGATATTGGGCATACCCTCTATAGCCTTTTCTGCCTTTGGAAGGGAAGATATAAACTTTTCTGAAGTGGCAAAGGTTGCCAAGGAGGTGGTTCTCAGGGTGCTTGAAAAGGGTATGCCGGAGGATGTTTACTTAAATGTGAACATTCCAAACCTTCCAAAAGAGGAAATAAAGGGCTTTTTGGTTACAAGACAGGGAAGGAGGGCTTATAGGGAAAAAGTCTTGAAGCTTTTGGACCCAGCGGGAAGGCCCCTTTACTGGATAACGGCGGAGGAGTTTGGCTGGCATCTTGAAGAAGGCACCGACTACTGGGCTGTATACCATGGCTATGTTTCCATTACCCCACTCCAGCTTGACCTGACCAACTACAAACACTTAGAGGAGATTAAAAGGCTATTTTCTGCTATAGACATGTTGCCCAATAATTAGACATATTGCGCAATTAAAGGTAGCGTGGGCATCCTTGCCCGCGTCTTTTGATTAAAACAGGCGAGGAAACTTTGATGCTTGCGTTAGGCTGTAGAAAAAAGAATAGCAACTCTACCACGATGCAATAGGCCTGTTATTGACTTTTTCCTTTTGCAATGCTATTATTTTGAACCGACCTAAAGCCAAGCAAGGGGGTAAAAACAAAAATGCTAAATTTGAAAAGAGCAAGGAAATCTTCCAAATTGTTTCGCTACCTTGTAGGAATGTCTCCGCAGGCTTTTGATGAGCTTATGGCTATTCTTAAAGATAAAGACACAAGCGCAAGATTTAAACTGCCCTTAGAAGAGAGGGTATTCATGACCCTTTTTTACCTTCGCCACCGCCCTACTTTTGCTCTTTTGTCTCTTCTTTTTGATATTCACGAAAGCAGCGCACGCCGCACTGTCCAGATGATGAAGGAATTTTTAAAAGACTACATCTCCTTTCCAGAAAAAACAAGAAAAAAAAGGACGAACTCCATTGAGGGCTTAATGTTGGAGATTTTAGGCTTAGATTTATTGATAAACAAGAAAAATCCACAAAAGCGTAAAACAAAAAAGAAAAAGGACAAGTAGCTAAAAAAAACAAACACAATTAAGGAACCGTGGGCAAGGTTGCACTCACTACCCTTCAAATTTTTATATATCTAGCATCCTGCTATCACGAACAGGTTTTATGCCCTCACCACCTTAACCTTTTCAAGGGTTATCAATCCGTTTTCCACCATCCTTGAAAGCTCTGGAAGTATAGCCTGAATCTTTTCCTCACAATCTATAATCTCCACCACTATGGGCAAGTCTGAGGAAAGGTTAAGAAAGCCAGCCTTGTGTATAACGGAGGACTTTCCATAACCCAAAATCCCTCTAAAAACAGTAGCTCCCGCAATGCCCTTGCTCTTACAAAACTCTACCATATATTTGTACAGGGGCTTACCCTCATACTTATCATCCTCTCCAAAGAATACCCTTAAAAGCACAGCCTCTTCACACTTCATCTCTATAAAAGTTTACCAAAGCCATAGCCCAAAGCAACAAAAAACAAGCCCAATAAATTGCTTAAAAGGATATAAAGGGAAAATTTTACAAGCTCGCCATTTATCAAAAGGTAAAAGGCTTCGTAGAAAAGGGTAGAGTAGGTGGAATAACCACCAAGAATGCCCGTTATAATCAAAGCCCTAAGGTTTGGAGAGATATCCCACTTTTCCACCAGAAGGGAAAAGGCAAGGCCTATTGCAAAAGCGGAGGTCAGGTTTACAAAAAGGGTACCTATGGGGAATTCAAGCCCCGCCTTGTTTTGTATATACTTGGAGATCAAAAATCTAAGCAAAGAGCCTAAGGCTCCTCCCAAAGCTATGGTTATGAAGAGTGCCAAAGGGAAACCCTCTCAAGAGTTATAAAAAAAGAAAAGCCCTTTGAACTTAGGTTTTCTAAAGCCTTCATCACCTTCTCCTCTTCATCCACAAATTCTATCACCAAGGGCAGGCCATAAGACAACACCTCAATGCCTTGGTAATGAAAACTTTTTGTGGTTCCATAACCCATTATGGATTTAAGAACCGTTGCTCCCGATATACCCAACTCCTTCAAGAGCTCCAAAACCCTCCTGTAGGCAAGCTTTCCTTCTATTTGGTCATCCTCCCTTAGGTATACGCGTGCCATAAGGTAAACCACAGGAATATTTTATATCATAAAAAGATCCACTCAAAGGCTTATATTCTTTTATTATGCTACAGGTGGAGCTTTTAAAAGAGCAAGAGTTAAAAACAGAAGATATAAGGGCGTTGCAGGAAGAGATAAGAAGGCTTGCAAAAGAGAAGAACGCCGTAATACTTGCCCATTACTACCAAAGGCCTGAGGTGCAAGACATAGCGGACTTTATAGGAGATTCCCTTGAGCTTTCTCGCAAGGCTTCCCAAACGGATGCAGATATTATAGTTTTCTGTGGTGTGCGCTTTATGTGCGAGACGGCAAAGATAGTAAACCCTACAAAGAAGGTACTCCATCCCAACCCAGAGTCTGGATGCCCCATGGCAGACATGATAAGGGCTGAGGATGTGCTGAGATTGAAGGAGAAGCATCCCGATGGTGAGGTGGTGGCCTATGTTAACACCAACGCAGAGGTGAAGGCTGTTTCCGATGTATGTGTGACCTCCGCCAACGCCGTAAAGGTGGTAAAAAAACTACAAAGCAAAAAGATCATCTTTATACCAGACCAAGCCCTCGGAAATTGGGTAAAAAAGCATGTGCCAGAAAAGGAGTTTGTGATCTGGCAAGGCTTTTGCCCTCCCCACTTTGAGTTTACCGCAAGGGAGGTTCTAAAGCTAAAGGAGCAATACCCCGATGCCAAAGTGGCTGTGCACCCCGAATGCCACCCCAAGGTGATAGAGATTGCAGATTTCGTAGGCTCCACTTCCCAGATAATAAACTACGCCACCACCTGCGACGCAGAGAGAGTAATCGTAATAACGGAGGTAGGCTTAAAGTACACACTTACAAAGAAAAATCCAAACAAAGAGTACATATTCCCAGAGTCTATGAACTACTGCGGGACGGTCTACTGCTGCACCATGAAGGGCATAACCTTGCCAAAGGTCTATCAGACCTTAAAGGAAGAGATAAACGAGGTAGTGCTTCCGGAGGATATAATAGAAAGGGCAAAAAGGTCCATACTTAGGATGTTGGAGCTTTCATGATAGAAAGGAGGAAGACAAGGCAGATAGAGGTAGGCTGGGTAAAGATAGGCGGTGATGCCCCCATAGTGGTGCAGTCCATGACCTCTACCAAGACCCATGAGGTTGAGCCTACCCTTGAACAAATAAGAAGGCTTTATCAAGAAGGGTGTGAGATAATCAGGGTGGCTGTGCCACACGAGGAGGACTTGGAAGCCCTTCCAGAAATAGTCAAAAATTCACCCATGCCGGTGATAGCAGATATACACTTTGCCCCATCTTATGCCTTTAGGTCTATGGAAAAGGGGGTACACGGCATAAGGATAAACCCCGGAAACATAGGGAAGGAAGAGGTCGTAAGGGAAATAGTTGAAGAAGCCAAAAGGAAAAAGGTAGCTATAAGGATAGGTGTAAACTCGGGATCTCTTGAAAAGGACCTTCTTGAAAAGTACGGCTTTCCATGTGGGGAGGCCCTTTTTGAAAGCGCCATAAGATGGTCAGAAAAGTTTGAAAAGTGGGGCTTTTATAACTTTAAGGTTTCTATAAAGGGCTCCCATGTTTTGGAAAACATAAAGGCCAATGAGCTCTTTGCCCAGCATACAGATATACCGCTACACATAGGCATAACAGAAGCGGGAATGGGAATAAAGGGCATAGTTAAATCTGCCGTTGGCATAGGTATACTCCTTTACAAAGGCATAGGGGATACTGTAAGAGTATCCCTTACCGATGACCCCGTGGTAGAGGTTCAAACGGCCTATGCCATCTTGCAATCCCTTGGACTCAGAAGAAGGGGGCTTGAGATCATATCCTGCCCCACCTGCGGGCGTATAGAGGTAGACCTTCCAAAGGTTGTAAAAGAGGTAGAAGAAAAGCTAAAGGGTTTAGAAAAGCCCTTAAAGGTTGCCATAATGGGCTGTGTGGTAAACGCCATAGGGGAGGCAAGGGAGGCAGACCTTGGACTTGCCTGCGGAAGGGGCTTTGCTTGGCTTTTCAAAGAGGGCAAACCCATCAAAAGGGTAAAGGAAGAAGAGATGGCACAAGCTCTAATGGAGGAGGTTTTAAAGTATGAAGGAAAGGGAAAAGTATGAAAGGCTTATGCAAAAGGCACAGCTGATAGAGAGCAATTTACAGATAGACTTTGTTATCCTTGACCTTTCTCCCAAGTGGATGAAATGTAGGAGGACTAAAAGGCTTGTCTTTCAATTCCACAGGCTTGGGCAGGAGGAAGGAGTCACCGCCTGCGGCAAAAGATTGGAAAACTACCAAATACTACCAGACAGGCAGGAAAAGTTAGTTATAACCCAAGTTAACATGATGCTTGGGGGACTTGGACTTTTGGTGTTCTTTGACCTCTGCCCCCAATGCTTTGGAAACATAAACAGATGTACTCCCTTGGAAGAGGGGGCATAAGCCCCCAAGGAAGGTTTTATTTTACAGACAATACCCACTGGGCAAGCTGTTTCGCCTCTGCGTCAGAAACATTTTGAGGTGGCATAGGAACTCCGCCCCAAACACCAGCGCCACCTTTCTTGATCTTTCCAGCCAAGTAATCCACTGCGCCAGCCTTTCCTGCATACTTCTTAGCTATGTCTGCGTAGGATGGTCCTACCTTCTTTGCATTGGTAGCGTGGCATGCCATACAGCCCTTTTGCTTGGCAAGTTGTTCGCTTGCCAAGGAAAAGCCTGCAAATCCTACCACCATGGCAAGAGCGAGTGCCACTTTCTTCATCTTTACACCTCCTTTTAGGTCATTGCAGGTATTATAATATAGCTCTGGAGATGAAAAAAGGATGAAAATTGGAGTTTTTGACTCGGGCGTAGGTGGCCTTACCGTCCTAAAAGCCCTTAGGGATAAGTATAGGGATGTAGACTTTGTGTACCTTGGTGATACGGCAAGGGTTCCCTACGGGAACAAATCAGCCCAGACGGTGATAAAATACAGCCTTGAATGTGCGGAGTTTTTGATGGGGGAGGGAATAGACCTTCTTGTAGTTGCCTGCAACAGTGCAAGCTCCTATGCCTTGGATTTTTTAAAAGAAAGCCTTTCCATACCCGTTTTTGGAGTTATAGACCCGGGTGTCAAAAAGGCTTTGGAGATAACAAGGGGGAGGGTAGGAGTTATAGGCACAAGGGCCACCATTTCAAGTGGTGTTTACAAAAGACTTTTAAAAGAGCATGGTATAGAAGTAATACAAAAGGCTTGTCCCCTCTTTGTTCCCCTTGTGGAGGAGGGCATGGTGGAAGGAAGGATAGCGGAGGAGGTTATACAGTATTACCTTAAAGACCTTAAGGAGGCAAAGGTGGATACCCTTATCCTTGGCTGTACCCATTATCCCCTCCTTAAGCCCCTCATTGAAAGGTATATGGGGGATGGTGTAAAGGTTATAGATTCTGCCACCGCTTTGGCTTTGCAGATAGAGCCCTTTGTTAATGGAAAGGGCTTTTCCCGCCTTGAACTTAACTTCACCGACATATCGCCCAACTTGGAGTTTTTAATAGAGCTTATCCTTGGAGAAGTCAACAAGCCAAGGCTTGTATCCCTTCCTTGTAAGGTTTAACTCCTCAAGGAACCTTTCCCTTACCCTTTCAAAAAACTCTCTTACCCTTCTTTCCCTGTAATCTCCATAGGTCCAATAAAGGGGTCTAAAGCCACCGTAAAGGTAAAAATACTCCATCTCTGCATAAATACCCTTTCCAAGGTATATCCTTCCGCCCCTCTTCTTTGAAGAAGCCAAGATAAGATGGCTTTCATCCACATATCCCGCATCAATGTTCAACCTCCTTTTACCTCCCAACTTATAACGCTCTTCCCATTTCATAGCCCAAAGCTTGAAATCCAAAAGGTCTTCCTTTCTCATCAGCCCCTTGAGGCTCAAAAATATCTTATACAAACCTTCCCCCATCTCCTTCCCATAGTACCTTTGCAAGCCTTCAAAGTAAAAGCTTTCGGAAATAAGCTCATAGCAAACTTCAGAAAGGAAGCCTTTTAGAAGCTTTTCCTCTTTGTATAAAAGGGCAACTATTGGCTTTGAAAGCTCCATCCCTTTAAAGTTCCAATAAACTCTTCCAAGAGCAAGCTACTAAAACAAAAACGATCAATATGTTCTTTTAGTATTTTCTCTATTTTCAGCACCTTATTATTGCTTATCCATACCACGCCATCAATTAAGGCAACCTTTAATACATTCCAGTCGCATTTAACGGTTAATAAATTTAATGCTTCCGAAAATTGGTTATCCTGCGAACCACCAAATTCTGTTATAAACTTTGCAGTGCCTATTACACATTTATCCCCAACCTTTAAAAGAAAGTCTAATCCCTTTCCTTGCATACCAAAGGAGCATCTCAATCTATCCTCTGCGTAGTTTTTTAAGGCTATATCTCCCCCTTCTAAAAAAGCCATTTCCATACTTTCAAGTTTTTCATATTCCACAAAGTTAAACTTATTCTTAAGCCATTTCTGAAACATAGAGCCAAGCCTTCTACTTGCCTTCTTGGGCTCTTCTATCCTCCTTTGTAGTTCTTCATAACTGGTTATTTTGAAGATAATATTGCATAGTCTTTCTATGGTTTTTGGATTTTTGAGAAGGGCTGAAGGGTAGTGTGCCAAAAAGCCAACATAAGGGTCTTCTACGGGAAATTTAAAACCCTCTTTTCTTAACAGTATAAGCTCTTTTATTAGCTCCTCACATCTTTTATTCTCAAATAATTCCTTTAACCTGGCAGCTTTTTCACGGGGAAGGGCTGACCTACCAGCTTCTTCTGGGTTGTATATTTCTAATAACCTATCAAGGTAGTCCTCGTTTATAAGATTTTTAGTTTTATTTAGCCAATACATCCAATGAACATTCATAGCTTCCTGCGGAATTTTTCCAGCAACTTCTTTATTGCATTTATATCCTTTTCATCTATAAATATGCGCAGTTCTCTCTTCTCTTCCTTAGACATTAGATGAATGGGGGCGGTGTCTAAGAGCTTTTTTACTTGTGTTAAACCCAAATACTTTCTTGTATAGGAGGAGTTTGAATATTTATAAGTTGTTAAAAATTCACTATCTGTCTCATTGCGCAGATATTCAAGAACAAAGTTAAAATAATCCTTAAGTAGGTCTAAGTCTTCTTCTTTTAACTCTGGAAGGATAAAAATTTGGATTGGGTGGGTACGGTATTTAGCTTTTGATACAACTATCCCATCTACCCCAAAAGCCTCTTTTAAATTGTATATACCCACCCTACCGTTCCAGTCTCCCGTGTCCAAGGTCCTTACAAATAGCGGATTTTTTCTAAGCTTTTCGTAAAGCCTTTTATTAACCAAGTAAGGAGTTATCTTATAACTGTTTGCGTCCAAAAGTTTTACTTCTATAGAGCCTTTATTATTCAATACTTCTTCTAATGTTAGGTAAAATTCTACTTTTAGAGGGGAGGCCACCTTATACTTGGAAACAAACTCTTCAAATTCAGAGCCTGCCCTATAAAAGTTTTGGGGGAGTAGCCTGTACTCTTTTTCTATAACCCTTGAGTTAACCTTAATAGCCTTAAAGATTACGGGCTCAGCTTTAGGCTCCCTCTTCCTTTCAAAGAAGCATATGCAAACATTGGTTCCTGTATGTTCAAAAACCTGTTTTTCAAAGATTACAGCCTTTCTAATGGTGTAAAATTTTAGGAAGTCTTCCCTTATTTTATTAGAAATTGAGTATCCAAATAAAAAATTGGTGGGTATAATGTAAACCATTTTCTCTACACCATTCCTTAAATCATTAATAAGAGCTATCTGGTATAGATCTTGATAGCCTTCATTAATGTTGGAGAAATACTTTAAATATTCTTTGGAATGCTTTACTATGTACCCCAAATAAAGATAAGGTGGGTTTGTTATATGATAAACAGGATATTTAAATTGCTTAATATCGGGATAGTTTTTTAGTGTATCTCTAACCTGAATATTTCTCTTTGCTACATCATAAGGAATTCCATACTTGCGAGCATTTTCTATTGCTTTCTCAACCATACTTTTTTGAATGTCAAACAAAAAGATGTGGTTTCTAAAGAATTCTACCCTCCTATCTTTGGGAACCTCTTCTAATATAGGTAGAATTAAGTTTCCCTCTCCTGCAAACAAGTCTATCCATGTATATTGGTATATTAAATCCTTTATCTCCGAAAAAATGAATTTTTTGAAAACATCTATGGGCGTTAAATAAGCTCCAAATTTCCTTCTTTCAAACAGTGTATTAAGATACATAGTTATTTATTATAATCTCCACCAACTCCCTTTTTGTTTTTCCTATACCCTTTGGCCCTTCCAGGAAGAGACCGAAGGCAAGCAGTATTTTATCATCCACCATATAGCCATTTTTGTTGTTAAGAAGTACTTTTTTTATTTTATCCACCTCTTCCCTTGCCTTCTCCGTACTTAGCCCCCTGTACTCTACCACCCTTTCAAGCAACAGGTCATAAAGCCTTTCCAACTCCATCAGCTCCAAAAGGTAGGCTGTAGGTTCTCCCAGCCTTGGAGGGTTCACCTTTGATTCCATGAGCACTTCCTTCAAAAGGTTGGCCCTTATGTGGCCTATACCCTTTATGCCTGCAAGCCCGCTGTACTCTGGCCTTATGCCATACTTGACCGCATGCGCTATCCTTAATATTTCTTGTGAAGAGAACCTATAAAAGCCCTGCTTGTTTATGTCCATTAAAACCCTGAGCAGGTGCACGGCGTCCGTAGAAAGGTAGGAAAATTCACCCGGTGGGTTTTTTAAGTTAGCATACCTTACGGTAAGCCCTTCCACATAGAACAAAAACTGTTCTGTGTTATCCTTCCAGCAATCTGATCCACAGGGCAAAAGCATACCTTTTATGTACCTAAGGTCTTCTTCAAACCTCTCCCTTTCCTTCAAAAAAAAGAACAGGCTTTCAAACTTCTTCATGTAAAGGAGGGGCCTTATACATGCCATTGTGTCTAACTGCAGGCTTTTTCTGCGTATAAAGGATTCAAAGCTGGTAGGTGGTATGCCCGACCTTACACAAAAAAGGCCCTTTTGACTTAGGCTATTACCCTCAAGGTAGCCATAGTCCCTTAAAAAGCTCTCCACCTTCCTTATCTTTACCCTGCTTACATGCCTAAAGGAGTAAGTGCTTTCCAAATACCTTTCTGGATTGCCCTTTTCATAAAGGTACGCCAAAAGCAAAAAGAAGCTAATAATATCAAGGCTTTCCCCATCCTCCATCGTGGCCGTGCTAAAGGGTTTGTTCAAGGCTTGGTCTAAACCCTTCTTTAAGTCTCCCTCTTTGGCTCCGTAAACCAAAAGGTTTGAATAGCCCACATCCCTTATACCAAACCTTCCAGCCCTTCCCTCCATTTGAATTATGTCAAGTGTGTCCGGTATGCTCTTTAGCTCCCCCTTACTTCTAAAAAACCTTGTAAAGACTATAACCCTGTCTGCGGGAAGGTTTACACCATAAGCCAAGGTTTGGGTAGCTATAAGGGTCTTAAGCTTGCCCTCTCTAAAAGCCTTTTCTATAGCCTCCCTCTCCTCCTTTGGTACATCTGCATTGTGAAAGGCTATCTCCGGCTCCCTCTCCTCCTCCACCTCAAAAGGTAAGGTCTGGTTCATAATGCCTATTCTTTCTTTGCCTGCCAGCTCCAAAAGCTTCCAGCCAAGGCTCTTCTTTGGCACAAAAAGGATCACGCTATCATCCCTGTTTTTAATGGAAAAAAGGGCGTTCAAAAGCCTACCGGCTATAAGCCCTTCTCCCTCCAAGCCCTGCCTTATGGGTTTATATTGAGTTAGATTTTCCACGCTTCTGTATAGAGGCACAGGCCTCCAAGCGCTCTCTATTACAAGGTCCGCACCTATCCAGCCTGCCAGCTCCTCCACCCCGGGCAGGGTAGCAGAGAGGCAGAGCATGGGCACCCCACTCCTTATACAAGAAGTAATTATCTCCTCCAGTATCCACCTTTTCAGTATCTGATGGACTTCGTCTATGACCACTGCAGAAAGGTTTTCAAGCCATCTGGCCCTGTTTCTAAGGGAGAAGGCAAAATGTTCATAGGTGCTAACAATCACCTTGGCTTTGACTTCCTTGTAGCTTTCAAGTACATTTTCACCAGTCCTTAATTCTACCTTCCTTGGATAAAACCCTTTAAACTCCAAAAGCTTTTCCTTTGCCAAAGATCTGGTAGGTACTGCACAAACTACCCTACCTTCAAAGTTTCTCATAAAAAGGTAGGCGATAAGGCTTTTTCCAGAAGAGGTGGGAGAGGCTATCAAGGCATTGCCACCCTCGTAAAACCTGTAAAACACTGTCTGTATGGGGTTTAAAAGGGGATAGCCTATATTTTTGTCTATATCTGCCGCCCTTATCAGCTCCTCTTCCCTTGTTTCCTTTCCATTAGAATAGATGACCCTTCCCTCCGGTGGATCCAGTCTGTAATAACTTTCTTTGAGAACATGAATTCTCAAAGCTTTTCCCATATCCTTTCCATTCTTTTCAGCTCTTTATCAAAAATAAAAGTGAGATAGGGCACCCTTTTAACCCTTAAGCTTTTCATAAGCTGGGATCTTATGTAGCCCCTTGCATGCTCCAAAGCCTTATAGGCCTCCTCTTCCTTTCCCTCTTCAAGGGTTGTAAAATATACCTTTGCCACGCTCATATCCTCAGAGAGGTCCAAACCTGTTATTATAACCCCACCAAGCCTTGGATCCTTTATATCTTTCTGTATAAGGCTGGCTATCTCTTCAATCAGCTGCTTTGCAAGCTTAGCCCTTCTTATATCCATAATATAATGGTATAATACACACCGCGTGAGATATTCAACTTTCTTGCCACTATATTACCCCCTCAAGGGCAGAAAGATAACATTCTAAGGTCCTTTGGGAGAGCTCTTTAAGGCTGAAAGGGTCTTTTGAAGGCTTGCTAAAAAATAGCTCTTTAAGTCTTATGTAAAGCTCCCTTTCATCTTTTACAGGAAAGCCAAGGGCTACTTTTTCAAGGAAGGCTTTTAGGTCTTTTACCTTATGGGTGTATAGCCCATATAGGACGGGTTTTCCAAAATAGGCGGGCTCCAAAAGGTTATGCCCGCCAACGGGAACAAAGGTACCACCAACAACGGCCGCATCGGCGTAGGCATAAAGAGAGAAAAGCTCACCAAGGCTATCCAGCACAAGCACATCCCAGCCTTCCTCTTGGCTGCTTCTAAAGCTAACCTTATAGCCTTCAAAGACTGCTGCCACCTCCTTAGCCCTCTTTATATGCCTTGGGGCCACTATTAGCCTAAGGTCTTTGAAGTCTTTCCTCAAAAGGTCAAAGGCTTTCTTTATTATGGCTTCCTCTCCTTGATGGGTGCTGCCTGCCACTATGAGCTTTGAGGCGTTCACCTTTAGGCTCACCGGCTTTGGATCCTCCAAAACAAACTTTAGATTTCCACAGGGCAAAACCCTTTTGCATCCGTAGCTTTTAAACCTTTCTGCGGATAGCTCATCCCTTGTGATAATGAGGGAAAAGCTTTTGGATAAGCACCTTTCCAAAAGTCCTCCCTTGGCGTAGGCGTTTAGCCATACTTTGGATGCTTTGGTAAAGGTCAAAAGGGAGGGCCAAAGCTCCCTTTCCATTATAAGCAGGGCTGTAGGCTTTATCTTCCTTTCAAAGGATATTACAAAGGGTGGTAAGTCAATGGGAAGTCTGTAAAGCTTATGAAAGTAAGCCTTGCCCTCTTGGGCTTTTAGATAATCCCTCGCCCTAAAAGAAAAATAGGTAACAACTATTTCATACTTTGGATAAAGCCTTTTAAGAAGCGGCTTTATGGTGTTAAACTCACCTACGCTTGCCGTATGAACCCAGAGCCTACCTTTCCCTTTCTCCACGAATAAATTCTTCTACCATCTTTCTTGCCTGCCAATCGGGGTACTGGATGGGCGGATGCTTCATGGTATAGGCACTTATGGAGTAAAGGGGTCCTCCTATTCCCCTGTCCCTTGCCAGCTTGCAGCACCTTATGGCATCAATCATTGAACCTGCGCTGTTTGGTGAGTCTTCCACATCAAGCTTAACTTCCACATACATGGGCACATCGCCAAAAAGTCTACCTTCTACGCGTATATAGGCTATCTTCCTGTCCTTTAGCCAAGGCACCCAGTCGGAAGGTCCTATATGTATGTTCATGGGGTCCAGGTCATAAGGTATGAGGGAAGATACGGCTTCCGTCTTTGAGACCTTTTTGGTTTTTAACCTCTCCCTTTCCAGCATGTTAAGGAAGTCTGTGTTCCCTCCAAAGTTAAGCTGGTAAGTCCTATCAATCTTTACACCTCTATCAAGGAAGAGCTGGACCAAGGTCCTATGTAAAATGGTGGCACCCACCTGAGACTTTATATCATCACCCACCACGGGTATGTTTTCGCTTTCAAACCTTTTTGCCCACTCCGGATCTGAAACTATAAAGGTAGGCATGCCGTTTATAAAGGAAACGCCCGCCCTAAGGCAGGCCTCTGCATAAAAGCGTGCAGCCTTTTCTGAACCAACGGGAACATAGTTTATAAGTATGTCCGCTTGAGTTTCTTTTAATACACTTACCACATCCTCCAGCTCATCCTCCTTTTCATCGGACAAAACAAAGCTTCTGTCCGGTGGATAGTTGGCCATGTGGGGTGCATAGCCGTCCAGCACCTTACCCTTTCTGACAACTACGCCCGTCCTCGGTACGTTGGGCTCAAAAATGGTTGTACAATTGGGGGGTGAGAAGATGGCCTCCGAAAGGTCCTTACCTACCTTCCGCGCATCAATGTCCCATGCGGCAACCACCTCAATATCCCATGGCTTGTAGCCGCCCACATCCTCAAACATAAGGCCGCCTACACCTTCTCTGTGCTTTGCGTAGTAATAGATGCCTTGAATCAAGCTACTGGCACAGTTGCCAACACCTGCTATTGCCACTCTTATTTTTGACATTTCAACCTCCGCAAAGGCTTATAATATTATAACAACATGAAAGTCCTTTTAGTTTTTTACTCAAAGTTGCTTAATGAAAGTGAGCTCCTGCAAAGGGTAAGTGAAAAAGTTAGCATATTAAAAAAGCTTATAGGTCCAGACAGCCTTTACGCGGTCATTACCTCTGAGATGAAGGACTTTATAGACAAGTTCCCAGATTTGGTGTTTATAAGAAACGATAAGGGGACCTTTCTTTATGGTCTTTATAAGGGCTTGAGGAAGCTAAGGGGTAATGATGTGCTGGTGCTTGACCCCTTTCATGTTATCAGCCTTGATAAAATAAAGGAGTTTATAAGCAAAAGAAGGATGAACGCCCTACACTCTTTGAACGAGCAAGGGAAGGGCATGGCCCTCTTTAGACTAATTGACCTTGATTACTTTATAAGGTCCTTGGAGTTCTTGCTTCTTGAAAGGGAGGAGGGAGACTTGAACAACCTTATGATGAAGGTTAAGCAGGATTATGGTATAGAATATGAAATGCTTTGAGGAGGTAAAGCTATGGAGGACATAGTGGTAGGTAAGTATGTGGTAAAGGCCGATAGGTATTACACAAAGGATCATGAATGGGCTCTTATTAAAGGCAATAAGGCATGGATTGGTATAACCGACTTTGCACAAAAGGAATTGGGCGATGTGGTCTACATAGACCTGCCGCAGGTGGGTGAATCTTATGAGAGCGGCGACACAATAGCCAATGTGGAGTCTGTAAAAAGCGTATCACCCATCTATTCACCCCTTTCTGGTACTGTAATAGAAGTCAATGAGACCCTGAGCGATGAGCCCCATCTTATAAACGAATCCCCTTATGAGGATGGATGGATTGCGGTGATTGAACTTTCCGACCCAATGGAGGTGGAAGACCTCATGCCTGCAGAAGACTATGCCCAGCTTCTTGTGGAAATAGTTAAAGAAGAAAAGGGTGAGACCATAAAGCTTGAAATACCGGAGGAGGAAGTTATAGAAGAATCTTTGGAGGCTTTGCCCGAGGAAGAGCTGGGCTACGAAGAAAGGGAAAAGTAGATGTACATACCCCACTCTGAAGAAGAAAAGGAAAGGATTTTAAAAGAGCTTGGCCTTCCAAGCCTTGAAAGCCTTTTTTCCCACATAGATCCCGCGTTGCTTTCTGATCCATCTTTGCCTCCACCCAAAAGCGAGGAGGAGATAAGGAGGTACATAAAGGAGTTGGGAGGCCAAGGGGCAGATCTTGTGTGTTTTGCAGGCTTTGGTGCTTACGATAGGATCATTCCGTCGGCCATATGGCAGGTGCTAAACAGGGGTGAGTTTTTGACCGCTTACACGCCTTACCAGCCGGAAGCTTCTCAAGGAACACTTCAGGCCATCTTTGAATACCAAAGCCTTATATGTGAGCTTACAAAGATGGATGTGGCTAACGCCAGCATGTACGATGGTGCTTCCGCCCTTGCAGAGGCTGTACTAATGGCAAGGGCTATAAGAGGAAAGGGCAAAAGGGTCATACTTTCTGAAGGTATAAACCCCCTATACAGAAGGGTAGTAAAGACCTACCTTATGGGCTATAGGGATGAGATAGCTCTCTGTAATCTTACAGAAGAAGGCTATACAAGCCTTGAGGAGCTGGAAGGGCTTTTAAAGGATGGAGGGGTTCACGCCCTTGTGGTGCAGTATCCAAACTTCTTGGGCTTTGTGGAGCCGCTAAGAGAGCTATCTGAGCTGTCCAGAAAGTATGAGGTACCTTTGGTAGTTGTGGCAGATCCTGTGGCCTTGAGCATACTAAAGCCGCCGGGGGAGTTTGGGGCGGATATTGTGGTAGGGGAGGGCCAGCAGATGGGAGTTCCTTTAAACTTCGGTGGTCCATATGTGGGCTTTTTTGCCACAAAGATGGAGTATGTGAGAAGGATGCCCGGAAGGCTGGTGGGTATGGCGGAAGACATAGAAGGTAAAAGGGCCTTTACCCTTGTACTACAAACCAGGGAGCAGCATATAAGAAGGGAGAGGGCCACTTCCAATATATGCACCAACCAAAACCTTATGGCCCTTGCCAACCTCCTTTACATGGTGCTTCTTGGAAAGGAAGGGCTAAGGGAAGTGGCAATTCAAAGCCTATCAAAGGCTCTTTACTTAAAAGGAAAGCTTTTAGAAAGGGGCTTTGAGGAGATTTACAAAGGGAAGCATCTTTGGGAGTTCCCTCTAAGGCATGAAAAAAGTAAGGAGATGTATCAAAGGGCTTTAAACTCTGGCTTTCTTTTTGGTGTACCCCTTGATGACTTTGGATACAAAAATGCCTTGCTTATAGCTGCTACAGAAAAGAGGACGAAGGAAGAGATAGACAGGCTTGTACATGCATTAAGCTTGACAGCCGTTTAACTACCCATGCCACCGGATATGGCATTTATAACCCTAACCTCTTCTCCATCTTTTATGGTGGCTTTGTTTTCCAATATTTCCTCACCCCTTACCACAAAGGCGTATTCCCTTGAAAGGTTCAAGGCCTTTAAAAGCTCAAGGGCTGTTATCTTATCTCCTTCAAACTCCAGCTCCTTTATCTGGCCTCTGTAGCTCACCCTCACCCTCATACCTTCAAAGCTCCCTTAATGCCCTCATACACCATAAGCGTTGCCTTTGACTTATTCAAGGTGTAAAAGTGAAGGCCCGGTACGTTGTTTTCCAAGAGGTCTAAGCATTGCTCTGTGGCAAACTCTACACCTATCTTCAGTGTCTCTTCTGGATTCTCCGCGTAAGGTTCTAACTTTTCTATAAGCCTTTGGGGTATGGTGGCACCGCACATGCTGGCAAACTTTTGCACCTGCCTGAAGTTGGTTATGGGCATTATGCCCGGTATGATGGGTATATTTATTCCAGCCCTTTGACAAAGCTCTACAAACTCGTAGTAGTAGCCGTTGTCAAAAAACATTTGGGTAATGGAAAAATCGGCGCCTGCTTCCACCTTCCTTTTGAAGTACTTTATCTCCCATTCCATGTTGGGAGACTCGGGATGCCCCTCCGGGTAGGAGGCCACACCTACAGAAAACCAATCTTTGAAGTTTTCCCTTATAAGTTCCACCAATTCCTGAGCATGCTTGCAGGCACCGTGGGGGGGCTTAAAGTCTGGCATGTTGGCTGGTATATCTCCCCTAAGGGCCAAAAGGTTTTCTATACCTATACTCTTGTACTCTTCAATTATCTTTAAAAGCTCTTCTCTTGAATGGGCTATGCAGGTAAGGTGGGCCATAACCGTCAGGTCCGTTTCCCTGTGTATCCTCTCTACTACCCTTCGCGTTCTGTCCCGAGTGCTGCCGCCAGCTCCGTAGGTAACCGATACAAAGGTGGGGTTAAGCTCCCTAAGGCTCTTTATAGTTTGGAAAAGCTCCTCTTCACCCTCGGGGGTCTTTGGTGGGAAAAATTCAAAGGAGATGCTAAATCTATTCTCCTTTAGATACTGCCCTATTTTCAAGCAGAACCTCCGCAAAGCTTATCATCCTTGTTTTACAAGGAGAGGGAGATTTGATGTACATACCCAAAAGCTTTATAAGCCTTTCCACCTCTTGGGGGTTTTCTTTCACAAAGGCCTCCAAAAGCTCCAAAGAATCCTCCACACCAAAGCTCATATCCTTGTTTAGCCTTATCTCTTGTAAAGCTTTGCCCTCTGAAAGGGCCCTTAGGACCTTTATGCACTTGCTTATAAGGTCATCCCTGCTTTTTGCCCATTTAAGGTCTGTGTACTTCAGAGTTATCTCAAAAAAGGCCCTAAGGGCTTCCACCTTTTTTACCCCAACTCCTTTAGGTCTTTTATGAGCTGGTCTACCTCTATGGCTGGCATGGTAAGGGTTCTTATGGTACCCCTTGAGCCCAGTTCTATGGCCATCTTTACCACCGTATCGTTGTCTGGTGCCTCTATTATGTTCACAAAGTCATAAGGTCCCATCACCGCATACTGAGCCAAGATTTTGACCCCAAAGCGCTCCATCACCTCCTTATCCACTTCCTTTATCCTTTCTGGCTTGTTCTTTAGCGTCTTCATCCCCTCATCGGTCAAAGTAGTTAACATCACATAGACAGGCATGGCTTCCACCTCCTAAGTGCTTTCTTTCTTTATATGATAAGCCTTTAAGCCCAGTTTGTCAAAGAGTTCATAAAGGACTGGGAGCAAGAATAGGCTGAGGGGCAAGCCTGTAAATATGCCGCCTATGACCACAAGGGCGAGGGGCTTTCTGAGCTCTGAGCCTGCCGTTAGGCCCAAAGCTACCGGCAAAAGGGCAGAAACTATGGTAAGGGTGGTCATCAAGATAGGTCTTAGCCTTTCTTTTCTTGCTTGGAGTATGGCCTGACGGGTCTGCATGCCTTCCTTTCTCAACTGTATGATCCTTTCTATGAAAAGCACCGCATCCCGCACTATTATGCCTACCAGAAGTATTAGGCCAAAGTAAGAGGGCACGCTCAAAGAGGTGTTGGTTATGTACAGAAGGCCAAAGGCTCCCGCTACCGCAAGGGGTACCATCAAAAGCACCGTAAAGGGATGTCTGTAGCTTTCAAAGAGGGAAGCAAGCACCATATAAACGCCCACCAAGGCAAAGACTAAGGCAAAGCCAAGCCCCTGAAAAGCCCTTTGAAACTCCTTTGCCTGCCCTATGGGTTCAAAGGTGTAGCCCGGTGGCAGGTTGTTTCTTAGCCAGCTCGTTAGCTCTTCCACCGCATCGGCCAAGGGCTTGTCTTGGGAGAGGTTGGCAAAAAAGGTAAAAGAGTATTGCCTGTTGTAGCGGTTTATGACCTTGTAGCCCGAAGCCACTTCCATCTCCACAAGCTCCGTAAGGGGTATTAGCTCTCCCTTGTAGCTTCTCACATAAACCCTTTTGAGGTTTTCTCTATTTTCCACAAATTCGGGCAAGGCTTTTACATAAAGGTTGTAGCTTTCTGCCCCAAGCTCATAGGTTCCTACCTGAAGCTTTCCAAAAAGGGCATTTAGAGTTATGGCTATATCTTCCACGCTGACTCCCAAATCCCCAAGCCTTTCCCTTTTTACCCTTATCTGTACCTGCGGCTCATTAAGCCTTAAGTCTGTGTCCACATCCCTGTATCCGGGCCTATTTCTAAATTCCCTTGTTAGCCTTTCTGATATACTTTGAAGCTCCTCAAGGGATGGTCCCTTTATAACATACTGAAGGTCTGCCTGCCTGCCTCCGGCAGGCCCCACTACGCCGGGAGGCTCTACGCTAACGCGTGCATCCTTTACCCGGCTTAGCTCTTTCCTTACCATCTCCATAATCTTTGCCTGATGGGGCCTTTTGCCCTCCTTGAGGTACACAAAGCCCAAGCCACCGTTTACATCGGGCCTGCCAGCCACACCCTGCCCTACCGCCATCCCAAACCGGTCCACATATGGGTTTTTCAAGAGGATGGCCTCTATCTCTTCCGCCTTTTTCTTTGTGTAATCAAAGGAGGAGCCGGTGGGAGTTTCAAACCTAACCAAAAACCTCCCCTCATCCACCACGGGGAAGAACTCCTTTTTTGTAGCCTTGAATAGCTGAAAGCCAACAAGGGCGCTAAGAAGGGATAGGGCTATAATTGCCGCCTTGTGGTCAAGGGACCAGCGAAGGACTTTATCAAAGAAGGTCTCAAACTTATCGTAAGCCCTCGTGAAGGGGTTTGAAGGTGGAAGGTGACCCCTTAAAAGTCTTGAAACGGCCATGGGTGTAAAGCTTATGGCAACCAAGTAAGATAGGGCTATGGCTATTGCCAAGGTGAGGGCAAAGCCGCCAAAAAGCTTTCCCACCACACCCTTTAAAAAGATTATGGGGATAAAAACTATTACCAAAGAAGCCGTAGAGGCCAAAAGGGCAAAGATAACTATCCTTGTGCCTACCTCTCCCGCCTTTAAGGGCTCCAAGCCCTCCTCATACCTTCTTCTGAATATACTTTCCAATACCACGATGGCATCATCTATGACTATACCCACCGCCACCGCAAGGGCAAGAAGGGTAAAGGTGTTCAAGGAGTTGCCAAGCTGGTATATGAAAAAGACCGTTCCCAGAAGGGTTATGGGTATGGCAAAGATGGGCACAAGGGTAAGCCTCAAACTACCAAGGAAGAAGTAAACCACCAAAGCGGTAAGCAAGCTGCCTATTAGGATCTCCTCTATGGCCGCCTTTACGCTGTCCTTTACAAAGATGGAAGAATCAAAGGTGTAATCCATACGTATGCCCGGGGGAAGCTGACTGTTTATCTCCTCCATCTTTTTCTTTACCGCATCTACCACAGCCACCGTGTTTGACTTTGATTGCTTGTAGACCACAAGGGCTACGGCTTGTTCCCCATTGTACCTTCCCATTCCCCTAAACTCATCCTCCGTAAACTCCGCAAAGCCCACATCCTTTAGCCTTACGCCGTTTTTTATGTAAACCCCTTCCAGCTCCTTCGGGTCTTTAACTTTCCCGTAAAGCCTTATGATGTATTCCCTTTCCTTGCCGTAGATGGATCCCGCTGGAGATTCTAAATGGTTTTTGTTTATGGCTTCTATAATGTCTTGCACTGCCAAGCCCTTTGAATAAAGCTTTTCTGGGTCAATCCTTACCCACAGGACATTGTCCCTAAAGCCTCCAAGGTCCACCTGTCCAACGCCGTATATC
This sequence comes from Aquificaceae bacterium, assembly GCA_046297555.1. GTDB lineage: Bacteria > Aquificota > Aquificia > Aquificales > Aquificaceae > Pampinifervens. The sequence goes on from JBKBHW010000007.1 coordinate 24,830, forward strand.
CTTTCAAACTCCCTTTTTATAACCTTGTCCGCCCAGTAGGCAAGGGTTTGATAATCGGCAGTCTTTGAGTGCAAAAGGACCACAAAAACAGGAGCCAAAGAGGTGTCTACCTTTCTAACTACGGGAGGGTCCACCCCCTCGGGAAGACTTTTTAATGCCCTTTGCACCGCATCCCTTACCTCCTGCGCCGCCACATCTATATCCTTTTCCAAAGAAAAGGTTATGCTTATCCTTGAAACTCCAGCAAAGCTGGCGGAGGATATGCTCTCTATACCGCTTATGGTGGCAAGCTGGTCCTCTATCTTTCTTGTTATATTCACATCTACCACATAGGCGTTGGCTCCCGGGTAGGTAGTCACCACCGCAACCACCGGAAAATCCACATCGGGAAGGCGGTCTATGGGAATAGCCCTTAGGGAATAAAGGCCAAGAAGGATAAAGGAAATCATAAACATCCAAGAGGTTACAGGCCTGTGGATAAAAAATCGGTACATAGTGGGCTATATTATAACAAACCGACCAGTCGGTATGTTAAAATAATGGGTACTATGAGAAGGTTTTTTGTCCTCTTGCTGATAACTCTTGCTTTGATGGTCTCCTGCCAAAAAAGGGAAGCTCAAAGGCCGCAGGAAAGGAGGGTGGTTGTTAGCCTTTATGAGGTGAAAAGTCAAGAGGTGCCTATAGAGTACTCTACGAAGGGCTACTTTGAAGGTGAAAGGGATGTGGTGCTCAGGCCCTTGGTAAGTGGTAGGGTTCTTAGCCTTTTTGTGGATGAGGGAAGCTTTGTAAAGGTGGGCCAGCCCCTTTTGAAGATAGACCCCGCAGACTACGAAAACATCATAAATCAGATCTCTGCCCAGATTGCCCAAGCGAAGGCAAACTACGAAAACCTAAAGGCCATGGAAGAAAGGAGAAGGTTTCTCTATGAAAGGGAGCTCATAGCAAGGGAAGAGTATGAAAATTTGAAAACCCAAATAAGGGCTCAGGAGGAGCTCATAAAAAGCTTACAAGCCCAGCTAAGCAACGCAAGGCTAAACCTGCAAAGGACCACCTTACAGGCCCCCTTCTCGGGATACATAGCCCAAAGGTTTGTAAATGTGGGAGATTATATAACGCCGCAAAGTCAAACCTTCCGCCTCGTAAGCTTAGATCCCATAAGGTTTGTCTTTCAAATACCGCAGGAAAACCTTGCCTATGTGAAGGAAGGTTCAAGGGTAAAAATAAGGGTGGAGCCCTTTGGAGAGTTTGAGGGAAGGATATTCTTTATATCCCCCACCGCCGACACCAGCCGCCTTATAACGGTGAAGGCAAAGCTTTCCAATCCAAAAGGAAACCTAAGGCCCGGTATGTACGGGGAGGTATTCCTTGTAAGGGGTGTAGAAAGGGCCTTTAAGGTTCCAGAAAGGGCTCTGGTCCTACAAGGCAACAAAAGGGTGGTATGGCTTATAGAGGAGGGTGTGGCAAAAGGTGTGCAGGTGGATGTCCTCAAAGAGGGTGAGGGCTATGCCTATGTGAAGGGTAATTTGGGGGATGGTCAAAGGATAGCCCTTGACAATGCCTACGTGCTTCAAGAGGGTATGAAGGTGGAGGTAAGATGAGGTTAACAATATTCCTTTTACTTTTTGGCTTTTCTTTGAGCCTTGCCATAACCTTGCAAGAGGCGGTAGCTTTGGCTATCAAAAACAATGTATCCACAAGGTTGTCCCTTTTGGACGTTCAAAGGGCGGAGGAGGGCATAAGAAGGGCAAGGGCTGGCATACTGCCCCAAGTAAGCTTTTCTTATAGCTACACAAGGCTTGGGGGAGAGCTTGCCTTTGGCTTTACGCCAAAAAACAGGCACAGCTATGTTATTGAGTTAGACCAGAGGCTTTTTAGCCCTGCAGTCCTTGAAAGTATAAAACTTTCTAAGGAAGAGAAGGAGCTTCAAAGCTTGATATATGAAGATGTGGTAAGGGAGGTGGCCTTTCAAACAAAACAGCTCTTTTATGCCCTTTTGTACAAAAGGGAGGTGGTAAGGCTTTTGGAAGAGAATTCAAGATACTGGGAGGAATATTACAAGCAGGTGGAGGGAAAGTTTAAAGGGGGCATCCTTCCAAAGGTGGAACTAATGAGGGCAAAGGCTCAGCTGGAGGGCTCAAAGGCGGAGCTTGAGGGTGCAAAGACAGACTATCAAAAGGGCCTTGAAGACTTTAAAAGGTTTATAGGCTATGAGGGAAGCTTAGAGTTGGAGGGTGAGCTAAAATACGTTGAATACCAAGAAGAAGACTATGAAAGGCTTCTTCTGGAAAGAAACACAAGCATAAGGGTGGCCAAGAAAAGCCTTGAGGTTTTGCAAAGTGCCTTAGAACTCCAAAAGGCGCAGTACTACCCAAGCCTTGAAGCCTTTGCCACCTATCAGGGAAGCACTGCAAGATTTGGGGGCAGCGAAAAAACCATAGAAGGCTACACCCTTGGTCTAAGGCTAAACCACACGATCTTTGACGGCTTTTTGCGTGAAGCCAGCATAGCGCAGGCAAGGATAGACATGTTAAAGCAAGTAGAAAGGCTAAGGGATGTGGAAAAGGGGCAAAGGGCGGAGCTGTTTAAGGTTTTGCTTGATATAAAGTCTTTGAAGGAACAGATAAAGGCGGCGGAGCTTAACTTGGAAGCATCAAAGGAAGCCCTAAGGCTGTCCACCGAAAGGTACAAACACGGAATAGCCACGCAGCTTGAAGTCTTAGACGCGGTAAACAACTACAACAACGCTCTGAAAAATTACTATTATCTTTTGTACCTTTATAAAACATCCTTGGCAAGGCTTGAGAGGCTTACGCAATGAAGGCAAAGGAAAGAATACTTCAATCGGCAAAGGAGTTGTTTGCCAAAAAGGGATACAACCACACCACGGTGGAGGACATAGTAAAGCATGCAGGCCTTTCAAAGGGAGCCTTTTATTTCTACTTTAAAAGCAAGGACCAGCTTATGGAAGAGCTGATAAACCAGATGGCAGAAAGGACCAAGGAGATAATGAAAAGATGGTTAAACAAGGGGCTTTCGGCGGAGGAGATGATAAGGGGCCATATAAGGGAGTTTTTGTTAGAATGCTACCAAGACAGACACATAGCCTATGTCTTTCTCTTTGAGCTTTTGTGCAACAGGGAGGATTTTAGAAGGCTACACCAGAAGCACATGGAGGACATAATATCCCTCCTTGTTAAGATGGTAAGAAGGGGCTATGAGAGGGGGGAGTTTGTGTGTGGAAAGGAGGAAGAGGTTATTAACCTTATAGTAGGCTATGTGAGGCTTTTGTACATGGAAAAGCTTCTTTTAAAGGATGCACCCCTTGAAGAGATAGTGCAAGAGGCCCAAAGAGGCCTGGACATCCTTTTTAGAGGGCTAAAATGTGGTGGATAGTTTTACTTTTGACCTTTGGCTTTTCCTTCTCCTTAAGCCTTGAGGAGCTTATAGAGGCTGCTTTGGAGAGAAATCCGCAGGTGCTGTCAAAAAGGTATGCCCTAAAGGCTTCCCAGCTAAGCCTAAAGGCCGATGAGCAGTTGTACATGCCGGAGTTCATAGGGGTTTACAAGCTCTCCTTCCAACCCCAAAAGCAATCTATAAGCTTTTTAAACATTCAGATAGAAAGCTCCAAAAGAAGCTATCAGAGCCTTCAGCTTGGTATAAGAGAGCTTTTTTACGATGGTGGTTTAAGGGAAGGAAAGGTAAGCATAGGCAAAAGCCTTTTAAAAATATCGGAGGAGGACCTTCAGGAGGCTATCCTTGAAACAAAGCTTGAGGTTGCAAGGGCTTATCTCTCTGTTCTTTCTGCCTTGGAGCTTTTGGAAGTGGTCAAAAAGCAAAAGGAGGCCATATTAGAAGACCTAACAAGGAGAAGGGCTTTTTACAGGGAAGGGTTGGTAGCCATAACGGATGTTTTGCAGGCGCAAGTGAGGCTGGCGGAGGTAGAAAGGGACCTAAGGCAGGCGGAGGGAAATTACCGTATAGCCCTTGCCAACCTATCAAGGCTAACGGGTGTAAAGGAGGAAAAGCTGCAAAACCTAAAACCATTAGAGGTTATTGAGGTAGAAGTTCCAAGCTTGGAGCTTCTTCTTCAAAAGGCTTTGGAAAAAAGGCCCCTGCTGAAAATGGCAAGGGAGAAGATAAAAATACAAAAGGAACAAAGGCGCGTAGAGCTCTCCAACTTCTACCCCAAGGTCTTTGTAGAAGCTTTTTATAACTATTCAGACCAAAACCCCCGTATATCTCCAAAGGGCTTTTTTACTCTTAGCGGGGGCCTTAGCTTTAACTTTCAGGCTTTGAGTAGCTATTACAGGGCCCTTTCCCTTGTGGAAGAGGAGAAAAAGGCAAGGGAGGAGATGAGAGACCTTGAGGAGGGGATCCTTTTGAAGGTAAGGTCTGCCTATGAAAGGCTTCTTACCGCAAGGGACAATTTAAGGGTTGCAGAGGAATCCCTAAGGCTGGCAGAAGAGTTTTACAGGCTTTCTTTGGAACAGTACAAAAACCAGATAATAAGCGGTGCAGACCTCCTTCAGGCGGAGGCAAGCCTCACTCAGGCGAGGAGGTCAAGGGTAATAGCCTACTATGAGCTTTTAAGAAGCTACTACGAGCTTTTGAGGGAGGTAGGCGAGCTGTGAAGAAGCTGGGGGTTGTCCTCCTTTTGATTTTGCTTTTGACCTTCTCCTTCTTGTCCTTCCGGTGGATAAAGCACCGTATGGATTATGCCATAAGCGATGCAGTTTTTGTCAAATCGGACAGCATGGCCAATCTGGCCTTTGAGGTAAGCGGCAAGGTGGTAGAGGTTTACAAGGATATGGGTAATAGGGTAAAAAGGGGGGAGCTCTTGGCAAGGCTTGAAGATAGGGACTACAAAATTGCGGTAAATACCCTTGAAGAAAGGCTAAGGGCCATAGAGGATCAAATAGGGGCTTTAAAGGTGCAAAGGGAGAGGCTTTCAAGACAGCTGGGCTACAAGCTGGGCGCAATGGAAGATTCCATAAGGCAGTTGGAGGAAAGGCGGAGGGCTATGGAAAGCCAAAGGCAGGAGTTAAAGGTGCAGCTTGAGCAGGTGAAAAGAGACAGAGAGAGGCTCAAAAGGCTTTTGGAAGAGGGCCTTATACCAAGGCAAAGGTATGAAGAGATAGACACCCAGTACAAAGGCCTTTTGGCAAGGTTGCAGTACATGGAAGCAAGCCTTAAAGAGCTCCACATAGCCATCCTTAGAGCGCAGAAGGAATACCAGATAACAAAGGCAGAAAGCCTTAGCCTTGACGAGCTTGATAAAAGGATAAAGGCCATGGAAAAACAGAAGGGGGAGGTCCTCTCCCAGCTTGAGAAGGCAAGGCTTGACCTTGAGAGGACAAGGCTCTACAGCCCCTTTGATGGCTTGGTGGCAAAAAGGTTTGTAAGCGTGGGAGATACGGTAAAGGCGGGCCAACCTGCCTTCAGCCTTGTAAAGGACTCTTCTTTGTATGTGGAGGTTCTGCTGGAGGAGACAAAGCTAAAGGGGGTAAGGGTAGGCTCAAAGGCTTACATAAGGCTGGATGCCTATCCAAAGGAGGTCTTTGAGGGTGTAGTGGAGGAGATAAGCCCAGCCTCTGCGGCCACCTTTGCCCTCGTGCCAAGGGACATATCCGCCGGAGAGTTTACAAAGGTTGTCCAAAGGATACCCATAAAGATAAGGATAACAAAGGGAGATACAAGCCTTTTGAGGGTTGGCATGGGTGGAAGAGTGGAGATAAAGAGGCAATGAAGCCCTTTCATGAGACCTTAAGCCCGGCAGAGAGAGCCCTATTGACCTTTTTCCTTATGGTAGGGGTTTTTATGGCCATACTGGACACCACCATAGTGGACATTGTGGTGCCAAAGATGATAGCGCCCCTTTCTACAGACCTTTATGGAGTGCAGTGGGTGATCACCGCCTACATGACCTCCGCCGCCAGCGCCATCCTTTTGGTGGAGTGGCTGGAAGGTCTAATGGGTTTAAAAAGGGTCTTCCTTCTGGGGCTCTTTTTGTTTACCACCTCCTCCTTTTTCTGCGGTCAAGCACAATCCTTGGAGTGGATGATAGCCTCAAGGACTGTTCAGGGCTTTGGAGAATCCCTTATTGTGGTAAGTGCAGAGGCTTTGCTCTTTTCCGCCTATGCACCTCAAAAGAGAGGGCTTGCCATGGGTATATACGGCTTGGGAGTAAGCTTTGCACCAGCCTTGGGTCCCACCTTGGGGGGATGGATAACGGAGCATATAGACTGGCGCTGGATCTTTTATATAAACCTTCCCATAGGCATCCTTAACTTCACCTTGGCCCTTTTCTTCTTAAAAGACTACAAGCCAGCCCACAAGATAAGGTTAAACATCCTATCTTACCTTTTTCTAACGGTTGCCACGGTAAGCCTTTTGGTAGTTTTGTCAAGGGGGCAGAAGGAGGGCTGGTTTAGCAGTGATTTTATACTTTACCTTTCCCTCCTTTCTCTCTTTTCCTTTTTGCTTTTCTTGCTTTCGGAGCTTCTTTCCAAAAACAGGCTTGTGGAGGCTTCCCTTTTTAAGATAAGGGATTTTGTTATAGCCCTTTGGGTCTATTGTTTTGTTCTGGGCTTTTCCATGTATCAGGTTTTTTACTTAATCCCCCTTTACTTTGAAAAGCTAAAGGGCTATACCACCTTTCAGGCTGGGCTCGCCATACTCCCTATGGCCCTTGCCATCGGCTTTTTATCCCCAGTGGCAGGTATAATCTCCGACAAAAAGTCTCCCAAAATAGCCCTTTACATAGCCACCTTTAGCTATCTTTCCGTTATCTTCCTTCTGCTTCCAAGGCTAAACTACTTTACTCCAAAGGAGAAGGCTATTCTTTATCTTGTTGCAATGGGTGTGGGTATGGGCTTTTTCTTTGCTCCCATCACCCAAATGGCTCTGAAGAGCTTGGGGGAGAAAACCACCCTTGGCGTTAGCCTTATGCATTACATACGCTTTGTGGGAGGTTCCTTTGGCACAGCCTTGGCCACAAACGACCTCCAAAGGTTTGCTGCAGAAAACTTTCAAAGAAGCACGGAAGTACAAAATATACAATGGGTTGAAATACATATGCAATTGTGGGCTCAAGAGCTTAGCCTTTTTACCCATCAGGCAAGAGAAAAGGCGCAGGCCCTCTTTTACCAGCTTCAGGGCCTTTATGCCCTCTCGGACGCCTTCGGATCCACCCTTTTTGTAGCTGGCCTTTGGGCCCTGCTGGGCAGCATTCCCATCTTTTACCTACTTTTTAAGGACTATGCTTCCCTTTTTAGACTTCCATACTCATAGGAGAACTTAGCATCCATGTCCTTCTGGGCCTCTTTCTTATACTTGTTTACCGTGTAGATGGTGCATTGCGCCCTTTGATGGGTCAGACTTAAAAGGCCATAGCCCCAGTTTCTCATGTTTAAGTGCTTTATCCAAGGGTTTTGCTCAACCTCTGCCCTTTCTCTCTCTTCTATGCTTGCATACTGGGGCCAATCCCTCTTCCACCAACCCATTTCAAGGCTGTTTACAGAGGATAGGGCGGGCGTCATAAATTCGGCTCCCAAAACTTCCTTTGGCTCCTCGTAGCTGTCGGGGATTTCGGCAACAAGGGTGGCATGCCTGTCCCCCGATAGAGCCAGAAGGTTTTTCATCTTGTTAGCCTTTAAAAAGTCCAGTATCTTTTGTCTTTCCCCCGCGTAGCCGTCCCAAGCGTCCAAAGAGCCAAACCTTCCCTTCCATCGGTTAAACTTTTGGCAAGCTGCACACTATTAGCCCATACCTTCCAAGGGTAGCTTCCCTCTTTTAGCTTACTTTTAAACCATCTGAGCTGTTGATCCCCCAACATGGTGGTTTTCTGCTGTTCAGGACAGCCGGGAGCTCCGTACCTTTTGCCGCATGGCTGCTTATCCCTGTAGCTTCTCTCATCGGTTATTATCAAATGGGCAAGGCCTCCAAGGTTAAAGTCTCTGTATATCCTTATCCACATAAGGGGATCTCTGTTGGAGAAGTTGGTTGACACCCTTGCCGGTATGTACTCAAGCCATGCCCTTATTGACGCCAATCTTAGTTGAAGCAACCTCTCACGAGCTTGAGACGGATAACTTCCTCTCCAAACCTCATAGGAGTAATCGTAGTAGTAATCGTTTATAAATTCATGGTCATCCCAAGTGTTTACAAAGGGGTGGGTAGCCCTTGCCAGCTTTAGGTCTGGGTCCAACAAATAGGTTCTGTATAGATATCTATAGTCTTCCAAGTCCTGTACTATATTTTGCCCAGAGGGGAGGTTTAGGTCCCTGCCGGGCACCCGCGGCCTTCCGTAGATCCTCTCGTAGATAAAATCCCCCAAGTGTAGCACCAGCTGTACCTCTTCCTGAGCTATGTGTCTGTAAGCGGTGTAGTAGCCATCGGCGTAGCCTTGACAGACCACAAAGGCTAAGCTGATCTCTTGGGCTTTTTCTGGAAGGGTTTTTACCCTCCCCACCATGGAAGGCACATCTGCGTAGATAAACCTGTAATAATAAGTCTTTCCCGTCTCAAAGCCGTCCTTTAGGTCTATCCTAAGGGTGTAATCCTCCTCCCTTCTTATCCTTTGCCCATCCACCCTCCCGCTCATAAGGACCCTTTTAAAGTCCATGTCCTCAGCTATTTGGAGGATAAGATCCTTGTTCATTTTGGCGTGCACCTTGGGGTTTATGCGAGTCCAAAGGATAAAGCCCCTTTGGGTTGGGTCTCCACTGGCTATACCTTGTGGAAATACCTCCTCCGTATCGGTGGCAAAGGTTAAGGAGTTAAAGCTAAGAAGCAAAGCCCCCGCAATGCTACCCTCTAAAAACTCTCTCCTTGTTAGCATGGCTAACCTCCAAACTTGTATTCAACTTCCAAATTAAACTCTAAGGGCGCAAAGGGTGGTGGTGGGAACTTCCCTATTCTCCTTATCATTGCAATGACCTCCCTGTCTATGGAAGAGCTCCCGCTGCCCTTTACCAAGCTTACCTCCTCCACCTTACAGTCCCCTGCTATCCTTACTCTTACCACGGCAACTCCCTCTTCCCCTCTCCTCTTTGCCTCTTCGGGATATCTTTTGTTTTTCTCAATTATTGAACGCACTTGGGCCATGTAAGGAAGTAGGGGGTTTTGCTTCTCCACTGCGCTCTGCGTTGGCCTCGGCGGTGGCGGTGCCTTTGTTTGTACATCCTCCTTTTTAGTATCTTCCCGCCCTTTTACATCTTGATTTGTCCCTTCCCTCTTTACTTCTTCCCTCGCCATTTCTCCTGGTGTTTCCTCTCTCATCCCCTTTTCTGATGGGCTTGGCGTCCCCTCTTTTGTGGGCATTGTAGGTGTTTTGGGTACTTCTTTTTTTGTTTCTTCTTTCTTTACCTCCCTTGGCTTTTCCGCCCTTGGCCTTACCTTGGGCTGAGGCTTTGGCATTTTTTGCACCGCCTTTGGAGTCTCTTCCTGAGAAAGGGTTATAACTATCTCTATTGGTTTGGAGGATCCGTGGGCTACTATCATGGCAGATCTGACCATGAGCCAGCTTACTGCAAAGTAAGCTAAGAAGGATAAGAGTATGGAAAGGGACCAAGCCTTTATTCTGTCGTAGTCTGTCATTTTTTATCACCCACTATGCCTATCTGATAGATCCCTGCATCTTTTATGACGTCTATTACCTCAAGCACCCTTTGGAGGTTTACCTCCTTGTCGCCCACTATTATTACAGAAGCCTTTTCCTTTTGGGGCAGGCTTGTCAAAAGGCTCCTTAGAGCCTCAAGTCCTTCCCTTTTATCCTCCAGCATAACCTTCCCTTCCCTGTTTATGTAAACCTTTATGGGCTCCCTTATATCTTTTCTCTCCACCGTTGAAGAAGAAGGAATCTTTATATCCTGCAGCATCATGGGGAAGACGTTTAGAGTATAGACCATAAAGAAAACCAGAAGAAAGAGCATAACATCTATCATGGGAATGATCTGTATTTCCTCTTTGTGGTGTTCCTCCTCCATCAAAAGCATAAGCATAGCTTTCCTTTTCATGGTCCCTCCTTGAGCATGTCCTTTAGAAGCTCAAGCTTTACCTTCTCTCTTATTGAAGAAACCTTGGAATGAAAGAATTTAAAAAAGAAGTAAAACCACAAGGCCATGGCTATTCCTATGGCTGTGGCCCAAAGGGCCGTGCCGATGGCACCGCTTATCTCGGCGGCACCGCTTACACCTTTGGCGGAGAGTTCTTTAAAGGCTATTATAAGGGCGAGCACCGTTCCCAAAAGCCCCACTATAGGAGATACAGTGGCAGAAAAGTCCATAAACCAGAGGTTTTTTCTGAGTCTTTCCGCAAATTCCAGCCTTTCCTCGGGAGGGCTGTTGTGCCCCCTGCTTAGCAGGAAAAGGTTATAGAGTACAAGGTAGTTGCCGTAGGTAAATATAAGAAGCATAAGTCCAAATACTCCCTTGTGTATCAAGCCCAACATCTTTAAAACCTCCCTCTTAGTCCTGCTGAAAGGGTGAAGGGTGCACCCACATAGTATCTGCCGCTGGTCTCGCCGGGTGCTATCCTGCCTATGTACTTTTTATCGGTTAGGTTCACCACATCCACATATACCCTGAGGTTTTTGGCTATCCTCCTATCCACCGACAGGTTTACAAGGGTGTAGCTTCCTATCCTTTCCTTGTTGTCTATCGTTCCGTACCTGGAGCCTATGTACTGGATAGAGGGTTTTATGTTAAACCCAAAGAGCTTGTAGTTTATGCCAAGCTTTAACATGTTCTTTGGAGTGTCGGGCACCTTATTGCCCTTTACAGGCAGATTATTATTGCCAACATTGATTACTTCTTCCCTAAACTCCGCTATGTTGTAGGAATAGGAGGCATAAAGACTAAGATCCCTCATAATATTTGCTCCCGTTTCAAGTTCAAAGCCGTAAGCCCTCACCTTTCCTGCGTTCCTTAAATATACTAAATTTGGATCGTTTGGATCTGTTACTCTTACAAGCCTGTTTTTATAGTCCACATAGTATACAGAGGGGACTACATAAAGTTTATCAAGGTCAAAGCGCACGCCCAGGTCATAGCTGTTGGAGCTTTCTGGCTTTAGCTGATTGGCAACAAACTGGGCATCCAAATTTTGGGGCACGGTGCCTATAAAGTTCTGCGGTACTCTAAAGTTTTGGGAAAAGGCAAAGTATGCCGTTATGTTTTCCCTGACGCTGTATCCAACGCCAAAGTTAAAAAGAAGCTTTCTGTAGGTTTTTTCATAGGAAAGCCTTGGATCCTTTGTAAGCCCGGGGAAGTCAAAGATGCCATCTTCCGGAAAATAGGGCATTTTGGCTGTGTTATAGTTGGTGAAGTCCCTTTTTATCTGCGCGTACCTTAAGCCAAGGTTTATATCTACGCGGTTAAAGAGGTCTTCCTTTTCGTAGAAAAGGTAGGGGGTGTTGGTGGTGGTTATGGTTTTTTGTATGTAGTTGTACCTAAAGCTTGGCGCGCCACTTGTGTTTGTCCTTAGTTCAAAGCTGCCGTCGGGGTTTACTCTAACGGGAAAAGAGGGCTGCCACTGTTTTAGCTCTGCCCTTTCGTACCAGTATCCCACCGTTAAATTTCCAAAGGAGGTGTTAAAGCTTAAGTCTGCGGTAAAGCCGGGCCTGTCTGTGTAGTTGTAAGATTCCCTGTAGGCTATATACCAATTAGGACCAATTCTAAAGGTAGTGGCGCTGGTTCCGCTACCCCTTCCTATCCACATATAGGGCTTTATAGATAGCTTAAGGTTTTGGGCTATGTCTATTTCAAGGTTTGCCCTGAGTTGCTGGTTTGTATATGGGTTTTTGTAGAATTTGTAGTAGTTTAGGTTGTTATCCCTTATGTTTTGGTTGTTGTGAACGAGGCCGTTTCCACCGGGGAATATAAGGCTTGGGTTGTAGTCAAACCTTCTGTAGCGGTCTAAGTCCAAGGCTTGCTGGTAATTAAGCGGTCTATAAAAGTAGTTTAATTGTACATTTTTGTCGTAATAGAATTCCCAGAAGACCCTTCCCAAGTTCTGCTGAAGGCCTATGGTGTAGTGGTCTCTGTAGTCTGGGTGCTTGCCGGGCCCTTTCCACTTGTCTGCTTCCGAGTGAGAATAAGAAGCAAAGGCTTTTAGGTTCAGAGGTAGCCTGCCCGTGTCAACTCTAAAGAAAAGCTTTTTGAAGTTTTCTGTTCCATACCTAGGGAAGATGACCACGCCAAACTTGTTAGCCGGCGGCCTTGTCCTTATTCTTATGGCTCCTCCTACCTCCGTGTAAAAAGGGCTCTTCTTGCTTACCGCTCCCCTTTCTATGGTGATGGTCTCCAAGTTTTCCACATCTGCATACTCGTGGGGGTAAAGGGCAAAGTTCCCCGAGTCGTTGAGGGGCATGTTATCTATAGAAGTGCCTATTTGAGTTCCGTCAAAGCCCCTCAGTCTTATGGAGCCACCACCAAGCCCGTAGGCATCGTCCGTTTGGACGTTCAAGGAAGGAGTAAGCTCTATGGCCTTAAAGACGTTGGAGCCTCCCAGTCCAGCTCCTCTTTGCAGCTCCTGTTCTTTCACCGTAGTTTCTGTTTTTGGCTTCCTTCCCTTCTTTTCTACAGGTATGGTTGGCGTCTCTTCAGCTTCTACCTGCTCTCTTATGATGATCTTTATGGTGGGCGTGCCCTGCCGTTCCTGCGCATGCAAGAAAGCGGGCAACAAGAAAAGGCCGCTCAAAAGTAAAGCTTTTTTCCCCATGGCTTACCTCCGAGTTAACAGTTTAGAAAGGAAATGTTAAGCTTTGGTTAAGATTCTGTTAAGGATTGGTTAAGGTAGTCCTTTAAGAAAGCGGGATGATATGTAAATGATTACTATCATACTCCCTTTAACCCGAAGGAGCTAAATTAACATGCATGGGCCATGAAGAACTCTTTGAGAGGTTAAGGCTTATAGTAGATCCCCATACGGGCATGGATATAGTCTCCATGGGCCTTGTTAAGGACTTGAAGGTGGATAAAGGTTGTGCAAGGATAGTTATAAGGCCTACAAGTCCCTTCTGTCCTGTAAGTGATTATTTGGTAAAGGCTGTGGAGGGGGCGGTTGAGTCCTTGGGTTATAAGCCAGAGGTAAGCCTTTGGAGGGGAGGTTAGTCATGAGGCTGGATGTTAGGAACTTGGAGCCACCTCAGCCCATGGTTAAGGTAGCCCAAGCCCTTGAAAAACTAAAGGAAGGTGAAGTCTTGGAGGTTTTGGGCTCAAGGCCCTTTACCCATTTACTTCCAAGGCTAAAGGAGCTGGGCTATGACTATGAATTGGAAGAGAGGGAAGAGGGCTATCTTCTTAGGATATGGCGTGGTAGCAGGGAGGCGGCAGAGGAAGAAGGCTATGAAGGGGAGTTTAAGATAGACGAAAATACCAACGTTGGAGAGCTTTTAAGGAGGGTGCCAAAGGTTCTTGATGTGTTAATAAGCTACGGCTTTACACCCCTCAAGAACCCCATACTAAGGAAGATACTTCCCCATACAGCTACCTTAGGTCAGGCAAAGAAGATAAGGAGAATGTCCGATGAAAAGTTTCAAGAGATGCTTGAAGCTCTCAGAAGGTTAAAGGATGAGACCCACAACCCTTCTTGAGAGTACAGCCCTCTACATATTCCTCTGCTTCCTTCTCATACTCTTTTCCTTAATGCAAAAACTCTTTAGAGGAAATTACATAGATAACCTTGTCTTTTTGGCCTTTCCGGGGCTTATCTTTGGCGTCTTATTTCAAATGCTTCCCACTTTTCAAGGCTACCCCTTCAAAGGAAGGCCTTTAATTTATATGCATCTCCTTCTGTGGTTTATAAACATAGCTTACTTTTTCTTCAGGGGTGGTCTACAGCCCCATCTTTACCTCTCCTTCTCCTTCCTTTCCCTTCTCCTTATCCTTATCAACTTGAGAAGGCTTTACGACCCCATCGTCCTTTTCTTCTTACTCGGTACCCTCTTCTTTGCCCTTGCAAGCCTTTTAAACCTTTTGGGCAAAAACCCCCTTCTCGTAAAGCATGTTATAACCGTGGGATTTTTTATGTCTGTGATCATAGGCTCCTATTACATCTTCGTTCCCATGCTTCAGATTGAAAACATAAAGGAGAAAACCCTTATTTGGATAAACCTTATCCTTCAAGGCTTAAGCGGTGCCTTTTCCTTCCTTTCATGGCACCTTTTTGATTTTAGGCTTGTAGCCTATTCTGGATTGTTTTTGCTCTTATCTCTTGGCGTGCTCTCTTACAGCCTTTACCAAGCCCTAAGCCAAAGGCAAAGCCCCCTAAAGGGCCTTGATATATCGGTCCAGTTTTTAATATTGGGGCTTTTCCTCTGCTGGTTCTCTCTTCTTCTTGGAGTCTTTATGGCTGGAAGTAAAAACTTTTTACTCTTGAAGGCGCATGCCGATGGCATGCTCTATGGCTTTTTGAGCCTTATAACGGTAGGAGCATCTTATCACATAGCCCCTTTCTTACTCTGGTGGAAGCTTTATGCCCCAAAGATGGGCAGGGAAAGGGTCCCTACCTTAAAGGAAATTTTAGAAGAAAAAATAGTAAGGATGTTTTTGATAGCTTTCCCCTTCCTTCTTACCGGCCTTTTGGTGGGTGATCTTATAGAGCCACTTTTGGAAAGAGCTTTTTCCCTTTTATTCCTTTTACTCTTTGGCTATTACACCTTTAAGCTGTCAGGCTTAACCTTTAAAATATTGGCATGGAGATAAAAAGTCCCTACTTGGCTGTGGATGCCATATTGAGGCTTTGGGAAGGGAAAAGTTTTAAAGGCTTGGTTTTGGTGGAGAGGCTATATCCACCCTATGGTCTTGCCTTGCCGGGCGGCTTTGTGGAGTTGGGAGAGGGTGTAGAGTCTGCCGTGCTAAGGGAAATAAGGGAGGAAACGGGCCTAATGGCAAGGATAAACAGGCTCTTTGGCGTCTATTCGGACCCAAGCAGAGATCCGCGATTTCATGTAGTATCTGTAGTCTTTGTATGCGATGCGGAGGGCACTCCAAAGGCGGGAGATGATGCAAAAAAGGTAAAGGTCTTTAAGCTGGAGGATATTCCCTTGGACAGTCTATGCTTTGACCATGGTAAGATTCTGGAGGACTATTTAAAGAGATGGTAAAATTATTATTTCATAAACCCTTGCCGGAGGAGCTGTATGACCAAGGAGTTTGAAATTGGTATAAGCCTGCTCAAAAAAGTTCAAAGGGAGCTTGAAGAGCTCATGCAGGTTCAAGACCGCCTAAAGGTGCGCCTTGTGGTTAATTCTATAATAAACCCCATTACAGCCTCCGCCTACCAGATAAGGGTGGGCGATGGTCCCCGCAAAGAGGAGCTACTGAAATACCTGCTTGAGCTGGTTAAAGAGATGAGGGACCTTTCCGATATAAAGGCTATGCAAGAAACCATAGGAAAGGTTTTGGAGATTTTAAAAGAGTTTGAGGAGGCGCCGGCGGAGAAAAAGGAGGGATAATAGCTATGGAGGGTATTACAATAAGGACCCTTTTTAAGAAGAAGCGGGAGGGAAAGAAGATAACCATGATATCCACCTATGATTACCTTTCTGCCAAGCTCTGTCAAGAGGTTGGTATAGATTGTATACTGGTGGGTGATTCGTTGGGGATGGTTTTTCAGGGCTTGGATTCTACCTTGCCCGTTACCCTTGAGGAGATGATATACCATACAAAGGCTGTAAGGAGGGGAGCAAAGGAAAGCTTTGTTATAGTGGATATGCCCTTTATGAGCTATCAGGTAAGCCTTGAAGAAGCCATAAAGAACTGTGGAAGGGTTATGAAGGAAACGGGTGCCAACGCGGTAAAGATAGAGGGTGGTCAAGAGGTGGCAGAGCTTGTTTACAAGCTTGTAAACATAGGTATTCCGGTGGTGGGCCACATAGGCTTTACACCACAAAGTGTACATGTCTTGGGAGGCTATAGGGTGGTGGGTAAGGTGGAAGAAGAGGCTCAAAGGGTTAAAAGGGATTTTAGAGCCTTGGAGGAGGCTGGGGCCTTTATGGTGGTCTTAGAAAGCATGCCAGCGGCTTTGGCAAAGGAGATAACGGAGGGCTCAAGGGCCATAACCATAGGCATAGGAGCAGGTCCCTACTGCGATGGACAGGTGCTTGTCTTTTATGACCTGGTAGGTCTGGTGGAGGATATAAAGCCCAAGTTTGTAAAAAGATACCTGGAGGGTGCCAAGCTTTTTAGAGATGCATTAAAAGCCTTTAAAGAGGAGGTGGAAAAGGGTATATTCCCTTCCCAAGAGGAAAGCTATGGATGAGGCCAAGCTTTTAGAACTTTTGGTAAGGCTTGGATATATAAAAAGGGAAGAGGCTTTAAAGGCTCAGAGGGAAAAGGAGAAGGATGAGGACATAATAAGCACACTGCTCAGACTTAACCTTATAAACGATGAAAGGCTTATGGATTTTTACCAGAAATATATGCCGCAGAGGCTTTGGAAGGGTACCATAGAAGATGTAGACCTATCCGACACCATAAAGGGACAACTGCCAGAAGCCTTTCTAAAAAAGAACGCCATAGCGCCCGTGAAATACGAAGATGGAAAGCTATATGTACTTACCATAAACCCCTTTAATCAATCCGCCATAAACGAGCTCAGGTTCAAAACTAAGATAAACACCATTGTGCCCTATGTAGCCTCCAAAAAGTTTATAGAAGACCTCCTCAATAAGCTTTACCCCACTGTTGACAAAATTGTAGAAAGTATAAGCATGGACGCCGAAGTAGAAATAGAAAGCGAACCCATGGAAAACCCTCTTGAATTCATAACCGCAGAGACAGAGGAAGGACCCATAGTAAAGCTTGCAAACTTTCTTATAGCCGAGGCGGTAAACCTTGGTGCTTCCGATATTCACATAGAACCACAAGAGAAGAAGCTGGTTGTTAGATATAGAGTTGATGGGGTTCTAAAGATATACCATGAATTTCCAGCAAGAATAAAGGACCCCCTTACAGCACGTTATAAAATCATGTCAAACCTTGATATTTCAGAAAAGAGACGCCCTCAAGATGGAAGGATAAGGACAAGGTATAAAGGTAAAAAAATAGATTTAAGGGTTTCTACCGTTCCCACCGTTTATGGGGAGAAGGTGGTTATGAGGATACAGGAGGCGGAGAAGTACTTAAATGTAAGGCTTGAGGACCTTGGCTTTGAGCCCGATGACCTTGAAAAGTTCCGGAAAGCCATATGGACTCCATGGGGCATGATATTGGTTACAGGGCCTACAGGCTCTGGTAAAACCACAACCCTTTACGCAGCCTTGATGGAAAGGAATAGCCCAGATGTTAACATTATGACCGCAGAAGACCCTGTGGAAGTCTCAATCCCCGGCTTAAATCAAGTGCAGGTAAATGAGAAGATAGGGGTTGACTTTGCTACGGTGCTCAGAGCCTTTTTAAGGCAGGACCCCGATATTATCCTCATAGGTGAGATAAGGGACACGGAAACGGCCGAGATCGGCATAAAGGCAGCCTTAACAGGACACTTAGTCTTTTCTACTTTGCACACCAACGATGCCCCCTCAAGTATTACAAGGCTTGTGGATATGGGTATAGAGCCCTTCCTTGTAGGCTCCTCTGTGATACTCATAGTGGCGCAGAGGCTTATGAGAAAGCTCTGTCCAAGGTGTAAGCTTGTGGATGACACTCCAAGGGAGGCTTTGCACAGGCTCGGTGTTTTAAAAAGCCCCGATGAAGATATAACCATTTATAAGGCAAATCCTAAGGGCTGTGATCATTGCAACGGCTCTGGCTACAAAGGCAGGACTGCCGTCCATGAAATCCTTGAGGTAGATGAAGAGATGAGGAAGCTTATAGTAAAAGGTGCTACTGCCGAAGATATTAGGGACCTTGCCCGAAAAAAGGGCATGAGAACCCTTTATGAGGCTGGCATATTAAAGGTTAGAAGAGGTATAACCTCTATAGCGGAGGTGGAAAGGGTCCTTGCCAAGTAGAGAAAAGGGGCTTATAATTAAAGACTCTATGGAGGAGTTTAACTACGATAAGGAGTTGGATATAAGGGGTGATGTTTGTCCCTTTACCTTTGTAAAAAGCAAGCTTGCCCTTGAGCAGATGGAGGTGGGGCAAGTTCTAAGGGTCATAGTGGATTATAAGCCTTCCGCAGAGAGCGTTCCAAAGAGTATGAAGGAAGAAGGTCAAGAGGTGTTGGCAGTAAACCAGCTCTCTGAAAACACTTGGGAAATTCTCATAAGAAAGAAAAGATGAAGTTCCTTTTTATCGTAACAAGCAATCCTTTTGCCAAGGACTACAGCACCATAGTAAGGCTTGTGGAAGAGCTTGTCAAAAGGGGAGAGGTTGCCCTGTTTTTCACAGGAAATGGGGTCTACTACACCATAAGACCGGAGGCAAGGAGGTTAAAGGAGATGGGGGCAAGGCTTTTGTACTGCGCTCACTCCGCCCACCAAAGGGGCATAGAAAAGCCTCTGGATTTCTTTGAAAGCAGCTCCACCTACAACCTTTCAAGGCTCATACAGGACTATGACAAGGTGATAAACTTTAATTAGTATGAGAATAGCCTTTATAGTAAAAGGAGATCCTTTCTCTTGGAAGTGCCACGAGGCCCTAAGGGTAGCCCTGGCCCTTGGCATAAACTCTGATGTGAGCCTTATACTCATAAAGGATGGTGTCTACGCGCTTGCAAAGTGGCACCCAGAGGACCTTGGCATAGAAGGCTTTGAAAAACTTTTGGAGAACATGGCCTATGTCAGGGTAAAAGTATTTGTAGAAGACACATCCTTAGAAGAAAGGGGAATAAAGCCGGAGGATTTGACCTGTGAGGTGGAGATAAAAAGTATTGAGGAGATAAAGGAGATGATAAGATCTGCGGAGGCTGTAATGATATGGTGAGGACCTTGTGGCTGGTTAGAAAGCTGGGAGACTTTAGCTCGGACTTGGTAGAAGAGGATGATGTGGTTATACTTATCCAAGACGGGGTATTGAGGTTTCCCACAAGGAAGGGTTGGTATGCTTGCAAGGAGGATGCTCAAGCAAGGGGTATAAAGATGCCAGAAAGCCTTACAAAGAGCTACGAGGAGATAGCCGACCTGATAGTAAGGGCAGAAAGGGTGGTGGTTTGGTGATAAGGTGGCAGATTACAAAAACCTTTAGATTTGAGGCAGGCCATAGGGTTTGGAAGCAGAACCTTACCTGTGGAAGGGGTGCGGAGCTCACCCTTGAGAAAGAAAAGCCAGTAAACAAGTGCGTAAACCTACATGGACACGGTTATGTGCTTGAAGTTACTATAGGCTCCAATACACTTTCTGAGCAAGAAATGGTCTTGGACTTTTACCATGTGAAAAACGCCCTTAAGGACCTAATAGACACAATAGATCACAGCTTTATCATAGATGTAAATGACCCTATGTATGAAGAGTTAAAAGCTGTGGCAGAAAGGTACGGAGCCTTAAAGATCTTTCCGGTGGATTTTTGTCCTACGGCCGAAGCCTTGGCTAAGTTTTTCTACGACTTTTTAGTAGAAAGGCTTTCTGAGGTTGGGCTCTTGGGAGAGGTAAAGGTTGTAAAGGTTGTTCTTTGGGAAACGGCCACCTCAAAGGCGGAGTATTACGGTGAATGAATATAAAAATAGCCCTACCAAATGGGAAAAGCCTTAGGGTAAGGGCAGAGTTTCCATACGATGAAAGTCCCATAGGCTACCGGGTTCTCATAGGGGGTAAAACGGGCATTGTGGTAGGCTTGGCGCAGGAGGGGGAAGACATAGACCTTACCTTTCCCGATAAAAAGCCCCTTACAACAGAAAAGCATATCCTATCCATTCTTGAAACGGCCAATTACTATGCCCAGCTGCCTTGGAAGCTTCTTTTTAGCCTTGTGCCCTCCGCCTTTAACTGGAGAGAAGAAGAGTACCTCCGCCTTGGAGAAAAGGATTGGAAGTTTATTGATAAGTTAAGCCTTAAGGTGCTTGAGTATGTAAAGAAAAAAAGGGCTATAAAGGAGGAAAATCTGAAGAAAAGGTTTGGGAGGGATGTGGTTGAAAAGCTCTTGGAGCTTGGCTTTTTAAAGAGGGTAAAAGAGTGGAAGATGCCAAACCTTACCACCACCTACTACAGCCTCCTTGTGCCACCAGAAGAGACCCTCCAAAGGCTAAAGCATTTCAAAAAGAGGGAAGAAAGGCTGAGGCTGATAATATACTACCTTTTGGAAAAGGGGACGGTAAGCAGGGAAGAGCTAAGGTCTGCAGGCTTTAAGGGCGAGGACATAAGAGCCCTGATCCAAAAGGGCATAATAGGAGAAAGGGAGGAGATGGTTCGGGAGATTGTAGGTGGTGAGCCTACCATAAGGCAGGTGGGGGTGGAGTATTTAAGACCCCTTGGGAAAAGGTCTGTAATCTTTGGCGCTTGGGAGGGGATAATAAGCCACCTATCATCGGAGCTTGAAAGGCTTGTGCAAGAAGGGAAAAACGCCTTTATCTTTTGCCCCAGCCTATCCCTCCTTTCTGTTCTATACCAAAGCCTTTATCCCCTTCTGGGGAAGAAGCTCATAATCCTTAGGTCCCAAGACAAGCCAAAGGACTTTATCAAAAAGTGGTTTTATGTTTCCTCGGCAGAGGGCATAGTGCTTTTGGGAAGCAAGATAGCCCTTTTGGCACCCCTAAAAAGTATGGACCTTCTGGTCTACTTTGATGAAAACACATCTAAGTCATGGGAAGACTTTGACCTTAGGCACTTGCTCTATACCCTTTCCAAATACTACGGCGCAAACTTTTCGTTTGTTGGCACTTATATGCCCCTTAGCCTGTGCACAAGGGAGGATTGGGAAAGGTACTATCATGCACCACGGGCGGAGGTTTTTGTCTTCAAGAGGAAGGCCCAAGAGATAATTTCACCTTTGGTAAAGGAGCTTATAAAAGATAGCCAAGAAGAATGGCTTTTCCTTGTAAATAAAAGTGGCTATGCTTACGCCTTTTGCAGTTTTTGCGGCTGGATGGCAGAGTGTCCAAGATGCAAAAGTTTTTTAACTCTGAGCAAAGATAGGGAAAGGGTCTTTTGTACCTCCTGCGGCTTTAGGTCCAGCCCTGTGTGCCCCGAGTGTGGCAGGCAGCTCAAAGAGCTCGGCTTTGGCATAGAGAAGGTGGTAGAAGAGGTCCAAAGGCTCTTTGGGAGCAGGGAAAACTTTTACTTTGATACTGTGCCAAAGCTTGGTAAGAGTTATGACAATGTTTTGGTCCTTCACGGAGACAACATCCTTTCCATACCATGGTTTGATTCTTTAGAAAGGCACTTTTCTTACCTGTGGCAGGCCCTTTGTATTAGCAAAAAAAGGCTCATAGTTCAAAAGGTGCTGGAAGATAACCCTGTGGTGGAGTTTATCAAAAACAAGGATTGGCTGGGCTTTTGCCAAGAAGAGCTAAGAAGGAGGGAGGAAGAGGGCCTTCCGCCCTTTAAAAGGCTTGTAAGGGCAAGGCTAAGGTTTGAGCCAAGCTTAAAAAACCTTCCCGTGGAGGTAAAAAAGAGGAGGCTTGAAGAGCTCTGGGAGTTTATTATAAAGGTGGACAAAAGACATCTAAAGGACCTTTTGAGAAGGCTAAGGGAGTACAAGCCTGTAGACCTTGAGGTTTTTTGAGTGTATAATTTAAAGGTTGAGGGGACGTAGCTCAGTGGGAGAGCGCCTGCATCGCAAGCAGGAGGTCGGGGGTTCAACTCCCCTCGTCTCCATTTAAAGGCTCACATAATGGGATCCATTCCTTAGGATTTTGCCCTCCAGCTCAAGCTGTGTTAATCTCATGATAAGATCTTTGGGAGAGAGCCTTGTTATCTCCAATAGCTCATCAAAGGTTTTGGGCGTGGTCAAAAGGTCAAGGAGTGAGTCTTTTAAAGATTGGGAGGAGGGAAGGTCTTGGAAGAGTAAGGTAGGGCTATACAGCACCTTGGCCTTGCCTTCATTTACCAAGTTTATGCAGCCCAACCACCTTTGGCTCAGGGCGTTGCCTACATAAACCCATAGGGGCCTTTTCTGTTTTATGGCGTACTGAGCCGTTATTAAAGAGCCGCTCTTTTGGCCTGCCTCCGCCACCACCAAAGCCTTAGAAAGCCCGCTTATAAGCCTGTTTCTCCTTGGGAAGGTGTATTCTTCTGGGACTGCCTCCGGCAGGAACTCGGACAGAAAAAGCATATTCCCATCTTGCAACCTGCTCAGGTAGGATGGGATCTTTAGTATTCCCATGCCCAAAAGGCATACGGTATAGCCTCCAAAGGCTAAGCACTCCTTGTGGCTATAGAAATCACAACCAACGGCTCCACCGGAGCAAACACCGTAGCTCCTGCCTACCACCTCTTTGACCAAGCTTTTTATAAAGCTCAAGCTTTGGCCGTCTGGCTTTCTTGTCCCCACTATACCTATCATGGGCACCTGCCTTATCTCCCCTCTGTAAAAAAGTACGGGCGGTGGATCTTCTATCTCCCTGAGAGGTGTTGGATAGGCCTCATCTTCCAAACATACCCAGCCTATGCCCTCCCTTTCCACAAGCCTTATAACCTCTTCCGGCTCAAAGGAAAGCTCCCTTCTTTTTATCGCCCTTGCCTTCTCCTCTCCCACCACCTCCCTTAAATCTTCATAGCTTGCGGAAAGTATGGCCTCCACAGACCCAAGGCCCAACCAAAGCCTTTTTATAGATACCTCCCCAAGCCCCCTTATAGCCTTCAAAAGAAGCCAGTTATATAGCCTCTCCATCCACCCAAATTCCCAAAAGGCTTCCAAAGCTGCCAAAGAAGGCCTCTATAACTTCCCTGTCTGGTTGAATTTCTACGCAAGCCTTCCCCTCAAGCCTTCCCACCCTCACACCCTCCCTTAACCTTTCTGGAACCAAAGAGAAGAGCTTTTGGTTTATGGCATAAGACACACCCCAAACCTCAGAAAGTTCAAGCCTTTGGGTGCTTACGACCAGCTGGACATCCTCTTCGGAGATAAGGGCTCCAAGGCCCAAAAGCTTACCCTCCAAATACTCCTTCATGCCGCACTCAGATATCACCCTTACCGCCACACCCTCAAGGCTTTTTGACCACTGGGATTTTCCCCCGGCCTTCTCCAAAAGCCTCATCTCCTCTATAACCATGCTATCATCCATCCCCTTACACATATCATAGATGGTAAGAAGGGCAACGCCAACGGCAGTAAGGGCCTCCATCTCATAGCCTGTCCTATGAATACCCTTTACAAAGGAAAGTACCTCCACACAATCCTCTCTTAGCTTCACCTCCATCTCCACATGTTCCAAGCTTACAGGATGACAAAAGGGCAAAAGCTCAGGTGTTTTTTTGGAGGCCATAATGCCCGCAAGCCTACAAGAGGAGATCACATCCCCCTTTGGCACCTTCCCCTCCCTTATAGCCCTTACAGTCTCAGCCCTTAGCCTTATCCTGCCATATGCCTTGGCAGTCCTAAGGGTTTCTGGCTTTGAGCTAACATCCACCGTTCTCATTGTTTTTAATATTATAAATGGCGCGGGCAAATATGCCCGCGCTACCAACCCAAAACATCTCACAAAATAAGCTTTGAATTTTTGCAAAAATAAAACCTGCCCTCCATAAGCCTTTGGAAAAACTGCAAACATTAAAAAAGTCTTGACAAGAGAAAATTTTTTTGCTATGATTAGATTTAGTAAAAACCTTTTAAGGAGGGTACCAACATGAGGAAGAGCCTGCTTGCAGTAGCAGCCCTTATGGGAGCAAGCGTATTGCCTGCAAAGGCAGCCATGTTCAAAGTGGACGAAGACACCTTTGCCAACATAGGCGTCTACTCCCAAATCTGGGCGCAGAACCTTGGCAAATCAGACAATGTGAATCTTAATAACAACAGATCCAGAACCAACTTCTCCATCAACAACGTCAAGGTCTACGCCTCCGGTCAAGTCAACAAGATGGTAAAGTTCCATGTGGAGCTTGACTCTGCTCTTGGAACTGGCCACGACCCAGTGCAAGGCTATCAGAGAATAGGCGATGCCCACATAACTTTTGCCTTTGCCCCAGAGTTTAACCTTATCGCCGGTTATCAAAGGCTGCCCTACGGCAGGACAACCTTGGTAAGCGGTTATGCCACCCTAACACCCACGGGCTATGTATATGGCAGAGTGGCAGGTGGAGCCCCAGCCTTTGGAGCTGCTACCATAGGTGCAGCTGGTGTTGGCGGTTATGGTTCCAAGGACGCCGGTCTTTCTATTATGAGCAATATAATGGACGGCATGATAGTCCTCAGGGCTGGTATCTTTGATGGTAGGTATGATAGCAGAGTTACTGACCAAGCTAACGAAAACCTTGCCTATGCGGTTAGGGTTCAATTTACACCCACCATGCTTGGCTACAAGGGCGAAACGGGCTACTCCCTATCAGACACCTACCTTGGAAAGCAAAATGTGCTAACCTTAGGCGTGGGCTATAACACTCAAAAGAATAAACTAGATGGAAACACCTGGAAAGGCTTGACCGCAGACCTACAATGGGAGCAAAAGTTTGGAGACCTTGTGCCAAACATACAGATAGGACTCAATGACATAAAGGACCACAACGCTGCTATGTGCGATGCCAGGGCCTATTGGGTACAAGGACAGCTCCTTTATGACCAAGTGGTAGGCTTTGGAAAGCCAGCCCTTGCCCTCGGATGGTACTACAGCGAAAGCAGACCTGTTGGCGGTGGGCCAAAGCCAAGGGTAAACAGGTATGCAGTGTACTTCAACTACTACATAAAGGGACAAGCGGCAAAGATACAGCTCGGTGCTGACAGCTTCCAAAGGAACAGCACCGACAAGGGTGCTACTGGCAATAACTACACCGACTTTACCCTTGCCTTACAAACCCAGTTCTAAGCTGCCTTTAGCCCCCGCCCCTGCGGGGGTTTTTATTTATCTTTAAAGCTTTAAAGTAATCTAGACATTTTTAACACCTCGGCAACTTTTGGATCCTCTTTTGCCAAGTCCTTTAAAGCCTTTTCTATCCTTTCGCTTCTATCTTCCAGCTCCCTTGTCTTCCTTGCCACTGGAGAAATGGCACTTCTTCTATCCCATAAAACAAAGCCTATTAGAGCTATTATACCCACTATGATGGTAAAAAGGGCTCCCAAGGTTATGCTCATATAGGTCCTCAAATCGCTTCTGAGTTCATCCATTTGTCTTTCCAAGCCATCCATACGCTTTTCCACAGCCTCCACTTTTACCTCAACTCTTATGAGCCTGTCTCTGTCCTCTTGTGTAAAGGGCACCTCTTTGGCAGTGGATGGGACAAGGAGGCTAAATAGCATTATCACCAAAAAGAGGACTTTCTTCATAGTTAAAATCATAAGCTTTGAAAAGGTGCCTGTCAATTGCTAAGGCTTCTTATTTTGAAATTCCCTGTATAGCCCTAAGGTGTACATAACCAAAGCTCCAAGGCTTGATATAAAAATAGCCTGCCAGAGGCTTAGCGGTACGCCTATGTCTAAGTCAAGGTGAGAAAAGCTCCTAACAGAAAAAAGCACCAATTTGCCCAAAACCTCCATAGGAAAGGTGGGGAGGCTAAAGTAGGTGATGATCTCCAGTATGCCATATATGGTAAAGGGAAGGAACAAGGCTTCCGCCAAGGGGCTAAAAAATATGCTACCTGCGCTGCTTGTGGTAAAGGTCCAAAGCAGAGGAGAAACGCCCAAAAAGGCAAATAGGGAGACTATAAAGGAGTCTAAAACCTTTTTTTGGTAGCTATCCTTTTCAAACTTTGTAAGCCTTAAGCCCAAGATTATGTATAAGACCGCAAAAAAGGAAAGCCAAAAGGAGAAGGATTTGGAAAAGCTTGGGCTAAAAGCCAGCATTAAACTGCCAGAGAAGAAAAGTATGGATAGGCCGTTGGGCCTTCCCTGCATCAGTCTTACAAAGACCCAAAAGGAAAACATAAGCCAAGCCCTTAGGGCTGGAGGCTCTTGTGGTATCAAAAAGAACACATAAAGGGTAATGCCCAAAAGGGCAAAGACTACACCGTAGGGGTAAGGAAGGGTATATCTAAGAATGAGGAAGAAGGTGGCAACATGAGAGCCAGAGATTACCAATAGGTGGACCAAGCCTGTTTTTCTAAAATGGTAAAAAATATCCTGCGGAAGCATGTCCTGAGACTCCCCAAAGAGGTAGCTAAGGGTCAAGGCCCTTACCTGCGGGTCCTTTATCCTTTCCTCCACCCTTTGTATGTACCTTTCCCTTATGCTTTTCTTCCTCAAAGAAGGACCTTCTATATCCCTCCAGCTAACGCTTACAAAAAATCTGTTGCCCTCCGCCCTTACCTTTCCATAAACCCAGAAGGACCTTGAAGGGATATCCTCCGCGCCGTAAATCTTTAAAAATACCTTTTTCCCATAAAGCTCTGGAAAATCCCCTCCCAAAACCTCTGCCCTGACCTTTAAAGCTCCATCCTCCTTTACAACGGGATCATTTACCAAAAGCTCCAAGGAGCCCTCATCTTCAAAGTAAAAAAAGGCTTCTTGCCTTTCTGTCCTCCAAAGGGCAAAGAAAAGAAGAAGGATAAAAAGGAAGGCATGAAGGATCTCACCCCTTCTTTGCAAGAATAAGGTATACAAGACCAAAGAGCCTCCTTTGGACCTCTGCCACATAAAAGCCTTCTTCCCTTAGCTCCCCTTTCACCTCTTCCACACCAAGGGAGTTTTCAAGGGAATGAATAAAAAACTCCCACTTTTCTCCACCAAAGAGCAAAAGACCTAAGGGCTTTAAGGGATATTTCATAAAAAACACAAGCAAGGGTGTGAGGAAAAACTTGTTTATATCCAAGATGGCTATGCAGCCCTCTTCTCTTAGCACCCTTTTGGCCTCCTTTAAAAAAGCCTTCCTGTTTAAAAGATGTCTGTAGACCAAGGAAAGGCTTATGGAGGAGAAGGATCCATCTTTAAAGGGCATGTTTTCTCCGTCTGCCACCAAAAACTTACATGCCTTGCACTTTGACCTTGCCACCTTCAACATCTCCAAGGAAAGGTCAATGCCCACCCTT
The DNA here is from genome assembly GCA_046297555.1 of Aquificaceae bacterium. GTDB lineage: Bacteria > Aquificota > Aquificia > Aquificales > Aquificaceae > Pampinifervens. The sequence goes on from JBKBHW010000007.1 coordinate 51,822, forward strand.
ATACCCTTATTTTGGGACTTTAGCAAAACCTCGCCCGTGCCCGTGCCTACATCAAGCCTGTTTCCTTCATAAGGTAGCATGTCAAGGAGGTCCCTTTGCCATTGATCTATTTTCCTCAGAGTTACAAGGTTTAAGAAAAAATCGTACTTTTTACTTACCGAAGAAAAAACCTCTTGCACCTGCTTTTTTGTTATCATGATAATAATTCTATATTAGCACATTATAAGGGTAGCACAGGTATTTGTCTGTGAAAAAAAGATTTCACCAAATGGCGCGGGCAAAGATGCCCGCGTTTTTGATATGTAGCACAGACATTCCCGTGTGTGAAGTGTTTTTTACACAGGTAAAAATGCCTATGCTACGAAAATCTTATCTAATTTCTCACCCAGCGTGTTTATGGTATTATTATTCTAATGGGGGGATGTGTGTTATGTGGGAAGTCTATATGGCAATTTCTTTAGCTATATTTATGTTCTGCATTGGATACTTGGTAAAGGATCTGTTTTTTAAAAGGCTTGCCCTTTTGTATTCTGTAGCTTTTCTTTTGTTGGCGTCGGGTTATTACTTAAGGTACACATCTAAGGTAGGGGTGCATATTAGCCTTATTGATTTCTTTTCTTATACCATGTTTTTGTACACCTTTTTTCTTAGCTACAAGCTTGTAAAAACTCAGAGAAGGGAGGTGGGTAAAAAGTACTTAGATCCTATGACAGGACTGTTTAACAGGTTATACCTTGAAGAGGTTTTACCAAGAAGGATAGAAGCCATATTAACTCTTGGTTTGAACTACTTGATCATGTTTTTGGACATGGATAATCTAAAACATGTAAACGATACATACGGTCATCTAAAGGGAGATGAGCTTATAAAGAAACTTGCAAAAGTTATAAGCCAATCTATCAGGGCACAAGAAGATGCAGCAATAAGGTATGGAGGAGATGAGTTTTTAATAGTGGCTCCCATAAGAGCTTGCGAAGATAGTCTAATTCTTTTAGAAAGGATAGAAAGGAACATAGAAGAGGTGAATAAATCTCTTGAAGTTCCTTTATCGGCATCCATTGGTTTTGCCTGTTATCCGGATGATGGGAAGGATTTTGTAAAGCTTTTGGAAGTGGCAGACAAGAGGATGTATCAGATAAAGGCGGATAAAAAGGGCGTTAGCTCCACATAGGTCAATAGCCTTTTTTCTGTCTTGTTTCTTCTGTAAGATGGTAGGCTGTTGTGGCATATGGTGCAAACCTTATACACAAAAAGGTGTCTTATTCCGCTCTTTTTTAGCCTATGCACTGTCTCTTCCTGTGTATCCATATAAAAGCTTCCGTTTCTAAAATAAAGGCACACAAAGTGTTTTTTGAACTCTTCCCCTACCTCATAACAGCAAGACTTTGCAGATGGACCTACAAAGGCTAAGAAGTTTTCCAAAGGCTCCAGCTTAGAAAGCTCTTCCACAGCCTTTTCCACTATACCTTCCTTTAAACCTCTCCAGCCCGCATGCACTACAGCCACCGTTTTTTCTCCGAGGAAGGCCAAAGGCACGCAGTCTGCCGATTTCACACCTATCTTTAAACCCCTTTTTTGCGTAATTATGGCATCGCCTTCAAGATCCCTTACAAAGCTGTCCAAGATGTAAACCTTGGAAGAATGCACCTGTTTAAGGGTCAAAACATCCTTGTCCCCTTCCCACCTTTTTAGGACCAACCTTGCACCACCCTTTTCCAAAGAAAAGATCATAGAAGCCTTTTTGCCTTTTCCGCCGTCTTTTGGATACAATCCATTACTATGCCCGAAAAGCCACGCTCTTCAAGCACCTTTATACCTTCTATGGTGGTTCCACCGGGAGAAGCCACCTTGCTTATCCAATCCTCCGGATGCCCCCCCATTACCTTTAAGAGCTCACAAGAACCCAAAAGCATATCTATGGCTATGGACTTGGCAAGCTGGTAAGGGAAGCCCTCCATAACCCCAGCCAGAGCCAAAGCATGCACAAACTTAAAGGCAAAGGCTGGACCAGAGCCCGCAAGGGCGGTAAAGGCATCAAAAAGACCCTCTTCTATTTCATACAGGCTTCCAGCCTTGGAAAAAACACTTCTAAAGCTTTCCCTTTCTTCTTCCTTTACCCCCTTGCCAAAGGCACAGGCTATGGTAGCCTTACCCACAAGGGCGTTTATGTTAGGCATAAGTCTTATTATCTTTGATGTCCCGCTCATCTCCTCCATTTTTGAAAGGCTAAGCCCTGCAACCACGCTTATCAAAAGCCTATCCCTTATACTTTCCCTTATTGCCTTTATCACACCTTCCACGTCCTTTGGCTTTACAGAAAGCAAAAGCCAATTTGAGCTTTCTACCAAAAATTCCAAGCTACTTGCCACTCCAAAGCCCTCTGAAAGCGCCCTTTTCCTTTTTTCCTCATTTACATCATAAACTACCACCTCAGCCCTTTCCTTTATAGCCTTTGAAAAGCTCTCTCCCATATTGCCGTATCCTATAATCCCTATAACCATGCTTATTATCTCCTTAGCTTTGATAGTAATTTTTGCCAAAAGCTTATGGGTTGAGGTTTTATATCTAAGGGTAGCTTTGATAAGGCATTGGTAAGCTCCCTTGTAAAGCTTTCATCAAAGGGATTCTGGTTTATTATGTTTCTTATCATCTTTGGGTTAAACCTTATACTGCCCAAATACCTTACTCCTGCGGAAGTAAACTTTTCGCATACCACCCTTATACTTTCAAAGACCTTCATACCTTCTTCATCACTTTGCACCTTATTTACAATCAGGTAAAATTCCTTTAGCTTTTCCTCTTGGTTTAGTACTTTTATAAGCCCGTAGGCGTCCGCTATAGATGTGGGCTCCGGTGTGGTTATTATAATGGGGATGTGGCTGGAAGATACTAAGGCTGTGGTGTCAAAGTGGATGCCCGGTGGAGTATCAAAGATAACCCATTGGTAGTTCTTTTCCGCATACTCCTGAAGTTTGTATATTAGGTTTTTGAGCTGGGCTGATGGTAAGTTTACCAACTCTCTCACTCCACTACCGCTTGATATAAAGGCAAGGTTTTCTTCAATGGGGACAACCACCTCTTCAATTGTCACCTCTCCCATAAAGAAGTGGTACAAGTTCTTTGCCGGAGTTATACCAAGCATTATATGCACATTGCTTAGCCCAAAGTCTCCATCTATTATAAGCACCTTTTTGTCATTTTTACTCAGTATCCTTCCTATGTTTATGGTTATGAGTGTTTTACCCACTCCACCCTTGCCGCTGGCTACGGCCATATAGCCCGTCCTTTCCTCTTTACCTTCTGCCTTCAATAGGTGCAAGGCCTGCATCTCCATCACACTACCCCTAAGAATATCTTAGCCAAATACTCATAACTTGCCATAATGAGATCCTCTGGTACCCTCTGCCCCGTTGTAAAGCATAGCACGGGTAGCTGTGTTCGGTAGGCCACGTTTACAGCGGTCCCAAAGTAGTTGGTTTCGTCCAGTTTGGTAAATATTAATCCAGCAGGCTCCACAAAGCTAAAGCTTTCTATAACTTCATACTGCACCTTTTCTTCTGCATTGGCTCCAAGGGTTATATAGGCTTTTAGAGCTGGAAGCTTGGCAAAAAAAGGAGTAAGCTCCCTTATCCTTATCTCATCATACTGGCTTCTACCGCTCGTATCCACAAGTACTAAATCAAGGGAAGAGAGCTCTCCTATACATTCCCTAAGCCTGTAAGGTGTGTCTGCAATCCTAAAAGGAAGCTCCATTATGTTGGCATAGGTCCTAAGCTGCTCTACCGCTCCAACCCTGTAGCTATCTATGGTTATGAGCCCCACCCTTTTACCTTTGTTTTTTAGCATGTATGCCAGCTTGGCTATGGTAGTGGTCTTGCCTACGCCTGTGGGACCAAGGAGCGTTATTACACTAAAGCTCTCCTCGGGGAAGTTCTCCAAAAGCTTTATGCTTTTGCTAAAGCCTTCTATAAGAGACTCTATGTTTTCACCTTTTAGATCAAGCCTTTTTAGTTCAAAGTCGTAGCCGCAGGCAGATTCTACTATATTTTGAGCCACATCCCTTGCAACACCCCTGTTTATAAGCTTGTTCATAAGATACAAAGCTCTTATGGAATATTCCGATTCCAAATCATCCTTTTTTGGCTCCTCCTTTTCCAGATTTTGCTTTTTTACAAGGTCCATAACCTCCTTTAGGTTTTCTTTTAGCCTTTTTATCTCTTGGTATAAACTCTCTTCCTTTTTTAGCTCTGTGGCAAAGTCTTCTTTGTCTGGTATGCCAACGGTTATCTCCAGCTTTGACCTCTTTGGGAAGGGCAGAAAGGGTATAAGCCTCTGTTTTATCACCTTTGTGGACAAAATAACTGCCTCAGAGCCGTACAAGGCTCTTACCTCCTCCACCGCCTCCTGAAGAGAGTCTACAACCAGCTTTTTAATCTTCATCTATCACACCTATAACCTTTAGGTTTAGCTGTCTGTCAAGTTCATTATAAGACAGCACTGTAATGTTTGGCATGTAATTTTCAAGTACCTTCCTTACATGCCTCCTTATGCTTCCAGAAGTAATGATAAGAGATAAAGCTTGATACTGGTTAAACTTAACAACCTCCTGCGATAGCTTAGGATAAACCTTATTGACCAAAAGGTCTAAAAATTCATCTTCCTTTCCTTCTTGTATATATGCAGTAAGCTTGGCCTCAAGCTTGGGAGATACGATCATGGCGTACAGGGTACCGTCGGTGCTATAAAGCCTTGTTATTCTTTTGGACAGTCTTTGTCTCACAAATTCTGTAAGAAGGTCTGGATCTTTTGTCTGTTCTATGTAGTCCGCAAGTGTTTCCAGTATGGTAAGAAGGTCGTTTATAGGTATACCTTCTCTTAAAAGGTTTTGAAGTACTCTATGTAGTATGGATATGGGTACCACATCTGGCACAAGGCCCTGCACCGCCTTTGGGTACTTCTTTGATAGGTTCTCCACAAGCTCCATAACCTCCGACCTTCCCAGTATGTCGTATAGGTTTCTCTTTATAGTTTCACTCGGCTTTGGTGCACAAATAAAGAAGTCCTTGATAGTAGCGCACTGCAGCATGCCTCTAAAAAAGAGGGGGAAAGAACCCTACCTTTGTCAAAAGAAGATGCCACGCCTATGCGGTGGTCTGAATCAAAAAAATTTATGCACCAACGCCGTTTCACTCAAATGGGTTATTATCACTGTGGATATATCCACCACCATGTAGCCAAGCTTCTGCGCTTTATCCTTCAGCTCTTCCCTTATCCAGTAAGCCTTTAGATTAAAAGATGGATCCTTTGTCTCTATACCTTGAAGGGGTTCTCTTGCATTACCGAGGTCTATGGCAAGCCAATGTCCCGGAAAGACTTCAAAAGAGCCCACCTCTATACCTCTTACCAATATTCTGTACTGGTGAGGTTTTAGCCTAAGGTTGTCTCTTATATGCACGAGGGGGATGATCACACCGTAATCCTTTGCCAGCTGCCTTCTTATGGATTTTATCCTATCGCGAATGTCTCCGCCCTGCGACTCATCCACATAGGGTATAAGACCATAACCTATCTCAAGGGCTATGGTTTCTGGTTGTGTGAAAAACTCTTCCTCTTTCTTTTCCAAAGCAGGCTTTTTCTGTTCCCTCAACACTTCCTCAAGCTTTCTAAGTTCTTCTTGCTTTAAAGCCTTGTTTAGCGTGTAATAAAGTCCTCCAAGTATGCCAGCCATTAGGAAAAAAGGTATTTTGGGAAAGCCAGGTATTAGGCCTATAAAAAGCAGAAGACCGGAGGAAAAAAGGAAAACTTTTGGCTCTTTTGAAAACTCTGCCAGAAGAATGCTTCCCAACTTATCCTTTGAAGAAGATTTTGTTACTACCACACCAGCAGATGTAGAAAGCATCAAAGCTGGTATCTGACTGGCAAGTCCTTCTCCTACTGTAAGCAAAGAATAGGTCCTTATGGCATCGGTAAAGCCCATGCCTTTGAAGACTAAGCCGATTATAAGGCCACCCACAAGGCTCAAAAAGAGTATGATAAGAGCGGCGATGGCATCACCTCTTATAAACTTGCTGGCACCGTCCATCGCTCCATAAAAGCTTGCTTCTTGTTCAAGCTGTGCCCTTCTTCTCTTTGCCTCTTCCTCCGTTATAAGGCCGGCGTTTAGATCCGCGTCTATACTCATCTGTTTTCCTGGCATGGCATCAAGGGTAAAACGTGCCGCCACCTCCGAAACCCTCTCCGCACCCCTTGTTATAACTATGAAGTTTATAACTATAAAAATGAGAAAGACTATAAGACCTACCACCACATCTCCGCCTACCACAAAGGTACCAAAGCCTTCTATTATATGCCCCGCCGCGCCCGTCCCCTCGTGTCCATAGAGAAGTATCCTTCTTGCCGCCGCAATGTTAAGAGAAAGTCTTAAAAGAGTTCCCAAAAGCAGTATGCTTGGAAATACGGAAAGCTCAAGGGGTTCTTTTATAAAGGTGGTGAGCACAAGCACAGTTAAAGAAAAAGTGATGCTAAGAGCCAGTAGAAGGTCCAGAAGGAGGGCTGGAATAGGTAAGATTATTGCGCTTAATATAACTACAAAGGCTATAATTATCCATCCTTCCTTCAACATAGGACTATAATATACTCTATATCTATACATAACCTAAATTCAAAGCTGAAGGAAATTTAATAAACTTTTTGCGTGGTTGGTTTTTAGCTTTGATCATGCGAGCAAGGATGCCCGCGCTACATTGAAGCTTGGCCACGTTCTTATTTACTTTAGAGAATAAAAAGAAGTCTATTATGTAGTACCACATACGCTGGGAAGAAATTCAATAAACTTCTTTCATAATAGGGCGTAGCACAGGCACTCTTGCCTGTATGGTCAAAAAAATGCTACACAAGCAGGGATGTCTGCGGTACGTACTCAAAAGCAAAGATTATTGTGCAACATGTTTGATAGACCTCCTATATGATTGGTTTTTGTTCTGTGAGGCAAGTGGTGGGCTTTGTACCGCCCTTAAAGTTAATTGTGTTTGAGCAAATATATAAAGCATTTGCTAAGGGGAGAATTTATCATCCGGCATTTATAGGGCTATAATATACCATATACGCCGGGTGAGAAACTCAAAAGATCTCTTGCGTATAACACAACAGACCTTTTTCCCTGTATAGCTTTATAAAAGGTAGCACAGGCATCCCTGCCTGTGTAAAAAGATTTAACCAAAAGACGCGGGCAAGGATGCCCGCGCTACCTAAAGGTTTTGCCCAGCCTCGGCTTGTGAAAGATTTTGTGTAGGGACAACTCGCGAATTGCCTCCTTCAAACAAGCATTCAAAATGATGTCCTACGAAAATTGAATTTCTCACCCGGCGTATTTATAGGGCTATAATATACCATATTTCTATACATGGAGGGAAATAAATGGAACTTGACCTTATTGAATACGATATAGACCCAAATGTGAAAAGGCAAGTGGAAAATGTGCTACAGAATTTTCTGACAAAAACTTCTGCTAAGGTGGTCATACTTGTAGATGATGCAGGAAGGATAGTGAGTATAAAGGGTGGATATTATGAGGAGACAGAAAGAGATTTTCTTGCAACGCTTATCAGCGGAATTTTTGGTGCTGCTGTGGAAATGGGAAAGATCCTTAAGATGGAAGGCCTTGAGGTCCTTCAGTATGAGAGCAAAAGTATGGATGTGATCATAAAATACATACCACCCAGGTTTCTTCTTGGTGTAATAGTAGGAAAGGAAGTAGCTCTTGGTACCGTAAGGCTTTTCTTAAAGGATGCAGGGGAAGCCATTGAAAAAATCCTGGCAGGGGCCAAGATGGTTCCGGTAAGGGAAATAAAGATAGATGTTAATGAACTTGAAAAGAAGCTAAGTAGAATACTTGGGGGCAATCAATGAGGCTAAAGATAGTCTATTTTGGTTCAAGCCTTGCTGGTAAAAGTACGAATGTAAAAACTCTATATGAGATTTTAAGATCAAAAAAGTTAACCAAAGGTGATATGGTGGTAATGGAAACGGAAGAACAAAGAACTTTATTTGTAGAAATGTTTATAAGCTCTATAAACATTGATGGCTATGACATTGATATAAAAACTCTAACTACTCCGGGCCAGTTTAGACTTCACCCGCTTAGGAAGGTGATAATGAAGGGAGTAGATGGGCTTGTGTTTGTGGTGGATAGTTCAAAAGAGAGGGAGAAGGCAAATTTCTTGGTCATGCGGGAGACCGCGGCAGTGCTAAAAGAGCAAGGCGAGGACCTTATGAGATTCCCTGTGGTAGTTCAATACAACAAAAGGGATCTTCCAGATGCTATGGACATAGAAGACCTGCAGGTTAGATTCAATCCATGGGGCACAGATTATGTACCTGCTGTAGCCATTGAGGGGAAAGGTGTGCTTGAAACCTTTGAAAAGATAGTTAAAAGTGTACTGGTGAGAAAATATGCAAGAAACACCAATATATAAGGATGTAAGCCTTGCTGCAATAAAGTTTGAAAGTATATTGCAAGAGATAAAGTCTATGTCCTTTACCGGATTTGTAAAAGTTAGCTATTGGGATGTGGAAGATTACCTTTATTACTTGAGGGGTAAGGTCATAGATGGTATAAGATGTTTCTCCAATGGTAAAAGGGAGAGGTTAGAATATAGATACTATAAACTGTCCAGCGACACGGGGGTTTTTTCCCTTTATGCCACCTCGCCACTTGACATATTTGCCTTTAAAGAAAGCCTACAAAATAGGATCACACCTTACACCTTTGTGGGTCATGGGCAGGAGCTTATAGTACCCATACAGCTTTCACACGCAGACCCTAACCGCATACTTGAAGACATAGCATCTTTTGAAGCCTACGGCTATATGATTATATCTCAAAGGGATAGCTTTGGACCGCATATAACCTTTTCTGGGGGAAAGCCCGTATGTCTTTATAAATCTGGTGTCTTCAAACATTCTGGTAAAGAGACTCTTTTTGTGGATACACATAATTCTTATGTGGCAGTGTTTCGCACGGAGCCAGAGTTTGTAAACTTTTTGGCTTCTTTGGATAACCTTAAGATGATTGAGGATCTAAAACTTAAAAGGTTTACCGATATTAAAAACATAGTTGGTAAGTTAGAAGGTGGTTTTTACCTTTTGGAGGTTGTACTTTCTTATGGATTGCGTTTGTTTATGTTGTTAAGCGGAAAGTCTGTAGTTTTTAAGATTGTAAGGGATGGCACTCAAGTATTTACAGAAAAACCATTACCCATTTCAGAAGGGGAATATCCTCTGAGGCTTTATGGTATTGATATAAGGAGCCAATTTACACCTCTTGAGGTCAGTTTCTCTTCTCTAAAAGAGGAGGTGGAATATGTACCAAGGGAGAAGCTTTCTGCCATAAATAAGGCTTTTATAGAGGAATTGGGTCCCATAGGTACCTTGATATGGAAAAAGGTATTTGAAAGGTTAGGTTTTGATGTGGATAAACTACCAGAGAATAAATTAGAAGAGTTTATAAATATATTAGCCAAAGAAATACCCGATGAAAAACATGCCAATAGATTTATAGAAAAGACGAGGAGGTGGATAGGATGAGAAGGATCCTTCCCAAAAGCATAAGATGGAAGATAAGCTTACCTATATTGCTCTTTGGTATGGTGGCAGGACTTGGTACTGGTATATACGCTTATAAAATAGAGATAGATGAAGCGGTATATACAACGGAGGAAAAGGTAAATGTTGCCATAATCTTTAGCGACAGCGCCAGGGAGTATGTTAGAAAAACCCTTAGGCCTTTGCTTTTTGATTTCCTTTCCAAAGCAAAGGGCTGTGTTCAGGAGGATTTCATCTTAGAGGGTCAATCCTCCAGCTTTTTCACTGCATCCATCTTCAACATGGTTAACGAAAAGATGCCAGACTTTCAATTGAGACAGGTTGCCTTCAGACCCATAAACCCAAAGAATGAGCCAAAGCCAGAGGAAGCCAAAATAATAAACTTTATGAGAGCCACAAATAAAAAGGAATACAGCGGTGTGGTGGAAATAAACGGACAGAGATATTTTGTCCATGCTTATGGTAAGGTAGCTGAGGCTGGATGTATGCAATGCCATTATAAAAGGGAAGGTATGCCAAAAACCCTTATAGCCAAGTATAACCCACCCTACGACCCTAACTGGAAGGTGGGTGAGCTTGTGGGTGCCGTTATGGTTTCTGTACCTTTTGAGGCTATAATTCTAAGAGAACAATTAAACGGCCTTATAAAAGGTCTTGCTGTCTTTGGTATATTTTTGGGGATCACGGTCTTTATACTTATAGCCCTTGATAGGCTTGTCTTCAAACCTGTGGAGGAGTTGCAAAGGAAGGCGGAGGAGATAGCAAAGGGCAATGTGGATGAGCCTATTGAGGTTAGGTCGGACGATGAGATAGGTAGGTTGGCAGAGTCCTTTGAAAGGATGAGGGTAAGCATTAAGAAGGTTATGGATCTTCTCAAATGATATAATGAAATAAATGCGTTGGAGTAAGTATTTTTGGTACACATCTAAGGAAGAGCCTGCCGATGCGGAAGCTCCTTCCCACAAGCTTCTTATCAAGGGAGGTTTTATAAAACAGGTTTCTGCCGGTATATATGAGTTTACGCCAGCTGGCGTGAGGGTTTTGAGGAAGATTGAGGACATAGTACGCAAAGAGATGGATAGGAGTGGTGCTCAGGAGGTCTTGCTTACCGTCTTGAACCCAGCGGAGCTTTGGAGGGAAACAAAAAGGTGGGATCTGTATGGAAGGGAGCTCTTTACCCTAAGGGACAGGAACGGAAGGGAGTATTGCCTTGGACCCACTCACGAGGAAGAGATCACAGACCTTGTAAGAAGCTATGTAAACTCCTACAGACAGCTTCCTTTGATCCTATACCAGATACAGGTAAAGTTTAGGGATGAGAAGCGGCCGCGCTTTGGCCTTATAAGGGGGAGAGAGTTTATCATGAAGGATGCTTATTCCTTTGACGCGGACGAGATGTCCGCCATGATCTCCTATGAGAGCATGAAGTTTGCCTACCATAGGATCTTCAAAAAGCTTAGGATAGATACCCTTATGGTGGAAGCAAGCGTGGGCACCATAGGTGGTATAAGCTCCCATGAGTTTGTGGTGCTTACAGACTATGGTGAGGCAAGGGTGGCTTATTGTGAGAGCTGTGGCTATGCAGCAAACGCCGAGATAGTAAAGCTTCCAAAGCCTGAAGAAGAGAAGGAAGAAGAGAGACCTTTGCAAGAGGTGGCCACCCCCGGCACAGACACAATAGAAAGGCTCTCTTCTTTCCTTGGAGTGCCAGCCAGAAAGATTATAAAGGCAGTGCTTTATGTGGTGGATGGGAAGGATTTTGTGATGTTTATGATAAGAGGGGACAGGAGCGTGGATGAGAATAAAGTGGAGGCCGTTCTTGGGACGGAAAACTTCAGGCTGGTAGAGGATAGGGAGCTTTGGGATCTTTTAAAGACAAGGAAGGGCTTTATAGGACCTTTTAACTTGCCGCCCTCTGTAAGGGTCTATTGGGACAACTCCACCTTTGGTATAAAGAACGCAGTCATAGCCTTCAACAAACCAGATTATCACTACATAAACGCAAACCCGGGAAGGGACTTCTTTTACGGTGATTTTGTGGATGTGTGTCAGGTGGAAGAAGGAGATCCGTGTCCCAAATGTGGCTCACCTTTGAAGGTAAGGAGGGGCTTGGAGCTTGGGCATATATTCCTTTTGGGCACCAGGTACTCAGAGCCCATGAGGGCTTACTACAAGGACCAGCAAGGCAAAGAAAGGCCCATAATCATGGGCTGTTATGGCATTGGTATATCAAGGTGCATATCGGCCATAGTAGAGCAGTATCATGATGAGAAGGGTATAAAATGGCCCACGCCCGTGGCACCCTTTGAGCTGGACATTATATGCGTAAACCCCTCCGACCCAGAACAGAGGGAAGTAGCAGAAAGGCTTTATATGCTTGCCCAAGAGTATGGCATAGAGAGTATTTACGATGATAGAGATGAAAGTCCGGGGTTTAAGTTTGCAGATGCAGACCTTTGTGGGTTTCCCTACCGAATGGTGGTAGGCAAAAAGGTAAAGGAAGGTAAGGTGGAGCTCCAAAATAGACATACGGGTCATAGGTGGGATGTGGACATAGATAGGGCTGTAGAAGAGGTTAAGAGTTTAATAGAAGAGGATAAGAAGTAAAAAGGTAGTACAGGCATCCATACCCGTGCTACCTCTACGGTATACCAAAATAAATGATCCCTTTTATCTTCTGGCGACCATAAAGGTCGCCCTGCATTTTTCCTATTTAAGGATTAATGGTGCACAAAATCTATTGCATGTAAAACCTTTATTATCGCCACAAAAACGGGACGGCAAGGATACTTTTTGATTTTAATTTAAAGAAGTAGCACAGGCATTTTTGTCTGTGTGGTCAATTTTGTTATGTGAGGTGGCTTTGGTGCACAAATAGACCATCCTAACGACAAATGATATAATCAGCAAACATGAAGAGAAAAAAGCCATGCAG
>JBKBHW010000008.1:0-54574 GCA_046297555.1 Aquificaceae bacterium
GGGCTTATGTCCCACAAATCCACAAAATTCCTATTCATCTTATTTATTTTAGCATAGTGTAGTACCTCTTGTAGCTTCTTAGCACTTTCTCTGCATAAGGGGAGTTTTCCTTTGCCCTTTCTCCTTTGTTATAACAATCTATGGCGAGGTTTATGCGGGGGTATTTATCCATGCACCTTCTTAGCACCATGGCGCCAAAGTGTATGTTGTAGCAAGCTTCAAAGATCCAATCCTTTGGTATTTTGTACCTTTCAAGCCAATAGGAGTTTATCTGCATTATTCCATAATCCCTTGTACCGTTTCTGTTTATGTTTACTGCCCTTGGGTTAAAATTGCTCTCACTTTTGGCTATGGCTATAAGAAGCAGGGGGTCCACTTGGTATCTTTCTCCTGCATCAAAAAAGCAGTGGTAAAAGGCAAAGCCATGAGAAAACCACAAGAAAAGGAAAGCCAAAAATATCATATAATAATCATAACCCTTTGAGGAGGTAAAAGATGGAGAAAAACTGGAAAGTGGGAACTGTATACCTTAACGACCAAACAAGGATCTTAGTTATGGGTATTACAGGAAGGGAAGCTTCCCAAGTGGTGGCAGAATCGGAAGCCCTGTATCCCGGCTTTGTGGTGGCGGGCGTAACACCGGGTAAAGGTGGTTCTGAGGTGGCTGGCAAGCCCGTTTATAACACGGTAAAGGAAGCCCTTGAAAGACATCCAGAGATAAACACGGGCATAGTTTATGTGCCTCCAGCTTCTGTGAAGGATGCGGTTATAGAACTTATAAACTCTGGCATAAAGCTTATATACATAATTACCGAGCATGTACCTATAAGGGACACGGTGTACTTCTACCATTATGCCAAGGAAAGGGGTGTGATAATAGTAGGTCCTACCTCTTTGGGTTGTATGATGCCTTGGATTCCTGCAAGGATAGGAGCCATAGGTGGTAAAAATCCTTCTATAGCCTATGAGAAGGGTGGGCTTGTGATCCTTTCCAAGTCTGGTGGTCTTACAACAACCACTGCGGAGATGTTTAAAAGAAGGGGATGGGGTGTTTACATGGCTTTGGCCTTGGGTGGTGATGTTATATCTTGCACCACTTTTGCAGATGCTTTGGAAAATATAGCGGATGATCCCATGGTAAAGGGTGTGATAATTCAGGGGGAAGTGGGCGGCTCTTATGAAGAAAAGGCCGCCGAGACTATCCTAAGGCTTTGGAAGGAAGGAAAGTGGAACAAGCCCGTGGCTGCCTTTGTGGCTGGTAGGTTTCAAGAGAAGTTGGAAGGCGTAGCCTTTGGACACGCTGGAGCTATAGTAGAAAGGGGCAAGGGGAAGGCTACCGACAAGATAAAGGCTTTTAACGAAGTGGGCAAGATAACAGGATTGGTAAAGGTGGCAGAATTTTACCATGATCTGGTGCATTGCATAGAAGAGCTTGACGTTCCAAGGGACTTTGAGGACACCACGCCTGAAGGAAAGGTAAAGCCCCTTTACTCCACCATTGACGAAGAAACCTGCCAGTTTAAGGGCTAATAAAACAAGGGCTGGAATCTCTCCAGCCTTTTACTCAAGGAATTAGCACAGGTATTCTTGCCCGTGGATTTAGGAAATACTACACAGACAGGAATGTCTGTGTTACATAAAATTTAATCAAAAGGCGCGGGCAAGGATGCCCGCTCTACCTCCCATAAAACAAAAGCATCAGGCACCTATCTAAAGACAATTTCTCAGCCGGCGTAGAGATATAAATAATTTTACCTCTAAATTTTACCCCTTATCCATCTAAAGGCAAAGCCGCTTAAAAAGATCACAGTTATTAAACCTATAAAGGCTAATATAAGTAAATACTTCACAGCTCTATCTCTGCGTGCCTGCTGGCATGGCATTGAATGTTAACGGCCACGGGCAAGGAAGCTATGTGGCATGGATATAGCTCCACCTTTACATCTACCGCAGTAACCCTTCCTCCAAAGCCCATAGGTCCCCAGCCTATCTTGTTGACCTCTTCTATGAGCTCTTCCTCTATCCTTCTTGCTACAGGATCTTGGCTTCTCTCTCCCACCGGTCTTAAAAGGGCCCTTTTGGCAAGCAAGGCACAGTATTCAAAGGTGCCGCCTATTCCTACGCCTACGGTAAAAGGTGGACAGGCATTGGGTCCAGCCATCTTTACCGTTTCAAGGATGAACCTTTTTACTCCCTCCCATCCGTCTGCGGGCTTTAGCATGGCAAGGCGTGATGTGTTTTCCGAACCGGCACCCTTTGGGGCAAAAATGAGCCTTAGTTTATCTCCGGGCACAATACGGTAATGGATCACCGCGGGAGTGTTGTCCTTTGTGTTCTTCCTTTCAAAGATTGGGTCATAGACCATAGAAGCCCTAAGGTAGCCTTCCGTGTACGCTCTTCTCACTCCTTCGTTTATGGCATCTTCTATAGAGCCTCCTACAACATGCACCTCTTGACCTATATCCACAAAGACAACGGCTACCCCCGTGTCCTGACAGTATGCCATCTGCTCTTCCCTTGCAGCCTTTATATTCAAAAGGATCTGTTGCAAAACTTCTTTTCCGAGCTCCGATTCTTCTTTCCTTAGGACCCTTTGATAGGCAAGCTCCACATCCTCCGGAATTTCATAGTTTGCCTTTATGGCTATCTGCCTTACCGCTTCTACTATTTGATCATAGTGTATTTCTCGCATTTAAAAGCTCCTCCACCAAGGCTATGTTCTTTCTTACAGACTCTACAGACCTTTCCCACATCTGACGCTCCTCTTCTATCATAGGTATTTTAATAATCTCCTCCACCCCGCAGTTGCCAAGTTTTACGGGCACTCCCACGCACAAGCCTTCTGCTCCATAGTATTTGCCCACATCACCGTCTAAATAAACAGAGCAAGGAAGTATTCTTTTGTTATCGGTAACTATGGCTTCTACCATTTCTACTATGGAAGCTGCGGGGGCATGATAGGCGGATGTTCCCATAAGGTCCACTATCTCTCCACCACCAAACTGGGTCCTCTTTATAAGCTCTTGTATCTTTTCCCTCGGTAGCATATCCTTTAAAGGTATTCCTCCCACATTGGATATGGATATGAGGGGGACCATCTCGTCTCCATGCCCGCCTATCACATAGGCATGCACATCCATAGGTGATATTTTTATCTCTCTTGATATAAAAGTCTTAAAGCGGGCCGAGTCCAATACGCCAGCCATACCCATAACCTTGATCTTCTCAAAGCCCAGTATCTTGTAAACAGCATAGGTCATAAGGTCCACCGGGTTGGTAACTACTATCACTATAGCCTCTGGGGCGTATTCCTTTATTTTCCTTGCTATCACCGAGAGTATGGAGATGTTTTTATCCAAAAGGTCTTCCCTTGACATGCCGGGCCTTCTTGGAAAGCCCGCCGTTATAACCACTATATCACTACCTTCCAAGGCTTCATAACCATCCCCCTCTGGGCTGACCGTGTAGCCTTCCACCTTTCCATCTATGTTGAGGGCGGAGAGCATCTGCTGAATGTCAAGGGCTTTACCCTTTACCGGTTCAATGATTTTTTCACCATCCCTTTTGGGAAGGTCAAACATGCGCACATCCACAAGACCTCTCAAGGCCAGAAGGCCGGCTGTGTGCTCCCCCACATTGCCTGCACCTACAACAGAAACCACCTTCCTCATCTTCATGCTTTATACCTCCACTTTTTGCTTCCTCTTTATCCAATTTAAAAGACCTCCTGCCAGCAACACGGAGATCTGCTTAGGAGTCAAGTTGTACTTACAAGGAATCTCCTCTTGGGTTGTCTTGTTTATAACCACTATTTCTTTGCCCGCCCTTAACCTTTCTATAACCTCCGGAATCTCTATTTCATCACCTAAGGAAAACTTGTTGTAATCTTCCTTGTCTACAAACTCAAGGGGTATTATGCCAAAGTTTACAAGGTTGGCATGATGAATGCGGGCAAAGGATTTGGCAATAACTGCACGAACTCCCAAAAACCTTGGAGCCAAAGCGGCGTGCTCCCTTGAGGAGCCCTGTCCGTAGTTTTCACCGCCTATGATGATGTTTGCCTTGCCCTTCTGATCCCTTATACCTTTTGCCCTTTTGACAAAGTCTGGGTCTACGTAATGATAAACATACTCGCTTATGGCGTATATGTTGGACCTAAGGGGTAAAATCTTAGCTCCCGCCGGCATTATATGGTCTGTGGTTATGTTATCGCCCACTATAAGGCTGACTTCTCCGGAGATGTTTTCTGGCATTTCATCAAACTCCGGCAAGGGCTTTATGTTGGGTCCCCTGTATATCTCCACAGACTTTGCCTCTTCTTCGGGAAGTGGTGGTATAAAGGCTTCATCACCGTAGGGGAACTTCTCGGGCATTTCCACTCTTATCCATTCTATGCCTTCCCTTTCTGCCAACTTCCTTGGGTCTATTATCTCCCCCGCTATGGCGGCAGCCACACACACTTCTGGAGAGGCCAAGTATACCTTTGCGTCTGGAGTGCCAGACCTTCCTTCAAAGTTCCTGTTGAAGCTACGGACAGACACTCCACCGCTTGGGGGAGCATAGCCCATACCAATGCAAGGTCCACAGGCGCTTTCAAGGATCCTTGCTCCAGCCTTTAAGAAGTTAAGGAGAATTCCATTCTGAGTTATAAGCTCCAAAGCCTGCTTTGAGCCGGGAGCTACCGCAAAGACCACATCGGGGTGTACCCTTTTGTCCTTTAGCATGCTGCCTGCACGTATAAGGTCTACAAAAGAAGAGTTGGTGCAAGAGCCTATGACCACTTGGTCTACTTTTATACCCTCCACTTCTCTAACAGGCACCACATTGTCGGGAGAGTGAGGGCATGCTATTAAAGGCTCAAGCTCCGACAGATTTATCTCAATTATTTCATCGTACTCTGCCTCTGGGTCTGGCAAAAGCTCTATCCAATCTTCTTCCCTCCCCTGTGCTTTCAGGTATGCCCTTGTTATCTCATCGGAGGGGAAGGTGGAGGTGGTAGCCCCGAGCTCTGCCCCCATGTTGGATATGGTAGCCCTTTCGGGCACGGAGAGCTCCTTTATACCCTCACCAAAGTATTCAAATATCTTTCCTACACCACCCTTTACCGTAAGCCTTCTCAAAAGCTCAAGGATTATATCCTTTGCAGTCACCCATGGCGGAAGCTTACCCTTTAGCTTTACACCCACTATCTTTGGCATCTTGAGGTAAAAGGGCTCTCCAGCCATTGCCGCAGCCACATCAAGGCCACCAGCTCCTATGGCTATCATACCCACGCCGCCAGAGGTGGGCGTATGAGAGTCTGAACCTAAAAGGGTTTTTCCGGGTTTGGCAAACCTCTCCACATGAACCTGATGACATATACCGTTTCCGGGCTTGGAGAGCCAAATACCATACCTTTTGGCTATACTCATAAGATATTTATGGTCGTCGGGGTTTTTAAAGTCCGTTTGAAGCATGTTATGGTCTATATAGCTTACCGAAAGCTCCGTCTTTACCCTTTCCACGCCCATGGCTTCAAACTGAAGGTATGCCATAGTACCGGTAGCATCCTGTGTAAGGGTCTGGTCTATCCTTATGGCTATCTCCTCACCGGGTATAAGCTTGCCGCTCACAAGGTGGTCTTTTAGTATTTTGTAAGCCACAGTGCCCTTTGCCATGCATGCCTCCTTTCAAAAAGTTATGATTTATATTATAGCCCTTTAATAACAAAAACCCATAGGGGTACGGTTAAAAAGCTAAGCAGCATGCCCACTCCCGCACTGGCAAAGGCTAAATTGTGGTTTAAACCATACTTCAACATCAGAAGGCTTGCCGTTATCATGGTAGGCATAGAGGATTCAAGTACGGCCACCTTATAGGCTAATGGGTCAAGGGGTAATAATTTAAACAAAGCTACGGCAAGGATGGGGGAAAGAAACATCTTTATGCCCAAGGCTACAATTAAAAGCCTTAGGTCCTTTCCCACATGGGAGAGTTCAAAGGAAAGGCCTAAGGAAAAAAGAACTACCGGCAAAAGGGAGGCTACGGAAAAGTCTACAAACTTCCACACATAATCTGGAAGGCTAAGACCTCTAAGCAAGAAGCCAAACACAAGTCCCAGAAAGGGTGGAAAGAAAAGCACCGACTTTAAGTTTAACCTTCCCTTTATTATGAGAAAGCCAAGGGAAGACACGGCAAGAAAGGAGCCTATGCTATCGTAAATTACCGCATACTTTAACCCCTCCGCGCCAAAGTAAGAAAAGGCGTAAGGATAGCCCAAAAAGGCTGTGTTGCCAAAGGCAGAAACCACCATAAGGCTCCTCAGGTTATGTTTATCCAACCTTATAAGCCTACCTATCAGATAGGCACAGGCTATAGAAGAGATTATTACCATCCAAGCGCCAAGGCTGATAAAGGCCACATCCTTTGAAAAGCCTATTTGATGGGCTGTCTTAAAGCTAAGTTGGGGCAAGGCAAAGTATAGCACATAGTTTACCAAAGCTTTTGAATGTTCAGAGGAAAACAGACCAAGCCTTTTAAAAAGGTATGCTATGCTTACAGTAAGGAATACCTCAAGCATGCAGGAAGCTTTCTATCTGCCTTCTTATTATGCCATAGGCTCCAAGGTGGGACCTTAAGAACCTTTCAAGCTTTCCTATTGGTAAAAGGTTTTGGGGGGACCTTTTATCCTGAAAGGACTTGCTAACAAAGAGGGGCAAAAGTCCAGCCGATAGGTCTGCAAGCCTTTTTACTTCTTCAAATTCCCTTTGTGGAAAGACCTCTACCCTTGCCATGCCATAAAAGCCCTCATGGTCGGAAAGCTTTACATACCAGGTAAGCTTATCCACCCTTTCCCTCTCTTCCTGCTTTTGTTGATAATGTACCTTTATGATTGGGCTTCTTTGACCCGGCTTAAGGGAATACAAAAGGTCTAAATACCTTTTATCAAAGTAGAGCCTTTTTATGCTTTTTACAAAGCCTATGGCAGGTGTATTCTTAAGCTTATGACTCAAAACCCCATCACAGACTATCAAATCCTTTGGAAACTTTTTAAAAGCCTGCAAGGCAATATGGGCTTCCATCTCTTCTCTCATATATCTATTGACCTCCACAGAGAGGTCCCCATCTACCGGAAGGGCCTTGAAGTTTAAAACACTTTGAAGGAGAAAGCTGCCTTTAAAGGCCATAATCCTTCTTACTTCACTGAAAATAAGGGATTCCTTTATAAGGTTCAATTTTCCATATTCTACTCTCAGGGCACCCGCACCCAAAGATACGAAGGCACCTTCCGAGCTTTCATTCTTCTCTTCATCCTTTATGTAGGCAAGGCACTCCGTCCTTCTTACTCCATCCACAAAGATTAGACTGAAGCCTTCTTCCGGTTTGTAGCCTTCATACACCCTTGGCTCTTCCGCAAAGTCTAAAAACTGCTCCGATTCTTCCACTTCAACCGGCTCTACCTCCGCCGGTTGTTGGGGGCTCAGAGATATGCTGTACCTTCCCAAAAGCTTCATCTTCTGTTTCCTTCAGCTTTTCTACTATAAGGTATTTTAGCCTATCAAGGTTTTCACCGGTTATGGCAGATATGGCTATAAAGGTGTATCCCCTTCTACCAAATTCCCTTTCCAAAGTGTCTACATAGGACCGGTCGGAGAGGGTGTCCAGCTTGGTACCAACCACAATCTGCGGCTTTTTCATAAGGTCTTTGCTATAGCTTTCCATCTCTCTGTTTACTACTTCAAAAGCCTCTACTGGATCTTGGCTCCTTGCATCGGATATGTCTATAAGATGCAAAAGGATCTTTGTCCTTTCTATGTGTCTTAAAAACTCATGGCCTAAGCCTCTACCTTGGCTGGCACCTTCTATAAGCCCGGGTATGTCCGCTATGACAACTTGGCTTTGGTCGTCTACTTCCATTACACCGAGTACCGGTGAAAGGGTGGTAAAGGGGTAATCTGCAATCTTTGGCCTTGCCCTTGTTAGCTTGGATATAAGGGTGGACTTGCCGGCGTTTGGAAGGCCTATTAGGCCCACATCTGCTATAAGCTTTAGCTCAAGGATAAGCCATCTCTCTTCCCCCTTTTCCCCCTTCTCCGCATACCTTGGGCTTTGGTTTGTGGGTGTGGCAAAGCGGGCATTTCCTCTCCCACCTTTCCCACCCCTCGCCACCACACACCTTTGACCATCTTTTACCAGATCACACAAAACCTGCCCCGTTTCCGCATCTATAACCACCGTACCCACAGGAACATAAATAACAAGGTCTTCTCCATCTTTCCCATGCTGGTTTTTGCCCTTTCCATGCTCCCCCTTTTGGGCCTTAAAATGCGCTTGAAATTTAAAGTCATACAAGGTATGTTTACGGCTTGTTGCCACTAAGATAACATCCCCACCCTTTCCACCATCTCCACCTGCAGGACCTCCAAAGGGCCTATACTTTTCCCTTAAAAAAGCCACAGCTCCGTCGCCACCGTCTCCAGCTTTAACATGGATCTTTACCCTATCTACAAACATAAGAAAAGTATACGTAAAATAATACGCTGGGTGAGAAATTCAAAAGATCTCTTGCGTATAACACACCAGACCTTTTTTCCCTGTATAGCTTTATAAAAGGTAGCACAGGCATCCTGTCTGTGTAAAAAGATTTAACCAAAAGGCGCGGGCAGGGGTGCCCGCACTACCTCCCATAAAACAAAGTTTGACATATACATCAAAGGATAATTTCTCACCTGGCGTATAATGGTATAATTTTAAATGCTATGATGGAGTTGGAGATAATCAAGATAAGAGAAGCTGTGGATGAGATCATAGATATGCTCACAGACATACAAAAGGATATAGAGTATATAAAAAAAAGCCTCTTGGAAGAGAAAAAGGGTAAAAAGGAAGAAGAATCCAAAGAAGAAAGCTCCTAAGCTACCACTTTAACTCACTCCTTTTTGCATAGGTTTGTGGCCTGGCTTGGAAAAAGTCCGTTTTTGTATCATTTATGGTTCTAAACTGGTCTATCCACTTCATGGGGTTTTCGGTTATATGGGGATATAAGGGCTTGTAGCCCAGCTGAGTTAGTCTTAGGTTGGAGAGGTATTTTATATATCTGTCTATTAGATGGTCGTTCAAGCCAAGGATCTGGTTTTGGGTTACATATTTGCCCCATTCTATCTCCTTTTCTGTGGCAAACTTAAAAAACTCATAAACCCACCTTTCTATCTCTGGAGTAAATAGCTCTGGATTTTCTTCTTTTAGAGTAAGGATGATGTTTCTAAAGAGGCTCACATGAGTTAGCTCATCTCTGTTTATATATTTGATCTGTTGGACTGTATTTCTCATCTTGCCCTGCCTTCCAAGGGTGTAGAAAAAGGCAAAGCCCGAATAAAAATACAGGCTTTCAAGCACATAGTTGCCAAAGACGGCTTTTATAAAGTTTTCTTCCGTTGGCTTTTGAATAAACTCATTGTAAAGCTCTGCTATGACTCTGTTCCGCTCCATTAAAATTTGGTCCTGTCTCCAATAGTTGTATATTTCATCGGCAACTCTTGGGTCTACCACGCTTTCAAGGATGAATTGATAGGAATAAGAGTGCAAAGCCTCCTGAAATTCTTGGGAGGTCAAAGCCATAACAAGCTCTGGAGCTGTAATGTATCTGGCAAATTCCTTAAGCATATTCACTTGGTAGCTGTCCAAGGCTATGAGAAAGCTAAGCACCATCTCATAAGCTCTCCTTTCATATTCGGAAAGCTCCTTCTCGTACTGTTTGCGGTCTTCGTTCATGGGTATTTCTTCTGGTATCCAAAAGTTGGTAAATCCCATGGTCTTGTAAAGGTCAAAGGCCCATTGGTATTTTATGTTGTTAAGCTCCATTATGTTGGTAGGGTTTCCAAAAACTATCTTCCTTTTTGATGGTTCTCTGTCTCCTTGTGGGTTAAAAATTATGGTCCTTTCCATGTCTTACCTCCTACGCAGAGCAGCTTTCACATTCTTCTATATCGGTCATAGATTTGCTTCTCATATAATAAACCGTTTTTAGTCCAAGCTCCCAAGCAAGCTCATAAAGCCTTGATAGCTTGGGCCCATCCACCTGCTCTGGGTCTATGAAAAGGTTCAAAGATTGGGCTTGGTCTATCCACCTTTGCCTTGCGGCGGCAGCCCTTATTATCCACTCTTGGTCTATACTGTAGGCGCTTTTATAGTGCCAAAAGTATTTGTCTATCTCTGGTGGCACTTGGGGAAGTATACCCGACATGTTTTCTTCTTTGTAAAACTTGGCAAAGATTGGGTCTGTGGAAGGTGTGGCACCTATTATTAAAGATGTGGATCCAGTGGGCATAACTGCCAGCAGATAGGCATTCCTAATGCCGTATCTTTTGACCTCTTGAGCCAAAGAGGTCCAGTCAAAGCCATTCTTTGACATCCTACCGTTTTCTTCCGCACTTCTTCCAAAGAATATTCCCTTGCTCCAGTCAGAACCTTCAAAAAGTGGATAGGCTCCCCTTTCCTTTGCAAGCTCCATAGAGCCCTTTATAGCATAGTAGGCTATCCTTTCAAAGAGCTTTTCTGCAAACTCAAGATGCTCTTCCGATTCCCATTGGATGTTGTTTTTAACAAGGCAATAATGGTAGTTGCTCACACCTATACCTATAGCTCTGTACCTTTTATTGGTGTACTCCGCCTCCTTTATGGCGTAAAAGTTCATATCTATAACATTGTCAAGCATCCTTACAAGCAATGGTACCACCCTTTCCATATCCTCCTTTGTATATACCTTTCCAAGGTTTATAGAGCCAAGGTTGCAAACCACCACATCTCCAGACTTCTTTTTGTGAACTATAGTACCATCTTCCAACAAAGTATCCTCTATATGCTGCGTGGTGGACATGTTTTGTACTATTTCGTGGCATAGGTTGGAGCTGTAAACCATGCCACAATGCTTGTTGGGATTTAACCTGTTGGCAGTGTCCCTAAAGAAGATGTAAGGTTCGCCCGTTTCAAAGATCACCGTAAGAAGCCTTTTCCAGAGCTCAAAGGCTGGAATCTCTTTCTTAGCATAAGAGGGCAACTCCCTTTCCAACTTTTCATAAAGCTTTTCAAACTCCTCCCCGTAAAAGTCTTCCAAGTTTTTTCCATCCTTTACCTTTTTACAATAGTATGGGTCGAGCAAAGTCCATTTATCCCTGTTTTTCAGCCTTTTCATAAATAGGTCTGGTATGGATAGGGCAGGATGAATATCGTGGGCCTTCTTTCTTTCATCTCCCACGTTGGTCTTTACTTCCAGAAAGTCCAATATATCCTTATGCCATATATCAAGGGTAATGCTGGCAGAGCCCTTCCTCATACCAAGCTGGTCTACATATACCATAACATCGTTTAAAATCTTGACCACCGGCAAAACTCCAGAGCTTGCTCCTTTAAACTTCCTTATGGGAGCTCCCGTTGCCCTTATTTTGCCAAGATAGATGCCAAGCCCGCCGGCAAACTTTGAAATCTGACCAACCTTTTGCACGTTGTCAAAGATATCATAAAGGTCGTCATCCACAGTCAAAACAAAGCAAGAGCTAAGCTGTGTATGGGTTCTTCTTGCGTTCATGAGCGTGGGTGTAGCCAAGGAGATTTCGTGCTTGCTAAGTAGGTCGTAAAAGGTTTTAGCCCATTTTAGCCTTTCCTCCCTTTTTTCTGGTAGCGCAAGGGTCATGGCAATGAGCATGTACATCTCTTGCGGAAGCTCTACCACATTGCCATCCTCATCCCTTACAAGGTACCTATCTACCAGTACCTTTATACCAGTGTAGTTAAAAAGGAGATCCCTGCTTGGGTCTATATACCTTGAAAGTATATTAAAATCCTCTTCCGTGTATTCCTCAAGCAAATAGCTACCATATATACCCCTTTCCGCGTAAGTTTTTACCAGCTTGTAAAAGCTATCTGGGTTATAAGGCTTATACTTGCCGTTTATCTTGTCCTTTACTTTGTATCCCCTGATATGGCCCACATCTTTGTAGAGGTCATAAAGAAGAAGCCTTGCAGCCACATATTGCCATTGTGGTGTTTGGGGAGAAACCTTTTCTGCCGCAGTTCTTATAAGGAGCTGCTGAATCTCCTTTGTACTTATACCATCTTTAAACTGTATTTGGGCATCAAGCTCAAGCTCCATAGGGTCCACATCAATACCCTCGCAGGCAAAACCTATAGCTATACGTATCTTTGATATATCAAGAGCTTCCCTTTTTCCATTTCTCTTAAGAACGCGCATGTCCACCTCCTTTTGTGCTGTAGAGTTTTAAGTTTATTACTAACACCAAACAAGTGGCAAGACATAAATCTCTTACTAAGACCAAGCCTAAAGGCTTATGCTCTTAACTATGGCTTAATCAGTAAAAAATATTAACCCATTACAAGGTGGGCTATAGCCTCAATATGGTAAGTATTTGGAAAGTTGTCTATCATATGAAGGCTTACCATCTTATAGCCACCTTTTATCAAAACCTTAAGGTCTCTGGCAAGGGTGGTAGGCTCGCAGGAAACATAAACCAAGCTTTTTGGCTTGTTTTTTAGTATAAGATGGACTTCGCCCTCTGAAAGCCCAGACCTTGGGGGATCAAGGAATATAAGGTCTATAATATCTCCAGCATGTTTTTTAAGAGCGGATAGGCCCTTCTCAAGGCTAAAGGCGACATTCCCTATGGAGTTTATCTTGGCGTTGTACTCTGCATCCCTTATGGCAGATGGGTTGCTATCGTATGCCATAAGAAAGTCAGACCTTTGGGCCAAAAAGAGGCTAAAAAACCCTATTCCACAGTGCAGCTCCAAGACCCTATCAAAACGGTGTTTAGGCACCGCAAACTCTGTAAACTTGTCCCAAAGCTTGTAATTAACCTGTACAAAGGAGTCCATACTAACCCTATATCTATAAGGTCCTACCTGCACAAAGGTAAAATCTCTACCAAGGCTATAGACCTTGCCGTGCTTATAAAGCCCAACGCCCACCACCTTATTTGGAAGGATGTTTTCCGTTAGCCTTTTTAGCTCCTCCTTTGGTATTATCTCCTCAGACATTAGCTTAACAACCAGTTCCCCCTCCGTAGGAGAGCACATTACATGTATTTCCTTAAGCCCTTGTATCCTCCTCACCAACTCCTTAAGGGAAGGTATAAGTTCGTTGATCAAAGGATGTAGAAGAAGGCATTGGTCTATTTCTACAAGGTTGTGGCTTTGTCGTTCATAGAAGCCTATGGAGCCCCCTGCCACTTTAAACTGCGCTTTTACCCTGTAGCCAAACTCCTCAGAATAAAGGGAAGGTTCAAGGCTGTTTATATCTATCTTCCCTATCCTTTTTAGAGTCTCCAAAAGCATGCCTTCCTTTGCTTTTATTTGGGCTGAGTAATCCATATGCTGCAGCTGGCATCCACCACACAAGCCATAGTATTTACATGGAGCCTCCCTCCTCTCTGGAGAAGCTACCAAAACCCCTTTGGCTCTTCCCAATATGTAATCCTTTTTTTCCTTTAAAAACTCCACATCTACCCTTTCCCCCGGAAGAGCATAATCCACCATAAGACTTTTGCCCCCCACTTGAGCAAGACCATAACCCCCATAGATTATCTTCTTTATATAAACGTCCTTTAAGGTAGTCATCTTAGCCTTTGTAGAGCCTCAAAGTCTTCTTCAGACATTACATCTATATACCATCCCGTAAGCTTGTTGGCAAGCTTAACATTAACGCCATGCTTTCCTATAGCAAGGGAGAGCTTGTCCTTTGCTACAGCCACTTCAGCCCTCCTGTTTTTTACATCAATCCTTATCTTTGATACGGGGGCGGGTGAAAGGCTTCTTTTAATGAGCTCCTCCTCATCCGGAGTCCATCTTATAACATCTATCTTTTCACCAGATAGATCCTCCGATATAGGTAATATTCTTGAACCTTTTACACCAACTATAACGCCTACAGGGTCTATCTTTGGATCCTCAGAGCGGACCAAAACCTTTGCCCTCTCACCCGGTTCTCTTACCACAGCCTCTATAACCACTTCTCCCCTGCTTACCTCTGGCACCTCTTGTTCTATGAGCTTTTTGAGAAATTTGGGATGGGTTCTTGAAAGAATTATCTCATACTTTCCCCTTTTCACTTTAACCTGAAGTAGCAAGGCTTTTAGCCTCATGCCGGGCTTATACTCTTCCTTTCTTATCTGCTCCCTCCTTGGCAGCAGGCCTACTACCTTTCCCAAATCCACTATCACATCGCCCTCCTCCGTTATCTTCCTCGCTATCCCAAAAACTATACTCCCTTCCTTTTCAATGTACTCAAGGTACCCCCTTTCCTCTTCCGCCTTTTCCAACTCCTTTAAAAACTCCTCCTTTGCAGCATGTACCGCTATCCTGTTTAAGTCTTCTGTTGATATTTCCAAAGGGAACTTATCCACCTCCTTGTTCTTTTTCCTTAGTACGCACACCCTTATGTGATCCTCTTCAAGATGGACCTCAAGGTCTTCCTTTATTTTTCTATCCTTCTTTATGGCAATGGCTATGGCATTTTTCAAGGATCTTTCCACTATCCATTCTGGTAGGTTCTTCTCCTTTGCCACTTGTTCTATAAGTTTTTTGAGACTCTTTACCATTTTTCCAACTCCAGACTTGCCTTGGCTATAAGCGATAGGGGAATGTAATACGCTTTATCCGTTCCCTTTTCCTTTATATTAAGTATGTTTTCCTTTATGCCTTCTATATAGCCCTTGAGCTCCCTTTTACCCTCTATAGCGTCCCTTAACACAAGCCTTATAAGCCTTCCTTGAAAAAACTCAAAATGAAAAGGTTTTGTAAGCTCCCTGGTAAGCCCCGGAGAAGAGACCTCAAGCAAATAAGAAACTGGAATAATATCTTCCACATCCAACAGCGCACTTACCCTTTTGCTCACCTCCTCACAATCACCTATGGTTATACCACCTTCCTTATCCACTATTATCCTCAACACCCAACCCTTTTCCGATTTGAACTCCACGTCAAAAAGCTTATATCCCATACTCTTTATTACAGGTTCTACCAACCCTTTTACCTTTTCCACAATTAACTTTTCTTGCAATTGCATAATTTTAAAATTATAGCACTGATAAAATCCTGTGGCATTTTAGCCCCAAGACCAATTGATATAATGTTTAGGGAATACGCCGGGTGAGAAATTCAAAAAGCTCAAACATAAGCCCATCAATAAAAAGAGGCGGTAGGGCTATAATATTAGCCCTACACTAACCTCAGGAGGTTCTAACACGAATATCTTACCACACTACATGTCCATCTACGATCAAATACTACAAGACCTTGAAAAAGCTATGCCCTTTTTAAAGGTGCCAAAAGCAAAGGCAGGCAGAAAACCCAAACTAACAGATCCCAAACACAGCCATGTTCATCCTCTCTTACATCACAGGCATGAAAGTACTCAAATTAGCCCAACTACTCTTTGACCCCTCCATACAATCATGGCATATCTTCAGAAAATACAGAATAAAGAGAGTTTACAAGATATTGAGAGAATACCAACTTTACATGCTAAGACTTTTAATATTGACCAAGCTTTTACTTGGGAAGAAGATAAGGTATGGGATGTTGATGATGGTATTGTGTGATAGGGATGGGGTGGTATATGATGTGTGGATAACATTTGGTAGTATGCATGAGGTGAGGGCGTTCAGGGAGAGGAAAAAAAAAGGAGTGTATGGTTTAGGGGGCTTGTGGAGAATTGTGAGGTGTATGGGGATAGGGGCTATAGGGGGTGTGAGGGTGTGATAAGTCAGATGAAGGTTTTTAATGCTGGTAGTGGGTGGAGGGCTTTGACTTGTGTGCTTGTGTATGTATATGCCTATGCTATTGGATATAGCTTTTATAGGAGGTTCATTCAATGATATTTAATTTCTCACCCAGCATATAAAATAATACATTATGAAAGTCCTGTCCCCAGCAAAGATAAACCTTGGGCTTTGGCTTTTGGGCAAAAGGCAGGATGGATACCACGAGATATTTACCGTATACCACGCCATAGACCTTTTTGACGAGATACACATAGAGGAGGGACCTTTGCAGATAGAAACAAGCTCGGGAATTCCCATGGAGGAAAACCTTGTCTACAGGGCTGTTAAGCTCATGGAAAAGGAGCTTGGAAAGGAGATAAACTACCGTATATACATACAAAAAAACATACCGGAAGGGGCAGGATTGGGGGGTGGCTCTTCCAATGTGGCCCTTGTCCTCAAAGCTCTAAATGAGCTCTTAGAAAATCCCCTTGACCTTGAGGACCTTAAAAGGATAGCTTCTATGGTTTCCTCCGATGCGCCCTTTTTCCTTCTTGGCGGCTCTGCCATAGGAAGGGGAAGGGGGGAGATATTGGAGAAGATAAAACTGTCCAAGAGGGTCTTTACCCTTATATACCCCGGGGTAAAGGTCTCCACGCGGTATGTTTACAGTATGGTAAAGGAAAACCTATTGACAGAAAAGCTACAGGGTGATAAAATAATAGATTGCTTAAGGGCTGGAGATTTTAGCCTTTTGGAAAACAAGCTGGGTGAGCTCGCCGCAGAGCTTTACCCAGAGGTAGGTGAGGTGCTAAGGTTTTTGAGGAGTTTGGGGCTGAAGGCTTTGGTAAGTGGAAGCGGCTCCAGCGTATTTTACGCCGGTGAGCCCCTTTTAGAGGTTGAGCTGGCTTGTAAGGCAAGAGGCTGGAAGCTTTACAGGGTGGAAAGCTATGGGGTGTAGCTCAACTGGCAGAGCACCGGACTTTGGATCCGGGGGCTCCTGGTTCGAATCCAGGCACCCCAGCTTTCCCCATTATGAAAAAGAGGTGCAAAATGCTTGGATCAATAAAGCTTCTTACTG
Organism: Aquificaceae bacterium; assembly: GCA_046297555.1. Classification (GTDB taxonomy): domain Bacteria; phylum Aquificota; class Aquificia; order Aquificales; family Aquificaceae; genus Pampinifervens. The sequence goes on from JBKBHW010000008.1 coordinate 16,834, forward strand.
GTACAAGCAATCCAAAACTGGCGCAGGAGGTCTCCGAGTACCTTGGCATACCCCTCTCCGATGCCACAGTGGGCAGGTTTAGCGACGGAGAGGTAAGGGTAAAGATAAACGAATCTATGAGGGGGGAGGATGTGTTTGTCATCCAGTCCTTGTGCCATCCTGTAAACGACAACATAATGGAGCTTTTGTTTATCCTTGATGCTCTAAAAAGGGCTTCCGCCGGTAGGATTACGGCGGTTATCCCCTACTATGCCTACGCAAGGCAGGATAGAAAGGACAAGCCAAGGGTTCCCATAAGCGCCAGACTTTTGGCAGACCTTATAAGCACTGCAGGAGCACAAAGGCTTATAGTGGTGGACCTCCACTCTCCCCAGATCCAAGGCTTTTTTAACATACCTGTGGATAACCTTTATGCCCTCAATGTTTTGTATGAGTATGTGAAGGAAAGGGTGGACCAAGATACGGTGGTAGTTTCTCCAGACGCAGGCGGGGTAGAAAGGGCAAGAATGTTGGCCAACAAGTTAGGCTGTGGAATAGCCATAATCTACAAAAGAAGGCCAGAGCCCAATGTGGCAGAGGTGCTTGACCTCATAGGGGATGTAAAAAACAAAACGGCCATCATAGTGGATGATATTGTGGACACGGCGGGCACTGTTGTGGCCGCAACCCATATGCTTCTTTCAAAGGGTGCAAAGAGGGTATTGGTTTGCGCCACGCATGGTGTATTCTCCGGTCCTGCAATAGACCGCCTCAAGGAAGCTCCAATAGAGGAGGTAATAACCACCAACACTTTACCCGTAGAAAAGCACAACCTTGAAAAGCTAAGGGTAGTATCTATAGCTCCCTTGATAGGGGAGGCTATAAAAAGAGCCCATGAAGGTGAGTCTATAAGCTCTTTGTTTATACAATAAAAGGAGGTAAGGATGAGGAAGGTTCAGGTAAAGCTAATACCAAGAAGCCTTGGAAGAAAAAGTGAGATAAAAAGATTTAGAAGAGAGGGCTACATACCCGTGGAGATATACGGCAAGGGTGTGGAAAACAAGCATGCCTATATAAGCCTTAAAGACCTTAAATCTTTCCCACATGGCGAAACCTTCCTAATTGAGGCAGAGTTGGACGGCGAAAAGAGGTTGTGCCTTTTGAAGGATATACAGATGGGCTGGCTTGGGGACAACCCAATACATGTGGACCTTCAGGATATAAGCCATGTGCAAGAAATTGAGGTGGAAGTGCCCATTGAGTTTGTGGGAACTCCGGCGGGCGTGGGGCTTGGTGGAACCTTTGAGGCCCTAATGCACAGCCTTACCGTAAAGGCAAGGATTGATAAACTACCGGAGAAGATAGTGGTAGATGTAAGCTCCCTTGGACTTGGTGATGTCCTTCACGTGAGGGATATAGTACCTCCAGAAGGTTGCATAATAATGGATTCGCCCGAAGAAACGGTGGCAGTGGTCCTTGAGCCCGAGTCTGAGGAAGAAACACCCTCTGAATGATAAGACTTCTGGTGGGATTGGGCAATCCCGGGAAAAGGTACGAGAGGACCCGCCACAATGTGGGCTTTATGGCAATAGATGAGCTTTTAAGAAGGTTGAGATTGCAAAAGTACACGGAGGAATGCCTCTCTCATCTTTACAAGGCAAGCCTGCAGGGAAGGGAGGTGCTTATAGCCAAGCCCCAGACCTACATGAACAACTCAGGGCTTGCTGTTGTCAACTTGCTGGAAGAGTATGAGATAAAGCCGGAAGAGATGCTAATAGTTTACGATGACCTTGACCTGCCCCTTGGAAAATTAAGGCTTAGGCTTGAAGGTAGCAGCGGAGGCCATCATGGCGTAGAATCTATCATAAAAGAGATAAAGACGGATAAGTTCCCAAGGTTAAAAATAGGCATAGGAAGGCCAAAGGATAAAAACAAGGTGGTGGAGTATGTACTATCCCCTTTTGACAAGGAAGAGGAAGAGGTCCTAAACAAGGTTATAAACAGAGCGGGAGAATGTCTTTTGAGGTGTGTAGAGTTTGGCGTGGAAAACAGCATGAACTTTTGCAACGTACAAGTCTAAGAATAAAGGAGGTATGCTATGGACATAAGGAGGATACCACCCGGTAAAAACCCGCCGGAGGACATCTATGTGGTAGTTGAAATACCTCAAGACAGCCCCATAAAGTACGAGCTTGACAAGGAAAGCGGAGCCATATTTGTGGACAGGTTCCTATTTACCGCCATGCATTATCCCTTTAACTACGGCTTTATACCCCAAACCTTGGCAGATGATGGAGACCCTGTGGACGTTTTGGTAATATCAAGGTATGCGGTTGTCCCGGGTAGCGTTATAAGGTGTAGGCCCATAGGTGCCCTTCAGATGAGGGATGAAGAAGGAATTGATACAAAGCTTTTGGCTGTGCCTCATAGCAAGCTGGACCTAACCTATGAAGGAATAAAATCTTACGAGGACCTACCAAAGATCCTCTTGGATAAGATCAAGCACTTCTTTGAACACTACAAGGAATTGGAGCCCGGAAAGTGGGTAAAGGTGGAGGAGTTTAAAGGCGTGGAATTTGCCTACGAGGAGATAAAAAGGGGAATAGAAAACTATAAAAGCAAAGGGTAAACCGTTAAAAGTTTTTCAGTAATTACAGGGGCGACCTGAGGGTCGCCCATTCATTATTGGTAAAATACACAGGCAAGAATACATATGCTATGTTCTGAATTTCTTTGCCGGTGTTTAATTAACATTGTGATAAACTTCTAATGCTCATGGCGGATGTTTTGATAATGGGAAGGCCCAACGTGGGCAAGTCTACCCTCTTTAACAGGCTTGTAAAGAGGCGAAAGAGCATAGTTCATGACCTTCCGGGTGTCACGAGGGATATGGTAGAGGGGGTGGTAAGCTGGAAGGATAGGGTCTTTACGGTGGCAGATACGGGTGGTGTGTTGGAAAGGGGCGATGAGATAAGTGAAGCCATAAAGAGGCAGGTTCAAAGGGTGTTAGATAGGGTAAAGGGGATAATCTTTGTGGTGGATGGAAGGGAGGGGATGACGGCAGGGGATGAGTACATAGCAAGGCTCCTTTATCCTTACAAAGAAAAGGTGGTAGTTGCAGTGAATAAGATAGACCACAAAAAGCTCCAAGATAGGGTGTATGAGTTTTACTCTTTGGGCTTTGAAAAGGTATTTCCCATATCCTCCCAGCATGGTATTGGTATTGGTGAGCTTTTGGATCATATGGTGGAACACCTTCCCCAAGGAGAGGAGAAGGCTTTTGAGGGTATAAAAATAGCCTTTCTGGGAAGGCCCAACGTGGGCAAATCTTCCCTTGTAAACGCCCTTTTGAGGGAGGAAAGGGTTATAGTTTCTCCCATACCGGGCACCACAAGGGATACCATTGAAATCCCCTTCTCCTTTGAAGGAAGGGATTATATCCTTATAGACACGGCTGGCATAAGAAGGAGAAGTAAGGTGGAGTATGGCGTGGAGTTTTTCTCGGTGGGAAGGTCCATAAAGGCCGTTGAGCTTTCCGATATATCCTGCCTTGTAGTTGACCTTTCAGAAGGTATTACGGACCAAGATAAGAAGATAGGTGGATTGATAGAAAGAAGGTACAAGGGCTGCGTTATAGTGGGAAACAAGATAGACCTTGTAAAGGCAAGCAAGGGAGATTTGGAGGCTTACATAAGAAGGGAGCTTTCCTTCCTTGACTTTGCCCCCATAGTTCTAACTTCAGCCCTAAGAAGACAAGGTATAGAAAGCCTTTTAAGGTCCTTTGACTTAGTTTGGAAGGATTACAACATGCAGCACAAAACCTCCTTTGTAAACAGGGCTATAGAAAGGATCTTGAAGGAAAAGCACCCACCCTCTTACAAGGGAAAGGAGGTGAAAATATACTACGCCTTTCAAGAGGGCACAAAGCCGCCTACCGTTGTAGTCTTTACCAACGACCCAGAGCTTTGGAGGCCCGAGTACAAAAGGTTTTTCCAAAGGAAGCTAAGGGAATACTTAAACATAAAGCATGCACCCCTTAGGGTTTTACTAAAGGGAAGGGAAAAGGACTAAAATAGAAAAACTACTGAGAGATTATCCTTTGATGTATGTGTCAAAGTTTGTTTTATGGGAGGTAGTGCGGGCATCCCTGCCCGCGCCTTTTGATTAATTTTTATACACAGGCAAGATGCCTGTGCTACCTTTTGTAAAGCTATACAAGGGAAAAGGACTAAAATAAAAAAAACTATGATGGTAAATAGCCTTTTTAAGAACCTTTGCCCCAACTGTGGGGGAACCATAAGCTCAGAGAGGTTAAGCTTGGGATTGCCCTGCGAGGCTTGTATGCCAAAGATAGGTAAGGATTATTGCAAGGGCATGGTAAGGGAGGGGAGCCTTGGCAAAGTGTGTAAGATGGAAGAGGAGCTAAAAAAGTGGAAAAAACACTTTGAGAGGTACCTTGGCTCAAGGCCTTGGAACCTTCAAGAAAGCTGGGCAAAGAGGGTGTTTTTGGGCAACTCCTTTGGCCTTCTGGCGCCCACGGGAGTAGGTAAAACCTCCTTTGGTGTATCTATGGCAAGCTACTTGGCAAAAAAGGGCAAAAAGTCTTACATAATACTACCCACCAAGCTTCTTTTGGAGCTTACATTAAAAAAGCTGAAAGGCTTTGGACTGGAGGAAAAAGATATTCTTTACTTTTTGGAGGAAACAGGCAAGCAAAGGGAGGTTAAAAGGGAGAGGTTAAAGGCTGGAGATTTCAAGGTTCTCTTGACCACTTCCATGTTTTTATACAAAAATCATGAGCTTATACCAAAAGCCTTTGACTTTGTCTTTGTGGATGATGTAGATTCCTTTTTGAAAACGGCAAAAAACATAGACAAGCTTTTGCTTCTTCTGGGCTTTGAAGAAGAGGATATAAACTTGACCATGAGGCTTATAAGGTTGAAGGAGAAATTTAACAAAGGGAAGGAAGATTGGGAAAAGATAAGGGACTTGGCTCAGGAGGTAAAGGAGATATCCAACAAAAGAAAGGGTGTTTTGGTGGTCTCTTCTGCCACCTCCAATCCCCGTTCCAACAGGATAAAGCTTTTCAGGGAGTTGCTTGGCTTTGAGGTGGGAACGCCCACCTTCTACCTTAGGAATGTTTTGGATGTGTACGAGGACATAAACTCAAGGCCCTTAGAAGAATGGATAAGGTCTTTGGGAAAGGGTGGGCTTTTGTTTGTTCCCTCCGACAAGGGGAAGGAGTTTGTGCAGGAAGTGGTTGCTTACCTTTGTGAAAGGGGCATAAGGGCGGTATCTTATGAAGACTTTGATGAAAAGACTTTAAAGGATTATGAAAGGGGGGATGTAGACCTTCTTGTGGGCATTGCCTCTTATAGAAACCCCCTTGCAAGGGGCATAGACCTTCCCCATGTGATAAGGTATGCCATCTTTTATGGAGTTCCCAAGATAGTCATATCTTTGCGCTTTGAAGAGAGCCTTTCCCATCTTCTTTGGGCTCTGATGTCCATAAGGAGCCTTATAGCCAAACATCTACCACAAAGGCTAAGGGACTTGGACAGCTGGCTAAGGCAGCTCAAAAGCTACCAATTCCTCAGCGAAGATTCTACAAAAAACAGGCCAGACCTTTTACAAAGGATAAACAGGCTAAGGCAGGAGGTAGGAAGCTTTCTATCTTCCAAGGAAGTGGTCCTTTTGCTTGAGAAATCGGAAGAGATAACCCTTAGAAAGACGCAAGAAGGCTACCAGATGGTTGTTTCCGATGCTACGGGATACCTACAGGCAAGCGGAAGGACCTCTCGCATGTTTGCCGGGGGGATAAGCAAAGGTCTTAGCCTTGTTTTGGTAGATGATAAAAGGGCTTTTAAACATCTTATAAAAAAGGTTAAGTGGTTCAACGAAGATATAAACTTCCAAAGCTTTCAGGATATAGACCTTTCTAAGGTTTTGGAGGAAATAGAAGAGGATAGGAAAAGGATAAGGGCTTTCCTTTCTGGAGAAGAAAGGCCGCAAAGCAAGGAGGTTTTAAAGCCTGTGCTTATTGTGGTAGAGTCTCCTAACAAGGCAAAGACCATAGCCAACTTCTTTGGCAAGGCGGTAAGAAGGAGAGTAGGGGACCATGAGCTTATGGAGACCTCCGCGGGGGACAGGTATATTATGATAAGCGCAAGCCTTGGGCATGTGTTGGACCTTAACAAGGAAAAGGGCTTTCATGGCGTATATGTGGACGGAAAGCCGGTGCCCCTTTATGAGGTAATAGAGGGGAAGGAGAGGATAATAGAGGGCTTGAGGCGTATGGCTTTAGAAGCCCAAGAGATTCTAATAGCCACAGACCCGGATACGGAGGGTGAGAAGATAGGATGGGATCTGGCGGAGCTTATAAGGCCGTACAACCCCGTTATAAAGAGGATGGAGTTTCACGAGGTTACCAGAAAAGCTCTGTTAAAAGCTTTAAAGGAGAGCAGGGGCATTGACATGAACTTGGTAAAGGCTCAGATAGTAAGGAGGGTGGCCGACAGATGGGTAGGCTTTGAGTTTTCAAAGGCTTTGCAAAATGCCTTTGGCAAAAGCTGGCTCTCCGCGGGTAGAGTTCAAACCCCCGTCTTGGGCTGGATAATAGAGAGGGAAAGGGAATACAGACAAAGGGTTTATAAGGTGGTCTTTACCATAGACCAAGAGGGGAGGTTAAGGGTGGAAAAGGTCTTTGAAAGAGAGGATTTGGCAAAGGACTTTTATGAAAGGCTAAAAGAGGTCTGGGTGGAGCTTGTGGAGGAAAAGGAGGAGTCAAAGTTGCCACCACCTCCCTTTAGCACCGATACTATGCTTAAAAGTGCAAGCGACCTTTACAGATGGTCTTTGCCAAAGACGATGAACCTTGCCCAAAGCCTCTTTGAACTTGGTTATATAACCTACCACCGCACAGACTCCACAAGGGTTTCCGACTATGGAATAGGTATAGCCCAAGAGTACATAAAGGAAGAGCTTGGTATGGACTTTTTCCGTCCGAGGAGATGGTCAGAAGGTGGCGCCCATGAATGTATAAGGCCTACAAAGCCCATAGACCCAGAAGAGTTGAAAAGCTTGGTTTACGGCGGGCAGGTGGAGGGCTTGTCAAGGGAACACTTGATGCTTTATGAGATGATCTTTAAGCGCTTTATGGCAAGTCAAAGCAGGGAGGTAAAGGTAAAGACCTTAAGGCTAAGGGTAAAAGCCCTTGAAGAGGTTTTTGAGTTGGAAGTGCCCACGGAGATTATCCAAGAGGGATGGAATAGGTTTTTACCCGTGGAGCTATACAGGCCCCTTTTGGGCTCATTTGGTGTGCTTGAGAGGAAAAGGCTCCTTTCTCAACCAAAGGCTTACCTCTACACCCATGGAGAGCTGGTGCAAGAGATGAAAAGGAAGAAGATAGGAAGGCCTTCTACTTACGCCACCATAGTGGAAAAGCTCATAGAAAGGGGCTATGTGATAGAAAACAAGGGCTTCCTTATTCCCACAAGGCTTGGAAAGGAGGTTTATAACTACCTAAAAGGCAAGGAGCTTATAAGCCAGTTCCTTGAAGAGGAGTTTACCAGAAGGTTGGAGGAGCTCATGGATAAGGTGGAGACGGGAGAGGAAAACTATGAGGATATACTTATGAAGCTATATAGGAGTATAATAGAAGTGGAAAAAGGTTTGGAGGTGGTCTAATGGTTTTGCATCCACTCTTTTCTTATCCTGCAGTGCTCTTAGCTTTGCTCGTCTTTGTTTTTTATTCCCTCGGCGTGTTAAAGCTCAAAGGCTTGTTAAAGCCTGCCTTGTACCTCAATGTGGTTCTGATAGCCCTGCTGGTGTTTTCTGTCATCTTTGGCTTTGCCGTGTCCAAAGTTCCCCTTGTACAATCAAAGGCTCCCTTTATCTGGGCCTTTCCCCACAAATGGAACGGCATACTCTTACTCCTTCTATCCTTGGTGAATTTCTTGGTCTTTTGGTTCAAGGGCGATGGCGTGGGTAAAAAGTTTATAGTTTTACCGGCCTTGGGGATCTTGATCACCCTTTTCCAACTTTTCACCGGTTGGATGTTAAGACTGGTCTTTTTCTCGTAAATATAGTTATTGAAAGGCAAAAAAAGGGGCATAAGTTTATAAGGTATGCTGGAGAGGTACGAGCTTTTAAAGGAGTATGAAGGTCCTGCCTTTTTGAAGACCTATGACTATGAAAGGCTTCAAAGGCTTGCGCAAGAGGTAAGGGACTTTATCATAGAGGTCACTGCCAAAAATGGCGGCCATGTGGCACCAAGCCTTGGCGTTGTAGAGCTAACCATAGCCCTCCTTAGGGTCTTTGACCCACCAAAGGACGTTGTAGTTTGGGATATAGGGCATCAGGCATACCCTTGGAAGATACTAACAGACAGAAAGGAGTCTTTCCCAACCCTTAGACAGTACGGCGGCCTATCGGGCTTTTTGAGAAGGGAAGAGAGCCCCTTTGATGCCTTTGGTGCAGGTCATAGCTCCACTTCCATATCTGCAGCCTTGGGCTTTAGAAAGGCCTTTGACCTAACAGGGGAAGGGGAAAGGTATGTGGTGGCGGTTATAGGTGATGGTGCCATGACGGCAGGCATGGCCTTTGAAGCCTTAAACAACGCAGGACACCTAAAGCCCCATAGGTTTATAGTGATCCTTAACGATAACGAGATGTCCATATCTCCCAACGTGGGAGCTATATCTACCTACCTTAGCAAGATATTGAGCGGACGCTTTGTACAAGAAACAAGGCAGAAGGTTAAAAACCTCCTTGAGCACCTTGGAAGTCCAGCCCTAAGGGTTATGAAGCTGACGGAAGAATTTCTAAAGGGCCTGCTTTCTCCGGGTATTATCTTTGAAGAGCTTGGCTTTAACTACATAGGTCCTGTGCATGGCCATGACCTGCCAGCCTTGGAAAGAACCTTAGAAAACGCAAAGCATATAAAAGGTCCCGTGCTTTTACACATATACACAAAAAAGGGAAAAGGCTACAAGCCAGCGGAAGAAGACCCCACCACATGGCACGGCGTGGCGCCCTACAAGAGAGAGTCGGGAGAGTTTATAAAGAAGCCCTCTCCACCCACATGGACCTCCGTCTTTGGAAAGGCGCTAATAGAGCTGGCGGAGATGGATCCAAGCATAGTGGTTATAACTCCAGCCATGAAGGAGGGGTCTGGGCTTGTGGAGTTTAGCCAGAGGTTTCCCCATAGGTTTTTTGATGTGGGCATTGCAGAGCAACATGCTTGCACCTTTGCCGGCGGCCTTGCCTTGGGAGGTCTAAAGCCTATAGCTTGTTATTATTCCACCTTCCTACAGAGGGCCTACGATCAGGTGATACACGATATAGCCTTGCAGAACATCCCCGTGGTCTTTGCCATAGATAGGGGCGGTTTGGTGGGTGATGATGGCCCCACCCATCATGGCGTTTTTGACCTTTCTTACCTCAGGTGCATACCCAATATGGTGGTGAGCGCTCCAAAGGATGAGCAAGAGCTAAGGGATCTACTCTATACAGCCTTGCAGCATAACGGACCCTTTGCCATAAGGTATCCAAGGGGGCCTGCCTACGGAGTACCTACGGAGGGCTTTAGGCTCTTGAAGGTGGGAAGCTGGGAGCTCTTAAGGGAAGGGAGGGACGGCGTCATACTGGCGGTGGGCTATACAGTCTATCAGGCTCTAAAGGCTGCCGAGGACCTTTCAAAGGAAGGCATAGACCTTGCCCTTGTAAACGCAAGGTTTGTAAAGCCTATGGATGAAGACCTCTTAAAGGAGCTTGCCCAAAGGTATGAGCTCTTTATCACCGTTGAGGACAATGTAATAATGGGAGGCTTTGGCTCTGGCGTGCTTGAAAAACTTGCTCAGATGGGATACACCAAGAAGGTTTTAAACCTTGGCGTGCCCGACAGGTTTGTGGAACATGGCAACCAAAACCTTTTAAGAAATCTGGTGGGAATAGACGCAGAGGGCATAAAGGAAAGGGTTTTGAAGTTTGTGAGGGGTGGGGTTTTTATAAAATACTGAATTTTAATTGTATGGACAATCTTTAAGTTGGTTTACTGCTGTTATAATATAATTGAAAGTTGCTTAAAAAGGCGGTGAAAATATGAAAAGAGATCAATCTATAATAAACGAAAGTTTAAAGGTTGCTAAAAAGGATTATGGGATGTTTTTTACTCCTGAGTGGGTAGTTGATTTCATGGGCGTTGGTGCATAAATTTTTTTGATTCAGACCACCGCATAGGCGTGGCATCTTCTTTTGACAAAGGTAGGGTTCTTTCCCCCTCTTTTTTAGAGGCATGCTGCAGTGCGCTACTATCAAGGACTTCTTTATTTGTGCACCAAAGCCCACGCTGGGTAAAAAAATTAAGTAAAATTCTTTCCTAATAGGTCGTAGCACAGGCATTCTTGCCTGTGTGTAAAAACACTTCACAGACAAGAATGTCTATGCTACATAGAATTTAATCAAAGATCGCGGGCAAGGATGCCCGCACTACCTATCCAAACCAAAAGACAATTTCTTACCCGGCGCAACTGGATTTATAATTAACCTATGAAGCTCCTATATGAGGGCAAGGCAAAAATAGTCTATGAAGTTGACGAAGAAAAGTGCCTTATCTATTTCAAAGATTCTGCTACAGCCTTTGATGCTACCAAAAGGGCAACCATAGAAGGTAAGGGCATTATAAACAATACCATATCAAGCCTAATTTTTAAGCTTTTGGAGGAGAAGGGTATAAGAACTCACTTTATAGAGAAGGTCTCCGAGAGGGAGATGCTTGTTTGGAAGGCAAAAAGGTATGACCTTGAGGTGGTGGTAAGGAACATAACTGCCGGAAGCCTTTGCAAAAGGCTTGGTTTAAGGGAAGGGGAAAGGCTAAAAAAGCCCCTTGTGGAGCTCTTTTACAAAAAGGATGAATTGCATGACCCTCTCATATGCATAGATCATGCCCTCCTTTTGGGCGTTGCAGGCAGGAAAGATATACTTAGGATGGTTCAGATGGCAAGGAGGGTGAACAGGGTTCTTAAGAAGTTCTTCAGAGACCATGGCCTTTTGCTTGTAGATTTTAAGCTTGAGTTTGGCCTTCTTCCCGATGAAAGCCTTGCTGTAATAGATGAGATCTCTCCAGATACATGCAGGCTCTGGCATGCCAAGACGGGAGAAAAACTTGACAAAGACAGGTTTAGATTTGACTTGGGCGATCTCATGGAGGGCTACAAGAAGGTGCTTGAAGCCATAGAAAAAGGCTAAGCCCTCCCGTATATATCACACAAGAGGGCAAGGAACTCCCAAAACTCTCCTTGCGGCATATCCCTTAGCCTCCACTGCCAGTTGCCCTCCCCCTTTCCCGGTGTGTTCATCCTTGACTCTTCTCCAAGGCCAAGCAGGTCTTGCATGGGCACAATGCAATACTTTGCCACAGACATGTAAGCAAGCCTGACAATGGCTTCATGCACCTTAGGAGGCGCGTAGCCAAGGTAATCTAAGACTCTTGCCCTTTGCCAAGGGCTTAACTCCTTAAAAAACCAGTCCTTTATGGGCATGTTATCATGGGTTGTGGTGTAAACTACGGAGTTGTAGGTGTGATTATGTGGAAGGTGGGTGGAGTTTTTGTCAAAGAAGGCAAAGGCCAAAACCTTCATGCCCGGAAGCCCAAAGTGGTCCCTTAGCCTTATCACTTCCTCGTCTATGGTGCCAAGGTCCTCCGCTATAAAGGGCATGCTTGGAAACCCTTCCTTTATCCTTTCAAAGAGTTCATAGCCCGGAGCCTTTTCCCACCAACCCCCTTCTGCAGTCTTACTTCCATAGAGCACCTGATAAAAGGCTGAAAACCCTCTAAAATGGTCAAGTCTTACAAAGTCAAAGAGCTCCAAAGAATACCTTATCCTCAAAAGCCACCACTCAAAGCCCCTCTCTTTTAACCTCTCCCAATTGTAAACAGGATTACCCCAAAGCTGTCCCGTCTTTGAAAAGTAGTCCGGCGGAACGCCCGCTGAGACCTCCAGTTTAAATAGCTCTTGGTTTGCCCAAACGTCCACGCTATGCCTTGCGGGATATATGGGAAGGTCTCCAACTATGCTTACACCCCTTGAGTTTGCGTACTCCTTCAAAGCCATCCATTGCTTGAAGAGGATGTATTGAATAAACTTTTCTTTTAAAAGCTCTCTTTCTTCCACCTTTGGTAGTTTTTCCCATTGCCACCAAGGTCTTTTTAGCCTTTTGTGTACGCACGAAAAGAGGCTAAAAGCATCAAGCCAATAAGCCTTCTCCTCGCAAAAGGAAAGAAAATCTTGCCCTTCCTTGAAGTTTTTAAAAGCTACCTCAAGCATGTACTCTTTTCTTTTGTAAACTTCCTCGTATGGTACCCTGTCCGACCTTTCTATACTTAAAGATTCGAGCGTAGCCTTGTCTATAAGCCCATCTCTGTATAGCAGCTCTGGGCTTATAAGAATGGGGTTGCCGGCAAAGAGGGATATGGAGTAGTAGGGAGAGTTTCCGTGGGCTTGGTGTGTGGGGTTTAAGGGTAGCACCTGCCATAGACTTTGGCCCGAAGAGGCCAAAAGGTCCACAAAGGCATAGGCGCTTGGCCCAAGGTCTCCTATCCCAAAGTCTGAAGGCAAGGAGCTTATATGAAGAAGTATGCCCGCCTTTCTTTCCATACTTTTAACCATATATTTTATACATCCAGCGGGCGTTGGTGCATAAATTTTTTTTGATTCAGACCACCGCATAGGCGTGGCATCTTCTTTTGACAAAGGTAGGGTTCTTTCCCCCTCTTTTTTAGAGGCATGCTGCAGTGCGCTACTATCAAGGACTTCCTTATTTGTGCACCAAAGCCTGTCTTAAGTACACATACAAAGAGCCTTTTATCACGCAAGATGCCTATTAATCAAAGATCGCGGGCAAGGATGCCCGAGCTACCTATACCAAAAAAACAATATAATTCTTTTATGGACCATTTAAAGGAATACCTTACCCTTTCATTCTTACTTTTTTTATTCCCCACCATTACCCTCTTTGTAGAAAGGCTTGTCCTAAAAAGGCTAAGGTTCTACTGGGATATTTTTAGGTTTGTTCCTACCTTGTGGTCCCTTCTTTTTGTTCTGTACATCTTCTCAGAGGAAGTAAAGCTTCCGGCGAGCCTTAGGCTTGTAAAGGATAAAGCCCTTTGGGTGTTTTTTATACTCTCCCTTTCCCTCCTTACATCAAGGCTTGTGGCGCTCTTTTTAAAGATGTACATGAACCGTTACCGCCAAGAGATGCCGGCAGCTTCCCTTATAGTTCAAGCATCCAAGGTTTTGGTGCTTTTGGTGGGTGTGATAATAGCCTTGGACAAGATAGGTATAGCCATAGCTCCCATACTTACAGCCTTGGGTGTGGGTGGCTTGGCTGTAGCCTTGGCTCTCAGGGACACCTTAGAAAACCTCTTTGCAGGTTTTCATGTGCTTGCGGCGGGGCAGATAAGGGTAGGGAACTACATAAGGTTGGAAAGTGGTGAGGAGGGTTTTGTGGAAGATATTACATGGAGGAACACGGTTATAAGACAACCATCCAACAATTTGATTATAGTGCCCAATTCTAAGCTTTCCAACTCCATAGTTATAAACTTTGATAAGCCAAATAGTGAGCTGGTGGTTATCGTTCCCGTGGGTGTTTCTTACAACAGCGACCTTGAGAAGGTAGAAAGGGTAGCAGTAGAAGTTGCCAGGGAAGTGCAAAAAGAGGTAGAAGGTGCAGTGCAGGACTTTGAACCCTTTATAAGGTATACGGCCTTTGGCGATTTTTCCATAAACTTTAATGTGATCCTAAGGGCAAAGGATGTCCCAAGTCAGCATTTAATAAGGCATGAGTTTATAAAGAGATTAAAGAAAAAGTATGAAGAGGAGGGTATAAGCATACCTTTCCCCGTAAGAGAGGTCTTTTTAAGGTCTGCCTCCAAAGAGTAGGCTTCCTATCCTAACTATGGTAGCTCCTTCTTCTATGGCAACCTCAAAGTCATGGGACATACCCATAGAAAGGTGTGGCAAGGTTAATCCAAACTCCCTTTCAAGCTCTCCTTTTAGCTTCCTCAAAAAGGAGAAATAGGACTTTACCTCCTCTTTATCTTCTTTGTATGGCGGTATGCACATAAGGCCAAGCACCTTTATATTCTCCGCTTTTAGACATCTTTCAAAAAAGGCTCTCAGGTTTTTTGGCTCCACGCCGCCCTTTGTCTCCTCGCCGCCCACATTTACCTCTATAAGCACCTCCTGCACCTTACCCAAAGCCTTTGCCCTCTTGTTTAGCTCCTCCAAAAGACTATCTCTGTCCAAGGAGTGTATCAAGCTCACCTTATCTATTATGTACTTTACCTTGTTGCTTTGCAGCCTTCCTATAAAATGCCAGTCAATGGATAAGTTTTTTAGGCTCTCCCACTTTTTCATAAATTCCTGAACCCTGTTTTCGCCAAAGGTAGAAAGGCCGCAGTTAAAAAACTCTATGAGCTTTTCTGGTGGAACGCTCTTTGAAGCACCCAGAAGTAAAACCTCTTCCCTTTTTCTACCCACACGCTCACAGGCCAAACTTATCCTTTCTTCTACTTGCTTTAGCCTTTCACAAGCCATGGCTTAATAGTTGCTATGTCTTATCTGTATTTGCAAACCACCGCCCACATCTACTTTGCTATCTTCTTGGCTTACCACAGAAGCACACCCACTTATAAAAAGCAATAGCAAACTAATCCAAAACATTGGGCCTCTTGCATAATAGTATAACAAACAATAGACACGCTGTAGCATAGGCATTCTTGCCTGTGAAATACTACACAGACAGGAATGTCTGTGCTACATATTGCCTTTAAAAACCGATTACGCAAAAAGTTTATTCTTCAAGACATTATAAGTCTTGGAAGCTGGAAGGCCCATAACGGTGTAAAAGTCTCCTATTATCTTTTCTATAAACCTTGCTCCCATGCCTTGCACCGCATAGGCACCAGCCTTGTCCATAGGCTCTTCTGTGTTAACATACTCTTCTATCTCCTTTTCATCCATCCTTCTGAACTTTACCCAAGCTGTATCATGGAAGCTTATCTTGCCGTTGGGAGATATAACGCATACGCCCGTTATAACCTTATGCCATCTTCCAGAAAGACTTCTTAACATTTCTTTAGCTTCTTCCTTGTCTTTTGGTTTTCCCAAAACCTTTTTTCCAAGGACCACCACCGTATCAGCGCCAAGCACGGTGGCAAACTTATAATCTTCCCAAACGGCAAAAGCCTTTTTGAAAGCAAGCCTTCTGGCTGTTAAAAGAGGGTTGCCCTCATGCCTTTCTTCCACATAAGAAGGTATTACGAGGAACTTAAAGCCAAGCATGCTAAGTATTTGAACCCTCCTTTTTGACTCGGAGGCAAGTATTAGCAGGCGCATTACCTAAATATTTTAAATCACACCCTTACCGCAATGCCCCTTGAATGTAAATAGGCTTTTAGGGATGGGATCTCTATCTCTCTAAAATGAAAGAGGGATGCGGCAAGGCAGGCATCAGCCTTTCCAAAGGTAAAGGCTTCATAAAAGTGTTCCATGTTTCCAGCACCTCCAGAGGCTATTACAGGAATTCTAACGGCTTCTGCCACAGCCTTTGTCAAATCTAAATCATAACCCGACTTTGTCCCATCCTTATCCATAGAGGTAAGAAGTATTTCACCAGCCCCCAGACTTTCTGCTTTCTTTGCCCATTGTAAGGCATCAAGGCCGGTGGGAGTTCTTCCACCGTGTATGTACACCTCCCAAGAATCCCCCCTTCTTTTTGCGTCTATGGCCACTACTATACATTGAGACCCAAACCTTTTGGCGCCTTCGTATATGAGCTCAGGGTTCTTAACGGCGGAGGTGTTTATAGATATCTTGTCTGCGCCAGCTTTAAGAAGCCTTCTCATATCTTCCAAGCTTGAAATGCCGCCGCCAACAGTGAAGGGCATAAAGACCTCCTCCGCCACACGCCTTACTACCTCAAGGGTAATCTTCCGACCTTCCGCAGAGGCTGTAATATCAAGAAAGACAAGCTCATCCGCTCCTTGTTCTTCATAGACCTTTGCCACCTCCACCGGGTCTCCCGCATCCACCAAGTTTAAAAACCTTACACCCTTTACAACCCTTCCCCTATCTACATCAAGGCATGGTATTATCCTCTTTGCCAACATCAGTATTCCCTTCCAAGTTTTTTATAAAGATCGCCAAGGTATAACCTATAGTACAAGGGCCTTCCATGGGGGCACGCTTCCTTATTCTCAAACCTAAGCCAGCTCTCAACCAAAGCCTTGGCTGTTTTTTCATCAATCCTGTCTCCCGCCCTTATGGATGCCTTACACGCCTTTTGGGCTGCTACTCCCTTAGCCTCATAGATGTATCTTTCCGCCAAAAGGTGTTGGTCAAAAAAGTAAAGGTAGTCGCCGTACTTTACCACAATTAGCGTGTTATCTATTATACCAATAAGCTCCGGTTCTAAGGCGTAGCCCTTTGTACTTTGTTTAAGGGTTATTGGCCCCGTCCAGTTCTTGTTGGAAAGGGTCCTCCTTATAAGATCCTTCAATACACCTTCCCGTAGTATCCTTACTTCTGCCTTTTTGGGATGGATGTTCACATCAATAAGGTAAGGAGGGGCTTGAATATAACATACACAGGTCTTCCACCTCCCAGTGGACCTTTTAATGTATTCTATTAAACTCCTGTTGTTCACCGGTCTATTGTTTATAAAGAGGAAAAGATCCCTCGCCCTATCAGACAAAAACAAGTCAACTTTAAAAGGGCCCTCTTCTCCCATCAAATGTTCAAACCTTTCTTCAAAAACGTCCTCCACCCTATCTTTTAAATAGTCCACCGCTCTAAAATTGAATACCTCTTTTCCCTCCGCCTCCATCCTAAAAGCTACAGAAGGGTTGGCTAAGGCAAGGGCCTTAAAAATTCTATAAATTCTCTTCCTCTCCACATCCTCCCTTTTCAAAAAGGCCCCCCTTAGTGGTAGGTTATAAAAGATATCATAAACCTCCGCATGGGTCCCCACAGGCATGCCCACTTCCCTCTCTGCCACCACCTTACCACCCTCCACCCTTATCTCTCTACCTACCCCTTCTTGATAAAAACGAGACCTTAAGGTAAACCTACTGACCAAAGAGATGGCATGGAGAGCCTCTCCCCTAAAGCCATAGGTATTCAAGCTTTGCAAGTCTTCCAAGGATCTGATCTTGCTTGTGGCACCGCTCAGTATGGTTTTTTTGATGTCCTCCGAAGGAATGCCTATACCATTATCCCTCACGCTTATAAACCTCTTTCCACCTTTTATTATCTCCACCTCCACCTTGGTAGCCTTTGCATCAAGTGAATTCTCCATCAATTCTTTTACACATTCTACAGGGCCTTCTATGATCTCTCCAGAGATAATTTGACTTTTTATCTCCTCCGGCAGGATCTCTATCCACATTAGTTTATAATTTAGGTATGGTCAATAAAAAGATAGCCCTTGGTGGTTTATCGTTGTTCTTTGCTCTTTCCTTTTTGCCCGCCTGTGCACCTACCCTATGTCCCGAGGGAGACCAGATAAAAAGAAGCTACTCGGAGCATAATGCCCCTTCCTCTTACCAAGCCTCCCTGTCTCTAAGGCAGGGCTTTTTGAGAATTCCCATAGAGGTTGATAAAAGAGATGGTAGGTTTGCTATAAGGGGAGAGGGCAAAACCTTCGAGCTAAACCTTGGCAATTTATGTATTGGTGGGGTATGCCTTGACCTTCCTATAAGTCCCGATGGCATCCTTTTTGGTAAAGTGCTAAGGGGGGATGAAAAACTCAGCTGCTCCTTTGGTGGTGTTTTCTTTGAAAGGGATGAAGGGGCTTTTAAGTCAAGGTATATCTTTAAGGATGGCAGGCTAAGCCTTATAGAGTTATACGATAAAAGAAGGGAAAAGGTCCTAAAGATTAGCTACCTTGATTGGTCAAAGGAAGGCTACGCAAAAGCCATAAAGCTTGAAGGGGAAAACCTAAGCGCCATCCTCACAGTGGATAGTATAAAATTTTAGCCATGTACCCCGTGCTTATTGAGATCTTTGGCTTGAAGATATACACCTACGGCGTTTTAGTAGCCTTAGGGGCCTTTGTGGCCTATTGGCTTGTGCTTAGGTTTGCAAAAAGGGAGGGCCTAAACCCCAACCATGTGGAAAACACCCTGTTGCTTGCCCTGCTTTTGGGAATAGTGGGTGGTAGGATCTCTTACATAGTGGAACATCCAGAACAGATGGAAGGTTTAAAGGATGTTGTAGCTATATGGAATGGTGGTATGGATTTCTTTGGCGGCCTTGCTGGGGGAATATTGGGAGCCCTTATAGGCATACTTAGGTACAAGCTACCCTTTTGGAAGTCTGCAGACATGGCCGTTGTTGCCTTGAGCATAGCCCATGCCATAGGTAGGCTTGGTTGCACCTCTGCCGGTTGTTGTTATGGAAAGCCCTTCCCATTAGATGGTTCAAGCCTGCCGGGTATACACATCACTGATAAGTTTCCCTTTTTTTATGTAGTCTTCCCACCCGGAGCGGTAGCACCGCCCTACATACCGCTGTATCCTACCCAGCTTATGGAGTTTATAGGCTTGCTTCTGATCTTTATACTTCTTCTTTTGGCATACAAGAAGAAGCCCTTTGATGGCTTTGTCTTTGCTTTTTATACCCTTTTGTACGGTTCTCTTAGGTTTTTCCTTGAGTTTTTTAGAGGTGTTACGCCACCCATTCCGGGCATAGGCTTAACATGGAACCAGTTGGTGGCTATTGGCATGATGCTTTTCTCCGTAGCCCTTATCCTTTGGCTTCTGAGAGAGAAAAAGCATGAAAAAGTGGCTTAAAAGGCTGTTTATATTTGGAATAATATTGGTGGTGTTTGGCATGCTTGGTTCCATACTTGCAAGACTTCCTGTGGGGGACCGCATAGCGGTTATAAAGGTAAAGGGGGCTATAATAGAGGCGGACAGATTTGTAGAAAGGATAGAGAGGGCAAAGGAGGATCAAAGTGTTAAGGCCCTTGTGCTAAGAGTGGATAGCCCCGGCGGCTCTGTGGGAGCCTCTCAGGAGATATACAGAGCCCTTGAAGATTTTAAAAGCTCTGGAAAGCCCTTGGTGGTTTCTATGGGCAACGTGGCAGCATCAGGAGGCTACTACATATCCGTTCCCGCAGACCTTATCTTTGCCAACCCGGGCACAATAACGGGCAGCATAGGCGTCATAGTACAGCATACAGAGATAAAGGACCTCCTTGAAAAACTTGGAATAAAAACAACGGCGATAAAGACGGGCAAATTTAAAGATACCCTCTCTCCCTTCAGAGGACTTTCGGAGGAAGAAAAGGCATACATAGAAGCCACCATAAAGGACGCCTATGAGCAGTTCTTAGAAGCCATACTAAAATACAGGTCAAAGAAGATATCGGAAGAAAAACTTAGAAAGGTGGCCGATGGAAGGATCTTTACCGGAAAGGAAGCAAAAGAATTGGGCCTTGTGGATGAGCTTGGAAACCTTCAGGATGCTATCAACAAGGCAAAAGAGATGGCTGGCGTGCCAAAGGCAAGGGTCTTTTACATGGAGGAAAGAAGGGGCCTCTTAAGAAGGCTTATGGAGGAGGACCTCCAAGGCTTTGGAGTGTCTTACCCCCTTATGCTCTACTATCTTATGAAATGAAAACGTAGCCACCGTAACCTACAACCCTTTTGTCATCTCCGCAGGTCTCCGCAGAGGTCTTGTAGTCTATAAGCCTTGCTTTTAGTCCCTTTTCTTTCGCATAAAGTAAGGCACCCTCAATCCCCACTTTCCCGCAGGCTTCACACCCCTCTTTAAACCCCTCCTCCCCTTCAAGGATCCACCGATGACAGTATGCGTCTATCCTTCTTGCAGTGGCATCTGTGTAGTAGTGGCTTAGGTCTGAGCTTATAACAAAAAGGGTGTTTTCGTCGCAAAGCATGTCCAAAAGCTCCTTTATCCTTTGGGCTTCTATCCTACCGTAAACCACAGGTACAAGAAGGAAATCCTTTAACAATCTTTGAAGAAAGGGAAGCTGGACCTCAAGGGAGTGCTCGTGCAGGTGTGGTATATCATCCCAAAGGGCTTTCCCTTTAAAGCTCTTTAACGCAGGATTATCCACTTCCACCATTCCAAGAGGGGTTTCAAAGGCTTCAAAGCTTCCAAAGGAGTAGCCGTAAAAATCTGTGTAATGAGATGGGCCAACAAGGACAACCCTTTTGTAGCTTCCGTTTTTCAAAAGGGCATAAACTTTTCCTGCCACAACCCCAGAACATTCATAGCCAGCATGGGGCACAATAAGACCCTTAATGGCTCCTTCCACTTCCAGCTTTTCCTTTGTTAGCTTGTCCACATACTCCTCAAGCCTTCTTTTATCGGAAGGATAAAAGTAGCCCGCCACAGCTGGCTTCCTCACCTTCATAGTTATAAATTTAACCCTATGGAAGCCTTGGCTTGGCTTAGTCAGGAAAAGGAAGAGAAGGTCCTTTGTAAGGCCTGTAGCCACAGGTGTGTTTTGGCTGAGGGCGAGTATGGTAAGTGTGGTGTTAGGGTAAACAGGGGGGGAAGGTTATACCTCACCGTCTACGGCGTTGTTTCTGCAATAAACATAGATCCAATAGAGAAAAAGCCCTTGTACCACTTCCTTCCGGGCACTAAGAGCCTGTCCATCGGCACGGTGGGATGCAACTTCTCCTGTCAGTTTTGTCAAAACTGGGAGATTTCCCAATACCCTCAAAACAACAACTATCAGATCTTTGGAGAACATATGAGCCCTCAAGAGCTTGTAAGGTTGGCCCAGCTTTATAAAACATCTTCCATTTCCTACACATACAACGAGCCCATCATATTCTTTGAGTTTGCCTTTGATGTGATGAAGCTGGCAAAGGAAAAGGGCATAAGGAATGTGTTTGTAACCAGCGGTTATGAAAGCGAAGAAGCCATAGACATAGCCCTTCCATACCTTGACGCCATGAACATAGACCTAAAGTCCTTCTCGGATGATTTTTACAGAAAGATATGCGGTGCAAGACTAAAGCCTGTATTAAAGACCATTGAGTATGCCCTCAAAAGGGGAATATGGATAGAGATAACCACCCTTCTTATACCGGGCTATAACGACGCTGAGGAGGAGATAAGGCAGATAGCCCGTTTTGTAGCAAGCCTTTCAAGGGACATACCATGGCATATATCTCGCTTCTTTCCAGCTTACAAAATGGTGGATATTATGCCCACACCTATAGAAAAGCTAAAGAGGGCCTATGAGATAGGGAAGGAGGAGGGCCTAAACTTTGTGTATGTAGGCAACTATTGGCAAGAGGAGCTTGAATCCACCTACTGCCCGGGCTGTGGAAAAAGGGTGATAGAAAGGCTGGGCTACAAGGTAAGGAATGATCTTAAAGAAGGCTTGTGTCCCTACTGCGCCTATAGAGTACCAGGCGTGTGGGTATAGTAAGCGTGTCCGGGGGGACTTGAACCCCCGACCTTGGGTTCCGGAGACCCACGCTCTATCCAGCTGAGCTACGGACACTCCAAAGGTTATAATATATCCGATGTTTAGACAAAGGGTTAAGAGTTTCCACTTTGTAGGTATTGGCGGTATAGGCATGAGCGGCATAGCCCAAATACTTCTTGATATGGGCTATGAGGTTTCCGGCTCCGACCTAAAAGAGAACAAAAACATTGAACTTCTCCGAAAAAAGGGAGCAAAGATCTTTATAGGCCATAGAGAAGAGAACGTAAAGGGTGCGCAGGTTTTGGTCTACTCTTCCGCCGTATCCGAGGATAGTAACCCAGAGATAAAGAGGGCAAAGGATCTCGGCATACCCATCATACCAAGGGGTGAGATGTTGGCAGAGCTTTTTAGACTTGGTGAAGGCATAGCCGTCTGCGGATCCCATGGGAAGACTACAACCACATCCATGATAGCCCATGTATTCCATTGGGCAGGCTACGACCCTACCGTCCTTATAGGTGGTGTGCTCCAAAGCCTTGGGTCCAACGCCAAGCTGGGTAAAGATAAGCTAATAATTTCTGAAGCGGATGAAAGCGATGGTAGCTTTCTCAAACTTTTACCCACCGTGGCAGTTATAACCAACATAGACAGAGAGCACATAGGCTTTTACAGGGACCTTGAGGATATAAAGGAGGCATTTTTAAAGTTTGCCAACACAGTTCCTTTCTATGGCTTTGTGGTTCTCAATACAGATGATCCAAGCTGTGTAGAGATAGCTCAAAAGACGCACAGAAGGGTTGTGGGTTATGGCATAGAAAGGGAAGCAAGCCTTATGGCAAAGAGGCTTAGACTTTTGGAGGGTAGGTATGCCTTTGAAGTCTGGCATGAGGGGAAGGTCTTGGGTGAGGTCCATCTTGGTGTGCCCGGAAGGCATAATGTATACAATGCCCTTGCCTGTATAACCGTTTGCCTTGAGGCCAATATAGACTTCAAAAATATAAAAGATGCCCTTGAAAACTTCAAAAATGCAGAAAGAAGACTTGAGCTGAAGGGCTATTTTAAGGGTATGCCCATTTACGATGATTATGGACATCATCCAACAGAAATAAGGGCAGTCTTGAAAACCATTAAAGAAATGTACCCCAGCAGGAAAATACTTCTTGTATTCCAACCCCATAGATACACAAGGACACATTATCTTTTTGAGGACTTTGTAAAGGTCTTGAGAGAAGCAGACCAATGCCTTCTTACAGATATATATCCGGCTGGTGAAGAAAATATATATGGTGTAAAGGCGGAAGAGCTTGCCAAGAGAGCACTTTGTGAATTTTTACCTACAAAGGAAGAGCTTTTTGAAGCAATAGAAGAAAGAGCTTCTGAAGATAAAGTGGCCCTATTTATGGGTGCGGGAAGCATTTCCAAATGGTGTGAAGAGTTTTTAGCCTTAAGAAGGGTATGAGAGGGCTTTCTGGTAAGGAATGGGTGTTATTGAGCGAGGTTATAAAGCCCGATGAGGACCTCATAAGAGACTTTGGTTTTTTTATAGCTCAAATACTTGCAAACAGAAAGGCAGTAGCTCAAACTTTGGATAGCAAGTTAAAAAACCTTGCACCGCCCTTTGACATACCAAATATACAAGAGGCTGTAGAAATCATTAAAAGCTTTGTCCTGCAGGGTAAGAGGATTGTCCTTTTTGGAGACTACGATGTGGATGGAATAACTGGCACTGCCATACTGTATGACCTTTTAAAAAAGGCTGGAGCCAAGGTCCTGCCCGTACTTCCTACCAGAAGGAAGGGATATGGGCTAACTCCAGACCTTATTTACAAATTGGAGGGTTATGCAGACCTTCTTATAACTATAGACAACGGTACGACGGCTATAGAAGAGCTAAGCCTTACAAAGATGCCCACCATAGTCCTTGACCATCACAACCCCGACGAAAGATTACCACCGGCGCTAATAGTAAACCCCAAGCTAAGCTCGTCAAAGGTAAGTGAATTAAAAGATATATCCTCTTCCGGTCTGGCTTTTTATGTGGCAGCTCTTTTGAGAAGGGAGCTGGACCTTGAGGTAGATGTGCGAGAATATTTACATCTCGCCTGTCTTGGAACTGTGGCGGATGTTATGCCAATGAACTTTATAAACAGGATAATAGTATCCAATGGTATAAGGCTTCTCAATTATATACTTAAGGGGGACTTTCCTGCGCCCGGTTTAAGGCTTCTCATGGAAAGGTCGGGTATAAGGGACAAGGTAAGCTCAAGGGACATAGCCTTTTCCTTAGCGCCCAGATTAAACGCTCCCGGAAGGCTACACTCTCCCTACCCTTCCTTAAGGGTTCTTATTGAAAAAAGGGAAGATAAAGCCAGATACTTAGCAGATAAGATAGAAAAGTTTAACCAAGAAAGAAGATATCTAAGTCAAGTAGCTTTTGAAACAGCTTTGGAACAGGCAAAGCATCAAAAAGAACATAGCCTTATCATTGTAAAGCTGGAAGAATGGGCTGGTGGTGTGGCTGGTATAGTGGCAGGGAGGCTTGCCAACATCTTTTCAAAGCCTGCTATAGTGCTTTCTGTAGGAAGGGAGCATTCCACAGCTTCCGTTAGGGGTATAGAGGGCATGGACATATATTCCCCTTTAAAGAAGTTGTCCCACTTCTTTATAAAATGGGGAGGGCATTCCAGCGCGGCGGGTTTTACCATAAGGACAGACCAGATTTTAGACTTTGAAAGGGAGGCAAAGGTAGTTTTTGCGGAAGTACCTATAAGTGAAGGGAGGCTCTATATAGATATGGAGCTTCCCTTAGAAAGGGTTGGGCGGGAAATATACCAAAGCTTGTTGGAGCTTGAACCTTTTGGTGAAGGTTTTCCAGAGCCCTACTTTCTCTCTGAACCGTTAAATTTAAACATACTGGGTGGTGTAGGTAGGATGCGCTTGAAGGCTAAAGACTTCTATTTTCTTTCTTGGGATGCTGCGCTTAACAACAAGCTTTTGACTGCAGAGAATAAACCCAGAAGAGTTGTTTACCAGCTGGACAAGAGGAGGCCAAATACCCTTTTATTGGTAGATGTGGAGGAATAAATGGCTCTTGGAAAAAGCCATGACTACATTAACCTCTTGGCTTTGCCGGTATGCCTATACTATACACCAAAGGAGTTTTACATTCCCTTCACCCTTGGCTATGTCCTTGGTACCTTCTTTTTATCGCCAGACTTGGACCTTCCCCAATCCAAGCCCTCCAAAAGATGGAGAAAGTTAAAGCTTGTGTGGAGGCCCTATCAATCCTTTTCAAAGCACAGAGGCTTTTCCCATATTCCCCTTATTGGTACATTGCTCAGGCTTAGCTACCTTTTTTTGGTTTTTATATTCCTTTACTTTGTGCTTTTGGGTCTAACATCCAAGTACGCTCCTCATATAAAGGACCTGCTTTTGGCTTTTGACCCCTTTAACCTTTTATCCAACCTTGCCAAAAGGGAAGACACCTTTTACTTTGCCCTTGGTGTGGTTATATCGGAGGTCTTTCATGTTGCCTTGGATATATTAAGCACATTGATGAAAAAGCTCAAGATTTAGGAGAAAGTAAATGGGAGCGGGACTTTGTCCCGCACTTTATGCCCAATGTGGAAAAATTAATCAAAAATTGCAGGCAAGGATGCCCCTACAGTATGCAGGAAGCTTAAGTATTTAAAAGGGGCAAAAGCCCCGGATTAGACAGCTACCTTCTTTGGTGGAGGTGGCAAAAAGGGCTCCAATCCTTGTTCTTGAGCCCACCTTTGGGCAAGCTCATAGGCAGCCTTTGCCGTATTAAGGTTCTTTTCTATCAACTCCAGCTTTTTCTTAAACTTTCTTTCAAGGGCGGAGTCCAAGGATGCCGTTCCACCAGAAGCCACAAACTTCTTCAAGAACCTTGACTTTATACCTTCTTCTATGGCTTCTATACCCACACTACCTATAGCTCCAAAAAGGGCTCCTATCATTGCCATATTTGTAGAAAGCTCCGTTCCCGCTATATCTATGGCAAACTTGGTAGCTGGAAAGTTAAAGACTTTAACCTCAAGCTGTTCCAACCTTTCCCTGTCCGCGTCTGTAAGAAGGTCCTCTTCTGTATTTATGATGATAAGGCCTTTTCTTTTGATGCCAGAGTAGAAGGGCATGGTGTAAGATTTACCCATAGTTATGACCTGTGGATGGAAAACCATGATCACATCTGGGTATACCACCTCTCCACGGTCAAAGATGGGCTCAATGCCTATGCGGGCATAGCTTTCCGCTGGAGCCATCCTTTTTTCCGCACCAAAGAAAGGATTTGATACTGCGTAGTAGCCCTCATAGTCTGCAGCGGTGGCTATTATGTGAGCGGCAGTGACCGCACCCTGACCGCCCAAAGCCGGCATTCTTATATTAACCCTTCTCCTTGTCATAGCAAGCCCTCCTCCTTTTTGCGCTCTATAACTTCCTTCGCAGCGTCAGACATGTATTCAAAGAAGGCAAACCTTTCCTTATCCCTTTGCCTCATCTCATCAAGGCCATCATCCGAGTTGAGCCCTATCTCAAGTATGCAAGGAGTATAAAGGTGCACGTAGGTAGGTCCTACTTCCCTTGCTACATATATGGCCTTCTTTATAACCGTTTCCACCCTCTTGGGAGAGGAAACTGTTAGCCTTGCCACATAATGGCAGCCAGAATCTATGGCAAGCTGCCACATGGGCACCTTTTCCCATTGTTTACCCTTAGGAGCCATCTTAAACACATGCCCCTTTACTGTTAGTCCGCTTTCCTGTCCGCCCGTGTTGGCATAAACCTCGTTGTCAAAGCATATGGTGGTTATCTTTTCTTGTCTAAAGAAAGACTGAAGGGTGCAGTCCAATCCTATGTCAACGGTGGCACCATCACCTGCAAGCACCACCACATCCTTTACCTTGTCGGGAAACCTCCATTCAAGGACCCTCTTTATACCAGAGGCTACCGCATTCTGGTTTCCAAAAAGGGAGTGTACCGTATGAAGGGCTATGTGGGGAAAGACCAAGGAGGTGCAACCGGTGGAGTTAACTATGATGGTGTTCTCTGGGTTCGGTAAAGAAGCCAAGATGTATCTAAGGGCCATAGACTCTGGACATCCTGCACAAAGGGAATGTTCTTCTATGAGTTCTTTGGAGTAGGGAAGGTCCATAACACCCCTTTTGGGATTGCCCCAAGTTGCCTTGAACTGAAGGTCCTTTATCTCTTGGGGCATAACATCCAAAAGAGCATCGTTTATCTCATATATCTTATAGGACATGTTTCACCTCCTTTCCTGTTAGTTTTAGGATCTCTTTGACTATAACCTCTGCGGGCATGGTCATACCGCCTGCAACCCTTGGAGACCCTATTATCTCTGCGTCAGAATGTCCATAGAGGTACCTTCTTACTTCTCTTTCAAGCCAGCCTACCACATTAAACTCGGGCACAAAGATATACTTGGCTCCTTTTACAGCCTGCCTTAGCTCTTCTATGGGGAAAGGTCTTATGGTCTTTAATTTGACCACCCTTGCCTTTACCCCTTCATCTTCAAGAAGCCTTACCGCTTCCTTTGACTGGGCTGCCGCCGTGCCGCATGCCACAAAAACAATATCCGCCTCTGGGTCTCCAAACTCCTCTATAAGCCCTCTCAAGTAGTGCTTGGCAAAGGGTCTTGACCTTTCAATGGCAGCCCTTACCTCCCACTGCCAGCTGGCATGGGTTGCATAAGAAATGTAGTTGGACTTCATCACAAAGGGATCCCTCAAAAACCTTCCCGGTGGCACCTCGGCATCTATGACGGGCATGGGAGCTCTGTAGGGATTGTAAGGGGGGAGGGCTATATCATCTGGTGGAAGCATTATAGCTTCCCTTGTGTGAGATACGAAAAAGCCATCAACCACCGTAATAACGGGCACATGCACAGAAGGCTGCTCTGCCACCACAAAGCCAGCCAATATCATATCAAAAAGGTCTTGGGCGTTTTCTGCATACCATATCATGCAGCCTGTGTCCAAAAGAAAGCCCACTTCAAGGTTATCGGGCTGTATGGAGAGGGGAGAGTTTACACCTCTTGCCATTAGTACAAGCTGGACGGGTATTCTGGTACCAGCCCACATGGGAAAGTTTTCAAAAGCTCTAAGAGTTCCGGGCCCTGATGTGGTGGTTATGGTCCTAGCCCCCGCCATAGCACATCCAGCAACTTCTGACATAACTCCAAACTCCGACTCACCCCTGAAATAAACACCCACATAACCTTCTACCCACAGCTCTCCTATTAGGTGTGCCGCCTCCGATTGGGGAGTGATCGGGTAAGAAACGGAGGCATCTACGGAAGCCCTTTTTACCGCTTCTTTTACCGCCTCTGAGCCCGTCATAAAGTGCTTGGTCCTTGGAGCCTCAAAAAGCAGATAGTCGGGTGATACCACCCTTTGCCCTGCCCTGTTGTATATAACCTTTTCCTCTTGTACTTGCATGACTACCTCCTTGATAGATTTTCTTTTAAGATGTTATAAAGCACAGCCTTTATCAAGTTGAGAAAGCTCATAAAAGCACCTCCTCAAGGTTCAAACAAAAGCCTTCCAAGACCTTGGAGCAAAGCCTTCCCTTCTCAAAGGCATAAGAAAAGACCTCATAAACACCGTCCTTTAACTCTAAAACCTCTATGCCTTTTTCTTCTGGAAAGACAAGCCAGTACTCTTTTATCCCATGCTTGGCGTATATTCTCCTTTTGTCCTCTGTGTCCCTTTTAAAGGTGCTCGGGGATACAACCTCCACAACAAGGTCTGGAGCTCCAAAAATACCCTTTTCTTTAACTATATCAAGCCTTTCCTTTGATATGAACACTATGTCAGGCTGCACTACCACATCCTCGGAAAGGACAACATCCACCGGAGAAAGATAAAAATCCCCAGCGCCTTTTTCTTCTTGATAAGCCATAAAAAGACGTGAAAGCCTCCAGATGATCTTTTGATGAAAAGTTGTAGGTGCGGGCATTTCTAAAAGCTCTCCTTCTAAAACCTCATACCTCTTGTCCTCTTCAAGCCTTAGGTAATCTTCATAGGTAAACAGGACTGCTCTCATCTTCCCAACTCTTTTTTTACCTCTTGAGCTATTCTTATAAACTTTTCAAGCTCTTCTAAATGTTGGTCTCTTAAGGTTATCATGGCATCCTCGTGTCCGTCCATACTACACATGGCTATGGTAAAGCAGTCTGTTTCCGCCCTTATGATCTTTAGGGCTACGTTGGCATAGTGGCAATGAACTCCTACAAAAATACAAGCTTTTATGTTGTTGTGCCATATGGTTAGGTTGGGATGGTTTGGGTTTATCTCCACCGCTGGGTTTATCTTGGGATATTTGGGTCTATAGTCGTACATGGGGATTATCTTGGCTCCCAAGACTTCTGCCATCTTCTTCACAAGCTTTGCCTTTTCTTTTGCATCCTCGTTCCAAGCGTATAGCACTTGCGGTCCCGGGAATATGGTGGGATTTTCCCTTGTAAGCATAGCCTTTGCCGCCTCTCTCATAGCAACCTCTTCATCTACTATCTCGTTAAAGAAAAGGGCCTTTCCCGGCGGTGGGTTTAACACTCCTTCATACACCGCAACGGGATAGGGTGAAAAGCCACTTGGTCCTAAGGTTGCCATACCTTACCTCCTACAATTATTTTTCTGCATGCACTTCTGGCATTATCATATGGATGGCATTTCTCTTTAAAAGGTTTACACAAACATAAACACACAAGGCACAGCCTTTACACCTTTCTTGGATCACATAAGCATGATGTTCCTCGTCGGTGTACATAAGGGTGTTGGGCTCCGGGCAAAAAAGGGTACATTGCTTGCAGTTGTACTTACTGCACTCCTCGTTTATTACCTCCGCCACATAGTACATGCCTTGCCTCCTGAAAAGGTAATTGGGTGTTTATAAGTTATAACTATTAAATGATTTGTCAATATGTTGTGTTATTATGGCTAATAGGTAGTAGCACAGGCATTCTTGCCTGTGTGGTCAAAAAATACTACACAGACAGGAATGTCTACGCTACATAAAATTTAATCAAAGGATGCGGGCAGGGATGTCCGCAATACCTATCATTATTTAATAGGTCTGAGGCGAGGGTATGACCAAAAGATAATTTCTCACGCAGCATATTTAAAGCCTCTCTATAATGCTTTTAAGTATCTCCCTCTCTAAGGGAGAGCTTACCTTTGGAAGTATACTTTCCATCACAAGGGCCTTTACATCGGAATACCTATTTAGCCTTCTGGCGCACCTTATGGTATCCCTTATGGAGAAGACAAAATCCACAGGCTCTTCCGACTGTTGAGCTTGGTAGGCTCTATAAGCCTTCCTTATGGCGTTGGCTATTTTTATCAGCTCAAAAAGCTTCCATACATGCTCTTCCAATCTTTCAATGCCTTCCATCTTCTTTACTTTTATGCCATTTACCACATGATGCCACAGGTAAAGGAAGTCCTCCGAGCTTAAAAGTGAAAGTTCTGGTACTTGGCTTCTCAAAATAAGGGCCTCATCTGCGCTGTAGAAGCCCCCTTCCTCTTCAAAGGGCGGGTAGTCTATAAAGAGTATGTCTGCCCTAGATTTTATATCTTGAGGGAGCTCGGATACACCCAAGTAGTTTTGAGGGTTCATACCACCTACCAAAATTATCTCTTTGTGTGCTTTTATGACCTCCCCCGTAGGCAAGGTCAAATACCTTCTGTAATCAAAGAGTGGATTAAAGAGCTTTACCATACCGGGCGGCAGTGTGTTTATCTCGTCAAAGTATATAACCGCACCCGGTGTTTGTAGGGCTTTTACCAAGTCCGAGTATACTCGCTTTGTGCCCCTTTTGGGGTCAAATTCGTACACAAAGGTTATGTCTTCCCTTTCCATCTTGGAGTTGCAAGGGACTATATATAAGGGTCTGTTGGTGAGTGCGGAAAAGACTTCTACAAGGAAGTTCTTTCCGACGCCTGCATCGCCCTCAAGTATAAGTATGCCTTCCGAGTACAGCATCTGTTCTTTTACAATGGCTGTGAACCTTTCAAGGTTTTTTACAAACCAAGGCGTCTCCTCGTAGGCTACAAAGAGGGGAGTTCTTGGTGGATCGTAGGCAAAGAGGCCGTTGAGATGTCTTAGGTACCTTTTGACCCATTGGGGCAAGGACCTTAAATCTTTTTGAGAAAGCAGGTTGGAATACCTTTTGGGTTCCAAAAGGACTCCATCTTCCCTTTCAAAGGCTATTTTTACATAAACCTCGTCCTTTACAAAGGCTCTATCTTCTACCTTTAGCCTCCACTTTAGCCTTTTTCTCTCGCCAGAAAAACGGGGGAATTCTTCCGAGCCAAAATAAACCCTACCATCTTCAACCCTTATCCTGTACCTTTTTAGCTTATTATCAAGCAGTTTTTCTTGGACTATTCGGAACAGCTCTCTTTGTCCCTCTTCTCTTAGATCCTTTGGAAGTCTATTGAAAAACTCCCTTGCTTCCTTTATCTCCTCAAGACTTTCAAAGTCCCTTGGGTCTTCACTGCTTAAAGTGGCTATAGCTTCCTTTACCTTTTGAAGGTGCTCTTGGAGCCTTTGCCGTAAGTGTTTTTCAATTTCTTCCTTTATATCCTTTAGTTTTCCTACCCTTTCTTCCCCTTCAAGCCTTATCCTGTTTTCCACTTCCTTTAGGTCCTCTGCCGTTATACCATTTTGTGATATCTTTAGCCTTAGGCCTTCCAAAAAGGCTTCAAACTTGGCTTCTTCAACCATTCTGCTTGCTTGAAGTATAACCTCCCTTACACTCCTTATGGGCACATCCATAGCCATTAACCTTTTGTACTCTTCCAGCTCAAAAGGGTCCGTATCTGGGCTTATCTTTTTTAGCCTCCCTTTTAGCCTTTTAACCTCTTCTTCCGCCCTTTTTACCATTTGGGACTGTCGGTCTGCATCAAAAAGAAACTCGGTTAAGTTGGTTGTAATAGATCTAAGACTGTAAAAGTCCTTATCATCTTTGTGGGTACGGGTACATGTATAAATGGTTCCATCGGGAGACACCCTTACCACAGAGTATCCAAAGCCTTCAAAGGTATGTATGTACTCAAACTCTGGGAGATAAACAAGCCCCAGCTGGTTTTCTTCTGCCCCCGCAAGGAATAAAAAGTCTCCATCTGGGGATATATCCATATGGCTTATGTTTAGGGCTGTGGTAAGGCTTTTTAGTGGAGATTCAAGCTGGAAATCATAAAAGAAGATTTCCCTGTCTTCCGAAAGGATTATGCCATCCTTTGTCGCCAAGGCACCTTTTCCAGAAGGATGGTTTAGTCTTTTTATGAGGCTCCCCCCAAGGTCGTAAAGGGCCACACCCTTAGTACCAGAAAGCAAAAGCCTGTTGAGGTTTACAAACCTAAGGAGTTTTAGCTCTCCAATGTTCGCATCGGAGTAAGAAAAGACCTTTTTGAACTCCAGTCCCTCCGTCCCAAACCCGCCGGATATATCTATTACATATATCCTTTCGCCCACCACACCGTAGGCAAGCAGGTTTCCGCTGATGTCTAAGCCGGAGGAGGCCCTTACACCCTCTTGAGTGGTTCTAAAACTCTTCCAAGTTTGGGGGTTTCTCTTGTCTTCAAGGAGATATACCACCAGGTAGGGTGGTGTCAAAAGAGCTAAGTAGGAGCCTTTAAAAAGAGCTTCGGTGATAACCTGCGCTGGTGGTCTGGAAGGAAGTCTATGCAGCCTTCCACTCCAATCGTAAAGTTGGAATACTCCATGCCTTCTTCCTACAAGGATCCAATAACCATCCTCTGAGATGTCTATGGCATCCACCCAAAACTCCTCTATCCTTGCGTCCTGATCCTTCTCAAGAAAATCCTTTGTATACAGCCTTAGGTCCCCTTTTGGAGTTTTTATTTGAATTGCCTCTTCCTTTTGTTTCTTACCAAAGATCTTGTCCAAAATACCCATAATCATAAAATATTAATCTGTGAAAGAAGAAAAGGCTTATGATTTAGCTTACCTTGAGCTTCTTAGTGGAAAGGAAAATATGGAGAGGGATTGGAATAACCTTCTTGCAACGGAGGAAAGCCAAAGACCCCGCTTTAGGGTATACCAATGGAAAGAAATTACTCTTAGCTTGGGCTATTCGCAAGAGCCTATAAACCTACCTATTCCTGTAGTGAAAAGGCCTACCGGGGGCGGCGCCCTTCTTCACGGATGGGACCTGTCCTTTTCCTATACAGCCCTTAGGAAGGATTGGGGTAATAGCTTTTCAAAAATATACCTAAACTTTATGGATCTGTTGCTTGAGCTGCTCAAGGAAATAGATCCAGCCTTTGATATGAGCAGGTATAGGGGAGGTTATGAGGGTTATTTTTGTTATTTCTATCCGACCCTTGGTGAGATAAGTTTTAGAGGCAAAAAGATAGTTGCCTGCGCTATGAGAATGGGCAAAGAGGCCTTTCTACTACATGGAAGCTTATTTTTGGATATGGATTATGCATATTTTGAAAATCTTACTGGTATAGAAGGGGAAAAATTGAGGAAGAGGATTATTACCTTTAAGGAGCTGGGCCTTGGCTTTGAAGAGGTTATAAAACTTATGGGCTATCTAAAAATTATCGTGTGATAGTAAAGTGCTGGGTGAAAAAAATACCTCTCAGGGAACTTACATATAAACATTTTAGTTGTAGAGGTAGAGCAATCCTTTCCCTTTATCTGGATTACCATAGAGGTGTTGCTGGCATCCTTGCCCGCAATCTTTGATTGATTTTTTTACGCAGGCATGGGTGCCTGTGCTACCCTTTCATAAGAGCTATGCTATCATTTCGTCCCTACAAAGGTTGAGTTTCTCATTCAGTGAGCTCTGGTGTACAAATCTCCTGCCAAGACCTGACTTTTTCCTTTGTACACAAATGCGTGTATAAGAAGAAGCACAGGCATTTTTGCCTGTGTGTTAAAAAAATACTTCATAGACAAAAATGTATGTGCTACATACTCAAAGAGCTAACAGTTCAAAAGGTGCTTATATCAAGCTTTGGAAAACCTTCTATATACTCACCCTTTTCTAAGGATTCTATGTTTAGTTTTAGCTTCTTTAAA
The DNA here is from genome assembly GCA_046297555.1 of Aquificaceae bacterium. GTDB lineage: Bacteria > Aquificota > Aquificia > Aquificales > Aquificaceae > Pampinifervens. The sequence goes on from JBKBHW010000008.1 coordinate 50,383, forward strand.
AGGCTTTTTACTCCAATACATTCCAGAATATCCTCACAACCTATTAACTGCTCGTAAGCCATCTTCAAAACTTTTAAACTGCTCTCCCTTCTGCCACAAAGGTAATGGTTATAGCCTATGGCTAATCTTATTAATCCTTGGTAGCAATTCCTTTTTGGTTTTTCCTCCTTTGGGAGAAGCCTCCATATGTCTTCAAGCACCTCATGGGCAGAATAAAAATCTCCATCATTCCAAAGCCTCTGGGCTTCCTTTAATAGGTCAAGTTCTTTCAAGTTTTGAACCCTATAGCAAAACCTACTGCAAAACTGCCTGCAAAGGCAAGCTTTCTTATAAGGCTATGAACAAAGGCGGTAAAGCCCTCAAACATACCCTTAAAAAGGAAAAAAAGCTGATCCCAGTTTACACTTATTACACCCTTGCTGGCAAGCCACATAAGGGAAAGAAGGTAAAGGCCAAGGAGAAGAAGGAAGAAGTTTAAAACCCTCTTTACCGCAAAGCCCACCACAAAACCTGCAAAGCCTGCATAACCCATATCTAAAAGTAGATCTGTCCAGCTCATTGGTACCTAAAGACGCTTGGATTTAACACATCGGGATAGTTGGTGGTCATCTCATAGTCAAAGAGCTGCTTTCTTATCCTCTGCAGGTCTACCTTGTTGGGCTTGAAGGGATAGCTCCTTATGTCGCTTACAGAGCTGTCTCCAAAGGGTCTGTTGCAAGCAACCTCTTGGGTCTTTCCTCTACAACCGGAGGTCATAAAAGGCCTTCCGCTCCAAAAGATCTCCTCAAAGGTATCCCTGTCTATGCCAAAGTCTATAACCTGTCCCTTCTCATTAAACTTCATATCCTCGTACCTTGCAAGCCGGTTATCTATCAAGTACCTTGCAAGCTGTACCCTTCTGTATTGGGGAGCTGGACAGGGCTTTTCCTTTTCCATCATGGAACCTTCCTCGGGCCAGAAGGAGAAAAGGTGAGTCCTTGCGCCCAAATCCCTTACCCTTTGTATGGTTTCTATCATCTCCTGCTCCGTTTCTCCAAGCCCCACCACAAGGTGGCATCCCGCATACCCATCCCCCATAACATCACAAGCCCACTCAAGTACTTGCCAGAAGGTTTCCCATCTGTGAGGACTGTTCATGGGCCTACCCCTTAGCCTTTCAAAGACCTCGGGAGAGCCGCAGTCTATGGCAACCGTTACCGTATCGGCACCCAGCTTTTTGTAGTCTTCTATATCCTCATAAGTGGTTCCCGTGGCGTTTATAAGCAAGGAAACAAAGATTTTATCACCAAGCTCTGATATGACCTTTTTCAACACATACTTTGTGTCCCTTATAGCCTTTGGATGGGTTATCTGGGCTATGCAAAGCCTTTCCACATGACCTACCCTCTTTGCCCTTTCTATGATCTCTTCCAGCTTTACCGTGGGCCATTCTACCCTTATGAAGTTCTTTTTGGAATACTCCATCTCCCTTGCCTTTTGAAGGCCGCAATAGGCGCAGGTAGCATGGCATCCAGAGGGATAAGTTAAAAGAGTATTTATACAGCTAAGCCTTGTATTCCTGTAAAACTGTCCGGGCACAAAGCCAAGGGTCATGGCAGCAGCCATGCTTATCTGAAGGTATTCCGGACTTTCCCTCTGTTCTGTAAGCCTTTCAAGAACCAGCCTATCCATATTTCCACCTCCAAAGACTTATTATAAACTCACCCTTGATAAGGTTTTTAAGAAATTCTTATAATTCCATAAGTTCATCTTTTCTTTTTTCTTTCCAATATAAGGGCGGAGACTTCCGCAGCCTTCTTTGGATCCATTGCTTCAAGTATGGCCGCAGCCTGCCTCTCCTTTAGGTTTATTAAAATCTCCGCCGCAAGGTTGGAATCTAAGTTGTTCATTATGGCTCCAGCCTCATCGGGCGATGCCTTGTTGAATATTTCTACTAACTTTTTGACTTCCGCCATCTCTTCTTCTTTTTTAGGCTCTATCCTCTTTAGTTCCTCAATCTTTTTTCTTTCTTCTTCAAGTCTTCTAAGCTTTTCTTCAAGGTCTTTTACCATAATGCTTACTTCATCTTTTGCTCTTTTCTCCCTGTCCTCTTTTATCTTTTTCTGCAGGGCTGACTGAGAAAAGGAGAAGGAGGATAATAAAAGGAAAGCTATAATAAAAAAGCCCTTAAGCATTTTCATACCACCTCTTTATCAGGTGCATAAAGTTTACGTTCTGTGCCTCAAGGTTATTAGTCTTAAGCCTTTGTATTCTATCAAAATTTTCTTTAAGTATTTCAAGGGCTTTAATATCTTTGTATGCCTCCTTTAGCCTTTCTTTTCTTTCTTCCTTTAATCGTTTTAACTCTTTCAGCTTATTTAGTAAATCTTTTTTCTTGGATAGGATAGCTCTGTAGCGCAATAGCAAACCTTCCGAAAAGGAAGACTTGATAAGGTTGTTTATCTCTTCTGCCACTGCATCTATCTGTTGTATTTCTTTTTTTTATAAGGTTTATCTGCATATCAATCTCTTTTAACTCTTTGGACCTTAAATCCTTTATTCCCTCCTTTATCTTTATAATTCTACGTAGATCCATGGTAAGAATTAATTATACTAGTCAATTAGCTTCCATTTCTTCCTCATCCTTATGAAGTTTGTAAATAAGGCTGTCAGCAAGGGCTATCCAAGAAGCCTCTATTATATTTTCAGAAACCCCAACCGTACCCCACCTTCTGTTTCCGTCGGTTGATTCAATAAGCACCCTAACCTTGGCAGATGTACCCTCCGATTCATTGACTATCCTAACCTTGTAGTCTATAAGCTGGACTTCCTTAAGGTTTGGATAGAACTCTTCAAGGGCCTTTCTTAAAGCCCTATCCAAAGCACTTACAGGACCATTACCCAAAGCGGCGGTGTGCTGTTTTACATCTCCTACAAAAAGCCTTACTGTGGCCTCCGAAACGGGCAGGTTGTCTATGCTTCTTTTTGCTATTAGCACCCTATAGGCGTCAAGGGTAAAGTAATCCCTTACCAAGCCAAAATGCCTTTTGCAAAGCAGCTCAAAAGATGCCTCCGCAGCTTCGAAGTGGTAGCCTTCCTTCTCCAGTTCTTTTATCCTTTCCAAAAGTTTTAAAACCTCTGGAGATTTTTCATCCACCTCAATACCCATCTCCCTAAGCTTATACAGTATGTTGCTCCTACCAGAAAGGTCTGATACGGTTACCTTTCTCTTGTTGCCTACAAGGGCTGGGTCAATATGTTCGTAAGTGTTTGCATGCTTCATAACTGCAGAGGCGTGCACGCCCGCCTTGTGGGCAAAGGCGCTTTCACCCACATAGGGCATATTTTTTGGCAAAGGCATGTTGGATATTTCCGATACAAAGTGGCTTAGCTCTGTGAGTTTTTTAAGGCTTTCCTCGGGCACAGCCTTATAACCCATCTTTAGTTGCAAGTTTGGTATTATGGAGCACAGGTTTGCATTGCCAGTTCTTTCACCTATACCGTTTATGGTGCCATGCACCTGTCTGGCACCTGCCAAAACAGCCATCAAAGAGTTGGCCACACCCGTATCTGAATCGTTATGGGCATGTATGCCTATATTTGCCCTTGGAAAGCTTTCCCTTACATTTTTGGTTATCTCATAAATCTCATGAGGTAGACTTCCGCCGTTGGTATCACACAACACTATCCAATCCGCGCCACCTTCCAGAGCAGACTTTAAGACCTCAAGAGCATACTGGGGGTTGTTCTTGTATCCATCAAAGAAATGCTCCGCGTCAAATATAACTTCTTCCACATGTTCCTTCAAAAAGCGCACAGATTCATAAACCATAGAAAGGTTTTCTTCCAAGGTGGTCTTTAGGGCTTTGAGCACATGGAAGTCCCAGCTTTTGCCAAAGATGGTAATGACCTTAGCGCCAGACTTTATAAGATTTTCAAGCTGTGGATCCTCTTCTGCCCTCTTGCCAGGTCTTTTAGTGGAGCCAAAGGCTACTATTTTGGCATGTATTGGTTTGTATTTCTTTAACCTTTCAAAAAATATGGTGTCCTTTGGATTGGCCCCCGGCCACCCACCTTCTATGTAATCAATGCCAAACTCATCCAGCTTTTGTAGTATGCGGAGCTTGTCCTCAAGGGAAAAATTCACACCCTCTGCCTGAGAGCCATCCCTTAATGTAGTATCATAAATGAAAACCTTTTCCATAGTATAAAA
>JBKBHW010000008.1:54673-58903 GCA_046297555.1 Aquificaceae bacterium
AAACATAATATAAAACATACGGCAGGTGAGAAATTGTTTTTTGGTATAGGCAGCGCGGGAATAGATGCCCGCGCCATTTGGTTAGATCTTTTTACACAGGCAGGGATGCCCTTGCTACCTTTTATGGTAGTCTGGATCAAGGAGTTTATCTGCCAAAACACTTTCTTGAAAACAAGCCACAAGATTACAAAAAAAGCCTACAAAAGATCGTAAGAGTAAGCTAAGCTTTTGGTATGGGGGATAAAAAACCTTATGTTGCCATAGTTTCTGGTGTTAGTTTAGATGGTAAAATATCTCCCCGTAGAGATGTATCTTCAAAAGATGTAATGATACTGCCGGAAGGAGTTCAAAGGTATCTTCACAAGCTCAGGTCGGAGTTTGACGCCATAATGGTAGGATGCAATACCATAAAAACAGATAACCCAAGCTTAACTGTTAGGCTTGTAAAGGGCAAAAATCCCATACGCATAATACCTTGTTCAAGGGCGGATATGCCTTTGGATTCCAATGTATTAAAAAAAGATGCTATAACTCTAATTGCTACTACAAGAAGGGCTCCGATGGAAAACATAAAAAGGCTTCAAAGCTTAGGCGTAGAGCTAATATACGCCGGGGATGAAAAGATAGAAATGGAGCTCTTGATGGATATCCTGTGGAAAAAGGGAATAAAAAGCCTTATGGTGGAGGGTGGTGCAAAGTTAAACTGGGAGATTGTTAAAGGAAGATTGGTAGATGAGATAGTTCTTTTCATGCATCCGGTTATTTTTGGTAGTTATGATGCACCTACTTTGATAGAAGGTGAGGGGTTTATAGGCTTAAGCGAATTCCCAAGGTATAACTTAACCAAGTATTTGGAAATAGAGGGTTTTCTAATATCTCATTGGAAGGCTTTATTTAAATCTTAACTTCCTTGGTTGGGCTTTGCTTTTTTGTCTTAATTCTTGGAAGTCCATAGGCTCTTCTATGTCGGGTAAGCTGAGGGCTTTTAGGCTTTCTTGAAAAGCCCTATCAAGGTTATAGGCTTTAAAGTTCTTTACATAATCTGGTATTAGGTGGTATTCTTCTCTCTTTAGTGCCTCAATAAGTTCCATAAGGTATGGTGATAGCTTAAGCTTATCCAATTCAACGCCTTCAAAGCCAAACCTGTAAAGCCCAGCTAAGAGTACGGCCTCATGATAGCTCAAAGGTGTTTGCTCTTTCTCTTCCCTTTTTTCTAATTTTACTACTCTTTCCTGAAGGCTTGTTATGGGAAGTGATGTAATCTTTGAAAGCTCTTTTAAAAGCTCGTACCTTTTTACACCATCCGGTATAAAGCTGCAGAAATATAAAAGGTCCTCAAAGGCTTCCTTGTCGCCCTCTTTCACCCTTTGGAGAAGGTATACCTCTACTTCTTGGCTTGTTTTTATCAAGGTTTTAAGGGCTTGTGGGTCCTTTTTTACAAAGGAGTCGGGATCCTCTCCCTCCGGCAAATATATTACCTTTACCTGCATATTGGCTTTCAAAAGATGAGGTACAGAAGACTTAACAGCCCTCCTTCCAGCCTTATCACCATCGTAAAGCAAGATAACCTTTTTTGCCAACTTTGACAACATAAGGGCATGCTCTTCCGTTAGAGCCGTTCCAAGGGGTGCAACACAGTTCCTTATGCCCTCCTGCCAAAGGCTTATAAGGTCAAAGTAGCCCTCTACAACTATTACATCCCCCTCTTCCTTGATGTATTCCTTTGACTCATAAAGCCCAAAAAGACTGGACCTTTTTTTGAATATCTCCGATTCGGGCGAGTTTATATACTTAGGCTGGCTTCCATCAAGGCTTCTTCCACCAAAGGCTATCACATTTCCCTTTATGTCCCTCACGGGAATGATAAGCCTGTTCTTAAAAAGGTCTCTGTAAACACCTTTTTCCACCTCTGTTATATTTCCACTTTTTTCATAAGCCTCCAAAAGTCCTTCTTCTGCAAGGAGTTTTACAAGTTTTTCCGTATTTCCAGCAAAGCCCAAGGTGAATTTACCTATGCTTTTGGAGTTTATACCTCTGCTCTGAAGGTAATCTATGGCTTGTTTGTTCTCCTTCAATTGTTCGTGGTAAAGCTCTGCCACCTTTTGAAGAGCTGCTAAAAGCTTGCTATCCTTTTCTTTCCTTCTTAGCCTTATGGAGATTCCATACCTTTTGGCAAGCTTTTCTACAGCCTCCCAGTAATCTATGTTTTCATACATAGATACAAACTTGATGGCGTCACCGCCCACACCACAGCCAAAGCATTTAAAGATGCCCTTGGAGGGTGAGACATAAAAGGAAGGTGTATCATCGGGATGGAAAGGACACCTTGCAGCATAGTTGTTGCCCACCCTCTTTAGCTCTATGTAAGAAGAGATTACATCTACTATGTCAATCTTTCCGAAGAGGTCCTTAAGGGTGGGCATAGGGTATAATTATAGGTCTATAAATACGCCGGGTGAAAAATTGCCTTTTGGTGGATGTTTAATATTTCAAAGGGCGTTTTCATAGTGGTAGGGGCACGCCGCAGCGTGCCCCTAAAAAGGAAAAAGAACCATTCTTTAGATCTATTGCGTAGCAGTAGGTAGCGCGGGCACCCTTGCCCGCGCCTTATGGTTAAATCTTTTCACACAGGCAGGAATGCCTGTGCTACCTCCTTCAGCATATAGGGTGTAGTTATAGGTCTATTTCTTGTTTTTCCCCATTTTGCCTTAAAATTATACAGGCAATGATAATCCTATATTGCAAGGATTCTGGAGAAGCAATAAAACAAACAATTTCTTTATTAAACATACCTTTTAAAACTGTCGGTGATGTATTCCTTTTAAATATAGAGGTGGAGCAATTTTTAAATCTCTCAGAACATTTCCCACAAGATGTTTTACGAAAATTAAGGCTATATGTCTATAATGAGGAAACGCCACAAATAAAAGTAGAAAAATTGATAGAAGCGGGCTTCAATTCAATCAGCATTGATGAGCTTTTAGAAGATCATATGTTCAAAAATCTATCTCAAGTTTTGGGTAATGGGAAGATTTATTTTCACGCAATAATAGATGTTAAAAGAAAAAAGATTTATGGATTTGAAGCCCTTTGTAGGTTGTCCATCCCTATATATAAGCTTTTTAAAGTGAGCAACAGGATAGCCTTATTGGTAGACAACTACTGCAGAGAGCTTGCCCTTTTAGAGTTTTCAAAATTTCATTCCTACTATCCCTATTCTATTTTCTTAAATTTTCATCCAAAGTTTTTAAAAGAACCTTTGGAAAATGTTGGCAGTTTTATAACAAGTCTTATGAATAAAGGGATTGATCCATCAAAAATTGTGGTAGAAATAGATGAATACGAAGGCATGGACCTAAAAAGCTTAAAACTTATAAGGGATTTTCTTAAAGCAGAAAGAATAAGAGTTGCTCTTGATGATGTGGGTGCTGGGTATTCTGGGCTTTATCAGCTTACAGAAATACATCCAGATATAGCAAAGATAGATATGGCTCTTGTTAGAGATATTCATAAACATACTGTTAAGCAATCGGTTTTAAAAGGTCTGGTGGAGGCTTGTAAATCTGCAGGAATAAAAGTGCTGGTAGAGGGGGTGGAAAAAAGGGAAGAGCTGGAATTTATACTAAATCTTGATGTGGACCTAATTCAGGGCTTTATCTTTGGAAAGCCAGACCCCTATCCCAATGTCAAAGAAATAGAAAAGCTTGCTTATGATCTGTTATCTTAGACAATCTTAATCTGCCCTATCTCCTCTCTTACCTGTGCTATTTGAGTATCTATCTTCTGATTTAAAAATCTAAAATCCTCTTCTTGTCTTTTTTTGATTTTTTCAATTTCTTCAAGGATAGCATTTGCTTTTTCGTTAACAACTTCATATATAAGCTCAAGGGTAGCTCCCATGTAAAGTTTCCTCAGGTAGCACATATATTTTACACAGGCAGGAGGACAAGGACAAGAATTCCATAGTAGGGATACATCGCTTCATTGTCTAAACAAGATATCATAGACATCTTGCATGATTAGTTTTTATTTTGTAAGGTAGGTGAGGGCGGAACCAAGCCCTACTTTTTTTGTTTTAAGCTACCATATAGGTAGCGCGGGCATCCATGCCCGCGCCTTATGGTTAAATCTTTTCACACAGGCAGGAATGCCCGTGCTACCTCCTTATGACCTTGCCTGTATTTCACTCCACAATTACCAAACCAGAATAAAACCATTCTACTCCCAAAA
>JBKBHW010000009.1:0-51496 GCA_046297555.1 Aquificaceae bacterium
TTGGAAAAAGACCTTGTCTAAAAAGCCACTTTTTCTCAATCTTATATAGCCGAGTGTGTCTACTGGTACCTGAACAACAAGGCTATGCATACCCCTTGGACCCTCTGTGAGTAGCATGATATCCATATTTTCATAAGAAAGGCGAGCAACAGGGTTTATAAGATATCTATAACCAACAACCTTTGCCCCCAAAGATTCATAGTAGTCAAGCCTAACTTTTCTGTAATTATATAAAGCAACTGCCAATAACAGCAACAGGATCAAGATTAATCCTATTAGAAAATACTCCATCACTACACCTTTACAAGATTATTATAAAAATACATACGCCGGGGGAAAATTTATCTTTTGTAGAGGTGTTTCACAGACCGCCCAATTATTTTAAATACCTGTTCTAAAGGGCAATTGATGAATTGTAGGGATAACCCTTCTACGGATACCAAGATGACCAGCAGGCAAAAGCCCACTATTTACCATAATCCTTTAATCTTCCCCACCACATTATACAAAATCTCCTCCAGACCATCCACCCTTACATCAAAGTCAAGGTAATAAAGGTTTTTTGCAGGTTTTAGCTTTATAGCATCCTTTAGCGTGGTTATATAAACTTCTTCTTCCTTTAGCTCAAAGGATTTATAGGGGTAGTGGTCCGGAAAGCTTAATTTTTCCTTTGTTTTTATTCCAAGCCTTTGAAGTGTTTGGAAAAACTGCTTGTTGTCTCCGAGCCCTGCAAAGGCTACAAAGCTAAGGTTTTTAAAATCTTCAAGGCACTTGCCATCAAAGTATCTTACCACTCTCCAATTTTCCCTTACCATCCTTAAAGTGGGCTTTTTTGTATGCTGCCATTGAAAATCTTCAAGCTCTGCGTAAGAAAGGACTATAACATCTGCCCTTTCCATACTGTTTAGGGGCTCCCTTAGCCTTCCGAAGGGCAAAAGCCTCTCAGAAAAGTCTCCCTTTTTAAGAAGCAATATGTTTAAATCTCTGTGTATTCTTCTGTGTTGGAAGGCATCGTCAAGTATGATCAGGTCTGGCTTTAGTCTGTGAAGGGCAAAAAGGGCACCCCTGCACCTATCCTCATCCACCACAAGGCTTGCCCTCGGTAAAAGCCTTGCCAGCATATAGGGTTCATCTCCGCAATCTTCCCAATCTACCTTTATATCTCCCCTCTCTGAAACCAGAAGGGTTCCCTTTGTTTTCCTACGGTAGCCCCTTGAAAGTATGCAAACATGGAGCCTTTCCTCAAAAAGCTTGCCTATATACCTTACCAAAGAGCTCTTGCCGCTGCCACCTACCGAAAGGTTCCCCACCGATATTACCAACACAGGAAGCTTACAGGTTTTTATAAAGCCCCTATCATACAGCCAATTTCTTATGTTTACGGCAAGGGCGTAAGGGCTCAAAAGGTCAAACATCTTTTAATCTTTTGGAATCTTTAAAGAGTATAAAGAGTAAAAGAAGGCCCCCTATAAGGGCGCTCAGATACTGGGTTATAAACCTCCAAAGGATAGAAAAACCTCCAAGGAGGCTAACATCAAGGAACATATCAAAGGTATAGAAGGCGCCCACCTCTCCCACACCACTTCCCCCCGGAGTTGGACTTAGGAATACGGCATAAAGAAGCATAAGCTGGTGCTCCATAACTTCAAAAAAGCTTGCCTGCGTATTTAACCCCTTTACCAAAAGGGCACCAGAGGCCAAAAAGGACACATAAAGAAAAATGCTACTCAAAGAAGCCACCAAAAGGCTAAACTTCTTGCTTTTTAAAAACATCCTTGAAACTACCACATACCTCTTTAGGGTGTATCTTACCTTCTGTGTGATCTTTGAGTCTTCTACAGATTTTCTTTTTGATAGTGTTTTAAAGGTCAAGTATAGGGCAAAAAAGACGAGGAAAGACAGGAAAAGTATGGTGAGTATTTTAAGGGATGTTTTTGGGTTATTGTAAAGGTAAAAAAGGAGGTAGGGAGAAGCTAAGATGAAGAAGGCTAAACCAGTTAAGGTTTTCATGGTAACTATGCTCATCACCTTGTGAAGCCTGCCACCTTTCCTTGACAAGGTGTAAAGGGACATAAACTCACCACCCATATGGGCTGGCGTTATGGTGGCACCAAAGGTATTTATAAGGGATATTGTATAGCCATAAAGGAAAGAGTAATTCATGTTCATAGCCCTTGAGAGGACAAAAAGCCTAAGGTTGTCAAAGGTGTGGTAAAGGAACATGGCAATAAGAGAAAGAAAGAGATATCTCTTGTCTATATGAAGGATCACAAGCAGGATATCCTTGCTTACACTCTTTTTGAGTATGTATATCAAGGATGCCAACACAAGCAAAAGGGTAAAGATCGTTCCATAAACAATACTTTTTAGCATAGGATAGGTTATATTTTAATCTCATGAAAGTTTTGATGATAGACAACTATGATTCTTTTACCTATAACCTTGTGCATTATCTCCAGATGCTATCGGCAGAGGTGGCGGTGCGCAGGAACGATGAGATAAGCTTGGAGGATATAAAAAGGGCAAAGCCAGATGCTATTGTAATATCTCCCGGACCATGCACTCCAAAGGAAGCAGGGATTTCGGTAGAGGTCATAAAAACCTTTTACAAAGATATTCCCATATTGGGTGTATGCCTTGGTCATCAGTCTATTGGCTATGCCCTTGGTGCCAAAATAGTTAGGGCAAAAAGGCTAATGCATGGAAAAACATCCCAGATATTCCACACTGGGGAGGGTATCTTTGAAGGCTTGAAAAATCCTTTTACAGCTGTAAGGTACCACTCTTTGGTGATAGATAGGGAAACTTTGCCGGAATTTTTGAAGATAACCGCATGGTCCGAGGATGAGGAGATAATGGGTATACAACATGTAGAATATCCCCTCTTTGGTGTACAATTTCATCCAGAATCTATACTTTCCGAAGAGGGCATGAAGCTGCTAAGCAACTTTTTAAAGATAGCAAGAGGAGAGATGCTTTCAAAGGTTTAAGAAAATAAATCTCCTTTCCCTTGAAGTAAATAGCCATGGGTAGCGCGGGAATAGATGCCCGCGATTAATTTTTACACAGGCAATAGTCTTTGCTACCTTCTGTGGGCACGCATCAGCGTGCCCCTACGGATAAATAGGGTTTTTATTTTGAGCGCCCATATAGGTAGCGCGGGCATCCCTGCCCGCAATATTTGATTAATTTTTTTCCACAGGCAAGAATGCCTGTGCTACCTCTTTATGCTATAATTTGATAAGTGAAGGTTCTTGTGGTCGGAAGTGGTGGAAGGGAACACGCCATCGCCTGGAAGCTATCCCAAAGTCCTTTGGTAAAGGAGATTTACTGTGCCAAGGGTAATGGGGGCACTGCAAAGATAGCCAAGAATGTGCCCATAGAGCCCACCGATACAAAAGCCCTTGCAGACTTTGCTCAAAAAGAGGGTATAGATTTTACGGTGGTAGGTCCAGAGGCTCCTTTGGTGGCGGGTATAGTGGATGAGTTTGAAGGGAGGGGTCTAAAGGTCTTTGGTCCCAATAAGAGAGCCTCCTTGTTAGAAGGAAGCAAGGCTTTTGCAAAGGATTTTATGCAAAGATACCAGATACCAACTGCAGAGTTTCATACCTTTGAGGATCCCCAAAAGGCAAAGAACTTTGTGAAAGATTTTGGCCTGCCCCTTGTTATAAAGGCGGACGGGCTTGCCAGCGGAAAGGGTGTTTTTATCTGCAGAAGCTATGAAGAGGCTTTCCAAACCATAGACAAGCTTGTGGTAAAAAAGGTTTTGGGAGAAGCGGGATCAAGGCTTATAATAGAGGAGTTTTTGGAAGGTGAAGAGGCTTCTTACATAGTTATGGTAAATGGGGATAGGTATGTGCCTTTGCCCACCTCCCAAGACCACAAAAGGCTTTTGGATGGAGATAGGGGTCCCAACACGGGGGGAATGGGTGCCTACTCTCCCAACCCCTTTGTAGACGAAAAAACAGAAAAAGCCATAAAGGAGCTTATCATAGAAAGGGTCATAAGGGGCCTGAAGGCGGAAGGAATACACTACAGGGGCTTTTTGTACGCAGGGCTTATGCTTACCCAAAAAGGCCCAAAGGTTTTGGAGTTTAACGTGCGCCTTGGAGATCCAGAAGCCCAGCCCTTGCTCATGAGGATAAAGGGAGACTTTTTTGAAGCCTTGCTGAATTTTTATGAGGGAAGGGACATAAAACTTGACATAGACCAAAGCCATACCCTTTGCGTGGTGTTGGCAAGCAAAGGCTATCCCGAAAAGCCAGAGGACGGAAAGGAGATAAGAGGCCTTGAAGAGGTAGAAGGGCTTCAAGATGTGGTGGTCTTTCATGCGGGCACGCAAATAGTGGAGGGTAAGGTTTTTACAAAGGGGGGAAGGGTCTTAAATGTGTGCGCATGGGGGAAAGACCTAAGAGAAGCCCAAGAGAGGGCCTACAAGGCCATAGAAAGAATACACTTTGAAGGGATGCACTACAGAAAAGACATAGGCTACAGGGCTTTATTGCACTTCCAAAGGTAAATTAAGGACTACCATTTTCCCTGCTGCCTTTCCATAATTTAACCTATGCTTGATTATGCGGTGGTTGGCGGGGGTATTGGTGGTGTCTTGGCTTCCTCTTTGCTTTCCCATATGGGCAAGGATGTTATCCTTTTTGAAGCCTTAGACTATTTGGGTGGGTGTGCGGGAACTTTTGAAAGGGAGGGTTTTTATTACAATGTGGGGGCTGCCACCTTTGTAGGTGCAGAAGAACATTTGCCCGTGGGTAAAATAGCAAAGCTTTTGAAGGTAGACCTGCCCATAAAGCCCATAGACCCAGCCATGGTTGTACACATTGGAGACAAAAGGATAAACCGATGGAGGGACAAAGATAGGTCTTTGGAGGAAATAGAAGGGGCTTTTCCGGGGATATTTCACAAGGGATTTTGGAGAAGGGTATATGAGGTAAGTGAGTCCATGTGGAATATATGGTGTTATACCTTGCCCTATCCAAGCCCCCTTTCTCCCTTTAGAGCCTTTTTTCACAAGCCCTTGAACTTTTTATCCACCCTTTTTTGCAACTTTTTTAGCGCCAAAAGGGTGGCAAAGGTATACTTAGGTCCTTTTAACTCCTCTTATGAACTCTTTCTGAACCACCATACCCTTATAACCGCTCAGGGCTTTATGGATAAAGTGCCCTTTTCGGTAGCCTCTTTGGGGCTTACATACCCCAATTTGACCAACTACTATGTGGTGGGAGGCATGGGAAGGCTTTTGGAAAGCTTTGCAAAGAAGGTAAAAAACCTGAGCTTGCGCACAAAGGTGAAAAAAATAGTCAAAAAGCCTTGGGGTTTTGTGCTCTACACCAACCGAGGCACCTATGAAGCCAAAAGGCTTATTCTAAACACCACCCTTTGGAAGGCAGGGGACCTTATAGAAGACCTAAGGGCCTTTTCTCAGAGGGCAAAAGAAACCTACAAAGAGCTGTGGGGTGCCTTTACCATATATATGACGGTGGAAGGTCAAATACCACAAGACATAAAACATCATCACCTTATACTCCTTGAAAAGCCCATTCCTTACACGGGCAGCAGGTCCCTTTTTTTATCCCTCTCAGAGGAAGAAGACCCCATCCTTAGCAAAGAAAAGACCAGAAGCATTACCATATCTACCCACACAAGGCTTGAACTTTGGGAAAACTTAACAAAAGAAGAGTATTTGGAAAGAAAGGAAAAGGCTCTTGAGTACTGCCTTGAGGTTTTGTACAAACACCTTCCTTCCCTTAAAAACCTCAAAAAGATAAAGGTCTTTGCGGGCACGCCAAAAACCTTTGAAAGGTACACGGGAAGGTACAGAGGCTCTGTGGGAGGAATACCCATCATAAAGGACTACTTTCCTTTTTCTTATCCTTCTCCCCTTACACCCTTAAATAACCTTTACCTTGTGGGAGATACAGTATTTCCGGGACAGGGCTGGCCCGGTGTTAGCATGGGTGTTATAAACCTTTTAAAGTTTATAGAGAAGGATTTCAAAGTATGCTAAGGATAAAGTTGAAAGAATGGCTTTACATTCTCTTTTTGGCTTTGCTCTTGGGTATGTCTATTGCGGGCTTTACTTCTTCGCTCTACAACTACAACCCCTTGCCCTTTGCCCTTTTGGGCTTGTTAACTTCCTTTTATATATTCTTGCTATCCTTGATCACTACAGAGATAAACAACCGCCTTTTTATAAAGCTTTTCCCTCAATTTCTTTGGACTCCCTTTAGCTTGGTCCTTGCCTTCCTTTCGGGCTTTTTGGGAGCCTTGGCAGGGTACTACACCAACAGCCTTTTAAACATAATTAACCTACACCTACCTTTTAAAAAGGCTATCACCCTATCCTTCTTTTTGGGACTTATGACCTCCTCTTTGGGCTACCTTCTTTACAAGCTTGTGTCCCTTCAAAGACGAGAAGAAGAAAGCAGGAGGCTTCTTCTGGAAGAGCACATAAGGAACTTAGAAAGGCAGATAAGCCCCCATTTTATCTTTAACACTCTAAATGCGGTGGCAGAGTTAGTCTGGCAGGACCAAGAAAGAGCAGAAAAAGCCATCCTAAGCCTTGCAAGGCTTCTTAGGAAGAGCCTTTACCTTGAACCCTTCATAAGCCTTGAAGAAGAGGTAGAGCTTCTCAAAGATTACTGGAAGCTTATGAGCCTAAGGTTCAAAGGCAGCATAAACATTCATATAAACATACAAGATAGCGTCCTTTCAACCAAGGTGCCCAAGTTTTCCCTTCAAATTTTGGTAGAAAACGCCCTAAAACATGGTCTTGAACTTGAAAGGGGAAGGGTGCTAATAAAAGGCTATGAAAAGGAAGGAAAGGTTTTTGTAGAAGTAGAAGACAACGGGAAGGGATTTGAAAGCCTAAGAGAGGGTATGGGTCTTTCCAACCTAAGACAAAGATTAAAGCTTTGCGGGGGAAGTCTTTCTTATCACTCAGAGCAAGGGAAAACAGTCTTTAGGATGACCTTTGACCTAACGCAAAGTAGCACAGGCATCTTTGAAGCGTAAAAGGAAGCCCACAAACTACCACAAAAAGGCGTGTATAAAAAGAAAGCCCTACCTAAACTATTTCTAAAACTAACTTAAGGAGGTGATAACCATGCAACTACCAGAGGCCTTTAGGTTCATGAGAATAGGATGGTGGATTGTCCACATCATAGGCATAAGCTTGGTGTTCCTTTTGGGAAGATGGACAGCCTGACATCCTATGCCTTGCCTCCTCCTGAAGGGGTCCCCCCCGCCCCTCAGGAACCTTTTAAGACTTTGGAAGATGCCTATTTTCTTGGTTATGTTCCAAGGGTGGTATCTTTGGTATGCGTAAAAGATAACCCCCTTGCGGTAGCTTGGCACATGCCCATAAACAAAAAACCCTTTCTTTATGCCGTTGCCCTTGCCAAAGAGAACTATAGCTACCTTTTGGCAAAAGAGGGTAGCGACTTTACTGTAAACTTCTTGCCCGCCGATTACCTACAAGACATAATCACGGCAGGAAGCCATCATGGAAGCCAAGAGAACAAATGGCAGCTCTTTAGGGAAATAAAACCCATAAGAGCTTTAAGAGTAGATGCCCTTATGGTAGACAAGGCTCTTCTTATCTATGAATGCAAAAGGGAGACTTTTATAGACTTTTGGGACCATAGCCTTTTGATAGGAAGGGTGGAGGTTATACACTACAAAAGAGGAAGGCTAAAGGTTAGCAAGGTAAAATACCCCCTTCATATGGGCAAGCACTACTTTTCTCACAACTCAAAGGCTTATATTTATAAGGGATGAAAAGGTACACCTTTAGATTTTTGGGCTTTTCTTTCTTCCTTTTGGGCACGGTGGGCATCTTTTTACCCCTTATGCCAACAGTTCCCCTTTACCTGCTTGCCATAATACTTCTCTCAAGGTCTTCCAAAAAGGACATTGTGAAGCTTAAAAAGCTTCCCTTTATGGGCAAAAGGATATATCCCTACATCAAAAAGTCTGTAAAATACCTAAGAAGATGGAATACACAACGGCAAAGTTTATACACCTAATAGGCATCTTTCTTTGGGCTGGCTCTTCCTCTTCTTTGGGGCTTTTTATGATGTATTCCACTTGGAAGGACACAGGATGCAACCAGCACGCTTTGAGGAACTTTTACCGCTGGATGACCAATCTGGAGATCTTTGGCTTTTTCCTTGCCTTGGTGATGGGCTTTTATATGCTACACCTTCTCAAATACAGGGGAGATATCCCTTGGTTAAACCACAAGCTTCCTTTGGTTTTGGGAATAATATTGCCCCTTGAGGTGATAAACTTTTGGTTCATAAACCTTTATATCCCAAGGTCCAAGGACAAGGAAAAAGCCTACAAAAGATATGACCTTTTCACATACACAATAGCTATACCTTTGATAGTGGTTTCCTTGCTTGTTATATATTTTGCGGTGGCAAAGTTATGAGGGCGGTATACCTTTTCAAGAGGGATCTAAGGGTGGAAGGCAACAGAGGACTTGCCCTTGCCTCCAAAAAACACCGCCATATCCTACCCCTCTTTGTTTTTGACAAAGATATTTTAAAGGACCTAAGGGCGGAGGATGAAAGGCTAAGCTATGTGGTAAGGGCTCTGGAAGAGCTTTCCAAAAGATTGAGGGTTTATTGCCTTTATGGTACCACGGAACAAGCCCTAAGGAAGGTTTTTGAAGTTTATAAACCTACGCACCTTTATACCACCAAATCCTACAGTTGGAGTGGCAAAGAAAGAAACAAGAAAATAAAAAGCCTCTGCAAGGAGTATTGTGTGGAATATGTGGAAGTTTTTGAGAACTTTTTGGCTATCCCCGAGGATATACCCACAAAAAAGGTCTTTACGCCTTTTTATGCAGAGTGGATAAAGAGGATAACCCTTGAGGAAGAACGGATAGATAGCTTTAGCGTGCCCCCTGTCCCCTTGCCCACCATACAAGAAATAAAACAAATATTGCCCTTAAAAAGCCTTCCTTCTTTTGATCCCTTGGATTGCAAAAATAGGCTGGAAAGCTTTGATTTTGAAAGGTATGAAGAGCTCAGAAACTTTCCAGCCGTAGACGGCTCTTCTAAGCTATCTCCTTGCATAAGGTTTGGTATTTTGTCCCTAAGGGAGGTCTTCAAAAGGGCAAAGGACAAAAGCGAGCAATACATAAAGGAGCTTGCTTGGAGAGAATTCTGGTACCACATAGCCTTTAACTTTCCGCAGACCAAGGACCTTGAGTTCCAAGAAAAAAGAAGAGGCATAGCTTGGGAAAACAGGGAAGAGTACATAAAAAGTTTCTTTGAAGGTACCACGGGATACCCCATAGTGGACGCGGGCATAAGACAGCTAAAAAGTGAAAAGTGGCTTCATAACAGGATGAGGATGATATTGGCGAGCTTTTTAAGCAAGGTTTTGCTGATAGATTGGAGGATAGGGGAAGCCTTCTTCAAAGAGCACCTTTTGGACTACGATGAGGTGGTTAATGTGGGAAATTGGCAGTGGAGCGCCTCTGTGGGAGCAGACCCCAAGCCCTTTAGACTTTTCAATCCCATCTTGCAAGCAAGAAGGTACGACCCCGATTGTAATTACATAAAAAGATACCTACCGGAGCTTTCCCACCTGCCATGCTCCATGCTAACAGACCCCATAAACAACCAACTGCCCTACCACAAGCCCATAGTAAACTACTACGAAAGGATAAATATTGCCAGAAGGCTTTATATGTTTAAATAGTCCCTAAGAGCCTTTGCACCCTCTCTGCTGGTCTTTAGGGTCTCGTTTATGTCCTTGAAAACTATCACATATTTGCTCTGTTCTATGCTTTTTAGCTCTTTTATCTTGCTTAGGTTTACCAAATAGGACCTGTGAACGCGGAAAAAGTTATAGGCTTTTAGCTCTTCTTCTATCTCGTACAGCTTTTTACTCAAGGGCAAAAGCCCTTCCCTTGTCCTAACACTTACCTCACCCATCTCCGCCTGCACATAGTATATATCCTCCGGGTTCAAAAACAAAACCCTATTTCCTATCTTTACTGGTATTATGGGGCGCTCGGTTTTTACGAGGTTTATCACCTGCTGGGTATTGCTTTTCCTTTCCAAAAGGCGGTCTACCGCTTTGCTCAGATCTTCTTGTGAAAAAGGTTTTAGTAAGTAATCTACCGCAGATACTCTGAAGGCTTCCAAGGCATACTCACCGTAGGCTGTGGTAAAGATTATGTAGGGCTTTATGCCCATATTTATTACTTCTTTGGCAAGGTCTATGCCAAAGCCGTCGGGCAATCTTATATCAAGGAAAATAACCTCGGGCTTTAGCTCTTGTATCTTTTCTATGGCTTCCTTGTAGGTGGTTGCCTCTCCTATAACCTGCAAACGGCCATCTTGGTTTAACATCCTCTTTATCCTTTGTAGGGCAAGGGGCTCGTCTTCTACCACAAAGGCTCTCATGGTTAATATGATCCTCCTAAGGCTATACATTTCAAAGGGAATTTTTTACACTTCAAAGGAAAAAAAGGAGGGCTCCCCCAAGAGGAAGAGCCTTTTTGTTATTTAAAACTGATAAGAAGCGCTTAAGTAAAAGCTTCTGCCCGGCTCTGGGATCTTAACACCAGCGCTAAAGGGATTCCTCACATAGGAGAAATGTTCAAAGTACTTTTTATCAAAGAAATTTTCTACGCCCGCATTTATGGTAAAGCCTCTGTAGTTTACTCCAGCCTTTAGGTTGACTATGCCATAGCCAGAGGTTTTGGTTTCTCTAAGGTCAGAATCCACCTTGTTTTGAGTGGCGCTTGCCACAATTTCTGTTTCGGCATACCACATACCCGTATCATACCTAAGCCCAAGCCTGCCCTTCAAAGGTGGCACCTCCGCTACATCCTTGTCAGTTATATTCAAGCTTGGCTTTGTGTCCTTGCGCCCTTCCGTGTAGCTAAAACCACCAAAAAGGAAAAGGTTGTTCCATACATTGTAATTGGAGCTAAACTCAAGACCAAAGAAGCGAGCGTCCACATTGGCATAGGTCATGGCTTGGCCACCTGGTGGTGTAAAGGTATTTACAGGATTTTTCCTATGAATGGTTATATAATCTTGCACATAGCTTACAAAGAGGGTTGCCTTTGTAAGGGATTTTGGAGTTTGATGTTTTACTCCAAGGTCAAGCTCCAAGTTCTTGGAGGGCTTTAGATTTGGATTGCCAACCCATACGCAGAAGGGATTGCTTGGAGGATTGCACATCATACTTCTATTCAGGGCAAAATACCTCTCCTGCTGGTCTGGTACTCTTACCGCGTAGCCCAAGCCTGTAAAGATCTCAAGCTCTGGTGTAAGGTTATAAAAGAGTTGCACATTGCCTGAGGGATATGTGTCCCTCTTTGAGGTGCTCCTTGTGTTGTGAAAGGCAAAGTAAAGGTTTGTGTTTGCCTTGGAGCTGTCGGCTTTGCTTTCTGTAGTATCAAGCCTTAAACCCGCCACAAGCCTTAGGTTGGGCCTCAAGCTTTTCTTGTATTCTCCATACACGCCAAAGTTGGTAATGTCCACATCGGGGATGATGAATTGTCTCATGTACGTATTTTGGTTTTGATTCCATCCATAATTTATAGCATCCCAGTTTCTTCTGTAAGCTTCAAAGCCAAGGGAGAAGTCCCTTATCTGCGCCTCCAACCTTGTACCAAGGGTTTTTGTCTGTGCATCCGTTGCCATTGTGTAGCCTTTTGTTGGATTTCCCATAAAGCTTCTGTATCTGTTGTCCATCCAGTGGTCTACCTTTGTGTAAAAGAGCTGGAAGCTTAGGGAGTTCAAAAGGTCGGATATTTTGTCAACCTTGTAGGTAAGGTTAAACCTATCCGTTTTGTCATAGTCTGCATCCATCATAAGGGCTGGGTACAAAACATGCCTTGCGTCCTGCTTTGTGTAGGCAAATTCAAGCTCATGGTTTGCCAAGGGGCTAAAGCCAAACTTTGCCCAATAGGTATTTATCTCAAAGGCTTTGGAGTTTCTGAATTGGGGTCTGTAAGCGTTCATTCCCGTTGGATATTCGGTTATCCTTTTGCCGTCCCCATCCTTGTAGGGCTTTGAGTATTTGTAGGAGTATCCCGCCAAGCCATAAAACCTCTCATCCCTGTAAGAGATTACGGGGGATATGTTCCTATAATCAAAGGAGCCCAAGGTTAGATTTATCTTTGCCCTAAAGCCTTGCTCTGGTTTTTTTGTGATGATGTTTACCAAGCCGCCCAAAGAGCCCTGATGTGTTATGTCAAAGGGACCCTTGATAACCTCTATCCTTTCCACTTCCGAAAAGTCCACATGAAAGGCAGGTGGGTCCATCCTGTTGGGACAAGCGGCATGAACCTCTGCATCATCAATAAGCACATTGATGTTATCCCTTTGGAAGGCTCTTATGATCACATCGTTGGCTATGCCGCCCTTTCTGAACTTGCTAAGCCCTTCAATCTTGGTTAGAGCCTCTCCAACATCCTTGGCAAAGGATTCTCTAACTTCCCTTATTTCCAAGCTTTCCTTAAAGGTTTCCCTCTTTGCCTTTAGCTCTACTTCTTTTAGTAGTATTTCTTGGGAAAAGGCTGGAAGGCTAAAAATAGCTCCCAAAAGCATTATTTTTTTCATGGCTACCTACCTCCTTACCAAGATATTACTCTTACTCTGTCTTCTGACAAAAGGCCAAAGACTATATCTGGATTGGCATACTCTGCTCCTTTTACAAGCTCCTTTACACCAAGCATCTTGGCACAATGGGGGCAAACATAAACCTTACCACCCTTTGTTATAAACTCTTCCAACATCTTCTTTGCCTCTGTTAGCTTTGCCTTTGCGTCGGCAAGCCTTACACCTTCCGAATTGAGCCATATCACCGTTGGATTGCCCCTTCCAAGAGATACACTGGCAAACCTTATAGCCATAACTGCAGGAGGAGCCTTATCCTTTGTTAGATTGACTACCAAGGTGATGTTATCTTGAGCTTGGTGCATGTGTTCGTGGTGGTGTTCATGATGGGACCCAGACCAAGAGGCCACCGGCACAAAAAACATCAAGCTTGACAAGGCTGTTAAAATTGCGCCTCCTATCTTCATAATTTCACCTCCAAAATAACATTACTTTAACATTATGTTATAAAGCATGATTTTTGTCAAGGTTTGAAAGAGCTTGTGATTGTTGTAGGAATCTTGCCCCATTTTTAGGTGAGGGCGGAGCCAAGCTCCGCGTCTTTTTTTAAACCATCATATAGATAGCGCGGGCATCCTTGCCCGCGCCTTTTGATTAAATCTTTTTTCACAGGTAGGGATGCCCATGCTACCTTTTGTAAAGCTATGCAGGGAAAAAGAGCTACTGTGTTATACACAAGAGATCTTTTGAATTTCTCACCCGGCGTATATAGACTTGACATTATATAAACATATGCTTATTATTTTATGAGTGATAAAAATCATAAAGGAGGTAAGGACATGAGAAAAGCATTGCTTACCCTTTTAGCAAGTAGCTTACTGATATCTAACAGCGTCCTATCTTACGACAAGGAGCTTGCCAGAAGGTTTGATGGCATGTTCTCTCAGATGACTCCAGAGGTGCTAAAGCAAAGGCCTTGTCAGGTATCTGTAAAAGATTTGCTTGAGATGATCAAAAAGGGAGAGGATTTTGTTATACTTGATGTAAGAACCCGTGAGGAGCAAGCCATAGTAGCCCCCACTTGGAAAAACACCCTTTACATCCCCATGCATGAGCTTTTCAAAGAAGAAAACCTAAACAAGCTACCAAGGGACAAAAAGATAGTGGTAGTATGCCACACGGGTGACAGAGCTGCTGCAGTAACCACCGCTCTAAGAGCCCTTGGCTTTAACAACGCCTACCAGCTAAAGGGAGGAAATGCAGAATTGGCTAAAGGAGTGGGAAGGACCGCAGCAGACTATGTGAAATTGAAATAAACGACCATAGGGGCGGCTTATAAGCCGCCCGATTATTAAACTTTTAGGAAACTTTTACTCAATCGTTACATAAAAACACACCGAGTGAAAAATTCTCTTTTTAGCAAATGCTTTATATCTTTGCTTCAAACACAGTTAACTGTAGAGGTTTGGCTTGTCTACCACTTACCTCAAAGAACAAAAACCAACTATGCAAAAAGTCTATCAGAAATGTTGGGTAATAATTTTTGATTTTTGGCTATGTAGCACAGACGTTCCCGTCTGTGCAATATTTTTTACACAGGTAAGAATGCCTATACTACCGCCTTATTATGCTATAATATTGTATAATAACTTACAAGAACCTATTGGCTTTTTTTGTGGGTTTTTTTACCGCAACTTTGGGCGGGCTTATAGGTCTTGGTGGTGCAGAGTTTAGACTACCCTTTCTTCTAAAGCTCTTTGATTTTCTGCCTTTACAGGCGGTCATAATAAACAAAGCTGTAAGCCTTGTTGTGGTTTCTTCCAGCTTTTTCTCAAGGCTTGGTGTTATACCCTTTGATGTACTTTGGGGGCATATATATGTGGTGCTAAACTTACTTAGCGGTAGCCTTCTTGGTGCTTGGCTTGCTGCAGACTGGGCTACCAAGGTTCGTGGTAAAACCCTCCAAAAGGTTATAGCAGTGCTTTTGCTTTTCATAGCCTTTGTTTTGTTTATGAAAGGATATATAAAGGAGGATGCCTTCCACTTGGCCTTTCGGGTATACCCCTTTACATAGCAGGCACCATATCTGGCTTTTTTATAGGTATGGTGGCAGGAATTATGGGTGTTGCCGGCGGCGAATTGCTTATACCCACCATAATACTTCTCTACTCCTTGAATATAAAGTTGGCTGGCAGCTTTTCCCTTATGGTAAGCATACCAACTATGGTTTTTGCCTTTTTAAGGTACAGCAAGGATAGAAGCTTTTCTGTGTTAAAAGAAAGCTTTTCCCTTTTGCTCTTTATGGTCCTTGGGTCTTTTTTGGGAAGCTTTGTGGGTGGCCATTTGCTCCTTGGAAGGCTTTCAGAAGGTTTAATAATAAACCTTTTAATTTTGGTACTCCTTTTGTCTTCTTACAAAGTTTGGAGGCATTAAAGGGTATTAGGTTGGTATAATATCCCATTAAAGGGGGGATGAAATGGCTATAGAGTACCAGCCTCTTTATATACTCTCAAGTGGTATGCTTTTCCAGCAGAGAAAGCTTGATACCATAACCAACAACCTTGCTAATGTGGATACACCTTCTTTCAAAAGAGATCTTGTGCTTGCAAGCCTGTGGGAAACACCAATGGGTCAAAGGGTTGCAGATACAGACCCTCAAAATCCAAACAACAACTTCCTTTATCCCATAATAGAAAGGGTCTTTACAGACCTATCTCAAGGTCCTATTAAACAAACCTTTAACCCACTTGACCTTGCCATAGAGGGTGAGGGCTTTTTTGCGGTAAGAAGAGGGCAAGAAGTGCTATACACAAGGAAGGGAAATTTTAGGCTTGATAGGGATGGATTTTTGGTAAACGAGCTTGGATACAGGGTCCTTGACCAAAATTTAGAGGAGATAAGGCTGGAGGGGCAACCTACCTTTGGGAAGGATGGCTCAGTCTTTGTAAACAACGTACAGGTGGCAACCATTGGCCTTTTTAGACTCCAAAATCCTCAAAAGGTGGGAAGGGACCTTTTTCTGGGCCAGCCTCAGTTAGCAGAAAACTTCAGGGTACTTCAGGGATACTTGGAAATGTCTAATGTGAACCCCATAATTGAGATGGCCAACCTTATACAAACTCATAGGGCTCACGAAACATACTCAAATCTTATAAGGTCCTTGGATAGCCTCTATGAGAGGTTCAATCAAAGTTTTTAGAAAAGGCTCTTCTGGGCTACCCTTTTTGAAAAGCCTTCCAGCTCCTTTATGAGGCTTTTCATCTCAAGTTCTTCAAACTTCTTTTTTAAAGCGGGTATGTTTGGCTCTTTTAACTTTAAATCCTGCTCATCAAAGTCAAAACCTTCCACCGTGTGTAGTTCAAGCAAGGATATGGCAAGTTCAAGACTCTCCTTCTTTGCCTGTGGAAAAGATAACAAAAAATCTTCCCAATTTTTTAGGATGTTTTCCACCTTTCCATACTGCTGTAGTAATCTTATGGCCGTCTTTGGTCCCACACCCTTTATACCTTCTATGTTATCCACCTTATCGCCTACAAGGGCCAAATAATCCTTTAACCTTTCTGGCAGGACGCCAAACTTTTCCAAGACCTTCTTTTTATCAAAAACCTCGCCGCTTATGGGGTTTACGACCACAAGCCTATCGCCTATTAGCTGCATAACATCTTTGTCTGGAGAATAGACCTTTACAAAAAAGCCCTTTTCAATGGCTCTTAAAGCCAAGGTGGCTATTATATCGTCCGCCTCATAACCTTCCACTTCATACCTTTTGATCCCCAAAAGGTCTATAAGCTCTTTTATAACCGGTATTTGTATTTTTAATGGGTCTGGCATGGTGGGCCTTTTGGCTTTGTATTCCTTGTATAGATTTTCCCTCCTTGTGGGCGCCGGAAGGTCAAAGGCTATGGCAAAGTAGACGGGCTTTTCTGCCTTTATAAGGGCAAACAGGGCTCTCATAAAGCCGTATATGGCGCCAGTAGGAAAGCCCTTTGAAGTGGAAAGGGGAGGAAGGGCAAAAAAACTTCTGTATAGAAAGGCCGATCCGTCAAGGAGATATAATACCTTCATGCATAGCCTTCCTATAGTAGCCCTTCATAGCCTCCTTTAGGCTCCTTGCGGCCTTTTCCACATCTTCAAAGCCAAGTATGGCAGAAACTACCGCTATGCCTTTTGCACCAGCCTGCAACACCTCTCCCACCCTGTAATGGGTTATGCCACCTATGGCCACTATGGGCTTGGAAGTGAGTTTTACAGCTTGGCGTAGCCCCTCAAGGCCCACAAGCTTGTAGTTTTCTTTGGTGGTAGTTTCATAAACAGAACCAAAGCCTATGTAATCTATGGGAAGGTGCTCCACTTCCCTTAGCTTATCCACAGAGTTAACCGAATAGCCTATGTACATCTTGTCCCCCACCAACTTCCTTACCACATCGGGCGGTAGGTCCTCTTGGCCCACGTGCACGCCATCCGCTTCTACAGCAAGGGCTAAGTCAACCCTGTCATTTACCACCAGATCTACACCGTACCTTCTGGTAAGCTCCCTCAATACCAAAAGCTCTTCATACATCTGCCTTGTGCTTTTGTTCTTGAACCTATACTGAAGGGCTGTAATTCCCCCCTTTATGGCGGACTCTATGGTAGAAACAAGGTCCCTATCTTGAAAGAACCTATCATCGGTAACAAGGTATAGGGTTAAGTTGGGCTTTTTCATCTAACTAAACCTCCTGTTGAAAATGATATTCATTTAGTCTATATTATATGCTATGCAGTTGGAAGAGCTAAAAAATAAATTTGAACAGTTTTTAAGACAAAAGGGGTATAAGGTAACAAGGGGCAGGTTTGAGACAATAGATAAAATAGCCAGTTATGGTACTCACTTTGAGATAGAGGAGCTGGTAAGGTGGATTGCCAATCAGGATAAGTCTATAGCCAGCAGGTCTACAGTTTATAGAACGGTCAGGCTGCTTCAAGAGTTTGGAGCCATAAGGGAGGTTATAAAGCTTGGCAATAGGACCATATATGAATTTGTGGCAGGAAAGCCTCACCATGAACATCTCATATGCGTTGAATGCGGAAAGATAATAGAGTTTTATAAGGAAGAGATAGAAGAGCTGCAGGATAAGGTGTGTGAAGAGTATGACTTTACCCCATTGAATCATAGACTGGAGGTTTTTGGTATATGTTCGGAGTGTAAAGGGAAAAGGCATGAGAGTGGAAGGCTGGAAGCTGGAGCTTAAGACTACAAGAGAAGAACACACAAGACCCAAAGAAGATTTTAGTTTTTATCTTAGCTTTGCCGTTGACCAATTTAAAAATAAGGAGCCTAAGGGAGATATACCCATAGACGCTAAGATAAGGGCAAAGGTGGAAGAAGTCTCACAAAAATACCTAATACCGAGGGAGCTAATCCTTGCCATCATAAAACAGGAAAGCAACTTTAACCCAAAGGCATACAACAAAAACAAGGATGGTACAGAAGACAGGGGTCTTATGCAGGTCAATTACTGGCACAATCTAAGACTTATGAAGGAGTATGGCATAGAAGATCCAGATCAGCTTTATGATATAGAGACAAACATAGAAATAGGCGCAAGGATACTCTATGAAAACTTTAAAAGGTTTGGAAACTGGGTGATGGCAGTCAAAGCTTACAACGGGCTAAGGGCAGACAACTGGGATTATGTTAAAGGTGTTTTTGAAAAGATGGCCCTTTTTAGGTGAGGACAATGAAGATAGGTGAGCTTGAGGAAAGACAGAGGGAGTTTTTAAAGAACATCTTTGAACTTGAAAGTCTTCAGGAGGAGATGGAGCTTGAAGAGTTTCTTTCTTCAAAGGGTTGTAGACTTTACCAGTGCCTCTCCTGTGGTAAGCTCATTTTTCATGATAACTACGAGTTTTGGAACCTTACAGATTGCTGCGATGATAACTCCAAGCTAACGCAAGAAGGCCTTCTCTGTGAGGTTTGCTACTCAAAAACGTTGGAGAATTTAAAACATTGGATATTCTTTAGGCCCACCTACTACAGGGAGGTGGAGTTTATAAAGCCTAAGAAAGGAAAAGGGACCTAAGCTTTACCATCTCTTTTAGCTCTATCTGCCCCGGTGCTACTGCAGAGCCTACAAAGGAGTAAGTTATAACAGAGCCAAAGATAAAGCCTGCTATCCTTGAAATCTTTCCATACTCTCCCATGGCTATAAGGATCTTTTCCCCCTCCTCTTCCTTTCCAAGACACAAGAGCCTTGCCGTATCTTGGTAAGAGTTGGCCCTTACCGCTATCTTAACAATGTCTGCATGCCACCTTTTGGCCTCTCTAAAGACCTCTCTTAGTATCCAGTTGGGCGGTGTAAGGTCAAAGTTGTGGTAAGAGATAATGAGCTTTCTGCCAGATCCTTTCACTATTTCCCTTACCTGTGGAAGGATATCCTGAGAGTAAAGTTCTATGTCTGTGTAGTTGCTGTGTGGAGAGCAAACCATGAATATCTCCAGCCTGTTTTCTACCTTAGACCCACCCTCCTTCTCGCTTCTAATGGTCAGTATGCTCTCAAGGCCCATACTTTGAACCTTCTTGATGCATTCCAGCACAAAACCAGCTTCCTTTTTTTCAAAAAGGTCTACCCTAAGCTCTATTATGTCAGCACCCCCTTCTTTACAAAGCCTTAGGTTCTCCTCAAAGTTCTTGTCCGAGAGAGGTACTGCTATGAGCATCCTTTTTTCTTTACCCTTCCCAAAACCTTTAGAGGTAGGCCAAAGACCTTGGTAAAGCTACCACCAGCCTTGTGGTCAAAGGCGTCCTTCTCTGAATAAGTGGCAAGGTCTTCTACATAAAGGCTGTTGGGCGAGCTTCTTCCCACCACCTGCACATGACCTTTATAGAGCTTTAGCCTAACTTTACCCTTTACATACTTGGCAAGTTGAGAGGTAAAGGCGTCCATAGCCTCCCTGAGCGGTGAAAACCAAAGGCCCTCATAGACCACCTTTGCATACTCATGGGGGATATGGGTCAAAAAGTAATGGAAGGTAAAGCGGTCAAGCACAAGGGAAAGAAGCTCCCTGTATGCTTCATAAAGCACAAGGGCACCGGGTGCCTCATATACCTCCCTACTCTTTATACCCACAAGCCTGTTTTCCACCATGTCTATCCTGCCTACACCATGCCTTCCGGCTATGATGTTTAGGTCAAGGATAAGCTGGTTGAGCCTTTCATACCTCTTGCCCATCAGCCCAACGGGCACTCCCTCCTCAAACTCTATCTCTATGTACACTGGCTCCTCTGGAGCATTTTGGGGGCTTGTGGTCCATTCAAAGGCATCCTCTGGCGGCTCTTCCCATGGATCTTCCAAAGGACCACACTCTATGGATATTCCCCAAAGGTTCTTATCTATAGAATAAGGCTTATCCTTTGTAGCCTTTACAGGTATTTGATGCCTTAGGGCGTATTCCACCTCCTCTTCCCTAGACTTAAACTCCCATTCTCTAACAGGTGCCAACACCTCAATGTCTGGATTTAGCGCCCAAACAGACAGCTCAAACCTAACTTGGTCATTCCCCTTACCGGTGGAGCCATGGGCTACATAATCTGCACCAAACCTTTCTGCGTACTCCACCAGCTTCTTTGCAATGAGAGGTCTTGATAGGCTTGCGGTCAGAGGATACCTACCTTCATAGAGGGCCAAGGCTCTAAGGGTAGGAAGACAGTAATCCCTTGCAAACTCCTCCCTTAGGTCTTCCACTATGGCCTCCACCGCTCCCGAAGCCCTTGCCTTAGAAGGAATTTCAGAAAGCTCCTCACCTTGACCCACATCGGCGGTGTAGGTTATGACCTCGTACCCCCTATCGGTTAGCCAGCGCACCATGACCGATGTGTCCAAACCACCAGAGTAAGCAAGGACAACTCTTTTTGGCATGATGGTATTATAGCATATGATAAAAACCATGAGGAAATCTTACCTTTAGGGTATAAATTTTTTTAAAACCACAGGAGGGCTGCTATGGAAACGATGGATATTCACTATAAAGCCTACAGGCCAAGGCCCTTTACAAAGGAAGAGAGGGAACGTACCACCATCCTCTTTGGAGGGCTCACTTGGAAGCATGAGAGATTAATACAGGGATCTCTGGAAAGGATGGGGTATAAGGCTGAGCCATTGCCACACATAGAGAGGGTTGACTTGGACATTGGGAAGGAATACATAGATGTGGGTGCCTGCTGTCCTACCACCTTTACCGCAGGCAACTTGGCAAGAACCCTTATAAATCTTAGAGAAAAGGAAGGGGAAGATGCCGTCAAAAATAAATACCTCTTTGTAACCATAGGTGCCTGCGGTCCTTGTAGGTTTGGTCAGTACCATGAATCCTATGAAAGGGTCCTTGAAGGATTAAACCTACGAGATTTTAGGCTTTTCCTTTTGGACCTGCTTCAGATGGAGCAGTCTGCACCGGGAGGAGGCCTTGAGATAAACATGCCTTTGACCTTTGGGCTTGTATACGCCATGTTTTTTGGAGACCTCATCACCGATATGGAGTATGCCACAAGACCCTATGAGGTAAAGGAGGGTCAAACAGACAAGGTGGTGAGGGAGAGCATAGAGCTACTCTACCAAAGGTTAAAAAATAGACCTATAAAGGGCAAAAAGATAGATTCTCTCCTGTGGCATGTGTTTACAGACTATTTTGTAAAGGCTTTGAGAGAGGTCAAAAGCCTTTGGGATGAGGTGGAGGTGGACAGGTTAAGGGTAAAGCCAAAGGTGAAGATAACGGGCGAGTTTTGGCTTCAGACGCATGAGGGAGATGGAAACTACAACATAAAGAGGTGGCTTGAGAAGGAGGGTGCGGAGGTGGTTCCACCACCCGTAGCAGTCTGGATGGACTACCTTATAAACATGGAGCTCTTCAAGCTTGAGGACGCCAAGGGCTTTGTTAAAAGGTATTATCTTAAGAAAAGCGCCGTAGGCGCCATAGCTTACCTGTATAGATATGTTTACAATAGACTGAGGAAGGCTCTTAACAACATACCAAACCCGTTGCCAGACCAGAGGAAGCTGAAAGAGCTGGCAAGGCCCTACTTCCACTACAGGCTTACCGGTGGAGAGGGGCACATGCTTATTGGAAAGGCCCTTTATGCTTATAAGGAAAAACAGGCGCATATGATATGCGAGCTTTCACCCTATGGATGTTTGCCCAATACCATGTCCATTGGAGCTATGGCAAAGGTTCTGGGAGATTATCCAGACCTTCTTTATGCACCCATTGAAATAAAGGGGGATGCAGAGGTACATGCCTACTCAAGATGCCAAATGATACTAACAGAGGCCAAAAGGAGGGCAAGGGAGGAGTTTGAGAGCGTGCTTGAAAGGACAGGTCTAAAAATGGAGGAGATAAGGGATTTTGAAGAAAGGCATATGGAGCTAAGGAAGGCCACTTATAAAGTGCCACACTACGGGTATGCGGGAACTGCGAGCAACTATGTGATGCATATAGCCAAGCTTATGGGTAGGAGGTAGTTATGCTTTTGCTTGGCATAGATGTGGGAAGCACCACTTGTAAGTATGTTTTGATGAGCAAGGAGGGAGATATAATTGACAAAGCCTATGAAAGGCATAATACAAAACAGGCAGAAAAGGTGCTGGAATTTCTCCTAAGGTTGGAGGGTCAATACGGGCTAAAGCCCGGAAGGGACAGGGTTTATATAACGGGCTCGGGCGGTGGCTTTATAGGAAGCCTTATAGGTGCCAGGTTTGTACAGGAGGTGGTGGCTGTTGCCACGGCGGTGGAGAGGCTACATCCTCAGGTTAGGTTTGTGAGCGAGATAGGCGGGGAGGACATGAAGACCATCTTTATAAAAGAAAAGGAGGGTAAGAAAAACAGGCAGGTGTACATGCAGAATGTGTGCGCTGGGGGTACAGGCACTTTTATAGAAAAGGTAGGTAGAAAGCTTGGTATAACTCCAGAAGCATTATCTCAGATGAGCTACGAGGGCTATACACTCCACCGCATAAGCTCAAAGTGTGGCATCTTTGCAGAGGCGGATGTAAACTCCCTTGTAAAGGCGGGCGTGCCAGTAGAAGAGATAATAGCCTCTCTCTTTGAGGCCGTTGTCTATCAAAACCTAAGCCAGCTTACCAAAGGAAACGTTCCACTTCCAAAGGTTTTGCTGTTAGGCGGTCCTAACCTTTTCTTCAAAGGCCTTCAGCAGGCATGGAGGGTACACCTTCAAAGGCTTTGGAAGGAAAGGGGTGTGGGGGATTTTAGCAGGGAAGAAATGGAAGAGTTGGTAATAGTGCCGGAAAACTCTCTTTACTATGCAAGCCTTGGCTGCGTCTTTACTGCCCTGGAGGAGGAGGGCGGGGTTTATACAGGTCATGAAAGGTTAAGCTGGTGGGTGGAAGAGGGTCAGTATGAACAAAAGCTAAAGGAGGGGAAAAGGGGGCTTGTAAGCTCAAAGGAAGAGCTTGAGGAATTCAAGAGGAAGTACTCCTATGTGGTAGAAAGCCGCATAGTACCAAAGAAGGCAAAGAGGGTTATCATAGGTTGTGATTTTGGCTCTACAACGGCAAAGGCTGTATGTATAACACCTGAAAAGGATATAGTCTTTTCTTGCTATTCTTTGAGCAAGGGCAATCCTATTGAAGATGCAAAGGAGATATTTAGAAAGATAAAAGAGTATCTTGGTGATGGTGAGGTCTTGGCCCTTGGCCTAACAGGCTACGGCAAGGACCTGCTCAAGGATGTTTTGGGTGCAGATGTAGCACCCGTTGAAACGGTGGCCCATGCCACGGCAGGCCTTCACTTCTTCCCAGATGCAGATTGTATATGCGATGTGGGAGGGGTGGATGTAAAGATAATGATACTCAGGCAGGGCTCTGTGGTAGACTTTAGGCTAAACTCCCAGTGTTCTTCCGGCAACGGCGCCTTTTTGCAAGGTGTGGCCGAAAGGTTTAACATACCATTGGAAGATATAGCAGATAGAGCCTTTTCTGCAAAGGCTATGCCCAACTTTACCATGGGTTGTGGTGTTTTCCTTCAGAGCGATATAGTAAACCAACAAAGGAAGGGCTGGAAGGCGGAGGAAATCTTGGCCGGTTTGTGCCACATCCTGCCTTTGAACGTATGGGTTTATGCAGGCAATATAAACAACTTATCTCAGGTAGGTAAAAAGTTTATTTTGCAGGGTGGGACTCACAAAAACCTTGCAGTGGTTAAATCTCAAATAGACTTTATAAGGTCTAAAGTGCCAGAGGCGGAGGTTTATGTGCATCCTTACTCCGGCGAGGCGGGAGCCATAGGTGCAGCTCTTGTGGCCTTAGAACACTACCAAAAATACGGAAAAACCAACTTCAGAGGTTTTTCTACTGTAGAAGGTCTTACCTACAAGGCTACCACATCCAAAGATACGGTGTGTCATTGGTGTCCTATAAACTGCCAAAGGAGTTTTATAGATGTTTACATTGGGGAAGGGGAAGGAAGGCCTTGGAGCAAGGTGCCTTTACCGCTGGGGTGGGTAAGGCTTATCGTTAACAACGCCTGCCCAAAAGGCCTTGTGGAAGACGAGAAGGAGCTAAAGGTAGTAAGGGAAAAAATGGAGAGGGTAAAAAATGAGTTTCCTAACATCGCTGATTTTGTTAAAAAGGAGGCCTTTAAGGTCCCAGCAAGACAGAAGGTCCATTAAAGTGGGTATACCTAAATTTTTGAACATATGGGGTACCCACCAGTTTTGGGTAGGCTTCTTTAAGGCTATTGGCGTGGGTAAGATAATCTTTAGCTCGGACACTTCCGAGGATCAATACAGAACCTACGGAAAAGGTAGGATAACCATGGACTCCTGCTATCCAGTGAAGGCCCTTGCCGGGCACATAGGTGAACTTCTTTATAAGGATATAAACCTTCTCTTTGTGCCTCTTATATACTCATTGCCCTCCTTTTTGAGGGGTCATGTGTTAGATACCCTTTCTTGCACACGAGTTATGATGAGTGTAGAAAATATAAAAGCGGGCTTTACAAGGGAAAGGGATGAGTTTTCTGAAAGGGGTATAAGGCTTGTTTCTCCCTTTGTCCCTTTTGGAGAGCCAGAGCTTTTGCCCAAGTACCTTTGGGAAGCTTTAAAAGATGTTATACCGGGCTTGACCCTTGAGGAAATTGCAAAGGCGGTAGAGGAGGGCTTTAGATCCCTTTCGGAATTTGAAAAAAGGATGAGGGAAAGGAGCCTTGAAGTTATAAGGTGGTGCGCCAAGAACCAAAGGCCAGCCCTTCTGGTGCTTGCAAGGCCGTACCATATGGACCCGGGCATAGGCCATGAAATAGACGCAGAGTTCCAACCTTATGGCTATCCTATTCTTTGGTACAACTATCTTCCCTTGGAAGATTGGCTTTTGGACTGGCTTTTTGGCCAAGAGGTAAGAGTTGGAATTATAAAAAGCCCCTTAGATATATCGGACGTTTGGACCTCTTCTTACAGCTCCAACACCAACGAGATCATATGGGGAGCAAAATTTTCCGCAAGGCTTCCTTGGATAACGGGCGTTATAAGGCTATCCAGTTATGAATGCGGCATGGACCAGCCTACCTTTACACCAGTCCAAAGGATCGTGGAAAGCTCGGGCACCCTTTATTTTAAGTTTGGTGAGTTGGATGAAACCAAGCCGGCGGGCAGCATAAAAATAAGGGTGGAAACCATAATCTATTACCTTGAAAAGTACTCAAAGGACATAATGGAGAAAAAATTAAGAAGGCTTGGACCCATTCCGAGCAAGCTTTTAATCTAAAATAGATATCTTGCGTGATAACAAGCTTTTTTTACCTGCAGGTTTAAGATAAGTCAGGAAATTCTCTAATTGTAGTGGCAGGGCTTGCCCTTTAATCTTTGGTTTAAAGAAGTAGCACAGGCATTCTGGGCTATGTGTTCAAAACATATTGCACAGATACGAGTGTATGTGTTACATAGTCCATCTAAGAATCTTTCAGGAAGCAAAGGATTAATGACGCAAGAAGTCTATTAAATTTCTTGAGTGATTAGTTTTAAGTTAAATGGTGGCGAGGCATGCCCCCATTTCTTTGTTTTGAATCTATTATTAGAGGTAGCGCGGGCATCCTTGCCTGCGTTTTGAGTTGTTAGCTCTTTTACTATGTAGCACAGACATTCCTGTCTGTGAAGTATTTTTTAAACACACAGGCAAGAATGCCTATGCTACGCCTTATTATGAAAGAAGCTTATCTAATTTCTCACCCGGCGTATAATATAAAATTATGAAACCTATTCTGGACCTTTTACCTTTTCTGCTTTTTTTGGCAATAGTCCTTGCCAGCATAGCGGGAGGGGATATCATAAGGTTGGTAGGAGGTGTGGTCATGAGCTTTTCGCCCTTAATAGTTATAGCCCTTGCCGTTGTTATAATTTTGGCTGTTTCTGTAAAGATAGTGCCGGAGTACCAAAGGGCTGTTATCTTTAGGCTTGGAAGGGTTATAGGAGCAAAGGGCCCCGGCCTTTTTATCCTCATACCCATAATAGACCGTATGGTAAAGGTGGATTTAAGAACCGTAACCCTTGATGTGCCCACTCAAGACATAATAACAAAAGATAATGTGTCCGTTAGCGTGGACGCCGTTGTTTACTTTAGGGTTATAGACCCGGTAAAGGCCATAGTGGCCGTTGAAAACTACCTATATGCCACCTCCCAGATTGCCCAAACTACTTTAAGGAGCGTGTGCGGTGCTGCAGAGCTTGATGAACTCCTATCGGAAAGGGAAAAGCTAAACCTGCAGCTGCAAGAGATCATAGACAGGCAAACAGACCCATGGGGTATAAAGGTGGTAGCTGTAGAGCTAAAGAGGATTGACCTTCCGGAAGAGTTAAGAAGGGCTATGGCAAAACAAGCTGAGGCAGAGAGAGAAAGAAGGGCAAAGATAATAACTGCGGAGGCGGAGTACCAAGCAGCCCAGAAGCTTGCAGAAGCAGCGCAGATACTTGCCACACAGCCCATAGCCATACAGCTAAGATACCTTGAAACAATACAGAATGTAGCAAACAAGCCCGGCAACACTGTCCTTATACCCATCCCCACAGAGCTTTTTAGAGTGTTCCTTGGTGAAGGTAAGGGTTAATAGGGCAGGGGTAATATTTATAGGTATAACCATCTTTTTGGGCGTGGCTGCTGTTAACACTGCCAACAACTTGCTTTATCTCGTGGTCTCCTACATGCTTTCTTTTATGCTTCTTTCTGGCATGCTTTCCCTATATAACCTTAAAGGCCTTGAAGTTTTACTTTTGCCGCCAGAAGAGGTTTACGCAAGCACGGAAGCTCCCTTTAGGGTTATAGTGAAGAACACAAAGAAGCTTCCATCCTTTCTGATAGAAGTAAAAAAGGGCGGGAGCTATTGCCTATTTCCCTTTATAAAAGAGGTTGGTGAGGGTGTTATGCACATACACTTTGAAGGAAGGGGCTTGTACAAAAGCATTGAGGTGGAGATCTCCTCCTCTTTCCCCGTAGGCCTTTTTGAAAGGTTTTACAGCCTAAAAGTGCCTCTGAGCTTGGTAGTTTTTCCCAAGCCTTTGGCAACCAACGAAAAGTCCTTACATTCACTTGGTAAAGAAAAGAACACCCTTTCCCAACATAGCAAAGTTAGAGGCTGCGAAGAGCTTGAGGACATAAGAAAATACACCAACGAGCCCATAAAACTTATACATTGGAAGCTTTCTGCAAAAACGGGAGAACTTTATGTAAAGGGTATGGTAGAGGAGGCCTCTCCGCCTATAATGCTATCTTTGAACAGCGTAGATGGGAGCTTAGAAGAGCGCATATCAAAGCTTACTTACCTTATTGTCAAGTTTATATCCCAAGGAAGGGCTGTAGGCTTGGAGCTTCCTCATACCACCATAGAAGCTTCCACGGGCATAGCCCACAAAAGAAGACTGCTTACAGAGTTAGCTCTCTTGTAAAAAGGCCTTTGGATAAGATCCAAGAACCTTTACCATCTGCGCCCTTTCTTGAAGCAGCTCAAGGGCCTTTTTTACCTTCTCCCCCTCCATATGCCCTTCAAGATCTACAAAGAACACATAGTCCCA
The DNA here is from genome assembly GCA_046297555.1 of Aquificaceae bacterium. Classification (GTDB taxonomy): domain Bacteria; phylum Aquificota; class Aquificia; order Aquificales; family Aquificaceae; genus Pampinifervens. The sequence goes on from JBKBHW010000009.1 coordinate 27,658, forward strand.
TACCCTCTTCCTTGATGGCCTAGACACTATCTTAGTAAGGTTCACATCGTACTTATAAAAACACTCCAAAGCTCTAAAGAGGGTTCCGGGCTCATCCTTTACCGCAAATATAAGGCTTGTCTTGTCATTGCCCGTAGGCTTCATAGCCCTCTTGCCAATTACGATAAACCTTGTGTAGTTGTTTGGATTGTCTTGAATGTTTTCTGCCAATATATTAAGGTGGTAGGTGTAGGCTGCCACTTCGCTGGCTATAGCACCAGCATCTTCTATCTCCATGACCAGCTCGCAAGCCTTTGCCGTACTTTCCGTTTCAACAAGGCTTGCAGAAGGCAAGTTTTTCCTTATCCACTCCTTACATTGGGCAAGGGCATGCCTATGGGAGTATATGGTTTTTATATTGCTTAAAGTGTTGCTTGTAGACAAAAGGTTTAGTTTTACAGGTATAACTATCTCGCCTACTATTTTTAGGTCGGATTCTAAGAACATGTCCAAGGTGTAGTTGACTATTCCCTCCGTGGTGTTTTCTACAGGCACCACCCCATAATCTACCCTCCCAAGCTCCACCTCTTTGAAAACATCACCTATGGTGCCCACTGGCACATAATGGGCAGAAAAGCCAAAGTATTCAAGGGCTGCTTGGTGGGTAAAGGTAGCCTTTGGGCCAAGGTAGGCAATTTTTAGCTCCTTTTCCAAAGAAAGACAAGCAGAAATAATCTCCCTGTATATGTGGAGTATGGCTTCTGTAGGAAATTCCTCCGCATATACCTCTTTGTTCAACCTTATCATGCGGTTTATTATTTCCTTTTCCCTTTCTGGAGCGTGTACTTCAAGGCCAAGCCTCTTCTTTACTTCACCCACCCTTTTTGCAAGCTTTGCCCTTTCATTTAAAAGGTGGAGTATCTGCCGGTCTATTTCGTCTATTTTAAGCCTTAATTCCTTTAGTTCATCCATCAGCCTTTGGTAGGTGTATGTATATAAATGCTATCTGTATAAGCCTTTAAGGGAGGAATATGCCTTTCCTTAGATTTCCAATATCTCCTGCGTCTTCTGTATATGTCCCTTAAATACTCCTTTAGTGCCAAGGTTGGGTATTTACCCTTTGCCACTTTGTGCAAATGCCACCACCACTTTTCTATCGGTTGGCTGTTATCATCCTCCATGGGCTCATCAGATTTTTCAAGAAGTTCAAGGAACCTGTGCACATTTTGAAAGAGCTTTGCATCTGCCTTCCTCACATATATGCTATCTTCAAGCCCTTCCTGATGCACCTTTTCCCTAAGCTTTATTATGAAATCTGGATATCCAACGCCGTACTTGAAAAGGAGTTCAACCTCCGCAAAATAAATATAATCTGTATCAAGCTTCCTTTTAAGTTCCCCCATAGCAAATTAAATTATATACCATGAGAAATATCATTGTAGTGGGCAGTGGAATAATAGGCTTGAGTTGCGCCTTGCTTTTTGCCCTTGAAGGAGAAAGGGTTAGGGTTATAACCAGAAACCCTGAAGAAGCCACTTCTTGGGTAGCAGGTGGTATGCTTGCCCCCTTTTCCGAGGGATTGGAAGGCGACCTTTTTGATTTTTCCTACGAGAGCCTAAAAGAATATCCAAGCTTTGTGGAGCTTTTGAAAGAGGTTTCCAAGCAAAGGGTTGATTTTTGGCAGGAGGGTATATACAGGGTGGTTTTGAAGGGTGAGGAAGAAGTCCTCAGCAAGGCTGAAAAATACAAGAGCTTGGGCTACCGGGTAAACAAAATGGAGGTTAAAGAGGGGTTCTCAGAAGAGGTGCTTGCCTTGGTGGAGTATGCCCAAGAGGCTTGGGTGGACGCAGAAAAGGTTATGGATGCCCTTCTTTTTGCCATAGAAAGGCTTGGAGTGGAGATGACAATAGATGAAGTGGTGGATATACAAAGGGAGGGTAATGAGGTAAAAGCCTTAAAGGGTTTAAAAGGGGAGTACAAAGGGGATTTTTACCTTTTTGCCCTTGGTGCTTGGAGCGCAGAGCTTTTTGACATACCCGTTTATCCCATAAAGGGCCAAGGGCTAAAGCTAAAGGGTGCAAGCCTTCCAAAGGTTTATTATTCCTCTGTATCTTACCTTATTCCAAGGGAAAGGTATCTTTATGTGGGGGCTACCTCCGAGGATGTGGGCTTTTTATCGGGCAATACCTTGGAGGGTATAAAAAGGCTTTCTGAGGGCGCAATGCGCGTACTTCCTTCCTTGGCAAAGGCTCAAGTATTGGGCATGCTATATGGCTACAGGCCTGCCACACCAGACGAAAAGCCCCTCTTTGACGCAGGCGCCAATTACTTATTAACCACAGGACACTACAGGAACGGTATACTCCATGCCCCCATAACGGCAAAGATAGCCTTGGATTATCTTAGAGGTGTAAAATCTGCCTACTTGGATATTCTCTCATCAAGAAGGTTTTTGGGCTCTTAATCTTAACCAATTCTTAACAGATCCACACGCTGGGTAAGAAATTCAATAACAAGATATAGCACAGGCATTTTTGCCTGTGTGAAAAGATGCTTCACAGACAAGAATGTCTGTGCTACATAAAATTTAATCAAAGAATGTGGGCAAGGATGCCCGAACTACCTATTATTATGCAATAGATCTAATCTTGATAAGGGCGCTCATGAAGTTTATAGGTAGCACAGGCATCCTGCCTGTGTAAAAAAATTAACCAAAAGATGTGGGGCAAAGCCCTGCCTCCCATCTACCTTTTTTTTAACCAATTCTTAACAGATCCTTAACAAAGTCTTAACAAATTCTCTTTATATTTCCCCTACAAATACTCTCAGGAGGTATAAGCCATGGGTGAATACTTTGGTGAAGTTTTACAGAGGGCTTTGAGCAGGAGGGATGTTTTGAAAAGTGCCCTTTTTGGGGGCGCGGGTGTCTTCTTTATGGCTTCCGGAGGTGTTGGAGCCTCCATCGCAAAAATGGCACGCAAACCCCTAAGCTTTAGAACCATATATCCCAACACCGAGGACAGGATAACAGTGCCCGAGGGCTTTGATCACAAGGTGGTTATAAGATGGGGGGATGCCTTGGACAACGGAGAAAACTTAAACTGGGATGCCATCTATGATAATGGTCCCACAGACCAAGATGTGGAGCGCCAAAAGAGGTGCTTTGGTTATAACTGTGATTTTGTAGGCTTTTTGAAGGCTCCCAACGGGAAGGTCCTTTTGGCGGTAAACCACGAGTACACAAACCCAGAGCTCATGTTTAAGGACTTCTTGGGATCCAACAACCAACCAAACCAAGGAAGGCCAACTCTCAACGAATCAAATCTTATGCTTGAAGCCCATGGCCTTTCTGTGGTAGAAATAAGGAAAAGGAGCGACGGATCTTGGGAGTATGTTAAAAACTCACCCTACAACCGCCGGATAACGGGCTCAACAGAGATAGAAATAACCGGTCCTGCAAGGGGACACCAATTGATGAAGACCTCTTACGACCAAGGAGGAAAGATGGTCAAAGGCACTTTAAACAACTGCGCAGCAGGGATAACACCTTGGGGCACGGTGTTAACCTGCGAGGAAAACTTCCACTCATACTTTGCAGGAAACAGAGACCAGCTTACCGATCCCACGGTAAAAGCCATACATCAAAGGTATGGTGTGCCAAGCAGCCGCAGTGTCAATTACGGTTTTCATAATATAGACAGCAGATTTAACATAAACCAAGAGCCCAACGAAGCCTTTAGGTTTGGATGGGTGGTGGAAGTGGACCCCATGAACCCCCAAAGCACACCAAAGAAGAGAACTGCCCTCGGAAGGTTTAAGCACGAAGCGGCCACGAGCGTGGTAGCCCCAGATGGCAGGGTGGTTATCTACATGGGAGACGATGAAAGGTTTGAGTATGTCTACAAGTTTACAACAAAAGGAAGGTACAACCCCAACAACAGGCAGGCAAACATGGACCTTTTGGATGAGGGAGAACTTTATGTGGCAAGATTCAAAGATGACCTTACAGGTGAGTGGATATTGATAGCAAAGGCAGAAAAGAACCCCGACGGCACTTATAACATAACACCAAACCCTAATCTGCCCGAACCCTTCAAAACCCAAGACCCAGTTTTATGCTTTATCAACACAAGAGGTGCGGCAGATGCCTTGGGCGCCACAAAAATGGACAGGCCGGAGGATGTAGAATGGAACCCCATAACCAGAAGCGTATGGGTTGCCCTTACCAACAACGACAGGAGAGGCACATCTGGCAATCCAAGCGCCTATGCGGCAAATCCAAGATCTCCTAACTTCATGGGCCATATAATTGAGATAGAGGAGGACAATCAAAATCCAGCCTCTTTGACCTTCAGATGGCACATACCGATCCTTTGCGGAGACCCAAACTCTCCAATAGTGGACAACAAGCTCATAATCTATGGCCAGTTTGCCAACTCCCAAGTGCCAGCCATATCTGCTCCCGATAACTTTGTAATGGACAGGCTTGGCAATGTGTGGATAGCCACCGACGGCAATCCAAGCTCCAAGAGGCTAAACAAAAACGATGGAGTTTATGTTTTAAATCCCTTTACAAAGGAGCTTAAGATGTTCCTTTCGGGGGTTCCGGGCGGTGAGATATGCGGTCCGGAGTTTTCCGATGACTATAAAACCTTCTTCTGCGCCATACAGCACCCGGGAGAGACAGATACAAACAATCCTTCAAGCAAATGGCCCTACGATGGCACAGCCACCAAAGTGCCAAGGCCTTCGGTAATAGCAGTCTGGAGAAAGGACGGAAGGGAAATCTTTGCATAAAGCCCGCCTTACCTCCTCCCTTTTTAAGCCCCCCGTAGGGGGCTTTTGATTTTTTATATGAATCGCAGGCAAGTGATAAAAAACAGCCACTTTAAAGTAGGGAGCGCGGGAATAGATGCCCGTGCCTTTTGATTAAATCTTTTGTCTAGGGACCTTGGTAGGCTTTGGTGCATAAATTTCTTGGTTCGGATCATTGTGTAAGCATGGCATTTAGATAAGAGGAGGATTATTTTGCCCTTTTGTAAGGGCACGCCGCGGCGTGCCCCTACCATGGAATTCTTATCAAAGCCGAAGCTGGGCAAAACCTTTAGGTAGGGCGGGCATCCCTGCCCGCAATCTTTGGTTAAATCTCTTTTCACAGGCAAGATGCCTGTGCTACCTTTTATAAACCTTATATAGTGAATAGGTGCTTCATAAACCACTCCTAAAAATATTTAATTCCTCATTCAGCATGTGCTAAGGATTATACTATTTAAATCATGTACATTCCCTTTGCCAGAAAGTATAGGCCAAAGGCCTTTTCTGAGGTGGTGGGACAGGAAGTACCAGTCCGAGTTCTCAAAAACGCCATAAGGCTTGGAAAGCTTTCACATGCTTACCTCTTTGCCGGTCCAAGGGGCACGGGGAAGACCACTATAGCCAGGATACTTACAAAAGCTATAAACTGTTTACAGCCAAAGGAGGGAGAGCCCTGTGGAGTATGTGAGAATTGTATATCCATAGATAAGGGGTCCTTCCCAGACCTTATAGAAATAGATGCCGCATCCAACAGAGGCATAGATGACATTAGGTCCATAAGGGATGCAGTTTCATATGTGCCCATAAAGGGGAAATACAAGGTTTATATACTTGACGAGGCCCACATGCTTACCAAGGAAGCCTTTAACGCTCTTTTGAAGACCTTGGAAGAGCCTCCACCCAGAACCGTTTTTATCCTTTGTACCACCGAATACGAAAAGATCATACCCACCATACTCTCAAGGTGCCAAAGGCTCATCTTTTCCAAGCTAAGAGAGGACCAGATAGTGGAATACCTAAAAAGGATATGCCAAAGGGAAAACCTTGAGTGTGAGGAGAAGGCTTTGTACATGCTGGCAAGGTTAAGCGATGGTGGAATGAGGGATGCCGTATCCCTCCTTGACCAAGTTAGCACCTACGGTGAAGGAAAAGTAAAGGCGGAGTTGGTAGAGGAGTTTTTGGGCATAGTCTCTCAAGAGAGGGTAAGGGAGTTTCTTCTTTTGCTTTTGGATTCTAAGGTGGATGAGGCCCTTGCCTTTGTAAAGGACTTAAGCCAAAAGGGCTTCAACCTTGTAAGGTTCTGCGACCTCCTGGAAGAGGAGATAAGGTATCTTTTGATCTACAGGAGCCTTAAAGATCCAGAAAGGGTTATGAAGGTGGAAGACTTCCACCGAAATCTTCAGTCTGTGCCGCTCAACGCCCTACTTTACCTTGAAAAGGTAGTAAATACCATAAGGATGGATGCGAGAAGTAGGGATATGTTGAGGGCCTTTGAACTTGCCATCATAAAAACCCAGATAATAAAGGACATCTTACCGATAAGCCAACTACTAAGGTATGTGCAGGAAAAGGCGGAAGATAAGGCGCAAGAGGAACAAAAGATAGACCCTTTGCAGTTTTTTGAAGGCAAGGTAGATACCCTAACCTTTGAGATACTAAAGAGGTCAAGGTATGAGCTAAAAGGGGACAGGGTGGTCTTTTATATAGAAGAAGGAAGTCTAACCCAAGAGGAGGTAAACAGGTTAAAGGCAATAAATCCAAAGGCGGATTTTGTGATGGAAGAAAGGCAAAAGGGAAGTGCCACGCTGCCACCCTTTGTAGAAAAGGTAAAGGACATGTTTGGAGCAAAGATAATAAGCCATGAGCAAAGAGATAAGGGCAAAGGTCCTTCTGGTAAGGGTACCTAAGGAAAAGATTGGGCTTTTTACCGCCTTGGTGGATGGCTCTGGAAGAAGGGCAATAGTTAGAACCAAGGAAAAAAGCTCAGATGAAGTATACCTTATAGCCACACCACATACCTTTGAAAGCCTTTTTCCTCTCCTTGAAAACATAAAGAAGCATTTAACGGATTTAGAAATAGTAGGAGAGGTAGAAGCTATAGATGTGGGATAAAGATAGGGCTTACAGGTTTATCTTTCTTATGGGCTTTGTGAGCCTTCTTTCCGATTTTACCTATGAAGGGGCCAAGGGCATAATAGGTCCTTACCTTGCATACCTTGGAGCCAGCGCCCTTGCGGTGGGTTTAATATCAGGCTTGGCGGAGCTTGCAGGCTATTGGATAAGACTCCTTTCTGGAATACTCTCCGATAAGTTTAAAAGCTATTGGCTTTTTACCCTATGGGGATATGCCCTTAATCTTTTTTCCGTGCCTTTGCTCGCCTTTGTCAAGAGCTGGCCGATGGCTGGCCTTTTGGTCTTTCTTGAAAGGTTTGGAAAAGGGCTTAGGACTCCTTCAAGGGATGCTTTGCTTTCAAGGGCTACTTCAAGGGTGGGGCATGGTAAGGGCTTTGGGCTTCATGAATTCCTTGATCAGGTGGGTGCCGTGTTAGGTCCTTTGGTAGTAGGCCTTTTGCTTTTCCTTGGCCTTGGCTACAGGGGGTCCTTTTTGTTCCTTTTTATACCCGCCTTCCTTGCCCTTTCTCTCCTGTTTTTGGCAAAGAAGGTTTATAAAGATAGTGTGGAAGATGAGTCTTTTCAGCATGGTTCCTTTCCCCTTCCAAGGGAGTTTTATGTGTATATCCTTTCCGCATGCTTGGTAGCCCTTGCCTTTTTACCCTTTCCTTTGATGGGATTTCATTTGACAAAGGAGGGCTTTGAAGGATGGAAGGTTTCTGTCCTTTTTGCCCTTGCCATGAGCTTGGACGCCATCTTTGCCCTTCTCTTTGGCCTTCTTTTTGACAAGATAGGCTTTTCTGCCTTGGCTCTTGGACTTTCCTTTGGCATCTTTACCGCTCCACTTCTTTTTGTGGCAAAAAAGCCCTTACTTGCCTTGGTCCTTTGGGGTGCAAGCCTTGGAGTTCAAGAGTCTATTATGAGGTCTGCCGTTGCCAAGCTTTCACCGGAGAAAGGAAGGGCAAAGGCCTATGGCCTTTTCCATTTTTTCTTTGGCCTTTTTGCCTTTTTTGGTGCTTCATTGATGGGCTATCTGTATGAGACCTCTCTAACAGCCCTCGTCTTTTACTCGGTAATTTTGCAACTTATAGCCGTTGCCATCCTTTTGAGGTTAAAGTTATGAGAAGAGAAGATATACCAATAGTTATGGAGATTATGAGAAGGGAATATACTAAGTGGCATGCACCCATTGTAAAGCTCATTGCCCAAAAGAGAAAGGATCCTTTGAGTGCTCTCCTTTGCGCCCTTTTGTCCACAAGGACAAGGGATGAGACAACGGCGGAGGTATGCAAAAGGTTTTTAAAAAAGGTGAAAGAGCCAAAGGACCTTTTGGATATGGACTTAGAAGAGCTACAAAATCTTATATACCCCGTGGGATTTTACAGAAACAAGGCAAGGCATCTGAAGGAGCTTGCAAGGCAGTTAATAGAGGAGTTTGGGGGCAAGGTGCCGGACAACATGGAAGACCTTTTAAAGTTAAAGGGTGTGGGTAGGAAGGTTGCCAACATAGTTCTCTCCGAGGGCTTTGGAAAGCCAGCCATAGCAGTAGATATTCATGTGCATCGCATAAGCAACCGGTGGGGACTTGTAAAGACCAAAAGCCCAGAGGAAACGGAAAAAGCTCTTATGGAAGCCCTACCGGTGGAATACTGGCGAGATTTTAACCGATTGGTGGTAGCCCTCGGTCAGACCATATGCAAGCCCATAAAGCCCAAATGTCAAGAGTGCCCTTTAAGGGATTGGTGCGACTATAAACTCCTTGCGTGAACAGCTACATTCTTAAAACTTCCCACTCAACCTTCAATATCTATTAACACCTTTTCAATTAAAGGCTTTGCTTGTGGAATCTCTGCTTTAATTGTATCCCACACTATTTCAAGGTCAACATCATAGTATTTATGTATTAAGAAATCTCTCATTCCAGCCATTTCTTTCCACGGAATATCCGGATATTTTCCAGTTAATTCCTTAGATAAGTTTTTTACCGCTTCTCCTATTACTTCAATGCACCTAATTACTGCACAGACCAGCAACTCATTTTTTTGTAAACTCTTCGTAATTACAACCCTTAACAAAGTTTTCAGCCTTTTACATATGCTCAAGAATGTCCTTTATATACTCAATCTCAGACCTTTTTGACACAATAAAATTATATTACAGATTTATAACCCTTTTGAGTTCATCCTGTTTTAACACATTCCTTGTTGTAAGCTCTACCTTTATACCCAAAAGTTCCTTAAGAAAGTCTTCCAATTTAAAGAATTTGAAGAAACCCGCTGGACGTTCAAAATCAACCACTATTTCAACATAGCTGTCCTCTTCCTTCTCTCCCCTATAGAACTCAAGAATACCTATCTCTTTAACACCGTGCTTCTCCCTTATCTCTTCAAGATGGGTAGAAAGTATCTCCTTTATATCTTCAATGGACCTTTTATTTTTTGTCATAATACTTAATATACACCACATGTAAAAAAAGGCAAGCCTGATGGGTATAGAAGATAAGGAAAGATGGGAAGAAAGGTACAAAAGGGGTTGGAGGTCAAGCTTACACAAAACCCTCCTTGACTTTTACTCCTTGGCAAAGGTGGGAAAGGCTTTGGAGCTTGCCTGCGGCACTGGTGAAAATGCTCTCTTTTTGGCAAGCAAGGGCTTTTGGGTGGATGCCATAGATATCTCCTGCACCGCCATAAAAGCGGCAGAGGAGAAGGCAAGAAAGAGGGGTCTAAAGGTCAACTTCATCTGTGCAGATTTAGAAGACTACAAGCTTCCGGAGGATTCTTACGACCTTGTGATAAACTTCTATTATCTAAACAGGGACCTTTGCCCTCAGATAGTAAAAGCCCTAAGGGCAGGGGGCGTACTCATCTTTGAAACTTACAATCATAGGCATACCTCCCTAAGGCCAGACTTTAACCCCAACTATCTCCTAAAAGAAGGAGAGCTTTTGGATTTGTTCAAAGACCTTGAGGTCATACACTACAGGGAAGAGTTTAACATTTCTACTTTGGTAGCTAAAAAGCTGCTGATTCAATGACATATTGCGTGATAATAAAGGTAGCAAAGGCTATTGCCTGTGCAAAAAAATTAATCAAAGATCGCGGGCATGGATGCCCGCCCTACCTACTATTAAGCAATAGATGTAAATCAAAATCCTAACGCATCCACCAAAAGGCAATTTCTCGCCCGGCGTTTTTTTAGCTTATAATTGAATAACTATGAGCTTGTTGGCAGTTTATGACGAAAAAGGCAGGCTTTTGGAAAAAAAGCAAGACTACGAGGATATAAGGGAAAAACTATCTTCCTTGGGTGTGCTCTTTGAGAGATGGAATACAGATAAAGAACTTCCTTGGTCTGCCACGCAGGAAGAGGTGTTGCAAGCCTACAAAGAAGAGGTGGAAAGGATAGTAAAGGAGTATGGCTTTAAATCTATAGATGTGGTAAGCCTTACGCCAGACCATCCAAAGAAGGAAGAGCTCAGAAACATGTTTCTCTCAGAGCATACCCATTCGGATTTTGAGGTGAGGTTTTTTGTAGATGGCAGTGGCACCTTTTATCTTCATATTGGGGACAAGGTTTATGTGGTCTTGTGTGAAAAGGGAGATTTTATAAGTGTGCCAGCCAACACAAAGCACTGGTTTGATATGGGCACCAAGCCTTTTTTTAAAGCCATAAGGTTCTTTTCAATTCCCGATGGCTGGGTTGCCAACTTTACAGGGTCGGAGATATCCAAAAGGCTACCAACCCATGATGAAATAGTAAGGGGTTAGGTGTGGAGCTTCCAAGGCTTTATGCCATTACAGATAGCAAGAGGTATCCCAACTTCCTTGAAAAGCTTGAAAAGATCCTAAAAAAGGGTATAAGGATGGTCCAGCTTAGGGAAAAGGAAATATCTGGCTTGGAGTATTACAGGCTTGCCCTAAAGGTGAGGGAGATGACAAGGAGCTATAAAGCCTTGCTTTTTATAAACGAGCGGGTGGATATAGCCTTGGCTGTGGGTGCGGAGGGTGTTCATCTTCCAGAAAGGGGCCTTCCGCCGAGGGTAGTAAAAAGGATAGCTCCTGAGCTTTTGGTGGGGTATTCTGCCCATAGCCTTGAAAGTGCCCTCTATGCCCAAGAGGAGGGAGCGGACTTTATAACCCTAAGCCCAATTTTTAAAACTAAAAGTCATTTGGAGGCACAGCCCATAGGCTTGGAAAAGCTAAAGGAAGTTTCTCAGAGGGTTTCTTTGCCCGTTTATGCCCTTGGGGGGATAACTTGGGATAGGATAAAGCTCTGTTATAAAAATGGAGCCTATGGGATAGCGGGTATAGGCTTGTTCTTTGACCATGTTGATAGTGATTGGGGGAGCAACGGGTAGCGGAAAGTCTGAGGTCTGCTGCAAGCTTGCCAAAAGAATGGATGCAGAGATAATAAGCGCAGATTCCATGTGTGTTTATAGGGGTATGGATATAGGCACGGCCAAGCCCTTGGATTGCATGAAGGAGGTAAGGCATCACCTTGTTGATATCTTGGACCCCGGTGAGCTTTTTGACGCAAAGCTTTTTGAGGAGCTGTCTTTGAAGGCCATAAGGGAGATAGAAGAAAGGAAGAAAACTCCCATTGTTTGCGGTGGAACCTATTTGTACATTCAGGCCCTTTTGTATGGCATGGCGCAGACGCCCCCTCCCGACTGGAAGCTAAGGGAAAGGCTCTATTGTATAGCCCAGAGGAAGGGAGGGGAATACCTATACCAAAAGCTAAGGGTAGTAGACCCTGTTTATGCCAAAAAGATATCTCCCAAGGATATAAGAAGGATGGTGAGGGCTTTGGAGGTTTTTATAAACTCGGGAAAGCCTTTTTCCTCCTTTCATAGCTGGGATAAGCCAAGGTTTGATTACAAGGGCTTTTACCTTACTTGGAGCTGGGAGGCTTTGAGTAAAAGGATAGAGGAAAGGGCCCAAAGGATGCTAAGGGCGGGGCTTTTGAGGGAAATAGAGGAGCTCCTAAGGAGGGGCTTTGAGAGTTTTTTGACATCGCCGCAGGCCATAGGCTACAAGGAGTTTATACCATACTTTAAAGGTGAAAGGGGCCTTCAAGACTGCCTTGAGGAGATGATAAAAAACACCAAGGAGTATGCCAAAAGGCAGATGAGGTGGTTTAGAAGGCAGGCAGGCTGGGAAGAGGTAAGAGTGGAGAGCTTGGGTTTGGATGGCGCGGTGGAAAGGATCCTTTCACACCTCCGTGCCTCCCAAGACCATTGACCTTATCCTCAAGGTAGGTTGAGCATCGCTTACAGGCACACCTTGCCCATCTTTCCCACAGGTGCCTATGCTCCAGCCAAGGTCTGAACCCACCGCATCCACATCCATAAGGGCTTTGGGACCGTTTCCTATAAGAGTGGCAGACCTTATGGGATAGGTTATCTTCCCATTTTCTATCATATAACCTTCCATGATTTCAAAGACAAAGTCTCCCGTTACCGTATTTACCTCACCCCCGCCCATCTTCACCACCAAAATACCCTTTTTTGTATCCGCTATTATGTCCTCTGGGTTGTCTTTTCCGGGGGCTATAAAGGTGTTGGTCATCCTCACTATGGGCACATGGGCATAGCTTTGCCTCCTGCCGTTTCCCGTAGACTCTTTGCCTTCTTTCATGGCAGTTAACCTATTGTGCATGTAGCCCACAAGGTAGCCCTTTTCAATAAGCACAGTCCTTTGGGCAGGTACACCCTCATCATCCACCGTAAAAGAGCCAAGGTTGTTTTCAAGGGTGGCATCGTCTATAACCGTTATGAGCTCGCTTGCAACCTTTTGCCCAACCTTTCCTTTGTACACAGATAAGCCCTTTTGCACAAGGTCTGCCTCAAAGCCATGCCCCACAGCCTCGTGTATCATGGTGCCGCCCGCCTGACCAGCCAAGACTACGGTAAAGCTGCCCGCAGGGGCAGGCTTAGCTTTCAACATCAAAAGGGCCCTCTCTGTGGCCTTCCTTGCCACATCTTCGGGCTTAACCCTTTCAAAAAGCTCAAAGCCGCCCCTTATACCCACCGACTCATAGCCCCTTTGCATCAAGCCATCTTGGCTTACCACCACATCTGTAAAAAAGACCACCCTTTTTTGAAGGTCTTCCGCCATCTCCCCAAGGCTGTTGATAAGGAGGATGTCCCTTGTCCTGTCGGTGAGGACAACCATCACCTGCTTTACCTTGTCCCCATAGCTTCTGGCTGTATCGTTGGCCCTAAGGAGAAAGTCCACCCTATAGTCTATCTCCTTTTCATCTGGGTCTATAAGTAGTTCGGTCTTCCCTCGTATGTACCTTTGGCCCACCTTAACAGGTCCATGGCCCCGACCCCTTGCCAAGGTGCGCACTATCTCCATAAGGTTTTCAAAGGTAGGCTCGGTGGTGTATCCATAGTAGGTCTTGCCATCCTTTATAAGCCTTATGCCCACACCCTCATCTACACCCCATTGAACCTTATCTATCTTGTTGTCTTCAAGCTGAACCCTGCATGAGCGCACCCTCTCGTAAAAGATCTCTCCATATTCCCCACCTTGGGACAAAAGGTTTGAAAGAAGATAGCCCGCCTTTTCCTTTAGCATCTGTTTTACCATCTTGTCTCCTCCTTATGATAAAATCATATACCATGGCTGTGAGGATAGACATCAACAGCATACAAAGGGATATGTTTATTGAACACAACGGCGTGCCCCATAGGGTCCTTGACTATGAACATGTGAAGCCCGGGAAGGGTCAAGCCTTTGTAAGGGTAAAGGCAAAGAACATGCAAACGGGAAATGTGATTGAGATTACCTACAAGTCCTCCGATGCCATAGAGCTTGCCGACTTTGAACAGGTTTTTGCCGAGTATTCTTACAACGATGGAGATTATTACTATTTTGTGAGCCAAACTACCTATGAGATGGTGCCCGTGTCCTCGGAGAATGTAAAGGAAGAGACCAAGTTTTTAAAAGAGGGTATGACGGTGGTAGTTTTCCTCTACAAGGGACAGCCCATAGGCATAGAATTGCCCAAGCAGGTGGAGCTGATGGTGGTAGAAACGGAGCCAGCCTTTAAGGGAGATACGGCCGCAGGCGGCTCAAAGCCTGCCAAGCTTGAAACGGGCGCGGTAATACAGGTACCCTTCTTTGTAAAAGAGGGAGACATAGTAAAGGTAGACACACGCACCGGTGCCTATGTAGAGGTGGTCAAGAGGGCATAATGGATAAGGAGTTTATAAGGGAAGTTATAAACTTAGTGAAGGGGAGCGATATAAAGCAAATAAGCATAGAAATGGAGGGCTTTAAGGTATTTATAGAAACCCATCAGAAGGAGATCTCCCAAAGGATAGAGGCTCCTGTGCAGGTGCGGTATCAGGAGGTTATGCCTCCATCGGAGGATATGCCAAAGGAAAACCTCCATGTTATAAAAAGCCCATTGGTGGGCACCTTTTACCGATCACCCTCTCCCGGAGCTCCACCCTTTGTGGAGGTGGGAGACATAGTCTCTCCCGGACAGGTCCTCTGCATCATTGAAGCCCTAAAGGTGATGAACGAGATAGAAAGCGATGTAAGGGGCAAGGTGGTAAAGATATTGGTAGAAAACGGAGAGACGGTAGAGTATGGACAGCCCCTCTTTATCATAGACACCAACGTGTAAAGATGGAAGAGAAAAAAATTAGCTTAAGGCTTTCTCAAGAAGAGCATACCTATTTGGCCCAAGATTCTTACGGCGAGCTTTTGGTGGGAGAAAGGGGACATAGACCCATGGAGCTTGTCCTTGTGGCCCTTGCGGGCTGCTCTGGTGTGGATATATCCCACATACTAAAAAAGAAAAGACAAGAAGTGAAGGATATTCAAATTGAGGTAGTTGGTGTAAGAAGGGATGAGCATCCAAGGGTCTATGAGAGGATTAGCATAAAGTACAAGGTTTATGGCAGAGGTATAAAGGAAAAGGCCGTGGAAGAGGCCGTAAGGCTTTCTGTAAACAAATACTGCAGCGTTTATGCCATGCTTTCCGAAGCCTGTGATATACAAGTGGGCTTTGAGGTGGTCAATGAGGCTTGAAAGCTTTTTGAAGGACAAGAGGAAGGCTCTTGTATCTTATATGATGGTGGGATATCCCAACTATGAGGGTTCCCTTGAAGCCTTTAGAGCACTTTTAAAGGGAGGCACAGATATATTAGAAATAGGTTTCCCCTTCTCCGACCCCGTAGCCGATGGCCCCACCATACAACATGCCCATGAGGTAGCCCTAAAAAGCGGTATAAAATCGGAGCATGTCTTTGAGCTATCTTACACCCTAAGGCAGGAATTTCCTCACCAACCCTTTTTACTCATGACCTACTACAACCCTATATTCAAGATAGGGCATGAGAGCTTTTGTAAAAGGGCAAAGGAGGCGGGCATAGATGGCTTTATAGTGCCAGACCTTCCCCCGGAGGAGGGCCAAGAGCTAAAAAAGGTCTGCCGGGCCTACGGGCTTTCTTTGGTCTTTTTGGCCTCTCCCACAAGCACAGAAAAAAGGCTAAAGCTCATATGCGAAAATTCGGACCATATGGTCTACTTTGTGTCCCTTACAGGCACCACGGGAGCAAGGGAAAGCCTTCCCATAAAAAGTTTAAGGGAAAGGATAGGGATTTATAGGTCTTTGTGTAATAAGCCTGTGGTGGTGGGCTTTGGTATATCAAAGGCGGAGCAGGCAAGGGATATAGCCCAGCTTGCGGACGGTGTGGTGGTAGGAAGCCACTTTGTAAAGCTTGCGGGAGAGGGGAAAATAAAAGCCCTTGAAGAAAGTGCAAGGGAGATAAAATCTGTATTAGGATTAAAATATTAATCCTATGTTCCTCTGGAAAAAGTCAAAAGAAGAAAAGCTGGCGGAAGAGGGCAGCAAAGAAGCCATTTTAAGCCTTATAGAGAAGGGAAAGAAAGAAAAGGCCATAGAGATCCTTGAAAGGTTCAAAGACCGAGAAGACCTAAGGCCCATCCTTTTTAAGCTTTACATGGAAGAGGGCAAATATTACTATGCCTACCAGTTGATAGAACATTATGACCCAAGCTTGGCTACCGCAAAGGAAAAGGCCCTTATATACGAGAGGGTGGGAGAGCTTGAAAAAGCTGCCAAGGAGTATGCAAAGCTTGGAGATTGGGAAAGTCTTAAGAGGGCAGGCTTATTACTCTGGCAGGCTAAAAGGGCCCAAGAAGCCCTTGAACTCCTTGAAAGGTCTCTAAAGCTTGCCCCTCCCTTAAAAAGGCAGGAGGTGGAAGAGACAATAACCAAGATAAAGCAAGAGCTTGGACTTGTACAAAGGGAAAGCCTTTTGGAAAAGCTACGTAAAGGCTTACAGAAAACAAAGGAAGCTATAGAGTTTGGAATAATCTTTGCCGGGAGGAAGGTGGATGAGGAGTTGTTTGAAGAATTGGAAGAAAAGCTCATAAGGGCGGATGTGGGAAGCAAAAGCAGCCTGCATATAGTGGAGGAGCTAAGGAAGGAGGCCATAAGGAAGAATTTAAAAACCTCTGACCAGCTTCTGAACTCCTTCAAAAGCCTGATCTTGGAACAGATAGCCAAATGTCAAGCAAGTTTAAAAGAGCCTCATGAAGGCCCAAGTGTATACCTCTTTTTGGGGGTAAACGGCTCTGGCAAAACCACCACCATAGGAAAGCTGGCCCACAAGTTTGTTAAAGAGGGTAAAAGGGTGCTTCTTGTGGCTGGGGACACCTTTAGGTCTGCGGCCATAGAGCAGTTGGAGGTTTGGGCCCAGAGGAGCGGAGCCCATATAGTGAAAAAGTATGAAGGTGCAGAACCAGCCTCGGTAGTTTATGAAGCCATGCAAAAGGCAAAGGAAGAAGGCTATGATGTAATCCTTATAGATACGGCGGGAAGGCTTCATACAAAGGAGCCCCTTATTAGGGAGCTCAGAAAAATAAGGGATGTGATCAAAAGGTTTTTTCCGGAGGAGCCTATAGAGACCCTTTTGGTGCTTGACGCTACCATAGGTCAGAACTCTATACAACAGGCAAAGGTCTTTAAAGAAGCTCTTGATATAACGGGTATAATCCTTACAAAGCTTGATGGATCTGCAAAGGGCGGTGCGGTAGTGCCCATATGCAAGGAGCTTGGTATACCTATAAAGCTTGTAGGTGTGGGTGAAGGCATAGATGACCTTCAACCCTTTGAAGCCCAAGCCTTTGTAGAAGGGCTTATTTCTTAGGAGGAGAGCATGCTTGCGGAAGAGTTTATAAAGGTTCCAGAGGTGCCCTCGGGGACTTTTGAATTACCCCTTATGCCCCTTAGGGACCTTGTGGTCTTCCCTTCTATGGTCATTCCCCTTTTTGTGGGTAGGGGCTTTTCCATAAGGGCTATAGAAGAAGCCCTAAGGGGGAACAGGCTCATATTCCTTGTGCTTCAAAAGGACAAAAACATAGAAGCACCCAAAAAGGAGGACCTGTACGCCGTAGGTACCATAGCCCATGTTATAAGGTCCGCTCCCATAGAAGAAAACAGACTAAAGCTCTTGGTGCAAGGTATAAAAAGGGCAAAGCTTTTAGATTACAGGCGAGAGGGGGACCTTTTTATAGCCACCGTTGAGCCTGTAGAAGAGGTAGAAATAGAACCAGAAAGCCTTTCTAAGGAGATAAGGGCCTATATTAGGTCTATCAAAGAACAGCTTGATATGGCAGTGTCTCTGGGCAAGCAGATAATCCCAGACCTTTTTATGCTAATAAAGGACCTTGAAGACCCGGGCAAGATAGCGGACCTTACGGCCTCTATACTGGAGATAAAGGCTGCAGAGGCCCAAAGGGTTTTGGAAGCCTTTGACCCAATAGAAAGGTTAAAGCTGGTACACCAGCTGCTTCAAAGTGAGGTGGGGCTGTTGGAGGTACAAAGTAAGATAAGGGGCGTAGCCCGGGAAAGGATAGAGAAGGAGCAGAGGGAATACTTTTTAAGGCAACAGTTGAAGGCTATACTGGAGGAGCTGGGAGAGGGGGATGAGAGAAAGGTGGAGATAGAAGAGTACAAGAAGAAGTTAAGCAAGTTAAAAGTGCCAAAGGAGTCAAAGGAGGAGATAGAAAAGCAGATAAGAAGGTTGGAAAAGCTGCATCCCGATTCTGCAGAGGCTGGAGTCCTGAGAACTTGGCTTGATTGGGTCCTTGAACTGCCATGGAACAAAAGGACAAAGGACCGCTATGACCTTGATAAGGCAAGGGAGATATTGGATAAAGACCACTACAACTTGGAAAAGGTAAAGGAAAGGATAATAGAGTACTTGGCGGTTAAAAAGCTAACAAAGGGCAAGGGCCATATGGTGCAGATACTCTGCTTTGTCGGCCCCCCGGGGGTGGGTAAAACATCCCTTGGCAGGTCCATAGCCCAATCCTTGGGAAGGAAGTTTGTGAGGATTTCTCTGGGAGGCATAAGGGACGAGGCGGAAATAAGGGGCCATAGAAGGACTTATGTGGGAGCCATGCCCGGCAGGATAATACAGGCCATAAAACAGGCGGGAACAAAAAACCCCCTTATAATGCTTGATGAGGTGGATAAGCTGTCCCTCTCTTTTCAAGGGGACCCGGCGGCAGCTTTGCTTGAGGTACTTGACCCAGAACAAAACAAAAGCTTTGTAGACCTTTACATAGGCCTTCCCTTTGACCTCTCGGACGTATTCTTCATATGCACAGCCAACAGGGTGGATACCATACCAAGGCCCTTGCTTGACAGGATGGAGCTCATATACCTTTCTGGCTACTCGGAGGAAGAAAAGGTCTTTATAGCCAAAAACCATCTCCTTCCTAAGCTTTTGCCAGAGCATGGCTTTAAGGATGGTCAGGTCCTTTTTAGCGATGATGCCCTCCTTGAGGTCATAAGGGGCTATACAAGGGAGTCGGGTGTGAGGAACCTCCAAAGGCAGATAAGCTCCATACTTAGAAAACTTGCCCTAAGGCGCCTAAAGGGAGAAAATCCACCCTTTAAGGTAGAAGCTCAGGATATAAAGGGGCTCCTTGGAGCCTCCAAAAGGCATATCCTATCGGAAGAAAGGCCCATGGTGGGTATAGCGGTTGGGCTTGCTTGGACGGAGGTAGGCGGTGAAGTAATGATCATAGAAGCTACCAAGTTCAAGGGAAAAGGAAATCTTATCCTAACAGGCTCCCTTGGAGATGTTATGAAAGAATCTGCGCAGGCGGCTATGTCTTACATAAAGTCAAAGGCGGAGGACTACCACATAGACCCAGAGCTGTTCTCACAAGTGGACGTGCATATCCATGTACCGGAGGGAGCGGTGCCAAAGGATGGACCCTCTGCCGGCATTACCCTTGCGGTAGCCCTCTTTTCCCTGTTTACAGGAAAGGAGGTTAGAACGGATATAGCCATGACGGGTGAGATCACCTTGAGGGGAAGGGTGCTGCCCGTGGGGGGCTTGAAAGAAAAGATATTGGCCGCCAAAAGGGCTGGCATATACGAGGTTATACTGCCCTCCAAAAACAAGGAAGAGGTTATGGAAGACCTCCCTTCCTATGTAAGAGATCAGATGAAGCTTTATTTTGTTGAACATCTTGAAGAGGTTTTTGATATAATTTTTAGCAAAACTTAAGGAGGTGAAAGGTAGGTGGCAATAGTAGAAGTTTATGAAAATGAGCCCTTTGAGAAGGCTTTTAAGAGGTTTAAAAGGATAGTAGAAAAGGAAGGTATATTAACAGAGGTAAAGAGGCGTCAGTTTTATGAAAAGCCCAGTGAAAAGAAAAAGAGAAAGGAAAGGCAAGCAAGAAAAAGGATTATAAAGGCCCTTAAGAAGAGGAACCTTCTTTAGGTTCCTCCATTTTGTAAGCTCTGAGAGCTTCCCTTTGCTCCTCCAAAATAAACCTTCTTATATATTCTTCCTCCGCCTCCCTTAAACTATCAAACCTTACTCCCAAGCATATCCTTTCTATCCTACCCCTTACATGCCTTACCGTGCCTGTAGCTTCTATGGGGAATCCTTTTATCTCAAATTGGATAAAGACCCCATCTTCAGGCTTTACCTCTACCCATTTAGATAGGCATACCCTTACGCCCTTTGGGCTAATATCCTCTATAACTCCATCCATGGTGTTTTCATAAAGAAATACCTTGGCTGGAATATTTACCTTCCATCTGAGATATTCCCTTAGCTGTATTTTAGAAAGCTGATCTGTATGAGGCACTACAACTATTAGCCTATTACCATCCCTGTAAACCCTTTTTATCTCACCCTGAAAATAGTACCTGCCATCGTCTTCCCTAAGGAAGGAAAACTTTACCCTTTCTCCGGGTGAGGGAGCCTTTGTAGGAGTATCAAGCAGGGCTATGTGAAGCTCCAGCTCATCCTTATCCCACAAGGCAGAGCTGTAGGATACATTCTCAAAGAATAAAAAGCCCGTTTGATAAAGCTCTATATCCCTTGTACTGCTAAGGGGTAAGAACCAAGGTATACTATCAAACTTAAGCTTCTTCCTTATCTGAGATAACATTTCTACTATGGAAAGGTCCTCCTTAACAAGTTTATTTATACACTTTTCAAAGACCACTTTACTCTGAAGTACCTTAGTGGGCTCCTTACTAAGCTTTGCACACCTCCACAATAGAGCTATCTCAAACTCAAACAGTCCAAGGGACTTACCCACAGAAAAAAACTCCCTTCTGAGCCTTATCTTGGCCTTATATCTTGACAAGGCATAAGGGAATAGGATCAAAAGACCAACTGCAAGGAAAAAGCCTAAGACAACGGAGAGTATATCCCATAGGCTTGGAGATTCAAACATATACTTAGTAGCCTCTTTAAAGGTTTCAAACCCTCCCTGATATTCCATAACAGCACCTTAATATTAAAAGCTTTCCTCTATGTACCTTTCTGCCTCAATGGCGGCAATGCAACCCTCTCCAACGGCCACGGCTACCTGTCCAGTGGCACCGCTTCTGCAATCCCCTGCGGCAAAAACCCCCTCCATAGAAGTTCTCATCCTTCCATCGGTGATTATATACCCCCTCTCATCAAGGTCTACGCTGCCTTTAAGAAAGCCTGTGCTCGGCTCAAGCCCTATAAAGATAAAGACCCCCTCCACAGGAAGCTCCGAAAGGCTACCATCCTTTGTATCCCTCAAAAGCAACCCTTCAACAAAATCCTTACCCTTTATCTCCTCCACCACCTTGTTGGGAATAAACTCTATTTTTGGGTTGGAAAAGACCTTTTCCTGAAGATGCTTTTGAGCTCTGAGCTGGTCCCTTCTGTGAATTAGATAAACCTTGCTTGCAAACCTTGTTAAAAACAAGCTTTCTTGCGCGGCAGAATCCCCACCACCTATAACCGCTATAGGCACACCCTCAAAAAGGGCGCCATCGCAAGTAGCACAGTAGGAAACTCCCCTGTTTAAAAACTCCTCCTCACCGGGCACTCCAAGCCTTCTGGGATTTGAGCCCACGGTAAGTATAACCGTCTTACTCCTCACAAGCTCCCCCGTTCTTAAGTGCACAAAGATCTCCCTTCCCACCCTTTCTATCTTTGAAACCTCCTTCCTGATTATGCTAAGCCCAAACCTTTCCGCTTGCTCTTTGAACCTTTGGGTAAGCTCTTTGCCGCTTATTCCTTCGGGGAAGCCCGGATAGTTTTCTACAAGGTCTGTGATGGCTATTTGGCCACCAAGGGTACCCTTTTCAAAAAGTAAGGTGTTTAACTTTGCCCTTGCGCAGTAGAGGCCGGCGGTCAAGCCCGCAGGCCCACCACCCACTATTATAGCATCGTAAAGGATGTCTTCTGAGAGCTCCATCTTACAGGTGGCTGTTTATCATCTGTTTTATTGCTTCCTTGGGCTGGACGCCTATGCGCGTATCTACCACCTCACCACCCTTAAAGAGCATGATGGTGGGTATGGCCCTTATTCCATACCTCATGGCTATGTTGGGGTTTTCGTCCGTGTTGAGCTTTCCCACCTTTACCACATCACCCATTTCCATGGCAATCTCTTCAATAATGGGGGCTATTATCCTACAAGGACTACACCAAGGAGCCCAGAAATCCACCAGTACAGGTTTATCGGAGTTTATAACCTCCGCCTGCCAGTTTGCCTCCGTGAGCACTATTACATTTGCCGCCATATTAAGCCTCCTTACTAAGTATTTTGTAAATTTCCACCACCCTTTCGTCCTTGATATAATAACACACTACAGACCCATCCCTTTTACAGCCAAGTATCCCCTTGCTTCTTAGAATGCTCAGATGTTGAGAGACGTTGGGCTGAGAGGTTTGGAGAAGCTCGCTAAGGTTTTTAACACACTGCCTGCCCTCAATAAGCACAGATATGATCCTTAGCCTTATGGGATGGGCAAGGGCTTTTAAAAACTCCGCCCATTCTTCCAACCTTTCCTCGCTCGCAATTTTTACTTCCATAGACATCTCACCTGCTTATATTATATCATGCTAATATGGATAAATTACAACTTTATAGAAAAAGGTCCAAGCATATGTACTATGCCTTTTTGGCCTCCCTTACCCTCATCCTTTTGGCATGCCTGCCCCTTTATCCCTACTTTAAGGTTCCCATACATCCAAACCTCTTTTATTCTATGCTCATATTTGTGGCCCTCTTGGGAGCCTTGTGCATACCTACCGCCTATTTTATAAGAAAAAAAGCCTTCCCCGTAGATTCTTCAAAGGATGTTTATTGGAGCTATACTGCCACCAGAAGATACTTTTGGCTTTATGTTCTTTGTGCCCTCCCCTTTGCCTTTTCCCTTCTTTTCTTCGTTGTCTTTTCTCCCCTTTTGCCCTTGTTTTTTGGCTATCTTCTAAGCCTCTGTGGTTTAATATTAATAAGACCAAGAGAGGAGGATGTAATATGACAAGGGAAGAGGTCATACAAAAGCTCCTTCAAGAAAACAAGGAGTTTAGGTACCACTATGAAAAGCACCATGAGCTGGATACAAAGATTGATAAGATGGAAAAGCACCACCCCATGACCCACGAGCTTGAGATGGAGATAGAAGCCCTAAAGAGGGAGAGGCTATACCACAAGGACATGATGGAGAAGATTATAAGTGAGTATATGAAAGGGCATCAATGAAGAGCCATACGGCATACCTTACCTTTCAAACCCAGAAGAGAAGGGAGCTCATAAGGATAACGGAGGAGGTTAAAAGGATAGTGGAGGAGTCTGGCATAGAGGAAGGGCTATGCCTTGTATCCTCCATGCATCTTACAGCCTCTGTTATCATCCAAGACGATGAAGAAGGGCTTCACCAAGACATATGGGAATGGCTTGAAGGTTTGGCACCCTTCAAAGAAGACTACAAACACCACAGAACGGGAGAAGACAACGCAGATGCCCATCTTAAAAACCTCCTAACCCATCTTCAGGTAGTCATACCCGTAACCAAAGGAAAGCTGGATTTGGGACCTTGGCAGGAGATCTTTTATGCAGAGTTTGACGGCCAGAGGAGAAAAAGGGTGGTAGTAAAGGTTATAGGATTTTAAAACCTTAAATGATTTCAAGCTTGATAAAAGCCTTCAAAAGCAACAGGGCGGAAACGGTTCTTGAGGGGGCAATTAGGTCTTCCCTTTTAAATATCTTTGCCAGAGCCTTTGGCTATGCAAGGTCTGTGGCCATTGCAGTGCTTCTTGGCTTTAGCTATCAGACTGACGCCTTCTTTATGGCCTTATCCTTGATAGGGCTCTTCCTCATCTTTGTAGATGTCTTTGATTCCATAGGAGTTCCCCAGCTTGTAAGGGCAAGGCTTGAATCCCAAGAGGCCTTCAAAAGGCTATCAGGCTTGCTCTTTACCTTTACCACAATCTTATCTCTTTCCATCACCCTAATTTCAATTTTGCTACTACCCCTCGTGCTAAAAATACCCAGGGGCTTTGGGAAAGAAGCCTTAGCCTTCACTCAGGCCTCCTACCTTTTGCTCATCCCCTATCTTTTCTTAAACTTTTACTTCCATCACTTTG
>JBKBHW010000010.1:0-50310 GCA_046297555.1 Aquificaceae bacterium
TAAAGTAATCTCATAAACCCTTGAAAGGTCGTAAGAAACATAGCCCACGGTGGAAAAGCTTTCCATTAGGTCTTCTCTTTTAACCTCTTGCGTCTGAACACCTATAAGCTGAACTTTGCTTATATCTATGCTTATAACACCTCCCCTTATTTCTTGAGCTGGCGTAGCCCCTTCACCTGTAAATGGTATGGAAAGGTCCTTTTTTATAACCCTTTGATCAATGAGGGCTACCATCTGCCAAGAGCCGGCCATACTTATGTTTAGCTGAAGCTCGTAGAGCCCGGGAGATACCTGCCTTATACTTGCATCCTCCCTCATTTCACCCATGCCCGGCATAGGCGGCATGTAAAAGTAAAGCTCCTTTAGATCCTTTAGCGGCTTTATGAGTATGTAAAAGCTGTTTTTACCTACATCCAGCCTTTTACCCCTTGAATAGAGCTCTATTTCTATTCCCTCTTGAGCTATAGAAAGGGTTCTTTCATAGCCCGGCGGCACTTGACCTGTTTTAGCTCTTTTGGTATAGTAAAACAAGCCACCCAAAACAAAGATCAGCAAGAGAAGGCCTGCAAAAGGAAAAAGTTATCTCTTCATAGTATTACCTCCAGCCTTGGCCATATCTTTTGAATAGAAAGCTCCACATCAAGCTTGTTTATCTCCAGCTCCCATAGTTCCCTGTGTAGCCTTAAAAGGTCCCTTAAATCTGCCTTCTGATACTTGTAAGCAAGCTCTAAGGCCTTTATTTCTCTCTTTTTCTCTTCTATGAGCTCCTCCGTCCATTTTAATATCTCCTTTAGCCTTTTGTATTCAATCCTAAGGCTGTTTAAACTCCTCTTCAGTTCAAGCCTTGTGTTTTCAATCTCCCAGTCCTTTGCCCTTACCTCCTCAAGCTTTTCCAATACAAGAAGGTCCTCCCTTTTACTTTTCCATAGGGGAAGGCTAACACCTACCTTTATGCTAAACATGTTTTCCAAAGAGGGCCTTATCATATATTCAGCCATCAACTCAAGATCTGGCAAGTATTCCACCTTCCTCCTTTCTACTTCCGCCACCAGCCTTTCCCTTTGAGCTTTCAACCTCTTTATATAAAAGCTTTCATTTAGGTTTACTTCTAGAAAGCTTTCCCTTTCAAAGGTTATCTCTTCTCCTTTTAGCTCAAGGCTTTTACCTACAAGGTAGTCCAGCTCCTCCTTTTTACTATCCCTCTCCAGCCTTACCTTTTCAACCTCACCTTCCACCTTTGACTGCTCACCTTTTAGGAAAAGAAGGTCGGAAAGGTTAGCCCTTCCATACTTGTAGCTTTCCTCCGCCAGTTTGTACAAAGCGTCTATCTCCCCTTTTATCCTCTTTAAAACATCTTCCTTTTTAAAGGTGTAAAGCCATTCTAAGTAGCTAAGCTTTATGTCCTTTATTAACTCCCTTTTAAGCAACTCTTCCTCCTCCAAAAGCGCAAGCCTTTCTTTTAAAGCCAACAAGGCCTCCCTTTCCCTCTTTATTGGAAGCACATACATCTGGCTTATGCCTACGGAAAGACTGCTCATAGGCTCATATTTGCTGGATATGGCCTGTTGAGTGGTAAGTTGTTAAGTCCTATGGATAGGGATGGGTTTGGTAAGCTTTTTAAATATTTTTCCTTTATACTTTGTGGATTCTATCATGCTTTGATAAACTTTCAGCCTTGGTGAGTTCTTTAAAGCATAGTCTATCAGGTTTTCAAGCTCACCAGCCCTTGATAAACAAAAGAAAAACAAAATTAGAAAAAATACCATGCATTAAAGTATAGAAAAAGAGCAAGATAAATCAAGGATTTTATTTCACAAGTTTTTTATATATAAATATCCTGACTTTACCGTTAATTTTATCCTCCTTTAAAACACATACATGGCTAACATCTTCACTTAATCTGTCATAAACTTTGCCTTCCATCCTACTTATATAATAAATTTTGTCATCCTTATGCTTATCCTCCGAGAAATCCTCTATGGAAAACACTTTGAGCTCTATATCTGCATTCTTGTAGCCATAGGCTAAACCCAATATGAAGGCAAGCGCCTTATTACTACCCACCTCTATCCTTTTCATTCTATATCTTTCTTTTCCTTCTTAGGTAGGCAGGTATTTCCTCAACCTCTGGCTGGACAGGTTCTATTATGCTTTCTGGCACCGCCTTCTTTACTGGCTCTTTGATTTCTGGCTTTTTTACAACCTTAAACTGACTAAGGCTTTGAGCATTTTCAAAATCTGTGGCTACAACGGCCACCTTCATAAAGTTTTCCTTACCCCCCTCCAACATGGCACCAAATATGATAAGGGCGTCCTCGTGAGCCACTTCCCTTATCCTTCCTATAGTCTCCTCCACTTCTCTGAAAGGCACATCCTCGCTCACCCATAGGGTAACCAAAAGCCTTCTTGCACCCTGTATGCTATTGCCCTCAAGCAAAGGACTGCTTATGGCTTGTTCCACCGCATAGTCCCTTCTGCTATCACCCTTGCCCTCACCCATACCTATGAGAGCAAGGCCTCCCCTCTCCATAACAGTTTTAACATCTGCAAAATCCACATTTATGAGCGCCGGGGTCACCACTATATTGGTTATACCCATTACCGCCCTTGCCAGCACATCATCCACCATCTTAAAAGCATCCTTTATACTAAAGTTCCTATCGGCAATTTCCACCAACTTTTGATTGTTAACCACTATATAGGTATCCACCACATCCTTTAACTTTTCAAGACCTTCATTTGCCACATGCATCCTCTTTGGTCCTTCAAAGTTAAAGGGCTTTGTTACCACGGCCACAGTTAATATACCCATATCCTTAGCAGTTTCCGCTATCACGGGGGCTGCGCCAGTACCAGTTCCTCCACCAAGCCCGCAGGCTATAAAAAGCATATCTGTATTCCTTAGAATCTCCCTTATCTTATCTACATCTTCAAGCGCAGCCTGTTCTCCAATCTCGGGCTTGGCACCAGCTCCCAAACCCTTTGTAACCTTTTCACCTATCTGTATCTTGTTAGGCACCACCAAGGAGGCAAGGTGCTGAACATCAGTGTTTATGGCAAACAACTCCACACCTTCAGCCCCCTCAAGGTACATTCTGTTTACGGCGTTGGAGCCACCACCACCAACCCCAAAAACTTTTATCTTGGTAGGGTTCAAAATCTCCATATTCTGCCTCCCTATTAAATTATATCTTTAAAAAAGGCTTTGATCTTATGTACCACATTGCTTAGCAAGGAGGAATTTTCCCTTTCCTTTGAAATGACTTCCCGCTTGTCAAAAGTAAAGCTCTTTTTATGGGCCATTTTTATAAGGCCTACGGCGGTGGCGTAAACTGGATCATGCACCTTTTCTTTTAGACCTATGATATCTGTAGGATAGCCTATCCTTACGGGAAGGTCAAAGTACCTTTCCAAAAACTCTCTCATACCGGCAAGCTTGGCAGAACCGCCCGTTATAACTACACCAGCATGTAAGGAATCAAGGTTTATGCCTTGCTGGTTTAAATAATCGGTGAGCTTTTCCATAATCTCCTCCAGTCTTATCTGTATAACCTCTGCCAGCTGTCGCCTACTTACGCTCACCTCCTTTTCTTCACCCCTTGGCTTTATTTTAATCCTCTCCGTTTCATTGATCATATCTGCGTAAGCGTAGCCGTTCTCTATCTTTATCCTTTCTGCCTGTTCTATGTTTATTTTCATGAAGTGTGCTATATCTTTCGTTATATTAGATCCACCCATAGGAAAGCAGCCCGTTGCCAATATGGAGCCTTCAAGGAATACAACAAAGTCTGTAAGTCCAGCACCCATATCTATCATAAGAACGCCCTCTTCCTTTTCTTCGGCTGTAAGCACTGCCTCCGCAGAAGCGATGGGAGATAGAAACTTCCCAACTATTTCCATGCCCGTGTTAAGAACCACCTTTTCTACATTTTTAAGGAGGCTTGAGCTTATCTTTACCACATGAACTTCGGCAAATACTCTAGAGCCAAGAAGCCCTACGGGATCTATGACGCCTTCCTGCTCATCCAGCACAAACTTTCTTGGTATGGCATCAAGTATTTCATAACCTTCCTCCTTTGAACGCATTATAGCTCTCTCTATAAGCCTTTCTATGTGGGAGTAGTTTATTTCTATAGGCTGGGAT
Organism: Aquificaceae bacterium; assembly: GCA_046297555.1. Lineage (GTDB taxonomy): Bacteria > Aquificota > Aquificia > Aquificales > Aquificaceae > Pampinifervens. The sequence goes on from JBKBHW010000010.1 coordinate 4,145, forward strand.
GATATGCTTATCGTATCTTTCTCATTTTGACTTTTTAAGGTTGGTCCAGAAAGGCCAAGTACCACACCTGTTATTTTTGTGCCTGCCATCTCTTGAGCTTCTTTGATAGCACTTAAGACAGAATTTACCGCAAGGTCCAAGCGCGTAACATAACCCTTGTCAATACCCTTTGAAGGCGCTTCACCTATACCTATTATATGCAAGTCGCCATAGCTGTCCACCTCACCAACTAAGGCTACCACCTTACTGGTACCTATGTCTAAGGAGGTTATTAGCTTCATTTCCCTTTCCGCCTCTAATTATTATCAAACCATCTGCACCTATTTCTAACTCTTTGTAAATACTAATATTATAATCCTTAAGCAATTTTGACACGATTTTTAACATGCTTTTGTTTATGAGGATTGGAGGGGGGAGTACTAACTTCGTTCCATTTGTTAGATAAGCTACAGTGCTAATCTCTGTTATATACATATCCATTAATGCGTTATGGCTATTCAATAAATTTATTAAACTTTTTACAGTGTTAAAGTTTTTATTTATTAGCTCTATGTCGTAAGTATAGATTAATGGAATAGAATAGTTTATGTAGGGTGATTGGAACATTTTCCCATCTTCATCAAGGAATATTTTTGAGTTATTATTTATAACGGAAAAAACAGGCTTCCTTTCCTTTATAGTTATTTTAAGGTCCACACCTTTTGTGCTAAATTTCCTTGTAATATCAACATCTTTTACTGCATTGCCCGTGCTCATGTTTATGTTTTTTAACAATACATATTTATTTATAAAAAGCCAATTGTTTTTCAATTTTTTAACCTCTTCAGCTACCACATGCGGGGGTATGGTCTCAAGCCCTTCTACTTGGAGCACCCTTATTTTGAAAAAGGATATATTGTCGATAAAGTACGGTATAAAGAAGCCAGCCAAAGCCATTGAAGAGAACCATAGCACTACTATAAGGTATGAAAGCCACTTTCCCCTTCTCCCTTTTTTCATAGGTTAAAATAATAACATAATTCTTTTTTTTAGAAAAAAAAAGAGTAGACCTATGTCTGCAAAGGGAAGGTTTTTGATCCTAAGAAGGTTTAGAGCTGGTGATTGGGACCTCATGATAAAGGCTTATAGCTCCTATGGTCTTGTAAAGCTCTTTGTCCAGGAAGGGCTTATTCCAAAAAGGGGTCTTTTGGGTTATATGGAACCTTTTAACCTTTTGCATGCGGTTTACCATCAATCTGGAGATGTTTTATTTTTGAAGGATATAATTAGCGTAGACTTTTTTTCTTATTTATGTTTTAGGGATTACTCTGCTTATTTATGGATGAATTCCTTGGTAAAATTTGTAGAAAAGTGGTTTGTTCAATATGATCCAGAGCTTTTTAACATGCTTATTAACTACCTTAGGCTAAATCCAAAAAACCGTGCAGTTTTACTTATAAAGTTCAAATTGGAATTTCTAAAGCGGTTGGGCATTTACAAAGATGATATTTTTGAGCAAAGGCTTGCAAGAATCGCAAAGATTATAATGGAAGAGGGCGAACTGATAAAGCTTGAAAGATTAAAAATAAATATAAAAGATCTTTTGGAACTTGATATGGCAATAGACTCTCACCTTTCTACCTCCCTGTAGTTGTCAAGTATTAGACTTTTTGCGTCATTAGTACTTTGTTTCCCAAAGGGGAGCATTTCAAATAGGAAAATATAAGGTTTGCATTTATGGTAAAGGAGTAGCATAGGCATCCTTGCCTGTGGAAAAGGATTTAATCAAAGATCGCGGGCAAGGATGCCCGCGCTACCTATACTAAAAACAATTTTTCACCCGGCGTAGTTGTCAAGTATTCTTTTAATTATGTCCGAGGTGGAAATGTTAAACCTGAATTCAACCCTTTCCACCCTGCCACCATAAGACAACACAAAATCCGCCCCTACTATATCCTTTAACTCCCAGTCTGCACCTTTTACAATTACATGAGGTCTTATGGCTTTTATAAGCCTTTCTGGTGTCTCCTCATCAAAAACAACCACATAGTCTACCGGCTTTAGGCTATCAAGAAGATAGGCTCTCATCTCTTGTGGCACTATAGGCCTTTTGGGCCCTTTAATCCTTTTTATAGACTCATCCGAGTTCAAACCCACCACAAGTATATCTCCCATTTCTTTTGCCTTTTTAAGATAGTAAGCATGTCCAGCATGTAAAATGTCAAAGCAGCCGTTGGTAAAAACTATCTTTTTGCTTTCTCTCAAAGGTTCAATTATCCTTATCAATTCTTCAAGACTAAGAACCATAACTTTTTAACATTATAGCGGTAGAATACATCCTTTCATACTCTCTTGCACTTCTTTCCCAAGAGAAGTCCCTTTTCATGCATCTCTTTATAATCTCTCCCCACCACCTTGAATGGTCGCATATGTACATATCATAAAAAACCCTTGCCCTAAGCAGAGCGTGCATAAGATCCTTGCTTGAATACTCTTCAAAGGAGAAGCCGTTGCCCTCATGTGGGTTTTTTACAAAATCCAACACCGTATCTTTCAAACCACCGGTCGCCCTTACTATGGGGACTGTTCCGTACCTCATGGCTATCATCTGAGATATGCCACATGGTTCAAAAAGGGAGGGCATCAAAAACATATCGGAGCCGGCAAATATCTTATGGGCAAGCTCTTCATTGTATTCTATCCTAACCCTTACGCTTTCTGGATACTTTTTCATGAATTCTATCAACATATCCTGATACCTTTCTTCACCAGAACCAAGAAAGACAAAGTCAAAGCCTTCCCTTACAGCTTCGTGTACAATGCCTTGAACTATGTCCAGCCCCTTTTGAGATGTTAGCCTTGAAACCATGCCTACAAGAGGCTTTTCATCGGCAGTTTTGAGACCAAAAATATCCTTTAGATGTTTTTTGTTTATCCTTTTTCCTTTGGAAAAGTTTTTTACTGTGTAGTTATTCTTTATAAGCCTATCGGTTTCAGGATTCCAAATATCGTAATCTATACCGTTTAAAATCCCAAAAAAGTACTTCTTTTCTCTTATAAGGCCCTCAAGGCCGTAGGCGTAGTGTCTTAGCTCTTCGGCATAAGAAGGGCTAACGGTAGTAAGAATTTCGCAAAAGGCTATGCCAGCCTTAAGAAAGTTTATCCTGCCGTAAAACTCTATGCCTTGGTAAGGGTGGAAGACTTCCCAAGGTAGGTTTAACATGGGAATAAAATGGGGGTCGTAAATGCCTTGATGCATGGCGTTGTGTATGGTAAAAACAGTTGGTATGCCTTCAAAATCTGGGTAATAAAGTTTTTTGTACAGGGGCAAAAGGCCAGTATGCCAATCGTGGATATGTATTAAACTCGGTTTAATTTCAAGACTTTTTATAACTTCAAGGCCTGCCAAGGAGAGAAAGCCAAACCTTAGGGGGTTGTCTTCGTACTCTCCCTTTGGCGTGGCATATATGTGCTCCCTTTGATAGTATTTGGGAAAGTCAATAAAATAGTACCTTACATGATCCTTTATATCTTCATAGATGTCAAACTCCTGCCAACTGCCATCAAAAAACACCCTACCTTTTCCAACGCTCTTAAGCTCTGCTTTTATATTTGAATATTTTGGCATTATTATATAAATGCTATGGCCAAGCTTCATAAGGGCCTTTGCAAGGGAATGTATCACATCCCCCAGCCCTCCAGCCTTTACATAGGCTGCGCTTTCTGAAGCAACCATTACCATCTTCATATTTCCCCCTTAAAATTATAATCCATGCTGTCTGTTCTAATCCGTACAAAAAACGAGGAAAGGAACATAGAAAGGGCTATAAGAAGTGTGCAATCTTTGGTTGATGAAATAATAGTTTTAGATTCTGGTTCAACGGACAGGACGGTGGAGATAGCCAAAGGCCTTGGTGCAAAGGTCTTCTTTAAGGAGTGGGAGGGTTATGCAAGCCAACTTAACTATGGCATTGGTCTATGCTCGGGGGAATGGGTCTTGGTATTGGATGCGGACGAGGAGGTATCGGAGGAGCTAAGGGAAGGCATAAAGAGGGAGTTGGAAAATCCAAGGTATGAAATATACCAAGTCTGTAGAAGAACCTATTACCTTGGAGATTTTTTGAAGCATGCATGGTATCCCGAATGGAGGGTAAGGCTTTTTAAAAAGAGTAAGGTAAGGTTTGAGGGGGCTTTGCATGAGAGGGCTATCTTTGAAGGTAAGGCGGGAAGGTTGAAGGGAGACCTTTATCATTATTCCTTCAAGAGCTTGGAAGACCAGTATTCAAAGACCATAAAGTATGCCAAGATAATGGCTGTGGAGATGAAGGAAAAGGGCAAAAGGTTTAGATGGTACAACCTGCTTTTAAACCCCCTTTGGCATTTTATGAAGGTTTACCTTCTTAAGCTTGGCTTTTTGGATGGTGTAAGGGGATTTTTTGTGGCCATGTCCGGCGCCATATATGTTTTTTTAAAGTATAAATTCCTTTATGAGTTGGAATTAGAGGAAAAAAGAGGGAGGCTTTGGTGATGCTTTATAGCCTTAGGATGAGGGCGGAGTTTGAAGGAAGGCATGTGTCGGGAGCGGAAAGGATAGTTGGAGTTGAGGAGGTTGAAAAAACGATAAAAAAGCTTTTAAAGAGGCCAAGGCAATATGAGAAAATGGTTATAACCCTTGAAAAGCTTGAAGAGATTGAGTACATACCAAGGGCTTTGCCCATAAAAAGTTATGACTTTAAAAGGGTAGAAGAAGCCCATAGCTTTGCCATAGGCGTGCTTTCCAAAGAAGGTGTAAGCGAGGATTTAGCCTTGAGGGGTATTGAGCTTCTCAAAGGGGGACCAAACCCAAAGGGTGGGAACATGAGGGGTGCGGCCCTTTTGGACATAAACACGGGCGAAAGGCTTGAGCCAGACCAAGAGAGAGGTATAAGGACTGTAAGGTTTGATTGGAAGGATAGGGAGTACATAAGAAGACTTTTGAAGGAAAGGGGGATTAAGAGGTTTTATTTAGAAAGGCTTTTGGATGCTTTGGCTTTGGCTACCAAAAACATACACTGTGGAGTTATAGCGGAGCTCTGCTGGAGCGATGACCCAGACTATACCACTGGCTATGTAGCGGGGAAAAGCATAGGCTATGTAAGGATAAAGCCTATGAAGGAAGAGGGAGTACCCATAGGTGGAAGGGTTTACTTTGTTAAAAGGGATTCTTTGGAGAGGATAATAAGCTGCTTGGAAAGGAAAGCCCTTTTGATAGAATCGTTGTAATGTTTTTTGACTTTTTAGCAGAGGTATTCCTGTATATAACTCATCCTTAATTCTCCATAAACAACTTTTATTGCCTTTTAACTTCCCTAAGTGTTAGTCTATTTGAAAACCTGAAAGGAGGTGGAAAATGAGAAAGTTTATGGCGGCTACAGCCCTCTTTAGCCTTGCTGGTATTTCCTTTGCCACCAACGGAGATAACCTTATAGGCGTATCTCCAGCCTCAAGGGGTATGGGTGGCATAGGCGTGGGTATGCCCGTAGGTCCAACAGACAGCATCTTTAGAAACCCAGCATGGATGAGCCAATACAAAGGCTTTAATGTAAGCTTTGGTGGAATACTCTTTATGCCCGAGGTAAAGGCAAAGAGCAATGTAACACCTGGTGGTCCAGGTCCGTTAGCCTCTGGAAAAAGCAAGGCAGACTTCTTTGTGGTGCCGGAGGTGGGTATAGTAAATCAAATAAACAATCAATTGACCTTTGGCATAGGTGCCTTTGGTGTCTCCGGTATGGGTGTGGATTATAGGAATCAAGATCAACTGCTTGCCAACATGCACACAAGCTTCCAGTTTATGAGAGTGATCCCAGCCCTTTCTTACAAGGTAAACGATGCCCTATCCCTGTCGGGTGCGCTGCATCTGGCTTATGGCTCTTTGGATATGGGGGCGAATATGTGTACTCCTCCTCCGAATCCTGTATGCTGGAACGCTGGAGGTGGTCAATCTCAAACTTATGGCTTGGGTGCTCAAATAGGCATTGCTTATAATGTGGGCAACTTTGTCTTTGCAGGCTTGACCTACCAAAGCCCTGTTAAGATGACCTATAAAAGGGTTTTTGATTCAAACAATGATGGAAGGTTTGAAGACCTAAAGCTTACCCAGCCTCAAGAGCTTGCCTTTGGTCTGGGTGTGCAGCCTATGGACAATTTAAAGGTGGGCATGGACCTAAGGTGGATAAACTGGAAGAATACCGACGGCTATAAGCATTTCCAATGGAAGGACCAGTGGGTTATAGCCCTTGGCGGTGAATACAAGCCTACTCCACAGCTTGCCCTAAGGGCTGGTTATAACTATGGAAAGTCTCCGATAAGAAGAGGTGCAAAAGATCTGGGTAACGCCAACAACATCCCCAGCTTCGCCGCACCCTTTAGTGATTTTCAGATAGCCTACTTTAACCTAATAGGCTTTCCGGCTATAACAGAGCAGCATATAACCCTTGGTCTTGGGTATGAGTTTACCAAGACCTTTGGCGTGGATGTGGCATACAAGCATGCCTTCAAGAAGACTGTAAGGGCTACAGACAATGCAGGTTTTGGTTTGCAAGTTGAAGCTTCCAACGCCCAAAATGCCATATCTTTGGGTCTAAACTGGAAGTTTTAAATGCCTTTGGGGAGGCTCTTCCTCCCCTCCTTAAAAGGTGATTACTCTCATACAAAACTTCAAAAGCCTTTGGTAGAATACTTCCAAACTTCTAAGGAGGTAGTCAATGGAGTTTAGGCATGTCTTTGTGTGCGTCAATCAGAGGCCTCCGGGCCATCCTATGGGCTCCTGCGCAGAGAAGGGAAGCAGGGAGATATACCAAGCCTTTATGGAGAAGCTTCAGATGGACCCAGAGCTTTTTATGAGCGTTGCCATAACGCCCACGGGCTGTCTTGGTCCTTGCGGCTTGGGTCCCACCATAGTGGTCTATCCAGAGGGTGTGTGGTATGGCAATGTTAGGGTTCAGGATGTGGAGGAGATAGTTCAAAGCCACCTCAAGGGCGGCAAGCCTGTAGAAAGGCTTGTAGTTTCAAAGGGAAAGCCACCGGGTATGTTTTAAGGGCTTGGGGCTATACAGCCCCGGGCACTCCTTCCTCTTCAAACTCTATTTCCATCCTTTCTGCTGGTATTATAGTGGTTATGGCATGTTTATAAACAAGGGTTTGTTGGCGGCCATCTTCCATAAGTATGGTGTACAGGTCAAAGGACCTTACCCTTCCCTGAAGCCTCACACCGTTTACAAGGTAAATGGTTACCCTTACCCTTCTTTTCCTTGCGGTGTTTAAAAAAGCCTCTTGCAGCTTGTAAGCCATCCTTAGCTCCTCCTTTCCAAAAAGTCTAAGGTTGTCTGGTATAGTTTTTCTGCCAGAGAAATATAATACTGGTAATTTTCCAAATTTTCAAGGAGTTCTAAGGGGAAGACCCAAAGGCCGCTGTAGGCACCTACAAAGGAGCCCAAAAGATAGCCTATGGCGTCCGTATCTCCCCCCACCATGCCGCAGGCATTGACCCCATACCAAAAGGCGGACAAGGGATCATCTATGTACCTTAGGAACAGGAAAAGGGACAAGGGCAAGGCTTCAAAAACAAAGGTGGAGTTTCCAAGATGGTGTATGGCTTCTTCATAGTCTGCCCCTTCTTCCAAAAGCTCCTTTACCCTTTCAAGGTATTTTTTGTTCCTTTCATATTTCATAAAGCCCTTTAGCCTTTCAATAAGGGCTATTCTCTCTTGGAAGTTTTCAAGGTTGTAGCCTTCAAGGAGCAAAAGGGAAACAAGGCCAGAAACTACTGCGCTTGCATCGTAAACTTCTTTGCTTCTGTGGGTTATGAGGCTTACAAGCCTGCCAGCCTCTGCTGCGATCAAAGGGTTGTGGTAGTGAAAAAGCCCTGTAATGGTGGAGCGAAGGACCCCCTCCACAGAGGAGGAAACAAGACCGGCCGATTCAAGGTCTACGCCCAAAGAGAGCAGGTCTATGGCTGTTATCAAGGTTGGGTCTGCGTACCGATGGACCTCTTCCTTGCTTGCCCATTCCCTTAGCTTTAAAAAGAAATGGTAAGGGTCTATGGACTTTTTCTCCACTATGCTTTCTGCCAAAAGCACGCTTATGGTGGTTTCATCGGTAGTTTGATGAGCTTCCAAGCCCACCGATGGACTGTGAGGATGGGGCTCCACAAAGCCCCTTATGGGGCCTCCATAAAAGTCAAAGGCTTCATCCTCTGGCACATCCTCAAGGCTTTTGCCAAGGGCATCTCCAAGGGCACCACCCAACAAAACACCCTTAAACTTATCCAAGATTATATCCATCTTCCACTATCTCCCTAAAAAAGTCCTTTACCATACTTTTCCAATCCCTTTTCCCCTCTTCCACCTCATCCAACCCACCTTCCATCATACTTGTAAATTTATAGTCCACCACCTTTGGAAAGTTTGATTTTATAAAGTCTATAACCTCAAAGGCAAGGTCGGTGGGCTTTAAATAGCCCTTCTCCTCCACCACATAGCCCCTGTCCCTTAGAGTTTTTATTATAACCGCGTAGGTAGACGGCCTTCCTATTCCAAGCTCCTCAAGCTTTTTCACAAGGCTTCCCTCTGTGTACCTTTGGGGCGGTTGTGTTTGCCTCTTTTCCAGCTTTATATCCTTTGCCTTCAAAAGCTCTCCCTTTTTTAACCTTGGCAGGGAAGAAAGCTCCAACTCCTCCGGATATATCCTTAAATATCCATCAAAGATAAGCTCCTTACCCTTTGCCAAAAGCTTTATATCCTCCCCTTTTTTCTTTTCGTAGATGGGCGCCAAAAGGGCAGTTTTTTTCTTAAGTAGGGCTGGGCTTGACAGGCTTGCCAAAGTTCTTTTGAAGATAAGCTGGTATAGGGCAAGGGCTTTGCCTTGCAAGGGTGGGATTTCTGTGCTCGTAGGTCTTATACACTCATGGGCTCCTTGGGCGCTTGCCCTTTCTTTAAAGTTCCTCAAAAAGCCCACATACTCCCTTCCATAAGCCTTTTGTATGTAGCTCATAAACTCCTGCGCCTTTTTTGGGTTCATCCTGTGGCTATCGGTGCGTGGATAGGTTATATAGCCCTCCTCATAAAGGCTCTGGGCTATTTTTTGGGCTTCTTCCACCTTCATCTTTAGCAAGGCGTTTGCCGTGCTTTGAAGGGTGGAGGTTATAAAGGGTGCCGGCGGCTGCCTTTTCTCCTCCTTTTCCTCATACTCAAGCACTTCAAAGAGGGCATCTTTTATCTTTTCAAGATAGGGCTTTGCGTTTTCGGGTTTTTCAAATCTGTAGTCCCAAAGGGCGGAAAACTCCACCCCATCCTTCTCAAAGATAACCTTTATGTAATAGTACTCCTTCTTTCTAAAGCTAAGGATCTCCCTTTCCCTTTCTACTATAAGCCTCAGGGCTGGCGATTGGACCCTTCCAAGGGAGAGGGTGTTTCTTTTGAAGGCTTTCCAAAGATAGGGGGAGAGCTTGTAGCCTATGAGCCTGTCAAGGATTCTACGGGCAAACTGAGCCTTTACAAGGTTTTGGTTTATATCTGTAGGATTTTCCAAAGCCTGTTTAATGCTTTCCTTTGTTATTTCAAAAAAGACAACCCTTTTTAGGGGCTTTTTTAACCTTTCAAGTTCTTTGTAGACAAAGTAGGCTATAGCCTCTCCCTCCCTATCGGGGTCTGTTCCTATGTATATAACCTGCGCCCTTTGGGCAACCTTTTTTATCTTTTCCATAAGGGCTCTTTTCCCTTTTATCCACACAAAATAGGGCCTTAAGGTCTCCTCGTCCACCCCCAAGCTATCCGGCGGCAGATCCCTTATATGCCCCCTTGTGGCAGACACAACCCACCCCTTTCCCAAATACTTCCCTATGGTCTTTGCTTTGGTGGGACTTTCTACTATAAAGAGCTTCACAGAAAAATAATATAGGAAATACACGCCATAGGGCGTAGCACAGGCATTCTTGCCTGTGTAAAAATGCTTCACAGACAAGAATGTCTATGCTACATAAAATTTAATCAAAGAATGCGGGCATGTAGCCCGCACTACATATATGGTAGCTCTTGTAATTGAATCTCGGGCAGCCCATAAACCTTTCCTGCAAATGGTTGAGAAAACCTCTTAGTTGCGAGGCGTCAATGGTATAATATTTGAAAAAGCTTAGGAGGTAATCATGAAGATAACTTTAAGCGTAATCAAGGCCGATATAGGGGGATATGTGGGGCATTCTTCCGCCCATCCTGAGGTGGTGGAAAAGGTAAAAGAAATAGGACTAAAGGAAGTGGAAAAGGGCAACCTTATAGACTGTCAGGTGCTTGTATGCGGTGATGACATTGCCCTTGTTATGACCCATCAGCATGGCGTGGACAGCGAGGTTGTGCATGGCATTGCTTGGAGAGCCTTTGAGGAGGGCACCACAATAGCAAAGGAGCTAAAGCTTTACGGTGCTGGTCAGGACTTGCTCTCCGATACCTTCTCGGGCAATGTTAAGGGTATGGGGCCCGGTGTTGCAGAGATGGAGTTTGAAGAAAGGCCCTCAGAGCCTGTAATAGTTTTCTTTGCAGACAAGACCGCTCCAAGCGCTTGGAGCTTGCCCCTATATGAGATGTTTGCAGACCCCATGGTATGCGCAGGGCTTGTGATAGACCCAAAGATGCATGACGGTTTTACCTTTGAAGTTTTGGATACCTTTACGGGTAAGGCGGTTAAGCTGTCTACGCCGGCGGAGCTTTATGACCTTCTTGCCCTTATAGGAACTGTGGAAAGGTATGCCATAAAGAGTGTGTGGAGAAATTCTGACAGTGAGATAGCTGCCGTTGCTTCCACCCAAAGGCTTTCTTTGATAGCGGGTAAGTATGTGGGCAAAGATGACCCTGTTATGATAGTAAGGGCTCAGTCGGGCTTTCCAGCGGTGGGTGAGATCCTTGAGCCCTTTGCAAGGCCTTGGATAGTGGAAGGGTGGATGAGGGGCTCCCACAACGGACCTTTGATGCCCGTATCCTTTAGGCATGCCACACCCACAAGGTTTGACGGGCCGCCAAGGGTTATAGCGGCAGGCTACCAAATAGCCAACGGAAAGCTTATAGGTCCAAGGGACCTCTTTGATGACCCAGCCTTTGACAAGGCAAGGGAGCAGGCACAGATAATAGCAGATGTTCTCAGGCGTCAGGGCATCTTTGAACCCCACAGGCTTCCCTCCGAGGAGATGGAATACACCACCTTGCCAAAGATCCTCAAAAAGCTTGAAGATAGGTTTTATGAATTGGAGGCTGGCAAAAAGGCTCCCACAGGTGAAGAACACCACACGGAGACAGACTAATGGAAAAGGTGTATAGCATAGAGGAAAGGGTAGTCCTTATTGTGAAGGAGTTTATACAAGACCTAAGCAATAAGGAGCCCTTTCCCTCTTACCTTTCCGAATACCGCTTTAAGTTAAAAGCAAAGCTTTTGGAGCTTACAAACCAGCTAACGGACCCACAGACAAGGAATGCCACCTTTGACAACGCCCTTGAGGGCATAATAAAAAGCCTTGAAGAGGCCATAAACAGGTCAAACTTTGACAACAAGGAAGAATTAAAGAGGCTTATAAAAAGCCTTGAGGAAACCAATGAAGTTTTAAAGGAGTTCCTTTACAAAGACCAGATAAGGGACAAATCCTTCCTTTCTAAGGTGGTTGGTAGGATAGGGGAGTGGATAGAAGGCCTAAGGGTGGAGTTTAACAGAAGGCATGGTGGGCTTATAAGCTTTATAAAATCCCTTTTTGGTAGATGATCCCTTTCCTTGTAGTCTTTGGAGCTTGGTTTTTTCAGTCTGTAACGGGCTTTGGAGCAGGCATATTCATCATCGGCATATTTTCCCTCTTTTACAACCCTAAGATGGTGATTGTTTCTTCTGCCCTTTTTAATCTCTTTGGAACTCTAAGCCTTGTGTACCAAAACAGGAAGGGGAAAATAGACTTTTATCTTCTTTCTTCCTTGATCCTTGGCTCTGTGCCCGGCATATATCTGGGGGCTTACACCCTTGAAAGGATAAACTCAAGGGAGCTTATGCTTGTTATAGGCCTTTTTATAACAGCCTTGGGCCTTTACGACCTTGCGGTAGGCAAGGGATGGATAAGGCTGAGGATAAGCAGGCATATGGGTGTGCCTATGGGTTTTTTAGGTGGTTTTTTTGCGGGGCTTGTGGGTATGGGTGGGCCACCTCCCTTGGTCTTCCTGATCCAACATGTAAAAGACCCAAGCTCCGTAAGGCTCATGCTAAACCTTTACTTTACATCCAACATCCTCTTCCGGCTTAGCTTTTACGAGCATATGAAGGTGATATCCCTTGATATGGCTTTTGTACTTTCTGGACTTATGGGCCTTTTACTTGGCATCTTCCTTGGAGGTCTTTTTTCAAAGAGGATATCTCCGGAAAGCTACAGGCTTGGCATGTCCTATGTGGTTATTGCCTTGGGCTTTGTGCTTTTGATCCTTTTGCATAATAGGGCGTAGCATAGGCATTTTTGCCTGTGTAAGAAGATTTACCCAAAAGGCGAGGGCAAAAATTCCTGCACTAACTACTACAAGAACTCTTGCACAGGTTTTTTGGTAGCTATACCATAAAAAAAAGAGGGCGAAGCCCCCACTTTATAATTCTATGCCTTTACCACCTTCACATTTCCGCTGTAGAAGGCAACTCCACAGCCAAACCACTCCATCTGGGGATAGACCACACCGGTGGGAAGGGTTATCTTAGGATACATGGCTATGTAAGGGGCTCCCGTGTCCCTCTTGGTGTCCGAAAGCAATCTGTTTCCTTCCACTATCTTCATAGTTCCATGAAGGGCTTTTACTCTCCACTCGGGCAGGTCTTTGAACCTTGCCAGCCCAAGCAATGCCTTTTCTGGATTTTGTATTCAAGGGGTACTTTGTAGACGCCCGAATGGCACCAGTGCCCAAAGGTGGTGGATATGGCTACTACCCCCTGTCTTATCCTGTTGGTCACATAAGCCTTTATCTTAAAGTCTACTTTTTTACCCCCTATATCTATAGCCCAGTCTTCATAGCCGGGAGCCAAAACCTTTACATAGTCTCCTTGCTTAATGCCAAGCCTTTGAGCGTCCACGGGGTTTATCCAAAGGTAGTTTTCCGGCTCCGATTCAAGAGCCCATATGTAGTTTATGGTCCTTGACTGGGTGTGAAGGGCTGGCTTGTAGGTTATAAGCTTTAGTTGATATTCTTGTTCTGCCTTGTCTGGGTCAAAGCCTTGGTATTTTCCCGCTTCTCTTAAGGATACATACCTTGGATGTCCAGACATATACCTGCCAGTTATAGGATTGTGTCTGAGGCCAAGGTCTTCAAAGTAGAACCTTACCATGCCTGTGCCGTTGAGGGGGAACTTGTAAAGGTTGTTTTCAAAGTGGTCCTCATAGCTGATAAAGAAGCCGCCTCGGGAGAGAAGGAAGGCTACCTTTGGCCATTCCTCTGGAGATACAGCGTTCTTATACTTGGCTATGGGGTAGTTTTTCTCTACAAACTCCACATCCTCCTTCTTGGGGTTTATCTTGTAGCCCTTTGATTCAAGGTCGTGTACAAGGTTTGCTATCTGCTTTAGGTGGTAATCTTCTGCCCTCATGAGAGGGAATACTTTACCTTCGTTGGGACCCATACCTTTTATAGCTTTTTCTCCCCATAGGGGGGAGCCAAGCCTTCTTCCCACATCTACGCAGAAGGTTTCAAACTGCATGGGCCTTCCGTCGGGCGTCTTATCGGTCAAGGGCTCTATCACCGCAGTCCTTATGGCATTAAAGAAGAAGTAGTGATACAAAGAATGCACGCCTGTAAAGCCTTCCGCGTAAGTTATGTCTGGCACTATATAGTCTGCAAAGTAGGAAGTGTCATCTATAGTCGTAGTTACAGCGATCCAAAGCCCTATCTTCTTAGTATCAAAGAGTATGTCCTTGTAATGGAGTTGTGCGGGATATGTAAAGAGGGGGTCGCACATGTACTGGATGACCGCATAGGGCACACCCGCCTTGTTTTGATCGTAGGGGTAGTTGTGAGCCATGGAGGGGAAGAGTCCCGTTATATGATACTTTGGTCCTATAAACTTAAACCAGGGCATCTTTGCGGGATAGGGGTTTTTCCCCTCCATCTTTGCCTTGTAGTAAAAGGCAGTCTCTTCGTAGTTTTTGAGAGTTCTATGGAGCTTAAGGCCCCAAGGCTCTCTTCCACCGCCAAGGTCGTACCTTCCTTTTCCTGTCTCACCAGTGCCTACTTTCCAGATCATACCTCCCTTGTGGCTTATGTTGCCTACGAGCATGTTTATAGAGTCTATTAGGAATTGGGTTATGGATCCGTTCATGTGCATAACGGGACCTCTATAGGAGACCACCGCAGCCCTTTTGCCATAAAAGGCCAATTCATCAGCCGTATCTATAACATCCTTTGGATTAACACCAGCCATCTTTGCCCAGTCTTCAACGGTTTCTGTAAAGACAAAGTCCTTTAGAAGCTGTAGGGATGTAGTGGCGTAAACTGTGGAGCCATCCTTTAGCTTTAGTTCAAGCCCTTTTGTCTTCTTGGGGTATTTGTTTGCCCTCTTGGGGTCTATGTCCTCTCCTTCATAAAGCTCGTTGGGAATTTCCTTTGCTCCCTCATACTCATCCATGAGTATGTAAGCAGACTTTGACTGTGTATTTGCTTTTAGGCTGTTGGTAGCCTTGTCCAAGACTACATATTCCTTGTCAGATCCAAGTCCAAGGTCGCTTGCCCTCAAAAGCTTCCTATAATAGGGGCTATCCTTTGGAGCTACCACTACCAAATGGCTTGCGTTTGAAAAAACTACCTCTCCATCCTCCTTTGCCGCTTCTAAGTTGGGGTTTTCCAAGAACCTTCTGTCAAAGGACTTCCTTTCAAAGATGCGCCTTATGATGCCGCAGGCTACTGCTGGGTCTTCTCCGGGCTTTGGCATAATATGTCTATGAGAGTAGGCAACGACGCCGTTGTGAGCCCTTGGGTCTATCCAAACCACCTTTAGATCTCCCTTTCCCCTCCTGTAATGAAGGATAGTCCATGTGGGAACGGCTGGGTTAAAGGATTCTGCTATATTGGCTCCCCAAGCCACCACATATTGGGCGGATTTTAGGTCTGGTCCCACATGGGGCCTGTCAAAGGCAAAAATCTGACCTGCCCACTTGGGCCATTGGCATACATCTGCGTGTCCCATAAAGTTGGCAGTTCCTATTGTTCCATACAGAAGCCTCTCTAAAAACTCAACTCTGCCCTCTGTACCCCTGCCAACAACGAGAAGGACAAAATTGGACTTTGGTCCAAGGGCGGGCATCTCTGGGTCTATAAGCTTTTTCTTTATGTCCTCTGGTAGCTTCTGGGCTTCTTCCTTTGGAAGCCACAGCTTGTATATGTTTTCTTCAAGGAACTTCTTCCAGTCTTCTACCGGCTTTCCTTTGGTTATGGCGTTTGCCCACCTGTTTAAAAAGTCCTTGCTTACATGGTTTAGAACGGCTTCTATTACTTCCTCTTCCGATACATAAAGATCATAGTACATCTTAAGGCCTGGAAGCTTCTCACCCGTCTCCTCTATAACACCTCCTTCCACAATCTCCTTTATAAGTTGGTCCCAGCTTATGGGCTTAAACTTTCCTTCCCCACGCTTTCCAACCCTCTTTAGAGGCGTCACTATTCTGTATGGATCATAAACATAATGGGCTATGGACTGACCCTTTAGGCACATCTTTCCAGTATGCTTAAAGCTTTCCTCAAGGGGTGTGTCCATGGGCAAAGGCTCCCAATAGCTGTTGGACATGCAATAAGGGTTGCCGTTTACCTTGTAAACCATTCCGTCATAGACCCTTGCCCTAAAGCCACACCTTGCATTACAACCAAGACATAGGCTATGGACCACCTTGAACCTTTCTGCATCCTGCATGTCCAAAGGTGCTGCGTTGGCGTAGGGTATGAGTTTAAAGGGTCCCTTAATTATATCCTTTAATGCGGAGCTTCCAAAGGCAAGGAAGCCCACTCCAGTGCCTGCCAAACCCAAATTTCTTAAAAAGTTTCTTCTTGTTGTAGCCATGTTATACCACCTCCTCTTTATGGGTTGCACTCTTCCATCCTGCTATTGAAACAAAAACCAAGAAGAGGAAAAACACCAAGAAGTAAAGGGCTATTACCTCGCTTATTCCCTCCCTTCCAATTAGCTTTATGTGGGGATATACTATGCCCCTGTGCCCCTTATCTATCATCTGGGCTGGTATTACCATAGTCCATCTTGCAGCATAGACTGCTATCAAAGATACTACGCTTAAGATGGTTATACCGCCTAAGCTTCTGTTCATGGAGCTAAAGCCGCCTATTAGGACAAAAAGAAGCCCTATAACTTCAACCAAGTAAAAGATGAGGTTTGCCTTTATGGCCATGGCTATAAGAGGCCATTCTGCAGCATTCCAATACCATTCGGAGACATACTCAATAAAGAGCTCAAAGAGGTCAAAGCCTGCAAAGGCTGCCATTACAAGGGTTGGCACCCTTAGAGCTTGAATATCCATCTTCTCACCCAAGATAGACTGGCCTACGATGTAAAGGAGCATGGTGGCACCTATGCCCGAGACGACGGCGGATATCAAAAAGACAAGAAGCAGTATAGATGTTCCCCAAAGGGGCATGGAGTGCATGGCGCTTATAAGGAAACCCACACAGGCGTGGAAGAACATGGCAACGGGTATGCTCACAGCAGCCCAGAACTTAACCTTCTTGTCATCATCCTCCGGGTTTACCTCCTTTGCACCAAAGGTTAAAAAGCCCGCTATAGAACCAAAAAGCCCCCCTTCCTTTGCCCTCTCAATAAAGTCCCTCCTAAAGAGGAAGTAGCTCTTTAGGAACATAACAAGGAGCAGTGTGGTCCACAGGATGAAGAAAAGGACGACGGGAGAAGACAGATTTGGATAGAAGGGCACCTTAAGGGCTCTTATAGGCATGGTTAGGTCAAACATGGGAGCCAAAGGGGCAACCAACATAAGGGCTATAGCCAAAAAGTGACCTACCCTTTCCAACTGCTCAAGCTTTTTGAGCCCCAAAAGATAAACAAGGGCTGTTATTACAGTAGAACCTGACACTATGCCGGTAAAGAAGGGGTAGGTTACTATTAAGACCGTCCATTCCACTATATGGTTTGGCAATGTGGGTCCATGGGCTTCTATCATGGCTCACCTCCTTATGCCAATTCTCTAAACTTGTTGTGTTGCATCCTTACATTAAAGGTGTAAACCTTGCCGTCGGCGGGGTCTGTCCAAACGGCGGGGGCATGTTGGTTTTTGGTGGAGCTACCACTTCCTACATATATGCCTTCTATGGCTTCAAGCCCTATGTATAGTACTCTTGGCTTTGTACCCTCCTCTGGCTTTAGCACTTGTATGCCGTTGTGCTTTAAAAGGTCCCATATGGGGTCGTTGGGGTCTGCCAAGTCTCCAAAGTCCCTTGCCTTTGTGGGGCATACATCCACGCAAGCTGGTTTTAGGCCGTTGCGAGTCCTGTGGTCGCACCATGTGCACTTGTTCATCACCATCATTATGGGGTCTATATACCTTACACCGTAGGGGCATGCCTGCTCGCAAAGCCTACAGCCTATGCACCTTTCATACCTTTGAAGCACCAATCCATCCCCTTCATCCCTGTAAGTGGCATGCACCGGGCATACCTTTACGCAGGGCGGGTTCTCACAGTGATTGCAAAGCTTGGGCACGTTCAAGACCTTTACCCTTGTCTCTCCTGTGTTGGGGTCTGTGTAGCCCACTTCCCACTTTTCCACCCAAGTGTTGAAAACTCCAAGGGGAGTGTTTCTTTCAGCCTTGCAAGCCGCCACGCAAGCATCACAGCCTATACACTTGCGGACATCCACCACAAAAACAAAGCGGTGCTTTCCCTTCTGCTCGGGAAAGGTCCTTTCTGCCCTTGCACTCTCAAAGACCGCGCCGCTACAGGTAGCCGCAGCCCCTACTGCAAGAGCCTTTAGGAAGCCTCTCCTTGAAGTCCTTTGGTCTTGCGTATTGTTACTCATACTTTTACCTCCTCTACCCTACACATTGCAAAAAACATACCACTATCCATAAACCTTAAAAGCCTTGAAAATCAAAGACTTTCAATGGGGAGGAATTTAAGGGTGCTCAATTTTTTATAGCCCTGTGTTAAAAATTTGAACAGAGGATTAGATTAAGCTTGTTGCATAATAGGAGGTAGCGCGGGCATCCCTGGCTAAGTCTTTTGATTAAACTTTTTCACACAGGCAAGAATGCCTGATGCTACTTTGTTAAAGACCGGCGGCGCAAGGATTTATTTATAATAGGCTTGAATTCATCTTTAAAAGGCTTAGACTTTACATAAGGAGGTAAAAAGTTGCCCAACAGACTGATAAACTCAAAAAGCCCCTATCTTAAAAAGTCTGCCCACCAGCCTGTAGATTGGTATGAGTGGTCTCAAGAAGCCTTTGAAAGGGCAAAGGAAGAAAACAAGCCCATACTTTTATCCATAGGTGGTGTTTGGTGTCATTGGTGCCATGTGATGGCCAAGGAAAGTTTTGAAAACCCAGAGATAGCCAAGATAATAAACGAGAACTTTGTGGCTATAAAGGTGGATAGGGACGAAAGGCCCGATATAGACAGAAGGTATCAGGAGGTGGTTGTTGCCCTTACAGGGGCGGGCGGTTGGCCCCTTACCGTCTTTTTAACGCCGGATGGAAAGGCCTTTTTTGGCGGCACCTACTTTCCGCCAGAAGATAGATGGGGAAGACCCGGCTTTAAAAGCCTACTTTTGAGAATAGCCCAGCTTTGGAGGGAGGAAAGGGAAAGGGTCCTAAGGTCTGCGCAAAGCGTGTATGAAAGCCTTTATAACTACAGCAGGCAAAGCTTTAAGGACTTTGTTGATGAAGACCTTTTGGAAAGGGGCATATCCGCCTTGCTTACCAAAATAGACTACCAAAGGGGAGGGATTGGCTCTGCGCCCAAGTTTCATCATGCAAAGGCCTTTGAGCTTCTCATATACCACAACTACTTTAAGCCCTCTTCCCTGATGCAAAGGGCAATAAGCCTTTCTTTGGATGCCATGGCTATGGGTGGTGTTTATGACCACCTTTTGGGGGGCTTTTTTAGGTATTCTACCGACGACTCTTGGTACATACCACACTTTGAAAAGATGTTGTATGACAACGCAGAGCTTTTAAGCCTTTATTCCATAGCCTACAAGGTTTATGGCAAAGAACTTTACAAAAGGACTGCGCAAGGCATTATCCACTACTACAAGCGGTACGGCTATGACCAGAATGGTGGCTTTTATGCCTCCCAAGACGCGGATATTGGAGACCTTGAAGAGGGTGGCTATTACACCTTTACTCAGGAGGAGCTGTATGGCCTTCTCTCCGAAGGGGAAAGGCAGGTCTTTGACCTCCACTTTGGCCTTGCAAGCATGCCCCACGAGCCCCAAAGAAAGGTAATTTATCTAAAAAGGGAAGATTGGGATAAACAGGCAGAGTCCATAAAAGAAAAGCTTTTTGAGTACAGGGAGAAAAGACAAAGGCCCTACATAGATAAAAGTATATACACCAACTGGAATGCCCTTATGGTAAGCGCCTTGTGTGATTATGTAAAGGTCTTCAAAGACAAGGAAGCGGAAAAGATGGCCGAAAAAACCCTCCAGAGGCTTTTAAAAGAAAACTACAAAGAAGGCAAAGTCTATCACAAGGAGGGAATAGAGGGCTTTTCTGAAGACTATATATTCCTATCCCAAGCCCTTTTGTCCTTTTTTGAGATAAGCCAGAGGGAAGAGTATTTAAGGGCTTCGGCGGAGATAATGAAAAGGGCCATAGACCTCTTTTGGGATCCTCAAGACTGGGGCTTTTATGATTCCTCTTTGGAAGGTGAGGGCTTGCTAAGGGTAAGGTTCAAGAGCTTGCAAGACACACCTACCCAATCGGCAAACAGCAGCGCCATATACACCTTGCTTTTACTGGGAAGCATAACCGGTGAGGGTGAATTTCTGTCCTATGGAGAGAAGGCTCTTCAAGCCTTTGCAAGGTTTGTAAGGGAAGTTCCCTTGGCCTCTCCCTCTTACTTCATAGGGCTCTATGCCTACTTGAAGGGCATATACAAGGTAGAAACAAGGGACTTTTTTGAACCTGCCCTTGACTTCTTTAGACCCTTTAAGTTTGTAGTTTATTCTCCGGTGGATGGGCTTGTGGTCTGTGAAGGCCAAAGCTGTAAGAAGTTTGAAAGCCTTAATGAAATCTTAACATAAGGGGAGTAATATTTTCTTCAAGGAGGTGGTGAGCCATGCTTATAACCTATGAGAGCAAAAAGAGCGTGGATGAGGTCAAAGAGGCCCTCCAAGAGAGGGCAAAAGCCCACGGCTTTGGGGTTATGGCTGTTCATGAGGTATCCCAGATATTGGAAAACAAGGGGGTACCAATAAACTACCGCTGTGTGATAGTGGAGGTATGTTCTCCAAAGCATGCCAGCCAAGTTTTGTCGGTAGACCCTTACATAGCCACAGCCATGCCCTGCAGGATAGCCATATTTGAAGAAGATGGCAAGACCCTTATTAGCACCATGGCACCCACGGAAATGCTTGAACTTTTTGAAAGGCCAGAGCTGGAGGAGGTAGCAAAAGAGGTAGAAAACCTCATGGAAAAGATGATGGAGGAGGTAATATGAAGGTCTTAAAGGTAAAGGACAAAAAGGTAGCAAAAAGGCTTACCGATAGGCTTTTGAAAAAGGGGATGATAGTGGCTCAAGCGGAAAGGGAAGAGGATATTAAAAAGGAGCTTTCAAAAAAGGTGGACGTGGTTATAGTGCTTTCAGAGGGTGTAGCCAAAGCTCTTGACTAACTCGGGCCTCTTCTTCCAATCGGGCTTTACGCGCACAAAGAGCTCAAGGTAAACCTTTCTACCAGTTATAAGCTCCAACTCCTCCCTTGCCATCTTGCCTATAGCCTTTATCCTCTGCCCCCCCTTTCCTATTATTATAGGCTTGTAGTTTTCCCTATCCACTATGATCTCTGCCTTTACAACCAAGGCCCTTGGGTCGTGGCTGCCCTCGGAAACCTCAGCTACCATAACCGCCACACCCTGAGGTATTTCTTGATGCACCTTAAGCAAGACCTTCTCCCTTATTATCTCGGCAGCCATAAGCCTAAAGGGAAGGTCGGTAATCATGTCCTCCGGGAATAGAGGCTCTCCCTCGGGAAGATACTTTATGAGGGTTTTCAGGAGTTCATCTACGTTGTAGCCCTTTAGGGCGCTTATGGGAATTATTTCCTTAAAGAAAGGATAAAGCTTTGATATCTCCTCGGCGAGGGGAAGGAGGTTTTCCACAGAGCCCACCCTATCCACCTTGTTTATCAAAAGAAAGATGGGCTTTTCTCCTGCATAGGATTTGATGTGGTTTTCCAAAACCTGTTTATCATCCTCTCTAAAGCCATCCTCCGCATCTATCATAAAAAGGATGAGGTCTGCATCTTCCAAAGAGGCCTTGGCAACCTCCACCATGGCTTCTCCAAGGGCGTCCTTGGGCCTGTATATGCCGGGGGTATCTAAAAAGACTATCTGGGCTTGCTCTGGTATGTTTTTTACACCCAAGACCCTTATGCGTGTAGTCCCGGGCTTTGGAGATATGATGGAGATTTTGGTTCCCAATATCTGGTTAAGAAGGGTGGATTTGCCCACATTGGGCTTTCCCACTATGGCAACATAACCAACTTTCATCCTTTTATTATACCTCAATCAAACACTTAGGAAAATGTGAGGGCGACCTCTACGGTCGCCAGAAAAATATGCCTTGAACACCCAGGCAAGAATGCCTATGCTACCATTTATAAAGCTATGCAGAGAAAAAGAGCTGTTGTGTCATACGCAAGGGATCTTTTGAATTTCTCATCGGGCGTAAATAGTATATAATTGACAACATGCGCATAGAAGACCTTAGACACTCTGGTTGGAGGTTTAATGAGAGGCTTCAGTTTTTAAAAGAAAGGGGAAGGCTTTTAACTCAAGAGTACGAGCCCATAGTGAAGGAGATAATTCAAAGGGTAAGGGAAGAAGGGGATGATGCCCTTATAGAGTACACAAAAAGGTTTGACCAGTTAGACATAACACCGGAAAGCATGGAAATACCCTATGAAGAGCTTGAAAGGGCTTACAACGAAATAGAGGAGGATGTAAGGTCTGCCCTTGAAATAGCTCATGAGAGGATAAGGCGCTTTCATGAAAAACAGCTTGAAAGGAGCTTTTTTGTGGAGGAGGAGGGAATAATACTTGGCAACAGGGTGCTTCCCCTTGAAAGGGTTGGTATATATGTGCCCGGTGGGAAGGCGGCATATCCTTCCACAGTGCTTATGAACGCCGTGCCTGCAGTGGTGGCTGGCGTGGAAGAGGTTATAATGGTTTCTCCAAGGCCAAACCCTTACACCCTTGCGGCAGCCTTTATAGCAGGTGTGAGCAGAGTTTATCAGATAGGCGGTGTTCAGGCTGTGGCTGCCCTCGCCTTTGGCACCCAAACTCTTCCAAAGGTGGACAAGATTGTAGGCCCCGGAAACATATATGTGGCCCTTGCCAAAAAGCTTCTTTTTGGAGTTGTTGACATTGATATGATAGCGGGACCATCGGAGATACTAATAATAGCAGATGGTAGCACAGACCCAAAATGGGCTGCCTGCGACCTGCTTTCTCAAGCGGAGCATGATGAGCTGGCGGGAGCTTTTATGATAACCACAGATGAGGAGTACGCCCAAGAGGTTTCCCAATGGGTTAAAAGGCTTCTTGAAGAATTCCCAAGGAAGGAGATAGCCCAAAAGTCTATTGACAGGTTTGGCACCATATTCCTTGTAAAAGACCTATACCAAGCCTGTGAAGTGGCAAACCACATAGCCCCAGAACACCTTGAGGTATTAACGGAAGACCCCTTTTCCCTTCTGCCCTACCTAAAGCATGCGGGAGCCATATTCCTTGGCAAATACGCCACCGAGCCCCTTGGAGACTATGTTTTGGGACCTAACCATACCCTTCCGACGGGAGGGACCGCACGGTTTTTCTCCCCCTTGGGAGTTTACCACTTCCTCAAAAGAAGCTCTGTTATATACCTGTCAAAGGAGGGCTTTGAAAAGGTGGCAGAGTCCGCAGAAAGTATAGCGAGGGCAGAAGGATTGTATGCCCACTTTTATGCGGTAAGGGTAAGAAGAGAGTAAAGAACTTCTCTTGACTAATTTTTTTGCACAGGCAGGAATGCCTGTGCTACACCTTGTTATGCAAAAAGTCTGTTAAATCTCCTTCAGCTTTGCATTTAGGGTATTTCGGGAGATGCCAAGAAGCTGGCTACCTTGCTTTTGTTTCCACTATACCTTTCAAGGAGTTTTTTAATAAAGGCTACCTCAAGCTCTTCAAGGGCATTGGAAAGCTCTTCCTCCTTCTTGGAAGAGATATAAATAAACTTCTTGCGTTATTATTGACTTCTGCATTTAAAAGGAACAACTGCAGTTCTGCCTTTTTTAGCATAAGGAATAATCAAAGCAAGCTTTGTTCTTTTAGTAACATAAAGGCTAAATAAAAAATACATAGGCAAAAATGTCCGTGCAATCTTTGATAGGTTTATACTATAAAGAAAATCCGACCTGTTATGCGCAAGAAATATATTATAAACCCCCGGGACGACCTACTTTCCCGTGCCGTTCGCCCGGCACAGTATCATCGGCGCTGGAGGGCTTAACTGCCGGGTTCGGAATGGAAGCCGGGTGTTTCCCCTCCGCTATGGTCCCGAGGGAAGCTTTGGCAACTCAATAGGTTTTCCTTCCTGTAGGTGTGCAAGTCAAACGGGCTATTAGTACAGCTCGGCTACACCCCTTGCGGAGCTTCCACCTGCTGCCTATCAACCTGGTAGTCTTCCAGGGCCCTTCAGGGAGTCCTTATCTTGTGGTGGGCTTCGCACTTAGATGCTTTCAGTGCTTATCCCGTAGCAGGATGGCTACCCGGCGCTACCTCTGGAGAGATAACCGGTACACCAGAGCCTGCCCCGTCCCGGTCCTCTCGTACTAGGGACGGACCCACTCAAGACTCCTGCGCCCGCGGCGGATAGGGACCGAACTGTCTCGCGACGTTCTGAACCCAGCTCGCGTCCCCCTTTAATGGGCGAACAGCCCAACCCTTGGGACCTGCTTCAGCCCCAGGATGGGGGGAGCCGACATCGAGGTACCAAACCTCCCCGTCGATGTGGGCTCTCGGGGGAGATTAGCCTGTTATCCCCGGAGTAGCTTTTATCCGCTGATCACTGGCCCTTCCCCGTGGAACCAGTGGGTCACTAGGCCCGGCTTTCGCCTCTGCTCGGCATGTCTGCCTCACAGTCAGGCACCCTTCTGCCCTTGTACTCTACGGCGGATTTCCGACCCGCCTGAGGGTACCTTTGGACGCCTCCGTTACCTTTTAGGAGGCAGCCGCCCCAGCTAAACTGCCCATCTGACACGGTCCCGGCGGAGGATAACTCCGCTCGGTTAGGGCCTCAGCCTGTCCAGGGTGGTATCTCACCGGCGCCTCCATCCCTCCCGGAGGAGGGACTTCACAGGCTCCCACCTATCCTGCGCAGGACAAGCCAAGGCTCAATGCCAGACTGCAGTGAAGCTTCACGGGGTCTTTCCGTCCTGCCGCGGGTAGCCGGCATCTTGACCGGCATTACAATTTCGCCGGGACTCTCCTCGAGACAGCGCGGCACTCGTTGGGCCATTCATGCAGGTCGGAACTTCACCTTTCCCCATGTTTCCATGGGAGGTAGACTATACCTTCATCCCACCAAGGACCTGTAGGAGGTCTTCCTTGGTATATCTCCTTTTACCCGATGGGTTCATACTGTAGGCTATGTCTATTATCTTGGGCAAGTGCTTGGGAGAGAGGTGAAGGTTTGCCCTTACCATTTGGCAAATCTGTTTAAACTTTTCAAAGTCTTCCTTCTTTGCTCCCTGCAGAGGATAGCTTTCAAAGTGGGGGATTATTCTCTCGCTTATGTCTTTTATATCCTTCACCTCATACCTGTAAGCCTTATCACTGCGCGAGAACCTAATGCCCCCAACTTGAAAGTACTCTCTGATTCTTTTGAGAAGCTCAAGGTCTTTTTTGTTAAGGGAGATGGAGAAGGAAGGCTTTGTTTCAATCTTTACCCTTAGACTGCTGCGAAGGTTAAAGCTCACACAAAAGCAACCTTCACCTTCTACCAAGCCTGTGATATACCAAGGATTTAACATAACAACCTCCATAGCCCTTTCTGCACCACCTCTTAAGGTGGCGGGCGGGAGCCGGCGTTTTGCACGCTTTTGGGCGTGCCTCCCCTTTCGGGTCAGTCGTTACGGGGCTCCTTATCCCTCGCGAGATAAGGGCTTCCCTCGGGATTACCCCACACCCTTTACGGGTAGGAGGGCTCCCCCGATATGAGCCGGACACGGGCAAGTCCATGCTTACCCGACAAGGAATTTCGCTACCTTAGGCATCCCTTCTTGGGACGGACCGTATCTTAACCTACGGGCTTTTCACCCTTCGGCCCCTTGCGTACGGTCTCTGAGGATCCCCAGGAGGACTTCATCAAGGGTGTATTTTCTTTGTTTTCCACCCTTGTTCATCTCCATGGCTAACTTTACCAACCTTTCAAAACCTTCCTTTGTTGTATGTTCTTTTCTTTCCAAGTACTCCACTATCTCCTTAAACCTAAGGAAGTCTTCCCATTTTTTGGAAAGAAGCTTGTACTTCTGGAAGAAGGGTATTACCTTCTCCTTCAAGTGCCTTCTGTTGGAGACGGTGTACACGAGCACATCGGGGTTATCTGCTTTTGGATGTATCCTCCCACAGTTTAAAACCCTCTGAAAGAGCTTTAGAATAACCTCATTATCCTTATGCTGGTATACGTTAAACTCGGGGTCTATAACCCACCCGAACTTGGCAGTTGGAACTCTTTTTATGGATACGCTAAAGGACCCTTCTCCGTCTGCAAAGCCTGCTAAGTAATACCTTAGCTCTCTTCCCTTTGGTGGAAGCCTTTCAAAGTTTTCAAGGTCTCTTAGCTCATGCAAAGCCATTGAGTCCTCCCTGGGTTTCCTGCTGGTTGCCTCCTTTAAGGGATTTTCGCCTACTAGGCACCCTTAAAGTTTTGAGGCTTCCCAGCATACAGCAAGGTTTATAGACGGCCCTGCTCCTATTTCAGAGCTAACCGTCATAGTTACGGCCGGCGTTTACCCGGGCTTCGGTTTGGAGCTTGCACTCCTCCCCTTAACCTACGGGCACTGGCCAGGCTTCAGACCACATACATCCCCTTACGGGTTTGCGTAGTCCTGTGTTTTTGATAAACAGTCGGCACCGCCCGGTCTCTGCGACCCACAAAGGCTTACGCCGCAAGGGCTTCACCTCCATGGGCCCCCCTTCTACCGAGGGTACGGGGGCAATTTGCCGAGTTCCTTGAGGAGAGTTCCCCCGACGCCTTAGGCTACTAACCCAGCCCACCTGTGTCGGTTTCCGGTACGGGCAGCTGTGCTTCAAAGCCAGCGCCGTTGTTTCTCGGCAGTGTGGCGTCAGGAGAGTTGCCCCATCGGCTCTCGGAGTATGGGGTGACGGATTTGCCTGCCACCCCCTCCTACTACCTTAGACCACCATTCCATAGGTGGCTCTCCCTAGCCTCCTGCGTCACGACTCTGGCTCCACACAGCTGGCGCGGGAATGTTGACCCGCTTCCCATCGGCTACGCCTTTCGGCCTCACCTTAGGGTCCCGGCTAACTGGCGGATGATTTACATTGCCGCCAAAACCTGGGGCTTCCGGCGGACAGGTTTCTCACCTGTCTTCGCTGCTACTCATGCCAGGATTCTCACTTCCCTGCAGTCCATCCCACCTTACGGTGAGACTTCAGCCCACAGGGAACGCTCCCCTACCGCTCGCTTACGCGAGCCCGCAGCTTCGGTACCGGGCTTGAGCCCCGCTAAATTTTCGGCGCACGGCCGCTCGGCCGGTCAGCTGTTACGCACTGTTTAAAGGATGGCTGCCTCTAAGCCAACCTCCCAGCTGTCTTAGCAGCCGCACATCCTTCCCCACTTAGCCCGGATTTTGGGACCTTAGCTGGCGGTCTGGGCTGTTTCCCTCTTGTCCTCCGGAGCTTATCCCCCGGGGACTGACTGCCCTACTACCTTTCCCGGCATTCGGAGTTTGGCAGGGTTCGGTACCCCTTTCGAGGCCCTAGCCCAACCAGTGGCTCTACCTCCGGGAAGGACCGTAGGACGCTAGGCGTCGACCTATTTCGGGGAGAACGAGCTATCACGGAACGCGATTGGCTTTTCACCGCTACCCACACCTCATCGGACGGTTTTGCAGCACCGACCCGTTCGGGCCTCCAGACGGCGTTACCCGTCCTTCACCCTGGGCATGGGTAGATCGTTCCGCTTCGCGTCTGCCCCCAGCGACTTAACGCCCTATTCGGACTCGCTTTCGCTCCGGCTTCGCCTGACGGCTTAACCTCGCCGCTGAGGACAACTCCCTGGCTCATTCTGCAAAAGGCACGCAGTCGGGCCACAAAGACCCTTCCACTGGCTTGTGGATCCGGGGTTTCAGGTTCTATTTCACTCCCCTTCCGGGGTTCTTTTCACCTTTCCCTCGCGGTACTATGCGCTATCGGTCTGCCCGTAGTACTTAGCCTTGGAGGGAGGTCCCCCCTGATTCCCACGACCTTCCACGGGGGCCGTGGTACTTGGGATCATACACCCGGGAGACTGCTCACCTTTCGCCTACGGGGCTTTCACCCTCTGTGGCGGAGCGTTCCAGCTCACTTCGGCTAAGTGGCAGTTTTGTAACTCCCTGAGAGGTTGGCAGCCCTCTCCGTGTATGTCCCACAACCCTATGCGGGCTAAGGCTGCCACCATGGCACCCGCATAGTTTGGGCTGGTCCCCTTTCGCTCGCCGCTACTCGGGGAGTCTCCTTTGATTTCCTTTCCTGGGACTACTAGAAGGTTTTACTTCGTCCCGTATCGGCTCCGCTTACGCGGATGACAGGGCTCAACACCCTGCCGGGTTTCCCCATTCGGGCATCCGGGCCTCAACGGCTTTTTGCGCCTCCACCCGGCTTATCGCAGCTTAGCACGCCCTTCATCCCCTCGGGCAGCCAAGGCATCCACCCCGGACCCTTACTAACTTGCACACCTACAAGGAAGGAAAACCTATTCAGTTGCCAAGATAACGTGGAGATGGTGGGACTTGAACCCACGACCTCCTGCTTGCAAAGCAGGCGCTCTCCCGCTGAGCTACATCCCCTTGGACCTGCCCCAGATAATGGGCCTCGGTGGACTTGAACCACCGACCTTGCCCTTATCAGGGGCACGCTCTAACCGACTGAGCTAGAGGCCCAAAGGAAAAGGCAGCTCAATAAGGAGGAAGGACTTCTCTAAGGTTTTCAAAGAGTTTTCTCCGTTATAAAGGAGGTGATCCAGCCGCAGGTTCCCCTACGGCTACCTTGTTACGACTTCGCCCCAGTTGCCTGCCTTCCCATCGTCCTCTGCCTCCCTTGCGGGTTAGCCCGAGGGCTTCCGGGAAGACAGACTTCCGTGGCGTGACGGGCGGTGTGTGCAAGGCCCGAGAACGTATTCACGGCGGCCTAGCTGATCCGCCATTACTACCGATTCCGGCTTCATGAGGGCGAGTTTCAGCCCTCAATCTGCACCATGACCGGGTTTAAGGATTTGCTCCCCATTTCTGGGTCGCTTCCCATTGTCCCGGCCACTGTAGCGCCTGTGTTGCCCCGGGCATAAAGGGCATACTGACCTGACGTCATCCCCACCTTCCTCCGGCTTATCGCCGGCAGTCCCCTTAGAGTGCCCTCCGCAGAGTGGCAACTAAGGGCAGGGGTTGCGCTCGTTGCGGGACTTAACCCAACATCTCACGACACGAGCTGACGACGGCCATGCACCACCTGTGATGGGATTCCGTCCAGAGGACGGCACCCTCCGCTTTCGCAGAGGTTTCCCATCATGTCAAACCCGGGTAAGGTTTTTCGGTTAGCATCGAATTGAACCAGACGCTCCACCGGTTGTGCGGGCCCCCGCCAATTCCTTTGAGTTTCAGGCTTGCGCCCGTACTCCCCAGGCGGGGCGCTTAACGCGTTAGCTGGGACACCGCCCTTGCGGACGACGTCTAGCGCCCATGGTTTACGGCTGGGACTACCCGGGTATCTAATCCGGTTTGCTCCCCCAGCTTTCGTCCCTGACCGTCAGGACAGCCCCAGCAGGCTGCCTTCGCTTTCGGTGTTCCTCCCGATATCTACGCATTTCACCGCTACACCGGGAATTCCGCCTGCCTGAGCATGCCTCAAGATGGGCAGTTCGGTACGCCTTTCCACCGTTGAGCGGTGGGCTTTGACGAACCGCTTACCCATCCGGCTGCGGACGCTTTACGCCCAGTGAATTCGCGCAACGCTCGGGACCTACGTATTACCGCGGCTGCTGGCACGTAGTTAGCCGTCCCTTCCTCTGGGGGTACCGTCACCCACAGAGATTGTTCACCCCTGTGAGCATCTTCCCCCCTGACAGGAGTTTACACCCCGAAGGGCTTCTTCCTCCACGCGGCGTCGCGGGGTCAGGCTTTCGCCCATTGCCCACGATTCCCCACTGCTGCCCCCCGTAGGGGTGTGGGCCGTGTCTCAGTCCCACTGTGGCCGGACACCCTCTCAGGCCGGCTACCCGTCATAGGCTTGGTAGGCCGTTACCCCACCAACTACCTGATGGGCCGCGAGCCCCTCCTCAGGCGGTAGCATGCAGAGCAGAGGCCACCTTTGGCCTACCACCTTAGTGGTGATAGGCATTATGGGGTATTAGCCCGAGTTTCCCCGGGTTATCCCCCTCCTGAGGGCAGGTTACTCACGTGTTACTCACCCGTTTGCCGCTGAGGTGCCAAAAGACACCTCCGCACGACTTGCATGTGTTAGGCACGCCGCCAGCGTTCGCGCTGAGCCAGGATCAAACTCTTCAGAAAAACCCCCAGCTTTGAGAAGTCCTTCCTCCTTATTCAGTTGCCAAGGTATCAAGGGCTTTTCAGCCCTTCAATTCTTTGTGGACTAATTATTATAACCTAAACCTTTTAACTTGTCAAGTGGTTTTTAAAACCCCTTGCGTAAGGGGTGTATTATTTTAGCCATCTTCATTGACTTTGTCAAGCCTTTGTTTATTCACCTCTCAATATGACAGGGGACTTACAAGCCCCTCAACCACAGTCAAGCTATTTATTATATACCAATTTTTACTTTTGTCAACCCTTTTCACGGGACCCGTTTCGGTACCCGCTTGAGAAAATACATAGTTAATTATACCCCGTTTTTAAAATTTGTCAAGTGGGTTTTATCCTTTTCATCACTGCATGCCACATGGCAATGGCGCCGGCGGAGGAAACATTAAGGGAGTTAATCTTTCCAAGCATAGGGATGGAAACTACCTCATCCTTTATTTCCATAAGGCTTTTTGATACCCCCTCTCCTTCTGAGCCAAGCACAAGAGCGCAGCCCGGAGGAAAATCAAAATCCCTTATATCCTTGCCACCCCTTTCCACCACCACAACCCAGCCACCCATATCTTTAAAGGCTCTCAAAGACTTTGATAAGCTCCCGACCTTAGAAAGCATAAGGTAAAAAACGGCTCCGGCGGATGCTTTTACCACCGTCTCGTTTATGGGACAGGATCTATCCTTTGGCATAAGCGCACCTACTCCGCCAAAAACCTCGCACGTCCTCAAGAGGTTCCCCACATTCTGTGGGTCTGTAATATGGTCCAGCACCAAGAAAAAAGAGCCCGCTTCTATGGTTTTTCTAAAGAGGATAGAAGATTCTACATAATCTATTGGACTGAGTATGGCAAGGATGCCTTGCGTCTTTTTTGTTCCCGAAAGCTCCTCTATCTTTTGTCTTGGTACCTTTTGTATTTTTATGCCCCTTTCTCTACAGATTTTTATAACCTGATGGGGTGGATGTGAATCATGGGCCACAAGTACTTTCTCTATGGACCTCCCAGAGCGCAAGGCCTCTATTACAGGGTTTTTACCATAAACTATCATAACTTTATTATGCCACCGCCCAGCAGTATATCACCTTCATAAAAGGCGCATACCTGCCCGGGGGTAATGCCCTTTACCGGCTTTTCAAACCTGACTATATAGCCTTCTTGGTTTTTTTCAACGTCCTTAACTGCTACAGGTTCATTCCTGTACCTTATCTGAGCCTTGGGATTTTCCCATAGATTTAGGTCAAGGTGGAGGTTTATATCCTCCAACAAAAGCCAATCTCTGTAAAGGTTTTCTTCTTTACAAAGATAAACTATGTTATTTTCCACATCCACACCACATACGTACACAGGAAATCCCAAAGCCACACCAAGACCCTTTCTTTGCCCTATGGTGTAGTGGAAAAAACCCCTATGCTTACCCACAGGCCTTCCTTCAAAGTAAAAATAACCATCCTTAGGCCCAACCCTTTCTTCTATAAACCTGCCGGGCTCTTTCCCCATTAAAAAGCACACATCTTGAGAATCCCTTTTGTCCCATACCGGAAGGCCCCTTTCCTTTGCTATCCTCCTTACCTCATCCTTTGTTAAATCTCCCAGTGGAAATTCCAAAAGCTCCAAGTGGTCTTTTTTTACAAGGCTTAGAAAATAGGATTGATCTCTCTTTACATCCTTTGCCCTTCCTATAAGTCTATTGGCTTTGTATTCTACAAATCTGGCGTAATGGCCCGTGGCGAGCTTGTCTACTTCTGCCACCTTTTTTAAATACTCTGCAAGGAAGCCTGTTTTTACCTTCCTGTTGCATATGGCGCAGGGGTTGGGCGTTTTTCCAGAAAGGGACTCCTTCAAAAAGTAATTTATCACCCTTTCTTCAAATATATCTTCCCAGCTTAGGGTTATGTGAGGTATGCCAAGATACTCGGAAACCCTCGCCGCATCCCTTACATCCTCAGGAGAGCAACAAACCCTAAGATCCTCCGTAGAACAAGTGGCTTGGTGAAACCTCAAAGTTACACCTATAACCTCCTCCACAGCTTCCTTCATAAGAAGAGCGCAGACGCTGCTATCTACGCCCCCACTCATACCAACGGCAACCCTCATAGGGAATAATTTAGGTAAAAATACGCTGGCTAAGAAATTCTTTCCTTGGCAGATGATTTATAAGTTAACTCTAAGGGCGGGGCTTTGCCCCGCCATTTTGTTTCGTGGTGTAGTATTTTTTTTACACAGGCAAAAAATGCCTGTGCTACTCCCTTAAACCTAAAGATAAAACTATAGGTGCATGCACTACCCTACAGTTAAGATGCTATTTTTAAAGCAAAAAGATGGCATATAGCATGAAGTCTATTAAAATAATTCAAGCCCATGAAGGAAAGTCGTATAATCAAGTACATAAAGGGCATCATCAGAAACCACAAATATACTACCACGGAAGATATTATGCTCATGCTTGAGAAATACTACAAGCTTCCCATAAAAATCCCTTCTGTGTATTATAAGTATCGCACCATAATAAAAAGGTGCAGGCAAGAAGTATACAAAGAAAGGAGGAAGAAAAAGGATGTATGACCTTATCATAGTAGGCGCAGGAAGCGGAGGCTACGAAGGCGCCCTATATGCCCACAGAAGGGGTATGAAGGTAGCCCTCGTGGAGCTTAGCCCAGAAACGGTGGGTGGAAACTGCTTAAACAGAGGCTGCATACCTTCCAAGTATATGAGGCATGGTGCGTATATGCTGGAAAAAATTCAAAGGCTTCAAGAGTATGGTATATCTATCAAGGGCTATGAGCTAAACATGATAAACCTAAAGACAGGCAGGGATAGGGTGGTTCTTACCATAAGAGAGAACTTTAAAAAGTTTGCTCAGCACCTAAAGATTCCCATATTTTACGGCAAGGGTGTATTAAAAGACTTAAACACTGTGGTTTTAGAACCTTCTGGAGAGGAGCTTAAGGGAAGATACATACTCTTGGCGACGGGCTCTTCTACCATGTCCCTTGGTAATCTTGTGCCCGATGGAAAACACATTTATGATACAGACCAGATATGGACCCTTGAAGAATTTCCCAAAAGCGTGCTTATTGTAGGTGGGGGAGCAGTTGGGGTAGAGTTTGCCTACATCTTTAGAATGTATGGCTCTGATGTGATCCTTGTGGAGATAAAGGACAGGCTTTTGCCCTCTGCAGATATACCCGAAGAATCTTCCAGATATTTGGCAAGAAAGCTAAAAAAGCTTGGAGTAGACCTAAGGTTGAAAACAACGGTGCAGAGCTGGGAACCTTGTGAAGATGGTGTAAGGGTTAATCTATCCGATGGGACAAAAACAACGGTGAACTTTATACTTCTTGGTGTAGGCAGAAGACCCAATACGGAGGGTATAGGGCTTGAAAAAGTGGGAGTAGAAAGGGATGATAAAGGCTTTGTAAAGGTAAACCAATTTTGCCAAACAAACATTCCCCACATATATGCCTGCGGCGATGTAACTTCACCTTTAATGCTTGCGCACAAGTCCATGTATGAAGCCAAGGTGGCCATAAGCCATATGCTGGGCGAGGAAGATATAAAGAGAGATGAAAGCATAGTGCCAAAGGTCATATACTCAGCCTATGAGATTGCAAGCGTGGGGCTTACAGAAGACCAAGCGGAAGAAAAAGGCTATGCGGTAAAGGTAGGAGTGGTTTCCTTTGTGTCCAATCCAAAGGCTATGGATGACAGAGAGAATGAAGGCTTTGTAAGGATAGTAGCCGATGAGGGGGGAAGGCTTTTGGGCTGTCATATACTTGGACCCCATGCAGGCGAGTTATTGCATCAATTCTTGCATGTTATGAAGGCTGGTCTAAAGATAGATTTTCTCTCCAAATCCATGTACTCCCACCCATCCCTTTCAGAAACCATAGGACAAGCAAGCATGGAAATACACTTTGGCCCTATAACATGGGCAAAAAGACATTAGACTTCTTGCGTGATAGCATAAGGGCTCTTTTTCCTAAGGTAGCAAAGGCTCCTGCGTGTGTGTTTATACAGACAGGAATGTCTATGCTACATAAAATTTAACCAGAAAATGCGAGCAAAGATGATTGCGCTACCTCGGAGTAAAACTATCCAGCCAACCAACTTACAGAACAAAACTAATAAGGTGTAGCACAGGCATTCTTGCCTGTGTAAAAAATGCTCCACAAACAAGAATGTCTATACTACATAAAGGATGCGGGCAAGGATGCCCGCACTACTTACCATTATTTAATAGGTCTGAGGCGATGGCATGGCACATTTACCAAAAGATAATTCCTCACCCAGCGTAAAAACTAATCATTAGAAATATCTACTAAAGGTCCGAAAGGCTCTCATCTACTACAACCTTTCCCTCCTCTAACTTCACCTCTTTTACAAGGGCTTTTACAAAAGGTATGTAAAGCTTTCCCTTGTCTATCTCCAATAGGTCGTAGGGTTTTTGCTCCAAAATGCCCGTTATTTCTCCCAAAAACCTCCCCTTTTCGCTGAATACCTTAAGACCTTCAAGCTCAAAATAATAATATTCCTCCTTTCCCTTTGCTGGGATTTCTTCCCTTGGCAAAAAGACCTTGGCACCTCTAAAACCTTCCACCTGTTGTAGACTGTCATAACCTTCAAAGTGTAAGATCAATGTATGGCTTCCATGTGGCCTTAATGCGGCTATATTAAAAGGTACATACCCCTTCCTTTTATGCTTCAAAAATACCCTTTTTATCCTTTGCCAGCTTTTGGGGCTAAGATAGGGCTCCACCTTTAGATCCCCTTTTAAACCATAGGTGTCAAGCACCTTACCTATAACCACATACTGATTTTCCTCATTGCTTGGCCTTTCCTTTTCCATATACTAAATATTAAAACTTTTGTAAGGAGGAGAAAGATGGCTATGCCTACTTGGGAAGAAGTGGAAGCTGTGCTTGATGAGATTAGACCAGCCCTTAGGTTTGATGGCGGCGATGTGGAGCTTGTGGATATAAAGGAGGATGGCACCGTTTTGGTAAGGATGATAGGTGCCTGTTCAGGCTGTGGCATGTCCGTACTTACGCTAAAGGCAGGCATAGAAAGGGCATTAAAAAACAAGTTTCCAGAAATAAAGGAAGTGAAAGACGTTAACATGGATATTTCAATGACCTTTGGCTTTTAAATTCCTAAACTTGTGGTAAAATTCAATATATGCAATCTTTTCTTGTTGCTGGTTGTGCTGGTTTTATAGGCTGGAAAGTATCAGAAAAGTTATTAGAAAGGGGTTATAAGGTAATTGGTGTAGATAACTTAAATGACTACTATGATGTCAAAGTCAAAGAGTACAGGCTGCAAAGCCTTAAAAGACATCCAGGATTTAAGTTCTATAAAGTAGATATAGAAAACCTTGAGGGTATTAAAGAGGTTTTTAAGGAAAACTCTTTTGACTGTGTAATAAATGAGGCTGCGAGGGCTGGTGTTAGATACTCTATGGAAAACCCCTATGTTTACTTTACTACCAATGTTTTGGGTACTCTTAACCTCCTTGAGCTTTGCAAAGAATATGGCGTGAAAAAGTTTGTGCTTGCCTCCACCTCTTCCCTCTATGCTGGTGAGAAAATGCCCTTTAATGAAGACCTTCCTGTGAACACACCCATATCACCCTATGCCGCCTCCAAAAAGTCTGCAGAGGTGCTTTGCTATACCTATCACCATCTTTATGGTATAGATGTATCCATAGTGCGATACTTTACCGTCTATGGGCCTGCAGGAAGGCCAGATATGAGCGTTTTTAGGTTTATAAAGTGGATATTGGAGGATAAGCCCTTGGAAGTTTTTGGCGATGGGTCCCAAAGCAGGGATTTTACCTACATAGATGACATTGCAGAAGGTACCATTTTGGCCGCAAGGCCCTTAGGCTATGAGATAATCAACCTTGGTAATAACAGGCCACACAGTTTAATGGAGATGATTGGTTTGATAGAAAAGTATACGGGTAAGAAGGCAAGGTTTGAGTTAAGGGATTTTCACAAGGCTGATATGAAAGCCACTTGGGCCGATATAAGCAAAGCCAAAAGCCTTCTTGGTTGGGAACCAAAGGTAAGCCTTGAAGAAGGTATAAAAAGGACTGTGGAATGGACCATAGAAAACTGGAGCTGGATAAAGTATACAAAGTTATAATATTCTCAAGGAGGTAGAAGGATGCATCCGCCTTTATCTCTCATATGGTTCTTTTTGACAGCCGGCACATCCATAGGTCTTTTTAACTTCCTTTACTTTATGGAATTTTTGACACTTTTTGGTAAAAGTACGGCCATGCCAAGGAATGCGGTGCTTACCGCCCTTGCAATCTCCTTGGTGCTTATAGGTCTTGGCGCCGTAGGCGCAAGCTTCCACCTTGGACACAAGCTTAGAGCTTGGAAAGCTATAAGGCGCTTTCATACATCTTGGCTTTCCCGTGAAGCTGTCTTCAGTGGAGCCTATAGCTTTGTGCTCCTTCTGTATGCGCTTAGCTACTACTTCAATGCCTCTCCTTTTGTACAGCATAGTTTTGGAATAATAGCCTACATACTTGGCTGGCTCTCCGCCTTTTCTACGGCCATGATATACGCAAGCAATAAGTTTGTT
This sequence comes from Aquificaceae bacterium, assembly GCA_046297555.1. Classification (GTDB taxonomy): domain Bacteria; phylum Aquificota; class Aquificia; order Aquificales; family Aquificaceae; genus Pampinifervens. The sequence goes on from JBKBHW010000010.1 coordinate 40,764, forward strand.
CTTGAGTGGCATACTTCCCTTACCGTCCTATACTACCTCAACATGTACCTCATGCTTGGCTCTTCTGCCTTTTTGGCTCTAACATACCATTACAGGCCGGAGTTTATACCCAATTACCTCTTCCTTACCTTCCTTTTTGTTTCCCTTGGGCTCTTTTTTAGGATAGCCTTTAACATAAGACAGTTTGTAATACCAAGACCAACTATAAATGAAGCCCTAAACCTCCCCCACAACAGACCTATAAGGGTTTTGGACACAGGCACAACCACAGACAACTACTGTACCACAGAGTTCTATTACAGAAAGGGTAAGGACCTTCTTGGATCTGTCCTCCCCTTAGCCTACATCCTGACCTTTGTAGTTCCCCTCTTTTTCATACTATATTCTTGGATCGCAGGCAATTACAGCTATACCTTTTATGCCGCAACCTTTGCAAGCCTTACAATAGGTAGCCTTTTGGAAAGGTGGTGCTTCTTTGTGGAGGGAAACCATGTGCAAAACCTCTTCTATGGCCTTTATCCAGAGGAGGGCTACAGGCTAAGAAAGGGCTATATGGAAAGGAAGAAAACGGTTATAAGGTTATAAATGGAAGGGTAGGATTTCCACCTCCTGCCCAGCCTTTATCTCCTTTACTCCTTCATAAACTACCATATAACAGTTGGCATCCACATAAGAGCTTAGCATATGGGACTGGGTCTTTGGTGAATAATCACAGTATAGCTTCCCCCCCTTTTCTATGAACCTTGCCCTTACAAACTCTCTCCTCTCCGCATCCTTTCTTGAAAAATCTCTCAAGAGCTCAGCTCTATACACTTGCGGCCTAAAATCTTCCGCCCCTTGCATCTTTATTAGGGCAGGTTTAACAAGGAGGTCAAAGGCCATGGCACAGGATACGGGATTTCCCGGAAGGCCAAAGAAAAGGGTTTTACCTTTTTTTGCAAAAAGCACGGGCTTGGCAGGTTTTATCCTAAGCTTGTGAAAGACCAGCTCAAAGCCCATCTCCTTTACCAGCTTATGCACAAAGTCCTTATCACCGGCGGAGACACCGCCCGTGGTTATAAAAACATGGTAATCTTCTACACTTTCAAGGGCTTTACTTATAAGCTCGGGTCTATCTGGAAGAATGCCAAGCTGGTGGACCTCGCAGCCAAGCTCCAAGGCCTTAGCATACAAAAGGTGGTTGTTTGTGCTTCTTATCTGCGATGGCCTGTCTATTGCTTCCCCCGGCTCTTTTATCTCATCACCTGTGGAAAGTATGGCCACCCTTGGCCTTTGATATACATCTACAAAAACCTTGTTTGCAAGGGCCAAAAGGCCAACTTCATAGCCCCTTATCCTTGTTCCAGCTTTTAGCAACAGGTCTCCAGCCCTTATCTCCTCACCCCTTAGCCTTACATTGGCGCCCTTTTTAAAAGGTTTTTCAACTATTATATGATCCCCCTCCTCCTTCACAAACTCTACCGGCAGCACCGTATCCGCTCCTTCGGGCATGGGTGCACCGGTAAATATCTTTACAGCACAGCCTTTTTCTACCAAGCCCTTCCATTCATCCCCAGCAGACACCTCACCTATAACCCTAAGCCTTGCAGACAAACTCTCTAAGTCTTCAGCCCTTAGGGCATAACCATCCATGGCAGAGCTGTCAAAGGCCGGATTGTCCCTATCTGCGTACACATCCTCCGCCAGAACTCTCCCCAAGGCACTCCAGAGCAAAACCTTTTCCTTAGGAAGCCTTTCCACCCTTTGAATAAGCAGTTCAAGAGCTTCTTCGTAAGGTGTAAGCATGGAGAAATATTATAACCTTATACGCTGAGTGAGAAATTGTTTTCTTAGGTGTTGTCTTCACATAATTTCATAGTAGGGGCACGCCGCGGCGTGCCTCTACAAAAAGAAAAAAAGGGCCCTTCCTTTGTCTGAAGAGGACGCCATATTTATGCGGTGATCTGAACCCAAAAAAATTTATGTACCAAAGTCTTAGATCCACTGGGTAGTACTAGGCAGCGCGCAAAATAGATGCCGCGCCTTTTGGATTAAATCTTTTTACACAGGCAGGGATGCCTGTGCTACCTTTTGTAAAGCCATGTAGAGGAAAAGATCTGTTGTGTTATACGCAAGAGATATTTTGAATTTCTCACCCAGCGTATGCCTCTACAATTATTATTCCACCTTGTTTATATCTATAACTTCTATCTTGTAAAGCTTCTCCTTACCCACTTGTATTTCTTCCAAGGTGTATTCTACAAGATTTTTGCTACCCCGGTATTCAAAGAGGGCTTTGCAAGCATATTCCCTTTCCGATTTCTTTGTGGGCTTGCTTACATCCCTTAACTTTATCTCTTTTAATATGGGTTCTATTTCTTTCCTTAGGGCCTCATCCATCTTTCCTTCACCGGTTAAAAATGAAATGGCGGAGGAAAAGAAAGTCTCCAAAAATTCTTGAGGTTTATTTTGTGCCAGTATTTTTAAAGCAAGGTTTTCTTTTACCTTTTCTATGGCAGAATCCGAAGCACAGGGGTTACTTTGACAGCTTTGTAAAAGGGCAAGGCCCAAAAGGATGCTTACTAAAAATCCCAATCTTCTCATGGGTTTAATTTTATCAAAAAATTACGGCGGTCAGGAAGTAGTCTGATATAAGGATAAGCATGGAGGATGTTACAACGCTGTTGGTGGTTGCCCTGCCAACGCCTTCCGTACCACCCTGCGTATAAAAACCAAAATAGCAGCTTACAGAGGATATGATAAAACCGAAAAAGGTTGCCTTATAAAGGCCACCTATAAAGTCGTAAAGCTCTACAATATCCTTCATCTTTTCCCAAAAGAGGTACTCATTGACTCCAAAGAGCTTTACCGCCACAAACCATCCACCAAAAATGCCAGACAAATCGGCTATTACTGTAAGCATGGGGACGCCTACCACGCCGGCAAAAAGCCTTGGAGATATGAGGTAGCTTCTTGGGTTTATGCCCATAACTTCAAGGGCGTCTATCTGCTCCGTTATCCTCATGGTGCCTATGTGGGCCGTCATGGCGGAGCCCACCCTTGCCACCACCATAAGAGATGTCAAAACTGGCCCCAGCTCTCTACCCATAGAAAGCGCCACCACCGCACCTATCAAAAACTCCGCGTTAAACCTATGAAAGGTGCTGTAGGTTTGTAAGGCTATAACGCCGCCGGAGAAAAAAGAGGTTATCACCACCACAGGGATGGTTTCGGAGGCAAGGTAGGAGAGTTGTTTTATAAAATGCCTTGCCTTGGGAGGGCTTTTAAACATGTAAAAAAGTCCCCATAGAGTCAAAAGGGTAGCCTTGCCCACCTCCTCAAAAAGTTTTGACATGCTCCATGTACCTCTTGAACCTTTCCTTTATCTCTTCCATGAAGTCTCCACCAAGCTTTTCAAGAAGAGCATCTGCAAGCACTATGGCAAGCATGGCTTCACCTACCACGGAGGCCGCTGGGACTGCCACCACATCACTCCTCTCTTTGCCGGCTTTGACGCTTTGCTTGGTGCTTATGTCTACGCTCCTTAGGGGTTTGGTAAGGGTTGGTATAGGCTTCATGGCGCACCTTACCAGTATGGGCATGCCGTTGGTTATACCACCTTCCGTTCCACCAAGGTTGTTGCTGTATCTAAAGTAGCCCCCTTCTTCAGACCAGCCTATCTCATCATGCACTTCTGAGCCAAACCTTCTGGCACTCTCAAAGCCTAAGCCTATCTCCACACCCTTTATGGCTTGTATGCTCATCATAGCTTGGGCTATTCTGCCATCTATGCGCTTGTCCCATTGAATATGACTTCCAAGGCCCGGCGGCACGCCCACGGCAAAGACTTCAAAAACACCCCCAAGGCTTTCTCCCCTTTCCTTTGCTTCATCTATAAGCCTTGTAAACTGTTCATCCTTTGAAGGGTCTGGAAATCTAACCTGTGAAGCCTCCGCCAACTCATGCCTCTTTAATAGATCTTCTTCCTTTATCTCGGGCCTTATATTTCCTATACTTATCACATAGCTTCCTATCCTTATGCCAAACTCCTCAAGAAATCTTTTACAAACAGCACCCACGGCAACCCTTGCAGCCGTTTCCCTTGCCGATGCCCTCTCAAGTATGTTTCTGAGGTCCCTCTGGTTGTATTTAATCCCACCGGCAAGGTCTGCATGGCCGGGCCTTGGCCTGCTAAAGAGAACCACATTTTCTGACATTTCACCTTCATAAGCCATCTTATCAGACCAGTTTTCCCAATCCTTGTTCCATATAACCATAGAAATTGGGCTTCCAAGGGTCTTCCCAAAGCGCAGGCCAGAAAGAAACTCTACCCTGTCGCTTTCTATCTTCATCCTTCCCCCCCTTCCATAGCCCCTCTGCCTTCTTTCAAGCTCCCTGTTTATATAGCTGGAATCAAGCCTAAGGTTGGCAGGTATGCCTTCCAAAATACAAAGGAGAGCCTTCCCGTGAGACTCCCCCGCCGTCAAAAACCTTATGGGCATTATTACCTTACGCTTACTGCCTTTACTACCTTACCAGCCTTAAGGCACTTGGTACATACATAAACCCTCTTTACCCTTCCGTCTTCAAGCACAATTCTTACCCTTTGAAGGTTTGGCTTAAAGGTTCTTGTATTTTGCTCTGCAGAAAAGGTTACACTTTTTCCAAACCTTGTAGTTTTCCCACAAACATAACACCTTGCCATTTTGGACCTCCTTTAGAAAACTAAAATTATATCATACACCGAATAAAGAATTCCGTGGTAGGGCACGCCGCAGCGTGCCCCTTAAATCTATTCCGTAATATTAGGTAGCGCGGGAATAGATGCCCGCGCCATTTGGTTAAATCTTTTTCACAGGCAATAGCCTTTGCTACCTCTATATCATGTGCCAAACTCCCAAGAGGTAAGATATTTTACCTGCTCTGGCGTTAGCTCGTCTATCTCCACGCCCATACTCCTTAGCTTTAGGCTTGCCACCTCTCTGTCTATCTCCTCTGGCACCTTGTAGACTTTTTTCTCTAGTTTTTGGTGGTTTTTGAGTATGTACTCTGCAGAAAGGGCTTGGTTGGCAAAGCTCATATCCATAACGGAGGCAGGATGGCCTTCGGCGGCAGCCAAGTTTACAAGCCTTCCCTGAGCCAGCAGGTATATCCTTTTGCCATTTCTTAAGGTGTACTCTTCCACAAAGGGCCTTATCTCCCTCTTGCTTACACTTAACTCCTCCAAAGTTTCTATGTCTATTTCTACATTAAAGTGTCCGGCGTTGGATATAATGGCGCCATCCTTCATGGCTTCAAAGTGTTCCCTTCTTATGACGGAAGTATTTCCTGTAACGGTGACAAAGAAGTCTCCAAGCTTGCAAGCCTCCATCATGGGCATGACCAAAAAGCCATCCATCTTTGCCTCAAGGGCCTTTATGGGGTCTACCTCACATACTATGACGGTGGCACCCATACCACTTGCCCTTTGGGCAACACCCTTTCCACACCATCCATAGCCAGCCACCACAAAGTAAGAGCCTGCCATAAGCCTGTTGGTGGCTCTCATGATGGCGTCTATGGTGGATTGGCCTGTGCCATAACGGTTGTCAAACATGTGCTTTGTGTAAGCATCGTTGACCGCAATTATGGGGAACTTTAAAACTCCTTGCTCCGCCATGGCTCTAAGCCTTATAACTCCCGTGGTAGTCTCTTCCATACCACCCAAAACCCTTTCTGCAAGATGGGGAAATTCTTTATGCAAGGTGGATATAAGGTCTGCCCCATCGTCTATGACTACGTGCGGCCCCCTTTTTATAGCCTCCCTCAGGTGTGTGTAATAGGTCTCTGTGTCCTCCCCCTTTATGGCAAAGACTGGTATATCAAAGTACTTTACGAGGGCGGCTGCCACATCATCCTGAGTAGAAAGGGGGTTGGAAGCGGTAAGGTATACCTCCGCACCCCCTTCCTTTAGCGTTATAACAAGGTTTGCCGTTTCTGTGGTTACATGCAGGCATGCAGATATACGCAGCCCTTCAAAGGGCCTTTCCTTGGCAAACCTTTGCCTTATGCTTGTAAGAACTGGCATATCCCTCTGAGCCCACTCTATCCTGTTTTTTCCAAGCTCGGCAAGGCTTAAGTCTTTCACGTGGTAGTCCATCTTTTTCCTCCTTTATGCAGAGATTGGCGACCCTATCTTTACAAGCCCAAGTTCGGTTATCTCCATAAAATGCGTCCTTGTATCATGCCCACAAAGCCTACAACCATCTATCCTAAAAAGCCTAACGATCTCACCTATGGGCCTTTTGTAAAGCTTTGCTTGGCTGGGTGTGAGCACAAGGTCCTTAGAAAGAACTATGGAGCAGTCTACTATGTGGCTTATGGCGTAGCCTCCTGCCGCTTCTGCCGTTAACTCTTCATGTCCGCTTCTCTTCTGAGATACAAAGAGGGCCGTCTGGTACCACTTTTTCATGAAGTTGAAGAGCTGTCTGACCACTACCCTTGCCTGCATCTCCCTTGCTTCATACAGGCCTGTTACAGAGTCTATGATGGTATGCCTTACCTTGTAGGTCTTTATAACATGGGCAAGGGTGGCCAAAAGGTCTGGTATATTCTCCCTTAGCCTTCCGTGGCTTGCCGCATCTATAAGGACTATGTTGTTCTCCACACTTTCAAAGTCTATGCCCATGGCCTTTGCCCTTTCTCTTAGGCCAGCCACCACAAAGTGGGCTGGAACCTCCACCGTTATAAAAGCAACCCCTTCCCCCCTGCTTGCCTGCTTTATGGTATACTGTTCCACCATTAGACTTTTACCCGTATCGGAGACGCCCGTTATGTTTACCACCGAGTAAGCTGGTATGCCTCCCAGAGCTTTCCTTACAGGCTTGCCATCTTGAAGCTCTGAGGTAAAAAAGAGATCATCCAAGCCCTCCACGCCCGTTGGCACACCGTACAACTTTGGAGCCTTCTTTATGGCTTCCCCCGCAACCCATATGCTTTCTTCCACTACCTCTGGCTTTCTCTCCTCCATGTGATAAATTTTATCATTAGGAAGTGCATATGCTGGGTGAGAAATTATCTTTTGGTAGATGTGTCATACCCTTGCCTCAGATCTATTGTATGTAGGTAGCGCGGGAATAGATGCCCGTGCCTTTTGGTTAAATCTTTTTTCACAGGCAATAGCCTTTGCTACCTTCTATAAATGTTAGACCTAATGGATGGGTACCCCATAAACCATGCCTATAAAGGTTGAATTTCTCATCTGGCGTATAAATTTTATCATTATGAAGTATTACATAAAGACCTTTGGATGCCAGATGAACTTTAACGACTCGGAGAGGCTAAGGGGTATACTTCAAAGCATGGGCTATGAGCCGGCGGAAAGCTGGGAAAAGGCCGACATAATACTCATAAACACATGCACCATCAGAGAAAAGCCAGACCAAAAGGTATATTCTCATCTGGGTGAATACAAGAAGATAAAAGAAAGAAACCCCAAAGCCCTTATTGGTGTATGTGGTTGTCTTGCTCAAAGGCTGGGTGATGAGCTTATTCAAAAGGCCCCCATGGTGGACATAATGTTCTCCAGCTTTAATATGCATCAACTTCCAGAGCTTATACATCAGGCGCAGGCGGGCTACAAGGCAATAGCCATCTTAGAAAGCCCGCCGGAGGATGAGGACAAGCTTTGGGAGTATCCTACCGTAAGGGACAACCAGTTTTGTGCCTATGTAACAGTTATGAAGGGTTGCGATAAAAACTGTACCTATTGCGTTGTGCCAAAAACGAGGGGAAGACAAAGGTCAAGGAGCCTGCAGAGCATCCTTTCGGAGGTGAGATACCTTGTGGAGGATGGTGTAAAGGAAATACACCTTCTTGGTCAAAATGTAACCGCATGGGGCCAAGACCTTGGCATACCCTTTGAAGAACTCCTGTACAAGGTGGCTGAGGTGCCGGGGGTAGAAAGGATAAGGTTTACCACAGGCCATCCAAAGGACCTTACTGAGAATATAGCAAGGGCCATGGGAGAAATACCTCAAGTATGTGAGCACATCCACCTTCCGGTGCAGTCTGGATCTACAAGGATACTAAAGCTTATGGATAGAGGTTATACAAAGGAAGAGTACCTTGAAAAGATAGACATGCTAAGACACTATGTAAAGGGTATAACCTTCTCCACCGATGTGATAGTGGGCTTTCCTACGGAAAGGGAGGAGGATTTTGAAGATACGCTTGACATCCTAAAAAGGGTGAGGTTTGAGCAGGTTTTCTCCTTTAAATACTCTCCAAGGCCAGACACGCCGGCTTATTCTATGGATGGGCAGGTGCCCGATGAGATAAAAACTCAAAGGATGACAAGGCTGTTGGAGCTTCAAAAGGAGATACTAAGGGAGGTTGCCAAGTCCTATGAGGGAACGCAGCAAGAAGTGCTTGTTGAAAGCTATGAGGAAGGAAAGCTAATTGGTAGAACAAGGACAAATAGATGGGCAAGCTTACAAGGGAGTGAGAACCTCCTTGGAAAGGTAGTAAAGGTTAGAGTGATAAACTCTAAGCCTTTTAATATGGAGTGTGAGCTTTTGGAGATAAAAAAGACCTTTGACACAAGACAGGAAATGAGTTAAAATATTAAATGCTGTAGGGGCGGTAGCTCAGCGGGAGAGCGCCTGCTTGGCGTGTAGGAGGTCGGGGGTTCAAATCCCCTCCGCTCCACTTCAAATATCAACCAAACCCGCATAAATACTTGACTTGTGAATTTAACATTTTCTTGTTTAGTATGGTTTAGTATGGTTAATTTATGTTTGTTTTTCGGCAGTATTTCGTCTTCAGAAAGGGCTTGACAATGTATGGTCAGAGAGCTATAATAGAAAATGCTCCAAATCCTCCATTCAATAGCTCCCTCTCCCCACAGCCCCCGCAAGGGGGCTTTTAAATTTTTTCTGGGGAATTCCCCAGAAAAGTGGGAAAAATGATGAGTAGTATCTACCCCTTATTTCGCATTTTGAGCCCTCTCAAGTGCTTGATTCTCAAGGGCTGATTTTGGGAATTTTTCAGGTCTCTATAACTCCCCACAACCCCCTTACCCCCTTTTTTCTGGGGAATTCCACAGAAAAAAGAGAATTCCTGACCACAAAGTCGGTTTTGGGGCTATCTCTTTAAAGAAAAAAAATAAAAGACTTAGAAGTCCTATTTTTCTTTTCTTCCTTTTCCTGATATCGTCCTTGAAAATTGCGTAGCGAAGCGAAGCAATTTTCTATTACTTTACGCAGTAAAGTAATAGGGAATCTCTAAAAAATAATTCTCTAAAAAATAAAGACTCTAAAAAATGCAAAAACAGTGCCAAGCTTTCTAAGGCTTGAAAATCAAGGTTTTGGCGAAGGTGTGGCATACCAGACCACCTACCGAGTTTTATATAACGCCTACCAAATTCTATATAACAGCCTACCAAGTTTTATATAACGCTACCAAGTTTTATATAACACCTGCTTTGCTACCAATTGAGTATCCCTCTGCATAGAGTATTGGGTTTAGGACTATGCCTGAAAACCCCCTGAAATAAGGGTTTCCAGACAGTAAGCCCCGTGCCTTACTC
>JBKBHW010000011.1:0-25734 GCA_046297555.1 Aquificaceae bacterium
TCCCCCACAGGAATGACAAAATCTACCTCCTCGTAGGCGGCGTAAGGCTCAAGCTTTCTAAGGTCATAGGGCACTCCAGAGCCCCTTGCCACAGGACCGCTAAGCCCGTAGTTAAACACATCCTCCCTGCTTATCACCCCCACATCCTTTGTCCTTCTTAGCCATATGCGGTTCCTTGTAAGGAGGTTGTGATACTCTTTTAGTCTGTTTGGAAAGTCCTTTACAAAGGCCCTTACCACATCCAAAGTGCCCTCCGCAAGGTCGTAATGCACACCTCCTATCCTAAGAAAGGCGGAAGTAAGCCTAAAGCCCGCATTACCCTCTATTATGTCCATTATCTTTTCCCTTTCTCTGAAGGCATAGAGGAAGACGGTTAGGGCTCCAAGGTCCAAGGCGCCGGTGCCAAGCCAAAGGAGGTGGGAGTTTATCCTTTGCAGCTCTGCAAACATAGTCCTTATATAGCGTGCCTTCTCTGGCACCTCTACATCCAAAAGCTTTTCCACCGCCCTAACATAGGAAAGCTCGTTGCATATGGCGGAGATATAGTCCATCCTGTCCGTGTAGGGCAAAAATTGAAAATAGTACACATTCTCCGCTATCTTTTCCATTCCTCGGTGAAGCTGTCCGAGGATCACATCCGATTGAACCACCCTTTCCCCATCAAGGTCAAATAAGAACCATATGGTGCCGTGGGTTCCCGGGTGCAAGGGTCCCCAGTTTAAGACAAGCTGCGCCTTTTTTTGAAGCCTTGCCTTCTCTGTCCTTTCAAGGTCTTCAAGGGTTGGTATCTTGGTATGCAGCACTTCATAATCATGGCTTGGAGGCTCCGTCCTGCCTGCGTACAACTCTGTAAGGGAGGGGAGCTCCACCTCCGGAAAGCCAGCCAGAGGAAAATCCTTCCTCAAAGGATGGTAGGGGTATCCTTCCCACATGAACATCCTTCTTAGGTTTTCATGGCCCTCGTATTCTACACCAAACATATCATAGGCTTCCCTTTCTGCCCATCGGGCGCATGGCCAAAGCTTTTCAATGGATGGAAGCCTTCCCTCCTTTGCCCAAGTTTTCACTATAACCCTCTCATTGGTATCTGGGTTATAAAGGATATAAATACCTTGAAACCTTTCCCTTTTTTCGGGGAAGTCTATGCAAGTGTGGTCTATAAAATGCCTATAGCCCTCCTTCTCCCTTAGATGCTTAAGAAGGTCTATCAACCTTTCCTTGCTTACATGTAGGTTGGTGGTATGCTTGGTAAACTCCAGATCTACTTCCTTGAACTCAAACTTGACGCGCTCTGCTGCTACTTTGTTCATCCAAGGCATAGCCTACCTCACACGCTTACTTCCCTTGGTACAAGCCCTTGGCGCTCTATATCCCTTTTGAACTCCTCAAAGGCCTTATCGTATTTTTTAACTCCCTTTTCCTTTATCTTCTTCTGTAGCTGGAGTATTCCGTACAAGAGCCCTTGGGGATGGGGTGGACAGCCCGGTATGTATACATCTACGGGTATTATCCTGTCCACGCCTTGAAGGGTTGCATAGGTTGGGAAGGGGCCTCCTGCGGAGGCACATCCACCCATGGTTATACACCATTTGGGGTCTGGCATCTGCTCCCACAAAAGCTTTAGCATTGGAGCCACCTTGTTTACCACCGTGCCAGCCACTATCAAAAGGTCTGCCTGCCTTGGAGAAGCTCTAAAGATAACGCCAAGCCTGTCAAGGTCAAACCTCGAAGCCGCCGCATGCATCATCTCTATGGCGCAGCAGGCAAGGCCAATGGTTAGGGGCCAGAGGGCATTACGCCTTCCCCAGCTTAAAAGTTCATCTACTGTAGTTAAAACAAAGCCGTTGGAATTTAGCATTGCCATGTTAATACCTCCTTAACTAAATATAGCTTAGAACTGCCACCTTAGGGCTCCCTTTTTCCACTCATAGGCAAGCCCAAGGGTAAGAACAAAGATAAAAACAAGGGCTCCAATTAGACCATAAAGCCCCACCTCTTTAAAGACCACCACCCATGGAAAGAGAAAAGCCACCTCTATGTCAAAGAGAATAAGGGATATGCCAAGCAGGTAGTAGCCTTGCTTAAAAACGCTTCTTGCCTCTGGATCATAAAGGGGGACTCCACACTCATAGGGATAGCCTTCCATCTTCTCCTTTGTTTTGGGACCCAAAAGGTCGTTAAGGAAGCTGAAGGCAAAGCCAACGAAAAGGGCTATGAGGAAAAATAAGAGTATTCCTACGTACTCCATGCTTTTATTTTAGCACTTTTAAAAGAATGGGGCAAAAGTTTATGATATGTGTCAAGCCACTGGATAAAGCCCTTCCACAAAGCCCTTCCAAATCTCCGGCATACGATCAAGCTCTTCTTGAGCTATCCTTTTCACAACCTCTTGGAGGGAGCCTATATCACTTTTACTCCTTATACTCACATCAAGCACTTGAGGTTGGTTTATGGGCTTGCCTATCTGAGATACTATATAACAATAAGCTTCTTCTACCTCTTCAACCTCCTTTACCACCCTTTCTGCTATAAGGTTTGCCACCCTGTTGTATATCTTCCCTATGTGGGAGATGGGGTTTTTGCCAGCAGCCGCTTCAAGACTCATAGGTCTGTAAGGAGTTATAAGGCCGTTTATTCTGTTTCCCCTTCCCACCTGACCATCATCCCCCTGCTCCGCAGAGGTTCCCGTAACGGTTATATAAACGGAGTTGTTTTCCTTGCTGTCTGCCGTGTTTATAAAAACCTCCACCTCTTTACCAACTACCCGCTCAACCCTCTCCTTTACCTTTTCCCTTAGGATCTCCTTCCTTTGGAAGTAATCCCCCGTGTCTTTTATATACCTGCCCACAAAGGCCAAGGCTATGGTAAGCCTGTAGCTGTCCCTTGTTCTGACACCCATAACCTTTATATCTTCTCCCACCTCAGGATGTTCCCTTTTTGTATCTGGGGAGTTTAAAAACCTTTCTGCCTCAAAAACAGCCCTTTCAAGGCTATCAAGGGGTGCATAGCCCACACCAAAGGAGGTATCGTTTGCCAAAGGAATTTCACCCTTCTTCTGAAACCTTTCAAAAAGCTCCACCAGGTCCTTACTGCCGGGCTTTATCCTTGTATGGATCCTTACATGCCTTTCCACATCAAGGTTTTTAATGTTTTCCTTTAGCCACCTTTTGGCGCTTTCTACCGCCAAGGTGTGGACGTCAATGCCTTCTATGATGGCCCTACCTACCAGATATATCTCTATGGGCTCTATGACCTCACCACCCCCAAACTCCGCCTTTGCCACACCACCTACCAAAAGGGCTTTATCCACATTGTGGTGCATAACCGCGCCAAACTTCTCCAAGTAAACCTTACAAAGCTCCCTTGAGAGGTTTTCTGCCAAATAATCGCATATGGTATCGGGATGACCAACCCCCTTACGCTCCACAATCTCCGCATCAAGCTCATAAACAGGCTTAAAGGTCATGGGAGTTATAACAATGTTTGCCACCGAAAACCTCCTAAGTTTTGGTAGTATTAAAGTATAGCACAAAAGGGGGAGTGCTGTATGATTTTCTACTAAAGAAAAAAACATATTGCACAGACAGGAATGTTTAAAAAACCTCACATTCTTTGGAGCGCAATGCTTGAACTATGATTGTTTCAATAGCGGCGTGCCCCTACAAAAAGGAAAAAGAACCATTCCTTAGATCTATTGCGTAGCAGTAGGTAGCGCGGGCATCCTTGCCCGCGCCTTTTGGTTAAATTTTTTTCACACAGGCAGGGATGCCTGTGCTACCCTCTATAAACCCTACATAGTCAATGGGCGCCTCATAAACCACCTCTACAAAGATTTAATTTCTCACTCGGCAAATTTTAGCCTATAATTAAAGGGATAGGATAAAAAGGAGGAATTATGGAATTTGACTTTTCACAACTCAGTCTATTAACGCAAAAAGCTCTAAGGGATATGGGCTTTGAAAAGCCTACACCCATCCAAAAGGAGGCAATCCCTTTAGCCCTAAAGGGCTATGACTTGATGGGCCAAGCTGCAACGGGCACTGGTAAAACGGCGGCCTTTGGTATTCCCATAGTGGAAAAGACCAGCAAGGAAGAAGGTACAACAGCTCTTATAATAACCCCCACAAGGGAGTTAGCCCTTCAAGTAAAGGAACAGATCCATCAGCTCTCCAAATACAAAGGGCTAAAGGTCCTTAGCTTTTACGGCGGCACCTCTGTGCAGAGGGATTTAGAGATCCTTTGGAAGATTACACCCCATGTGGTTGTGGGAACGCCGGGCAGGCTAAAAGACCTTATAATGAGAGGTCTTTTTGATTTTGAAGGTTTAAAGTTCTTTGTGCTTGATGAAGCGGATAGGATGCTTGATATGGGCTTTATAGAGGATATTGAGTGGATAATATGCCAGCTTCCAAAGAAAAGACAGACCTTTCTCTTTTCTGCCACCATACCCAAGGAGGTAGAAGAGCTTGCCAAAAGGCATTTAAGGGAAGGCTACAAGTTTGTAAAGGTTATAACGGAGGAGCTAAAGCCAAAGATAGAGGAAAGGCTTATAAAGTTGAACTCTTCAAAGCAGAAGCTCTCCGAGCTTGAAAAGATACTAAGAGAGCATCTCCTTGAAAAGGTTATAGTTTTCGTAAAAACTAAAAAGGATGCAAAAGATATAACAGAGGAGCTAAAAAGAAAGGGCTTTAATGTGGTATCTTTACATGGAGATATGACCCAAAGACAAAGGGAAAACTCATTGAGGCTTTTTAAAGAAGGGAAGGTTAAAATAGTGGTAGCCACCGATGTGGCTTCAAGAGGTCTTGACATAAAGGGTGTGAGCCTTGTTATAAACTATCACATACCAGAGGATCCAGAGGTGTACATACACCGCATAGGTAGGACGGGAAGGATCGGATCCTACGGCAAGGCATACAGTTTGGTGACACCAGAGGACAGCAGGGCCCTTATGAGGATAAAGAAGCTAAAGGAAAGCTACTTAGAAGCATGGGATGGACCTTAAAGAAAAAGCCTTAAAGATTAGGCTTTTGGTCCTTGATGTGGACGGTGTGCTTACCGATGGGAGGCTTTATTACACTTCAAAGGGGGAGGAGATAAAGGTCTTTAATGTAAAGGATGGCTTTGGTATAAAGATGGCGCAGATGGCCGGCATAAAGGTAGGTGTTATTTCTGGAAGGGAAAGCCAAGCTCTAAGGAAAAGGCTTGAAGAGTTAGGTATAGAGGAGGCTTATCTTGGCTTTAACGAAAAGCTCCCTGTTTTGGAAGATATGCTAAAAAGGCTTTATCTTAGCTTTGAAGAAGTGGCCTTTATTGGAGATGATTATGTGGACCTGCCTATCTTAAAAAGGGTTGGCTTTCCTATGGTTGTTTGCGATGCGCCGGAGGAGCTAAGGTCCTATGCCCTTTATACTACAAAGGCAAGGGGCGGAGAGGGTGCTGTAAGGGAAGCCATAGAATTCCTTTTAAAGCTAAGGGAGCAGTGGGAAGAGGTAATAAAAAGGTACCATGCTTAGGAGTCTTCTTATCAGCCTGATGATCCTATTGGCTTCTTACTTGCTTAGGGTCTATGTGGATGGCTTTGGTCCTACTCAAGAGGAAGAGAGGATGGTAAACAGGCTGGAAAATGTAACCATAAGGTCCTACAGCAAGGGTGGTATTGAGTGGACCGTAAGGGGTAAGTTTTTGGAAATGGTGGGGAAGGATGTAGTTTTGAAGGAAGCGGAGCTTATATCTGAAGAGGCTACCGTTAGAGCTGGGGAGGTTTATATAGATAGGGATACTGGGAAGGGTGAGCTATGGGAAGGTGTTGAGCTAAGGTCAAAGGACCTTGTGGCTAAGAGCCAAAGGGCATATATGGAGCTAAAGGAGGGAAGGTTTTACAGTGATGGTAGGATAGAGTTAAGGGAAGGAAATAAGAGGGTAGAAGGTTATGGCTTTGAGATAAGGCTAAAACCCATGCAGGTTATAATTAGTAAGGCAAGGGTAAATATAGAATGAGAAGGGTCTTTTTTTCGCTTTTATTGGTAAGCGCCTTTGCCTTTTCACAGCCCATAGCGGGCGAAGGAGACCAGCTCACCTATGAAAAAGATAGTATAATTTATACAGGTAATGTAAGGCTCACAAGGGGCAACGCCCTCTTGACGGCAAACAAAGTAATCATATACCTTGATCAAAACAAGAAGGCAAGGCTTATGGAAGCAGAAGGAAATGTGAAGTATGTGGAAGGAAACAGAAGGGCCTTTGCGGATAGGATGATGTACGACCTGAGGGAGGATGTGATAACCCTTAAGGGTAGGGCAAGGGTGGAAGAGGGTCCAAACTTTGTTGAAGCGGAGGAGATAGTTTACTACAAGAAGGAAGATAGGGCTGTAGCCGTAGGCAAAGGGTCAAGGGTAAGGACCTTTTATGTGGAGGAGAAGGATGAGAAGAACCGATCTAATAGATAGCCTTAGAAGGGAGTTTAAACTAAGCAGGGAAGAAGCCAGAAGGTTTGTAGACTGTTTCTTTGAAGAGCTGATAAACATGGTGGTTGAGAAGGGCAGAGTAGAGCTAAGAGGCTTTGGTGTTTTTAGGCTAAAGAACCTCAGCGGCAGGTTTATAAAAAATCCAAAAACGGGCATTGAGATGTACGTAGAAGATAGACAAAGCATAAGTTTTAAACCTTCAAGCCTCTTTAAGAAGAATGAGAAAGGTTGATATTCTTATTGTGGGTGGTGGACCCGCAGGCTCTACATGCGCCTATGAGCTTTCAAAAAGGGGTTTAAGTGTAATCTTTGTGGATATAAAGAGGAAAATAGGCACGCCGGTGCAATGTGCAGAGTTTGTACCCATACAGCTGTATCATCAGTTCAAAGAATTCTTTCCAGAGGAAGCTATAGCCCAAAGGGTGGAAAAGATGGTACATTTTACACCTTGGGGAGAGGTGGTTAGCCTTTGGTCCGAGGGCTTTGTTTTAAACAGGGATGTTTTTGACCATCATATAGCCCAGCTTGCTATAAAAAAAGGTGCAGAATGTATGCTTAGGACGCAGTTTGTAGGCTTTGAGGATGGAAAGGTATGCCTTGAAAACATAGATACAAGGGAGAGGTTTTGTATAAAGGCGGATGTGGTAGTGGGAGCAGACGGGCCAAGGTCCAAAGTGGCAAGGCTTACAGGAAAGGGTATAGAAAACTTCCTTACTACAGCGCAAGCCACCATGCCCCTAAAAGAGCCCTTAAAGGACCTTTTGATATACTTCAGAGACTACATACCCGGTGGCTATGGGTGGGTCTTTCCAAAGGGAAAAGTGGCCAACGTAGGCGTTGGCATTGACCCCTCTTATCCTATCAATGTAATGGAAAGCCTAAAGAGGTTTGTAAGGGAGGTATGCATAGAAGGAGTTGTGGAGGAGAGGATACTTAAAAGGACTGGTGGTTGGATACCTGCTGATGGCCTTCTACCCTTGGTTAGGGAAAAGGTGGTCCTTGCAGGAGATGCGGGAGGTTTTTGCCATCCTATAACAGGTGCGGGTATAGCAAACGCCGTCCTATCTGGTAGCATGGCAGGCAGATACATAGCGGAAGGAAGCCTCCAAGATTATCAGGAAGAAGCAGAGGACACCTTCGGCAATGTGCTCTGGAGAGCTTCGGAAAAGAGGAAAAGATACATGAAAAAATGGGACAATTTAAAAGAGATAATACCAAAGACATGGATAGCCTTTGAAGAGTATTGGCGTATAATTTAACTTAGGAGGTGGAAAATGGACTTTTTAGGAAGAGAACAATCACCCCTTACCTTTGAGGAGTGGGATCAGCTTGAAAAGGCTATAATTGATGTTGCAAAAAAGACGCTTATATGCAGGAGGTTTATGCCTGTAGTAGGCCCAATAGGTGTGGGGCATCAGGTCATATCTTATGATGTGTACCTTGGTGTGGAGCCGGGCGTGTGTGAGGTAAGGCCCGGTGAGGAAAGCGAGCAGTGTGAACCTGTAAGGACTGGAAAAAGAAGGCATATAGCCCTTCCAACTATATACAAGCCCTTTAGTATAAGCTGGAGAGATTTAGAATACTACAGACAGTTGAACCTTCCCATAGACACCTCTCAAGCTGCTACAGCGGCGTTTGCCACGGCTGTGGCGGAGGATACGCTCATAATCCATGGAAACCCAAGGCTGGAGATAGAAGGTCTTTTGACGGTAGAAGGAAGGCAAAGCATGTCTATGAGCGATTGGGATGTTCTCGGTAATGCCTTTAATGATATATCTCTTGGTATAGCCAAGCTATCTGAGAAGGGCTTTTATGGAGAATACCATGTTATACTAAACCCAAAGGATTACTTTAAGCTAAACAGGGTTTACCACAACACGGGCCTTTTGGAGATTGAACAGATAAAGAAGCTCGTAAAGGATATACACTACACACCCATAATGCCGGAGTCTAAAGCTCTTCTTATATCCGCAGGACCACAAAATATGGATTTGGTTGTAGGATTGGACTTTAGCCTTGCTTATGTAGAATCTACCAACATGGTGCACCAATTTAGGGTTATGGAGATAATAGCACCAAGGATAAAGAGGCCTGGTGCCATACTGGTTATAGGGGAAAAGTGAAGGAAAAGTGGAGGATAATAGAGAGGCTTCTTTCTGAAGAGTATAATATTGAAGTTCAGGGGAGTTATGAAGGGTGGGGTGCAGGCTACGACCCAAAGTTTTTGCCGCTTACAGAGATGTGGGCAAAGGGGGAAGTGGAGGATGTACCGGAAGTAGTAAAAAGGCCTGCAGGGATAGTATTCCACATTCAGGACCTTTCCAAAATGCCCGAAGAAGACGCCATAAACACTATAAGGCATGAGATTGAATACCTTTTTTCCACAGACCTTTATTTATGGAGGCTTGGCCAAAGAGAATTCTATAAGTTTGGCTTTGCCCCCACATCCTTCCTTGTGCTTTATTCTATACTTGAATCTATAAAGACAGATTCCAAGATAATAAACAGCCATCCCGCAAGCCAGCCAACCATCATAAAAAACTACGAGAACATCCTAAAGAAAATAGACACCTATTACCCACACCACACCTTCTCCCTAAGCCTTTTAAGGTCATGGCTTGGGAAGGAAAGCATTCCCAAAGATACAGAAAGAATCCTCTATGAATACCTAAGCTCTAACAACAGGGAGGCTTATGACATACTGATGGAGGACCTGCTGGGAAGGTATATAGCCAACATAGAAAGGGCTCAGGAGATCAACTATATAGACCTTCTTTTGGATGAAGTTAGAGGAAAGGTAAGAAAGGATGCCCATAAGGGTAGGATAATGACAGACCTGCTCAAAAGGCTTCCTGAAGCTTTACAAGAAATCATAATAGAGTACAAGGATAAAAGGGCTATAGACATATCGGAGGTTGAAAGAAAGGAAATCCTAAAAAGCCTAAGGAACATGCCAGATTGGATGAAGGACTACCTAAGGCAGATGTCTTACATAGATATGATAGAAAAGGATGTGGAGTTTATAAGACACTTTTTACCAGTGACCTTGGAGGTAGATATAGAACACAGGGGATTTCTTAGCTTTTTGATAAAAGGATGGGAGGAGCAGGCAAGCTCAGCTTCCGGCGATCTTAACCTTGGTGGAAGGAAGAAAGAAAAATCCCAAGAGGATAGGCTATACGAAAAAGCCTACGCAATGAACAAAGAAGAGTTTAGGGTATATAGGAAAATGATATCAAACATCCTGCCCTATGTGGAAGCTCTAAAAAGAAAACTTAAAAAGCTCATGGTAGAAGGGGAAGAGGGTTGGTCTGGGAAATACTTCTATGGAAGGAGGATTAACAACAAGATCCTTAGCGTAGAAGCCTCCATAGGAAGGGGTAGAATGTACATGAGAAGGGAAAAGATCACAAAAAAGGAAATAGCTTTTAAGCTTCTTATAGACATATCCGCATCCATGAAAAGGGAAGATAAAATAAGGAAGGCTATTGAAGCCCTCCTTTTGTTCTCCGAGGTTATAAACACACTAAAAATGCCCTTCTCCATAGATGTGTTTAGCGACAGGGTATTTAGACTAAAAGAATTTCACGAGGATTATCATATGGCCAAGTGGAAGATCTTGGAGCTTTTTAATATGCTTGGTGGTGGGACAAACTTTGAAAAGGCTCTGCTTTATGCATATGAGGATATTCAAGTGTTTTGTACCAAAAACCACATAAAAGGTTGTATGCTTATCTTCTCCGATGGCGAGCCCACAAGGGGCCTAAGGGGGCAAGAGCTAAAAAAACTCATAAACCAAATAAAATCTTCAACTCCCATCATAGGTGTAGGCGTGGGGCTAACGGAGAAAAATTATGTAGATTATTACTTTGAAAGTAGCGGGATAAAGATAAGGGATGTATCCCAACTTACCTTGGCCTTTACAAGGATAATAGAAAATCAGGCAAGGAGGCTTCTGGCTTTTCAATAACAAAGCTTATATTTTCCTCTGGTTTTTCTACCAGAAACTTGAATTGAGTTTTTGAAGGATATTTTCTTGCCTCATAGAAAAACTCATCACCTTGTGAATTCTGCCCAAGGGCGTAGTTTATAAGGGCCAAAAGCATGTACTTCTCTTGACAGTCTTGCGCCAACATCAACCACTTTGTAGCCTCCAAGTACTTAAACTCCGTTATATACCTCATACCTATATAAAGTGGTTCACTGCTTTTTAAAAAGTCTTCCTTTCCCAGCCTTTTACTCTCTTTATCCACTATCTTTATCCTAAACCTGACTCTCATCTTCTTAAATTAAAACATATGAGAATACACCGAGTGAAAAATTGTCTTTTGGTATAGGTAGCGCGGGAATCCTTGCCCGCGCCTTTTGATTAAATTTTATGTAGCATAGACATTCCTGTCTGTGCAGTATTTTTTTCACACAGGCAAGAATGCCTGTGCTACACCTTATTATACAAGAAGTTCATTCAACTTCTCACCCAGCGCATCTTCTTAGATTAAAACATATGCTAAGGATGAAGTTTGTCATATACCAAAGAGAACTCACGCAAGAGATATATATTTAAAACATTAGACCAAGCTAAGGAGGTTTTGATGGATAAGTGGGAAGCTTTTCTTTTTGATATAGCCCATAAGGCCCTAAAAGACCAAATACTTACAAAGGAAGAGGCTTTAAATGTACTGAGATTGTCCGACCAGTACATAGCCCTTATGGTTTACTTGGCGCAGAAGGTAAAAAACCATTTCCACCCACCAGATAGGATAGAGTTTTGTTCTATCATAAACGCAAAAAGTGGAGCCTGTTCAGAAGATTGCAAGTTTTGCGCTCAGTCTAAGTTTTACAAGACCCCTATAAATGTGTATAACCTTGTACCAAAGGATGAGGTAGTAGAAGGTGCTTACAGGGCTGTAGAGTTTGGGGCAAACCGCTACTGCGTGGTCCTAAGTGGAAAGGCAGCCACAAAGGAAGAGGTGGAAAAAATATACGAAGGAGTAAAGGAAATAAAGAAGGAAGGACTTCCTATAAATGTATGCGTCTCTGCTGGAACCCTTGACGAGGAATCCTTAAGAAGGCTAAAAGAGGCGGGCGTAAAACGGGTAAACCATAACCTTGAAGCATCAGAAAACTTCTTCCCAAAGATAGTTACCACCCACTCTTGGAGAGAAAGGTATGAAACTATAAAGAGGATAAAGGCTGTTGGCCTTTCTACATGCTGTGGAGGTATATTTGGTATGGGTGAAGGGGATGAGGACAGGGTGGACCTTGCTTTAACTTACAGGGACCTTGGAGTAGACTCCATACCACTTAACTTCCTTATGCCCATTGAAGGTACACCCTTACAGGATGCACCAGGCGTTTCACCTACGGAAGCCCTCAAGGTTATAGCCATGTTTAGGTTCACAAATCCAAAGGCGGAGCTAAGGCTTTGCGGTGGAAGGGAGCAAAACCTCCGGGACTTTCATGGTATGGCGGTGCTTATGACCAACGCCATGATGGTAGGGGGATATCTCACAAGGGCAGGTAGGGATATAAAGAAGGACTACCAGCTTTTAAAAGACCTAAACTTTGAAAGGTTGGTTAGTGTGGAATAGGTGTGAAATTCCCCTCGTAAAAATCTTGGAAAAAGCCATACTTAGGAACAGTATGTGAAATTCTCCTATGGGATGTGTAATTCCTGTGAAATTTGACCCCCTCAACCTGTGAAATTTGAAAACAAAAAATTACGGAAAAAAGGCCACTTAGGTTAACATACCCCCTTAAATTTGAGTCTGGTGTTGTCAAATGCATATTATTCTTTATTTATTTTTTATAAGTACTAAAAAAAAAGAAAAAAAAGAAAAAAAAATAATAGGACCCCAAGAATTTCACACCCCTTTCTGCAAGCCTTGAAAATCAACAACTTCCGCAAAAAGAATTTCACACCCCCCCTTGAAAAGCTTGATATTACTTGTTTTCATAGATCCCTCAAATGCTTGATAATCAAGGATTTCAGAAGAATTTCACAATTTCACATCCCTAAACCTAAGTATGGCTTTTTACGAACTTTTTTGAAAGTGGGATGTGTAAAATTTTAACGGAAAATTCCATACTTAGAAATAGGGTGTGAAATTCTTCCACGGGATGTGAAATTCTTTTATGATTTAGGTCATAATACTTGTTCACATCACAGCGTGGGTGTCTTTTCCTTTATTCTAAATTGGAGCGATTCTGCAATATGGTGGCTTGCTATCTTTTCCTCGCCTTCAAGGTCCGCTATGGTTCTTGAAACCTTTAAAACCTTCATATAACCCCTGCCGGTTAAATTCAACCTGTCAAGGGCTCCTCTTAGCAAGCTGTAAGCCTCTTGCGTCATAACACAGTACTTTTTTACCTCTTCGTTGGTCATGCGTGAATTATACTTAGTTTTGCTGTTTTTGAACCTCTCCCTCTGGATTTCTACAGCCCTTATCACCCTTTCCCTTATCTGCGCCGATGTTTCTCCAGAGCTCATACTAAGAAGTTCCTCCTTTTCTACAGGGTTTACCCATACCCTAAGGTCTATCCTGTCCATTATGGGTCCAGATATTTTGGATTGATATGCCTTTAATTGCACTGGAGTGCATACACAAGCCTTGTATGGGTTTCCGTAGTTGCCGCAGGGGCAAGGGTTCATTGCTACCACAAGCAAAAACTCTGAAGGAAAGCTTATCCTTCCCCCAACTCTTGAAACAGCAACCTTTCCATCTTCTAAGGGCTGTCTCAAAGATTCTATAGCCTTTCTGCCAAATTCTGGAAATTCATCAAGAAAAAGAACACCCATGTGGGCTAAGGAGATCTCTCCCGGCTGTGGTATGGAACCACCACCAACAAGGGCAGACTCTGATGCGTTGGTAAGAGGGTTTCTAAAGGGCCTTTTGGTTATTATAGGTGTCTTTTCATCAAGGAGGCCTGCCACGCTGTATATACGTGTTATCTCTATGGCTTCTTCAAAAGTCAGGGGTGGCATTATGGTTATAAGCCTTTTGGCAAGCATGCTTTTACCAGCACCGGGTGGTCCAATGAGCATAACGGGGTGGAAGCCAGCTGCCGCTATCTCCATAGCCCTCTTTGCCTGATGCTGTCCATATACCTCAGCAAAATTCATATCAAAGCTTTCAAAGCTTGAAAATACCTCTTCAAGGTTTATTCTTATGGGTTCCTTCTTAACATCACCCGTTAGAAAACCCACCACCTCCCCCAAAGATTCAAAGCCGTAAACCTCCACACCTTCCACAATACCAGCTTCTTTCACATTCTTAAAGGGTACTATAAAACGCTTATAACCAAGCTTTTTCAAGGACAAAACCACAGGCAAAACACCTTTTACGGGGTTTATTTTTCCATCAAGGGAAAGCTCACCCATAACAACATAATCTTCTGGGAAATCTAAGCCTGTGGAAAGCCTTATGATGCCAAGGGCCATTGGAAGGTCGTAAAAGGTACCTTGTTTTTTGAGGTGAGAGGGAGAAAGGTTTACGGTTATTCTTTTTAGGGGAAGTTGGAAACCTGTGTTTTTCAACGCCGACCTTACCCTATCCTTTGCTTCGTTTATGGCCTTGTCCGGAAGTCCCACGATGGAAAACTGGGGAAGGCCGTTGGATATATCAACCTCCACATCTACCTCAAACCCCTCTATCCCCAAAACACCACCGCTCTTTATCCTGCAGAACATAGGAAAATTATATCAATCAAACGCGGGTGAGAAATTATCTCTCAGTCGCGAATTACATCTACACAAAATTTTTATTTTTGTACCAAAGCCGAGGCTGGGCAAAACCTTTAGGTAGCGCGGGCATCCCTGCCCGCGTTTTTGATTAATTTTTTGCACAGGCAGAGATGCCTCATAAACTTGTCCCAATGAGGGGGAAAGCTATAAGCATTTAAAACAACTTGGCGCTTTGTCAAGGAATAGATTTATCACTTAGCCTTGTATGGTATAATTAACAGAGGATTCTTCAGGGAGCATGATCATGAGGGTTCTGCCCTTTCTTCTAATGGTATTTTCTTTGGTGGTGGCTGAGGAGTGCAAGGTTTATGAGGGCTACGCCAGCTGGTATGGTAAGAGGTTTCACGGGAGAAAGACGAGTTCTGGTGAGGTATTTAACAAATACAAATATACGGCCGCCTCAAGGGATTTTCCCCTTGGAACATACCTACTTGTAAAAAACTTGAGCAATGGTGAAAGTGTGGTGCTAATAGTTACAGATAGAGGTCCCTACAAAAAGGGGAGGATAATAGACCTTTCAAGGTCTGCGGCGGAAAAGCTGGGTTTTGTAAAACAAGGGCTTGCCAAGGTTCAAGTTATACCCCTCTCCTGCGCCATGAAAGAAGAGGAGGTAGGTGAGGAAAGCCACGAAGAAATCATAAGAGACCTGTTGAACACGCTATAAAAGCCTATTAATCCTAAGCGTTCCACAGCCACCAAGCCTATCCTTTCTAAAGCGCGTGGAGAGCGTAACCCTTATCCCATAGGATCTAAGAAGCAAAAAGGCCTTTTCGTAGGCCATGTCTCCCACGTCCTCATAGCCTTCCCTTGTCTTGTTGTAGCGAAGGAGTGTTATACTTACACCAAGCTCCTTTGCAAGCTTTGCAAGCTCTGTCAAATCTTGCGAAGAATGGTTTATATCCCTCAACAAAAGGTAGGCAAGGCTTATTTTCTTTCTCTTTCTAAGGGACATATGGGAAAGCTCTTCCTTTAAGGTTTCTATTAGTTCTTTTAAAGAGCCGGCGTGGGGCAAAAGCTCCTTTCTTTTGCCTTCATCGGTAGAATGTATGGATATACTCACGCCAGAGTGGGGAAGGTTTAAAAGCTCCCTCAGGTTTTTTGTAGGATGCCCCGTGGTATAAAAGCTTACCTTTAGGCCAAGCCCTTTGAAGTACCAAAAGGCTTCCTCTACAGCCTCCCAGTTCATCAAAGGTTCGCCTATGCCAGCCACCGCTATTCTTCTTATACCTACCTTATCCTTTAAAAGCTCATACTGACCTATTAGCTCCTTGAGGCTAAGATTTCTCAAAAGGCCCTCTTGGCCAGAGAGGCAAAAGGGACAACCTATGGCGCAGCCCACCTGCGTTGATATGCATAGCGTATCACCTCTATAAAAAACAGCCTCCACCCTTTTCCCATCCCCAAGCTCAAAGAGGAAAAGCTTGTTTAGGCTACTCCTCAATTCCTGCAAAAGCTTCATTTTCTACCACATCCCTTCTACAACAGCTTCCACAAGCCTTGCAATGCTCCAAGGCTTTTTGGTAGTCCTTTGGCAGTATATCCTCCAAGCTTATTTCCTTTCTTGAATCTTCTGAAAGTAGTAGAACCTTATTCCTTGTAGGGTCTATATACCCTACCTTATATACCTTGCCTTCAAAGCATATCTCTCCACCTATATCCGGAAGCAGGTTCTTTACTAAGTAATTTTCCCTTTCAAAAACAAGACAGCACATGAGCCTGCCGCATGGCCCTGTAAACTTTTGTGGAGAGAGAGGAAGGTTTTGCTCCTCTATATCCCTTAAAGAAACCGATTGAAAATCCTCCTGAAACCTCACACAGCAGGGGATTTCACCGCAAGCGCCTATCCATCCCATCATCTGCACCGCATCCCTCACCCCTATCTGCCTCATCTCTATCCTCTTTTTAAAAACCTTTGCCAAGTCTTTTACCAGATTTCTAAAATCCACCCTATGTTCGGAAGTGTAGTAGAAAAAGATTTTGCTTCTGTCAAGAGGTATGTAGGCTTTTATTAGCTTCATATCTAAGCCATGTTCGGCTATCTTCTTTTTGCATATTTCTGTAGCTTCTAAGGCTTTTTCTTCGTTTTCCCTCATCCTCTTTAGGTCCTCTTCCTTTGCTTTCCTAAGGAAATAGGCCTTTAGCGGTGCAGTGGATTTTGAAATGCCGAGCACCTTTACCACCTCTTCACCCTTATCCGACTGAACAACAAGGTAGTCTCCCCTTAACACATCCTTTTCCCAAACGCCCTCAACCTGAAGTATCTTGTTTGTATCCTGAAAGCGTGCTTTTATGTAAGACATTTTTATTACCTCCTCTTATTTGAAATAGTAAAAGGCTAAGCCTTATACCCTTGCTTAAATATTCTAAACCCGAAGAAACCATGTCAAGGGCCTTTTTGTCCTCATAACTTCTGCTTTCCATATACCTTCTGTGAAGTAAGGTCTGGAGTAGTCTAAGTAAAAGGTATTGCCTTTCCTGTTCCCATTTTTCCACTTCAAGGGCCTTCCTGTACAAAGTTAAAACATCGCCCTTAAGTATGTGCTTTGCAGCCTCTAAAAGCTCCTTATCCTCCTTTAGCCTTTTGGCCATGTTTAGGCTGCCTTCTGCAAGCTCAAGGATTATGGGGTCTTCTATGCCTGTTAAAGCTTTTAACTCTTCTTGGGTTAGTGGCGGCACTTCTATAAGGAAGCTCCTTGATATTACCGTGGGAAGTATCTTTTGTATTTGGTTAGTTATGAGTATAAAGTGTGTATCTTCTGTGGGCTCTTCAAGTACCTTAAGCAGGGCATTTTGGGCGTAAGGGTTCATTGCCTCTGCAGGCTCAACAAATATAACCTTCTTCTTTGATAGCGCTGGAGTAAGATAGGCAAAGTCTTTTACACCTCTTATCTGGTCTATCTTTATCTCTGTCTTTTCTGGTGCAAGGTATACAAAGTCTGGATGGTCCCCCCTAAGGTAGAGGTATACCTTTTTACCCTTTTTGTCTTCACCGTAAAACTTTAACTCTTCCTTCCTTTTTTGTCTAAAGTCCTCCATATGCCTGCAAGATTCACAGCGACCACATGGCGGATATTTGTTTTCAAGGCACAAAAGGGCTTTAGCCCATTCAAAGCCCAAATCCTTCTTGCCTATACCTTCCTTACCGTAGAAGATTATGGAATATGGGATCCTTTTCTGATAAAAAAGGCTGCTTAAAAACTTTCTAATCTTTTCCCTCATCAGATCATGAGCTCCTCTATAAACCTTATATGGTGCTTGCCTTGCTGGAACTCCCTTGTGGACAAAACCCTCTTGTGGAACTCTATGTTTGTTTTTAGGCCGCTGCCAGATATATGAAACTCCTCCAAAGCCCTTAGGGCTCTGCTTATGGCCTCTTTCCTTGTCTGTCCCCAGCATACAAGCTTGGCAAGGAGAGAATCATAGAAGGGTGGTACTGTATAGCCGCAATAAAGGTGAGTGTCCACCCTCACACCGTATCCACCTGGTATGTACAGCTCTTCTACCTTGCCGGGAGAGGGCAAGAAGGTGTTTGGGTCTTCCGCGTTTATCCTACACTCTATGGCATAGCCCCTTCTTTGCAGCTTGTCTATGTTTAACCTCTCACCCCTTGCTATCCTTATCTGCCATTCTACAAGGTCAATACCGTATACCATTTCTGTGACCGGATGCTCCACCTGTATGCGTCCGTTCATCTCCATAAAGTAGAAGTTCCCTTCCTGATCCATAAGAAACTCCACCGTCCCAGCTCCTTCATAGCCTATCTCCCTGCAAAACTCCTTCACAAGTGCCTCCATCTCCTTTCTTTTTTCTTCCGTTAGCACGGTGCTTGGCGCTTCCTCTATAAGCTTTTGGTGCCTCCTTTGTATGGAGCATTCCCTCTCCCCAAGGGTTATAACATTTCCATACTTGTCTGCAAGCACTTGTATCTCTATATGCTTGGGATTTATAAGGTATTTTTCCACATAAAGCCTTCCGTCGCCAAAGGCCACCTCCGCCTCCTGCATTGCCAGCGGAAACTTTTCTCTCAACTCCCTCTCGTTATTAACCACCCTAATGCCCCTGCCCCCTCCGCCGGCCGCCGCCTTTATAACCACTGGATAGCCTATTGTGCCTGCCACCTTAAGGGCCTCTTGAAAATCCACCGGACCATCGCTTCCCGGCAAAAGGGGCATGCTTACCTTTTTGGCAATCTCTCTGGCCTTTACCTTATCTCCTATGAGCTCAAGGCTTTCTGGGGAAGGTCCCACAAAGATCTTACCACTTGCCCTAACTATCTCTGCAAACCTTGGGTTTTCAGAAAGGAAGCCATAACCCGGATGCACCCCATCTGCACCAGACACTTCAATGGCAGACATAACCCTTGGTATGTCAAGGTAGCTTTTGGAGGGCTCAGATGGTCCAATGCATAAACTTTTGTCTGCAAGCTTTACATGTATGCTGTTGCTGTCTGCCTCCGAGTATATGGCCACAGTCCTTATCCCCATTTCCCTGCAGGTCCTTATTACCCTAACCGCTATCTCACCTCTATTGGCTATCAAAAGGCTTTGCATTGTGAATATTTTACAAAAGCCCTACAATTTTTACATGCAAGGAAAGGTGGTACTCTGTATAACGGGTGGCAGCGGTGCCATATACGGCTATAGACTTCTGCAGGTGCTAAGCTCCTTGGGCTTTCATATAGACTTGGTGGTTTCCTCCTCCGGTTTTGTAGTTTTAAAGGAGGAGCTTAACATTACAAAAGGGGATATACTCAAGGAATTTCCAAGTATAAGCCTTTTCTCAGAAAGGGACATAGCCAGCCCCGTGGCAAGCGGCTCAAGGCTCGTAAAATACACCGGTGTAATCATAGCACCCTGTTCTATGAGCACGCTGGCCCACATAGCCAACGGCACAAACCAAAACCTCATCCATCGCATAGGTGAGGTGGCTTTAAAAGAAAGAATACCTCTCGTGCTCCTTGTGCGCGAAGCGCCCTACTCCCTCGTGCATATTAAAAACATGCTTAAGGCGGCCCAAGCTGGCGCCATTGTTATACCAGCAAGCCCGGCATTTTACCACAAACCAAAGACGGTTCAAGACCTTGTGGATTTTGTGGTGGGAAAGGTTTTGGACAGTTTAAGGATAGATCATAGACTATATAGGAGATGGAAGGAAGATAAGGGTTAAGTTTAATATAAGGGTGTAGCACGGGCATTCTTGCCTGTATATTTGAATTTACACAGACAGGAATGTCTGTGCTACCTTTTATAAATGTTATGCTATCACGCAAGAGGTATAATATGAAAGACATGCTCTACCCCTCTTATCTAAACCTTACAGAAGAGGAATGGCAAGATAGGATAAAAAAGGCTCTTGATATGCTAAAGGGCTGTGGAGTATGCCCCCACAGATGCGGAGTAAACAGGCTGGAAGGGGAGTTGGGCTATTGCAGGACGGGAAGGTATGCAATCGTTTCAGACTACTTCCCTCATAGGGGAGAAGAAAGGCTCATAAGGGGTAAAAGGGGCTCTGGCACCCTTTTCTTTTCCTACTGCAACATGAGATGCGTTTATTGTCAAAACTACACCATAAGCCAGCTGGGAGAAGGGGAAGAAAAAAGGCCGGAGGAGCTGGCGGAGATATTTTTGACCTTACAAAGGCTTGGCTGTCATAACATAAACTTGGTTAGCCCTTCCCATGTGGTGCCGCAGGTATTGGAAGCTTTGTACCTGGCGGTAAAAAGGGGCCTTAGAATACCCATAGTGTACAACACCTCTTCCTACGATAGCTTGGAGAGTTTAAGGCTCCTTGAGGGTATAGTGGACATATACCTTGCGGACTTTAAATACGGAGATAGCTTCACGGGAAGAAAGTATTCAAAGGTAAAGGGCTACTATGAGATAGCTTTGGAGGCCATAAGGGAGATGCACAGACAGGTGGGAGACTTGAAGGTGGATGAGGAGGACATAGCCATAAGGGGTTTGCTTATCAGACATCTTATCCTTCCAAATGGGCTTGCTGGTACCCAAAGGGTGCTGGAGAGCCTAAAGGAGATAGCCCCCCAAGCCTCCATAAACCTTATGGACCAGTATATGCCCTACTATAGGGCCTACCACTACCCAGAGCTATCAAGAAGGATATATTATAAAGAATACCAAGAGGCTTTGAGTCTTGCGGAAGGTTTTAAACTGGTCTTAGATTAACATGATAAAGCAAAGGGAGCCCATAGTTGCCATAGCCACACCCTTTGGTGAAAGCGCCATCGGTGCCATAAGGCTTTCGGGCCTCAATGTGCTAAATAGCATAAGGGACCTAATTGTCATGAAAGGGGAGCCAAGACCCAGATATGCGCACTATGTGAAGATAAGGGATGAAAAGGGTGAGATATTGGATGAAGGTATACTTATATACTATCCTTCTCCAAAGAGCTATACGGGCGAGGATATGGTGGAGATTTTCCTTCATGGAAACCCTCTTATCCTAAGAAAGGCCTTAGAGCTTTTTATTTCTAAGGGTATAAGGCTTGCGGAGCCCGGGGAGTTTACCAAAAGGGCTTTTTTAAATGGAAAGATGGATCTGTTGCAAGCGGAAGCTGTGGCAGACCTGATAGGCTCCAAATCAGAAAGGGCGCTAAAATCTGCCAGAAGACAGCTTGAGGGCGAGCTTTCTTCACTTATAAACTCCCTTAGGGATAAGCTTCTTGAAATACTGGCCTATGTGGAGGCGGATATAGAGTTTTCTGAGGAAGACATTCCAACATTAAGCAAGGAGCAGATAATTTACCTTTTAAAGGACATAGTTCAAAGTATAGAGAGGCTGCTTTCAACGGTAAGAGTGGGGGAGTATTTAAGAAGGGGTATAAACCTTGCCATAATAGGCAAGCCCAACGTAGGCAAATCTTCTCTTTTTAACGCCCTTTTGGGTACAGAAAGGGCCATAACCACGCCCATACCGGGAACTACAAGGGACTTTATACAGGAGAGCTTAACTCTAAAGGGTATACCCATAAACCTTATAGATACTGCCGGAATAAGGCATACGGAGGATCCGGTGGAGAAGATAGGTGTGGAGAGAAGCCTTCAAAAGCTCAAGGGGGCAGACTTGGTACTCTTTGTGATAGATGGTAGCAGCCCTTTGGAAGAAGAGGACCTTGGCATATATGAGTTGGTAAAGCCTTTGTCTCACTTGGTAGTTATAAACAAGGTGGACCTACCATTAAAAGAAGAGGTTCTGAAGACTTTTTCCCATGCCCTTAGGGTTAGCGCAGTTAAAGGGGAGGGTATAGAAGAGCTCAAGGAGGCCCTTTTGGAAAAGCTCGGCCTATACGCCTTGGATAGTATACACATTTATTTATCTGTAAGGCACGAAAACCTCTTGAAAAAATCCCAAGAAGTGTTAAAATCATTAATAAACAAGCTGGAGACAGGAGACATATTCCCTGAGATACTTATGCTTGACCTGAGGGAAGCTATAAGCTATTTGGAAGAGATAGTGGGTGTGATAAGCACTGAAGATATCCTTGGAGGCATATTTTCAAGGTTTTGTATAGGAAAATAAAAAGGAGGTTGTAGGTTATGGATCAAGTACAAGAACAAGAAAAAAAGATTTATACCCTTGAGGAACTCAAAAAGCTTTCTCTCCAAGAGCTTCAAAAAATAGGGAGAGAGCTTGAGCTTTCAAGGGTAACTGGCCTTAGAAAAGAGGAGCTTATAGAAAAGATACTTGCCATTCAAGCCAAGGAAGAAGGGCTAAACTTCATCAAGGGCGTACTTGAAATCCTCCCCGAAGGCTATGGCTTTATAAGGAGTCAAGAAAACAACTACATGCCCAGCTATACTGATGTGTATGTGGCACCCTCTCAGATAAAGAAGTTTGGCTTAAGAACTGGGGACACCATAATAGGCTTTGCAAGGCCACCGCAGGAAAGGGAAAAGTATCAAGCCCTTATAAAAATAGAATCTGTAAACGGACTACCGCCAGACCCGGAGGCGTTGAGGTCAAGGCCTCAGTTTGAAAAGCTTACTCCTTACCACCCAACGGAACGGTTCAACCTTGAAACATCTCCTACAGAACTTTCTACAAAGGTCATAAGCCTTATAGCACCTATAGGCAAGGGCCAAAGGGGTATGATAGTGGCTCCCCCAAAGGCTGGTAAAACGGTGCTCCTTCAAAAGATAGCCAAAGCCCTCATTCAAAACCACCCAGAAGTTTATCTCATAATACTCCTTATAGATGAGAGGCCGGAGGAAGTAACCGAAATGCGCAGGATTGTGGGTGATGGTGCAGAGGTAGTGGCCTCTACCTTTGACGAGCCGCCAGAAAGGCACATGCAGGTGGCGGAGCTTGTGGTAGAAAAGGCAAAAAGGTTGGTGGAGCTAAAGCACGATGTGGTAATCCTTCTGGACTCTATGACACGCTTTGGAAGGGCATCCAACGCAGTGACCCCACCCACCGGTAGGGTGCTTACCGGTGGTATAGAAGCCACAGCCCTCCAAAGGCCAAAAAAGTTCTTTGGTGCGGCAAGAAACATAGAAGAGGGTGGATCTCTCACCATAATAGCTACAGCTCTTATAGAAACTGGATCCAAGATGGACGATGTGATATACGAGGAGTTCAAAGGCACCGGCAACATGGAAATACATCTGGATAGAAGACTTATGGAGAGAAGGATCTTCCCGGCTATAAATATAGAAAAATCGGGCACAAGGAAAGAAGAGCTTCTTTTGGAAGATTGGGAGCTTCAAAGGATTTGGGTTCTAAGGAAGTTCTTGGCTACCATGGACCCCATAGAAGCTATGGAATTTCTACTTGACAAGCTTAAAAAGTTCAAGACCAACAAAGAATTTCTCAAGGCTATGCACTCGTGATCAGTATAACCGAATACCAGAGGAGTTTACCACAAAGGGCGCTAAAAAGGGTAAACCTTATCCACGGTGAGGAAGATTACCTTGTAAAAACTCTTTTAGAAAAGCTTAAGAGTCTATACCCTGTTAGCATAGTCTGGGGGGACGAGATTTCCTTGCAGGATTTTGAAAGGGCCATTACCACTGGAGGAATGTTTGGTAAGGAAGAGGTCCTGTTTGTTTATAGGGCTATGGACCTGTTGGAGAATGTAAAAGACTATAAAAGATTTGCTTCCTTTCTTGAAAGGGTAAGGGGTAAGTTTATCTTTTTTTATGTGGAGGCCAAGCTCACCGATAAGGACCTCCAAAAGGAGCCCTTTTCCACCATATCAAGGCTTGGAGATGTGATAAGTGCCGGCAAGCTTGACAAAAAAAGGATAAGAGAGCTGGTAAAAAATAAACTTCAAAGAGAGGGCATTAGTATAGAGGAATCTGCCCTTGATTACCTTCTTGAGGCCACTTCTTACCAGCTCATGCCCCTAAAAACAGAAACGGACAAGTTGATACTCTATGGAAAGTCCAAGCTAACCCTTGAAGATATAAAGGCGGTGTTGGTGGCGGATTTGGAGATGAGTGTTTTTGATTTTGTAGATGGTATATTTCTAAAAGACTATGACAAGGCTCTGGATTCTTTAAAGGCTGTACTCAAGCTTGGCACCCATCCCCTTCAAGTTCTTACCCTCTTGACCAACTATGCTCTAAAGCTATATACAGCCAAAAGCCTTATAGAAGAAGGGAAAAGGCCGGAAGAAGCCTTAGGCTTGGTAGATGTAAAACACTCTTTCCAAGTGCTTAACTTCAAAAGATACCTTGAGAAAAACTCCAAGCAAGATCTTTTATCTTTGTTAAAAAGACTTTACCTTTTGGATATAGGTATAAAGGTCTATTTTTCCGACCCCGCCGCTTCTTTCAAGAATTTTGTGGTAGAATACATGCTAAATGAGGAAGTCTTATATCAAGAGACAGACGCGAGAGACCAAGATAGAGCTGAGCTTGAACCTTGACGGAGAAGGCAACTATAGGATAGAAACTCCTGTGGGCTTTCTCACCCATATGGTGGAAACCCTGGCAAGGCATGGTAGGTTTGATATAGAGCTTTATGCTGAAGGGGACGTGCATGTATCTTACCATCACACGGTAGAAGATGTGGGCATTGTGCTTGGTAAGGCTTTCCTTGAAGCCCTTGGCGACAAAAGGGGTATAAACCGCTACGGCTACGCCATAGTGCCTATGGATGAAGCCCTTGTTTTGGCAAGTATAGACCTTTCTGGAAGGCCTCTGTTCTTCTATGAAGATTTGGGTTTAAGGGGTAAGATAACGGAGTTTGACTTTGAGCTTATTTGGGAGTTTTTCAAAGGCTTTGCCCTTGAGAGCAAGAGCACTCTACACATAAGGGTACTTTCTGGAAAGATACTCCATCATGTGGCGGAGGCCTCTTTTAAGGCTCTTGCCCTTAGCCTGAAACAGGCTGTAAATGTAGTTGGTGGAAACCTCCCCTCTACAAAAGAAAGCCTTTGATTATTCATAAACTATAAAACCGTATATGTTCATATTACGAAGCTTTTTGACCTCCCTTTCTGCCTCATCCCTACTACCAAAACTGCCATAAAATACTCTAAAAATCCCTGAGCTTTCTATCACTTCAAAATCTTTTAGCTTTAGCTCCCTTTCCAGCCTTTCTTTCCATTTTTCCGCAGCGCCCTGAGAAGAAAAGGCACCCAATTTTATTTTATATACCTTACCCTTCTTTTGGAGAGATTTATCTTTTTGTGGTTCTTGATCTTGCTGGATTGCTTCATGGGTTTGACCTGATTGGTCTGTTGGTATCTCTTGTGTTTTAATTATTGTAAGGTTTGTTTTATTCTGCTCTGCTATAAGTACTTGGCTTAAAAGTTCATAGACCTGTGCCTTAAGCTGTGGTGTAGTACGTCTATCCTCCAGCACCTTCTTTATGTAATCTTTGGCGGAAGAGTATTTGCCGAGTTTGTACTCCACCCTGGCAAGGCTAAAGTCCAGATTTGGGTCGTTCACGCCATTGTTTACAAGATTCTGGTAGACCTCCTTTGCAGGCACATAATTTCCTTCAAGCTCATAGGCTTGGGCCAATTCCAGCTGGGCGTCTATAAACATAGGGTTGTAGCCTACAGCCTTTCTTAAGTTGTTTATATACTCTTGTCTATTACCGATGGCTTGGTATACCTTTCCAAGGTAATAGAAGGCCATATGCTTCTGAGAAAAGGCTTCATCCTGCAAAACCTCTTTAAGTGTACTTATTGCTTTTTCATAGTTGGCTTGCCTGTAGTAGAGTATGCCAAGGTTTAATTTAGCCTCTGTATAATTTTTATCCACTTGAAGGGCTTTTAAAAAAGCTCTCTCCGATTTTGAATTTTCCTGCACTTCCATATAGGCAAGCCCTAAGGCGTTCCATACCTTAGGTTCATTGGGGGCAAGTTGAGAAGCTATAAAGAAGTTGGCTATAGCCTCAGAGTAATTTTTTGCCATGTAAGAAGACATGCCAAGGTCATAGTAGTACTGCCACTGGACCCTTTTTTCCTCTTCCTGCTTTGTGGCGCAGGAAAATATAAGAGAAAATAAAACAAGTAAAAAAACACGCCTTATCATTGCTTAATTATGGCACCTA